>JAZOTD010000015.1:0-29990 GCA_045657465.1 Clostridia bacterium | reverse complement strand
CCTCTTCCATTCTTTTTGTAACAGCATTGATGTCACGAACAATATAACTTGCCATATATAATTCCCCCTTATACAGCATTATGATATCACAAAACATAAATAATATCAATAAATAAACACAAAAAAAATAAGGCATTGAGCCTTATTTTTCAAATTTAACAAACACATGTTTGCCGTTCTTTTTAGCAGATGTTCTAACAACTGTTCTAATTGCTGTTGCAACCTTTCCACTTCTTCCAATGATTTTACCAAAATCTTCTTCTGCAATGTGGACAATGTAAACAGTTTCTCTGTCTTTTGCTTCTTCTCTAACTTCAACGGCTTCTGGATTGCTTACAAGATTTTTTACAATAAATTCAACTAACTCTTTCATAAGCACCGCCAAATTTATTTAGATTTTTTTGATTCGATAGCACCAGATTTTACCAAAAGAGCTTTTACAGTTTCTGTTGGTTGAGCACCATTCTTAATCCATTGTTGAGCTTTTTCAACGTCGATTTTAACTTCTTCTGGGTTAGCGATTGGGTTGTATGTTCCAATCAAATCGATGTATTTAGCATCTCTAGCAACTCTAGAATCAGCAACTACGATACGATAAAAAGGAGATTTTTTATCACCCATTCTTGTAAGTCTCATTTTAACTGCCATTATTTTTTCCTCCGATTGTTTTTTATTTATCATCACAGCATTTGCTGTTATGAGCATTAAAATTTAAAATTTCTTCCAAACATCTTTTGAAGTTTTCCATTATTCATATTCTTCATCATTTGTTTGGTTTGTTCAAATTGCTTCATTAACTGATTAACATCTTGAATAGTTGTTGCACTGCCTTCTGCAATTCGTTTTTTGTTGCTAGCCTTAATCACATCTGGATTAAGTCTTTCTTTCTTGGTCATTGATTGAATGATTGCTTTATATTTTTTAAGTCTTGTTTCATCAACATCACCAACCTTGAACTTTGAACCAGCTCCAGGAATCATGCTAACAAGGTCTGCAAGGTTTCCCATTTTTCCAATCTGTTCAAATTGAATCAAGAAATCTTCAAATGTAAAGGTGTTCTTTCGAATATTTGCTTCAACCTTTTTCATTTCTGCTTCATCAAGATTTGCTTGAGCCTTGTCAATAAGTGAAAGCACATCACCCATACCCAAAATTCTTGACGCCATTCTGTCTGGGTGGAATGGTTCAATATCACCAATCTTTTCACCCACACCGCAAAACTTAATTGGTTTTCCGGTAACCGCCTTAACTGAAAGTGCAACACCACCACGAGTGTCACCATCAAGCTTTGTAACGATAACACCTGTGATTTCAAGTCGATCATTAAATTCTTTTGCAACATTAACAGATTCTTGACCTGTCATTGCATCAATTGTGAGCAATATTTCAGTTGGAGCAACTTTCTTTTTAATTTCTTCAAGCTCTTTCATGAGTTCGTCATTAATTTGAAGACGACCAGCAGTGTCCAAAATAACAACATCATTGCCCATTCGTTTAGCATGTTCAATTGCAGCTTCTGCAATTTTAACAGGGCTTATTGTTCCTTTTTCAAAAAAGTCAACCCCCGCATTTGACGCCCCAATTTTAAGCTGGTTAATTGCTGCAGGACGATATATGTCACATGCAACAAGCAATGGTTTTTTTCCTTGTTTTCTAAGCATAAAACCAAGTTTTCCAGACATTGTGGTTTTGCCGGCACCTTGAAGACCACACATCATAATGATTGTTGGCGGATTTGATGCAATTTCAAGTTTTGCATTGGTTTCACCCATCAAACTAACAAGCTCATCACGAACAATCTTAATAACTTGTTGACCTGGGGTTAAACTGTTTAAAATTTCTTCACCAACGGCCTTTTCAGACACCTTAGCAATAAAATCTTTTGCAACCAAAAAATTTACGTCAGCTTCAAGCAACGCCACACGAACTTCACGCATTGCCTGCTTGATTTCAAGTTCAGTAAGTTTGCCATGCTTAGTGAGTTTTGAAAATATATGATTTAATCTGTCGCCAAGTGATTCAAATAAACCCACGATTCAATCTCCTTAAATAGAATTTATGACATCATCAATAACTTCTTTTGCTTGCGGTCTATCTAGTAACAACGCTTTAGCTTCGGTCAATCTTGTTTTGATATTATCATGTGACTTAATAATACCACACTTTTCTTCAAATTCCAAGAGTTGTTTTTTTGCTTTTGAAATTGCATCATGAACAGATTGTCTTGACTCTCCTTGCATCTGGGCAAGTTCAGACTCACCAATGTCTAAGTTTAAAAACTTATCCATCACATCAAACTGTTTTTTTGATAACAATTTGCCATAAACATCAAATAGTTTTGTATAAACATTCAACTCTTCAATTTGCATAACAAATTTCCTTTGTAAAGCATTTTTACTTTACATAGTATATAACAAAACAAAGTCATTGTCAATGGTTTTTGTGATAAAAATATAAAGTTGCAAATAATTTTAGCCTTTGTTATAATTACATTATCATTAAACTTGAGGAGAATCTTATGTTATTAACAGAATACGACAACTGCAAAGATGCAGTAATTAACCCAGACCTTATTCATAAACCAATTGAAAACTTTCCAAAAACAGCGATTTCAATATTTTCAAAAACGTTAATTGAAGAAATTGTCAAAACCTTAAACCCCGAAATAATAACAACAATAACAAACGCAACCAAAGATTTTCCTGTTTATAAATTAAACATCAATGGAACTTCTCTAGCACTATACCAATCACCAGTTGGCGGCCCAGCTTCTGCTCCATTTTTTGAAGAAGTTATAGTAATGGGTGCAAAAACTTTGTTACTTTCAGGAAATTGCGGATGTCTTGACAATTCAATTAAAGACTTGTCAATAATAATTCCAACAAGCGCAATTCGTGACGAAGGCACAAGCTATCATTATCTTCCAGAATCTGATGAACTTGAAATTGATCCAAAGCTTGTAGCTGTTATTGAATCAACAATGAAGAAAAATAATATTCACTACACAAAAGGCAAAACTTGGACAACTGATGCGATTTTTAGAGAAACAAAATCTAAAGTCGAGCTCAGAAAAAAACAAGGCGCAATAACAGTCGAAATGGAATGTGCTTCACTTGCCAGCGTTGCAAAATTTAGAAACGTAAACTTTGCGCAAATCCTTTATGCCGCAGACAATTTAGCCAGTGAAAAGTATGACCCGAGAAGCTTAATTGATAATGGAATAAATGATGAAAAGCGAAAAATTATTTCTCTTATTTTAGAAACAGCCGTTGAAATCGACAAAAATTTTTAATAAATAACACAAAAAAAGCACACAACTAAAATTGTGTGCCTTTTTTTATTCAAATATAGCATCTACAAATTCTTTTGGGTCAAACTCTAAAAGATCTTCTGCAGTTTCACCAACACCAATATATCTTATTGCCATGTCATAGTCATTTGCAAGCCCAACCACAAAACCAGCTTTGCTAGTTCCATCAAGTTTTGTGACAGCAATATCGGTGAGCTCCACTGCCTCATTAAACATTTGAACTTGATTGATTGAATTTTGACCCGTTGTTCCATCAACCACAATAAGTTTGTGATATTCAGCCTCTGGCCATTCACGTGAAACAACCTTGCCAATCTTTTTTAATTCTTCCATCAAATTTACTTTGTTGTGAAGACGTCCAGCTGTGTCAATCAACAAAACATCAGCATTTTTTGCTTTTGCTGAAGAAATTGCATCAAACACAACTGCTGATGCATCAGCCCCCTGCTCGCCAGAAACATATTTTGCTTTAACCTTGTCAGCCCAAACTTTAAGCTGGTCACCAGCTGCAGCTCTAAATGTGTCAGCTCCTGCAATAACAACTTTTTTGCCGGCATCAGAAAACTTTTTTGCAAGTTTTCCAATGGTTGTGGTTTTTCCAACACCATTAACACCAACAATCATAATTGCAAGAGGATAAGAATATTCTTCACATTCATTATAGCTTAAAATATTGGTCATGATTTCTTTCAAGACTTCTTTTGACTCTTCAGTCTTTTTGATTTTTCTTTCTTTAATTTCAGTCCTTAGTGCATCTAAAATTTCTTCAGTTGTGCTTGTGCCTATGTCTGCTGAAATTAAAATAAATTCAAGCTCTTCAAAAAAATCTTCGTCAATTTCATTTCCAGTAAATATATACTTAAACTTTTCAGAGAATGATTTTTTTGTGTTCTTTAGACCGCTTACAAGTCTTGAAAAAAATCCCATAAATTACTCCATTTTTATAAAATTCGTGTATTTTATTTAAAAATTTAATTATTTTTGCGTTTTTTAGTTAGAATTGTCAAGTTTAACAGCTTCAGAAAGTTTAACAGAAACAACCTTTGAAACACCCTTTTCTTCCATGGTGACACCATAGAGTGCATCGGCAAGTTCCATTGTTGGTTTTCTGTGAGTGATTACAATAAATTGCGTTTCACCACTATAGCGATGCAAATATTTTGCATATCTTTCAACATTGGCATCATCAAGGGCCGCTTCAATTTCGTCAAGCACACAGAATGGCATTGAACGAAGTTTTAAAATTGAGAACAAAATTGCAACCGCTGTGAGTGCCTTTTCACCACCAGACAAAAGTGTTATACTTTGAAGTTTTTTGCCAGGTGGTTCTGCAATAATGTCAATACCACATTCCAAAATATTCTTTTCATCATTAAGCATAATGTCAGCTTTTCCACCACCAAACAATTCTTTGAATATCACTTGGAAGTTCTTTCTAATCTGTTCAAAACACTCACTAAACTTTTGTTCCATCTTTGTGGTTAAATCTTTGATAATAGTGTATAAATCATCTTGCGCCTTAACCATATCATCACGTTGACGGACCATGTCATCATATCTTCCCGCTATTGTTTTTACATCTTCAATAGCTGAAACATTGACATTGCCAAGTTTTTGGATTTTGCGTTTAATCTCTATGCATTCTTCACTACCTTGTCTAATATCAAACTCATTAATTGCAATTGGTTTTGCATCTGCATAAGTCATTTGATATTCTTCCCAAACGCGATTTTGCAAGTTTTCTATGTCAGTGTCAATCTTAACAATCTTATTTTCTTCTTTTGCTTTTTTATCGTTTGCTCTTTGAATTTCACCAGCAAGCAGCATTTTGTTTCCATCAGCTTCATTCATTTGTTGCTGATAGTTCTTTTTTGTTTCAGTAACTGATGCAATCTTTTCACGAACAAGCTCAACCTTTTTCGCACTAGCAGAAAAGGCATTTGTTGCCATAATATCTGCAATGTTTTGTTCATATTCTGAAATTGATTGATTGTTCTTTTGAACTTCTAAAAGTGTTTCTTTTGACTTAAACTCATTTTCAGCGGTTGAAATCATCAATCTTTCTTGTTCTGCTTCGAAATTTTTCATGTCATTTCTTTCAGATTCAAGAACAATTTTGATATCGCCCAATTTTTCAAAAATTTCATCACGTTCTGCTCTGAGTTTTCCAAAGTTGTCAGTAGCTTGTTTTTTACTTTCAGATGCCTTTGATTTTTTTGAATCAACATTTTGCTGTTCAGCAGAAATGCGTTCAATTTCTTGTTCAACAAAATCAATTTTGTCAAGCACAGCACTAAAGTTTATATCTTCTTCAGCAAGTGCTTGTTCTGTTTCGTCTTGTTGATTTTCAAGCGAATCAATAAGTTCTTCTTGCTTAACTTTTTCAACCTCAAGGGCATGAATCTCATCAATTTTAGCACTAAGTTCATCAGATTTTTTAGAAGCCTGATTTCTCAAATCTTCTTGCTGTGCAGTTTTTTCATCAATCTTTAACTTTAGAACTTCAAGTTCATTTTTGAGACTTTCAATTTCTCTGTCACGACCAAGAATGTTTGTTGTGTTTTCTTTTCTGCTACCACCAGTCATTGAACCTTGTGGACTAATAACATCACCGTCAAGCGTTACAATCTTACTTGAATAATTGGTTGCTCTTGAAAATTCAACAGCATTTTCCATGTTATCAACAATGATTGTTGAACCTAGCAAACTATTAAACACTTTTTCATATTTTGAGTCATATTCAATAAGGTCACTTGCTATTCCGCAAACACCTTTCATTTCAAGTTTAGATTCAACCAAGCTAGACACAAATCTTTCTTTAACTGATGTCACTGGCAAGAATGTTACACGACCAAAACGATTGTTCTTTAAATATGCAATAAGCTCTTTTGCATCATCTTCATTTTTTGTAACAATGTTTTGAACACTTGCACCAAGCGCCATTTCAATGGCAACTTCATACTTTGCAGGCACTTTCATAAGTGACGCAACAACGCCAACCACTTTGCCACCAACAGAAGTTCCTTCGTGTACTTGTTCCAAAAGACGCTTAACTGCCAAAGCAAATCCTTCATTGTATTCTTTCATTTCTGAAAGCACATTAAATTTGCTTAAACTGGTGTGATATTTAACCTTCAACTCATCAATTTCTTCTGCGATATCATTGAAGTTTTCATTTAATTCATTAATCTCTTCAATAACAGCTTTGCGCTCTTCATTTTTTTGGTCGATTTTTTCTTCGATCTTTTCAATTTCTTCTTCTGCACGAGAAATCTTTTCTTCTATATTTCGAAGATCATTATTAAAAGAATCTTTATCATGATTAAGTTCAGTTTGTCTTTGTTTAAGTGCCTCAAGTTCTGTTTGGTATTTTAAAAGACGCGACTTAATATCACCTGAAGCTTCAAGCGTTGAGTAAAGTTCACTGTCAAAACTTTCAGCATCTGCTTCACCGATAGACAACTTTTCAAGCACGAGCTTGTAGTTATTTTCGAGTGTTTTTTGCTCATTTTCATTGTTTTGAATAGAATTTGCAAGTGTTTCTTTGTCTTTTTGCAGTTTTTCTTCTTTTGTTTTATTCTCTTCTAAAATGTAGTTGCTATGCTCAATACGTGCAAGCAATTTTTCATTTTGTTCTTTTAAAATAGAAATCTTTTCATTGAAAAGCTTTATTTCACCATTTTGTTTTTCAAGTGCAACTGTTAAATTCAAAAGCTCATCACGAAGAATATTGATTGTGTCATCAAGTGATGAAATTTGCTCTTGGCTAAATTCATACTTTTTAACCGCTTCTTCAAATTCGCGTTGTTTCAAATCAATCTCTTCTTCAATTGATTTTATTACATCATAAATCTTTTGTTTTTCTGCACTTGAATTTTCATACTGATAAACATAAATGTTAATTTCAAGTTCTTTAAGTCTGTTAGATAAATCTAAAAATATTTTTGCATTTTCAGCTTGATGTTTGAGGGGTCCAAGCTGTTTTTCAAGTTCAGCAATAATATCGTTTATTCTAACCAAATTATCATTCACTTTTGCAAGCTTTGTTTCTGATTGCGCTTTTTCATCCTTAAATTTTGAAATGCCAGCAGCTTCTTCAAAAATACTTCTTCTATCTTCTGGTTTGGCTGAAAGCACATTATCAATTTTGCCTTGACCGATTACCGAATAGCTTTCTTTTCCGAGACCAATTTCACGGAATGCATCAACAACGTCTCTGCGTCTGCACACACTTTTGTTGATTAAGTATTCACTTTCACCACTTTTATAAAGTTTTCTAGTCAACACAACTTCATCCATGTCAAGTGATTTAAACATACGATTTGAGTTATTAAAAAATAACGAAACCTCACAATATGATTGAGCTTTTCTTTTTTCGGTTCCGTTGAAAATAACGTCAAGCATTGACGAACCACGCATTGATTTTGCACTTTGTTCACCCATAACAAAACGAATAGAGTCTGCAACGTTACTCTTTCCGCATCCATTTGGACCAACAATGGCAGTGATTCCCGGTTCAAACTTAACTTCAACCTTGTCTGCAAATGATTTAAAACCGTATATATCTAGTTTTTCAAAATTCATAAGTTTTATCCTATACTTTTTTTAGATTATTAATTGCTTCACTTGCTGCATTTTCTTCAGCAGTTCGCTTGTTTGAACCCTTTCCAGTTCCCATTTTAACATCATTGATAAACACAGATGTTTTATAAATTGGCATGTGATCAGCACCTGATTTTGAAGTGCTATAAACAATTTTTGCTTGTTTAAGCATTTCTTGAAGTTTGGTTTTTGGATCATCAACATAACCATGCAACTTTATTTTTTCAATATTTTCACCAAGTGCTCTGTTGAAAAAGTTTTTAACTTCTTCAATTCCACCATCAACGAAAATCGCACCAGCAAGCGCTTCAAAAAGGTCACACTTGACAGCATTTGATGCAACTCCGTTCTTGCTTTCACCCACACCCCTGATTAAATATTTTTCAAGACCCAGTCTATCAATCGCTTCAGCTAGTGGCTTTTCGCTAACAATAAGAGCCCTTATTTTTGACAAGTCACCTTCTTTGCCCTTGAACTCAAAATATAATTTTTCTGTGATTATAAGTTCAATAACAGCATCACCCAAAAACTCCAATCTTTCATTTGATTCAACCTTGTGCTCATTTGAATAAGATGAATGAGTAAGGGCACGCAAAAGCGTTTTCTTTGTTTTGAAATTATAACCAATTATTTTTTCTACTTCTGTTAAATTCACAAGTTCTTTCACTTATTTTTCACCTGCTATACTTGAATTTTTAATACCTTCTCTCATTTTTTCAATATAGTTTGATTTATGTATATCAACGATTTGAAGCACACATGAATAAATTGTCTTTGCCTTGCTTGAGCCATGTGATTTAATCAAAATCTTTTCAAGACCTAAAAATGGAGATCCACCAACATCGGTATAATTTAAATGAGCTTTAATGTTTTTAAAACACTTTTTAAGCATTAATGCTCCCAATTTTGATTTGATTCCACCATTTTTTATTTCGTTTTTTAGCACAGTCATAAAAGTGTTAAGTGTGCCTTCAGCAGATTTCATTGCAACGTTGCCAGTGAATCCATCACACACAAGCACATCATATTCGCCTGAAAGCATTTCACGAGCTTCCATATTTCCAACAAAATTGATTTCTGGTGTATTTTTTAAAAGTTCAAATGTTTGATGGATTTGCTCATTGCCCTTGTGATCTTCAACACCATTTGAAATTAAACCAACTCTAGGTTTTTCAATTCCTAACATTTGTTTTACATAAATCGAGCCCATGATTGCAAATTGTTGCAAATATTCTGGTTTGCAGTCAACATTTGCACCACAATCAATAAGAAGAGTTTTTCCGCCATTAACAGTTGGCAAAAATGGAGAAAGTGCAGGACGTTTAACACCATCAATTCTTCCAACGATAAAAAGACCACCGGCAAGCACTGCGCCAGTGCTTCCCGCACTAACCATGCCGATTACGTCATCCCTTTCTTTTAAAATTGTAAGCCCAGCAACAAGAGAGCTATCTTTTTTTCTTCTAATTGCCATTGTTGGAGTTTCATCTGGTGAAATAACTTCAGGCGCATGAACAATCTCAATTCTATCCCCAGTGTAGCCATATTCTTTAAAAAGTTCTTCAATTCTAGCTTTGTCACCAGTAAGAATAATTTCAACATCTTCAATCAAATTTACTGATGTAATTGCTCCTTTAACAATCTCTTCTGGAGAATAATCTCCACCAAACGCGTCAATAACTATTTTCATGTGTACACAATCTCCTATAATAATTCATTATTATTATAAATGATTTCAAAAATAAAAACAATAAATTTGTTATAATACTTTCAGCAAATATGTGTAAAATTTTATATTTTTGTGTGTGTTAAATCAATAAAATATGTTCATTTTTGATATTTACAAAACGCTTTGGTTATGATATAATAATCTTATGGATAGAAAAACAATTTATGACAATTCAATAATTTTGGTTGGCCCAAGTTGCGTTGGAAAATCTTTAATTTCTGAAGAATTAGCGATGCGCACAGGTATGCCACTTTTATCTGTTGACGATATTATTTATTTTTTGGCAGAAATGAAAAACAATGGACTCAAAAACACCCCTGCCGCCATTGAAAAGTATAAAAAACTTCAAAGAAGATTTGCTTTTAACTACCAAGAAATTAAAATTTCAAGAAATGATACTGAAAAAGTTGCACTTTTAGAAGAATCTATCGACAAAATTATTGAAAAATTTCAAGCTTATGATGAATTTTTGGAACTTGATAGATATAAACAACTCTATGAAGGTTATTGCAATATGATGTTAGATTTAAATAATCATGGAATTTCGAGTCACTTTTTAGTTGTTTTATCACAGGGATTTACCAGTTCAATATTATATGACATCATCTCAAATCTTGATGTTCCTGCAATTATAGATGTTTCAGCATCTGATGGTTGGTTTAGTGCAGATTATAAACCAAGCAAACACGACGCTGACGTTTTAAGATGGGTCGCATATGACACACATTTTGAAGCCATGAACAATCTTCATGATGAAATTTTTAGAAAGTTCGGTCAAAAAGTATTTTTGCATCCCGGTGTTGACTACTCACACAGACAAAACAAATATTATGAAGAAAATAATATATTAGTAAATAATCTTGACCGATTTTTTGAATATGCTGACCTATGCGTGTCAACAAACGGATTTTTCAATGAACCAGAAAACCCTGTTTTTAAAAAGTGTCGCTATTTCATTGATGTTAATGGCAACACAAAAAAAGACGAACTGTTAAACAAGGCTGAAATTGCAAACATTTGCGACCAAATTTTAACCGGTCTTGATGAACTCAAACAAAACCAAATGCAGTAAAAAAAGCAAGAGACAATTCTCTTGCTTTTTATTTATCACAAAAAAAACACCCTTGCGGGTGTTGTTTTTTTACTTCTTTTCGTCAGCTTTAACGAGAACTTTCTTTTCACCATCATAGTAACCACATGCTGGGCAAACTACGTGAGATTTTTTAAGTTCATGACATTGTGGGCATTCAACAAGATTTGGGGCTGTTGCTTTCCAGTTAGCCATTCTGCTTCTGCCTTTAGCTTTTGACACTTTTCTCTTTGGAACTGCCATTATTAAACCCTCCTATTATCATCAATCAACTGATTGCGAATTTTTATTTAATTTCACACAAAAAATGTGCCTAATCAACAAAGCATAATTATAATACACCAAGATTGTTATTTTGTCAATTATATTTTTACAAATAAATTTAAGCTTATTTTGCAAGTCTTTGTGTATCTTTTGCAATCATATATTCTTCATCGGTTGGAATAACATAAATCTTAACCTTTGAATCATCTGTTGAAATAACATTAACTTCGCCACGTTTAAAGTTTTTGAGATTTTTGTCTTTATCCAAAACAATTCCCATACCTTCTAACCCAGCAAGAACTGATTCACGGTATTCACAACCATTTTCGCCAACACCTGCAGTAAAAGCAATTGCATCAACAGTGCCAAGTGCTGCATAGTATGAACCAATGTATTTTTTAACTCTATATGCGTGCATGTTAAGAGCAAGTCTGCAATCATCTGCTCTTTCACTTTGTTCATCTGAATAAGCGATTTCTTCAACATCTCTCATGTCACCGCTTATGCCAGATACACCCAAGAGACCGCTCTTTTTGTTCAAATAGTTCACAGTGTCATTAATTGACATGCCTGTTTCTTTCATAAGTCTTTCACAAACTGAAGCATCAATGTCGCCTGAGCGTGTTCCCATCATAACGCCTTCAAGTGGTGTGTAACCCATTGTTGTATCAATACACTTTCCATCTTTAACAGCTGAAATGCTAGCACCGTTTCCAATATGACAAATAATAAAATTACCTTTTTTACCTTCAAGTTTTTCAAGTTCGCCAGCAATATATTTGTGGCTGGTTCCGTGGAAACCATATTTTCTAATTTGCCATTTTGTGTAAGCTTCTTTTGGAAGTGCATATCTATATGCATAATCTGGCATTGTTGAGTGGAATGTTGTGTCAAACACTGCAACTTGTGGAACTCCTGGAAGAAGTTCTGTGCAAGCATTGATACCTGCAATGTTTGCTGGTTGATGAAGAGGTCCAAGTGGGATCAATTCTTCTAAATCTTTCAAATTTTCTTCAGTAATCAAAATTGAATCATTAAATTTTTCACCAGCGTGAAGAACTCTGTGACCAATTGCGTCAATATCTTTCAAAGAAGAGATTGCTGGAACCTTGTCAGAAATTAAACAATCAACAACAACCTTGAGAGCTTGGCTATGGTTTTTCATTTCAACTTCTTCAACATATTTGTTTCCATCAGTTTTGTTTGTGTGTCTTCCGTCAATACCGATTCTTTCACACAATCCTTTTGTGATAACTTTTTCATTTTCCATATCCATCACTTGATATTTAAGAGATGAACTTCCTGCATTAATAACTAAAACTTTCATTTTTCTATTTCCTTTTTTTATTTTGATTGAAGTATTGTAATTGCCATATCAAGCACAACTTCGTCAGCGGTTGTTCCGCGAGAAAGATCGTTAACTGGCATATTTAAACCCTGAAGCACTGGACCAACAGCTTTTACACCTGCAAGTCTTTGAACAAGTTTATAAGCAATATTTCCAGCGTTTAAGTCTGGGAATATAAGCACATTTGCATGACCTGCAACCTCTGAACCCGGAGCTTTGAGTTTTGCAACTGATTCAACAAGCGCAGCATCAGCTTGAAGTTCTCCATCAATCTTGAGTTCTGGAGCTCTTTCTTTAACCATTGCAAGTGCTCTTTTAACTTTGCAAACATTTTCATCAGTCATTTCATCGCCAGACTTTGTTGAATATGTGAGCATTGCAACTTTTGGATCCATTCCGCAAATTTGACGAGCGGTCTCACTTGACAAGATTGCAATTTCTGCAAGGTCTTCATCTGTTGGGTTTGGGTTTACGCCACAATCAGCAAAAACCATGAAACCATTTTCACCAAAATTTTCGTTTGGTGATTCCATAATAAACACTGAAGAAACTTTCTTCACACCTGGTTTAACTTTAACAACTTGGAATGCTGGACGAAGCACGTCAGCAGTGTGAGTAATCGCACCAGAAACAACACCATCAGCATCTCCTGCTCTAAGCATGAGCATTGCATAAACAAGCTTGTCTTTGATTTGAACTCTTGCCTGTTCTTCAGTCAAGCCTTTTGACTTTCTAATTTCACAAAGAAGTTCAACATAAGCATTAGTTTTTTCATTTTCAACGTTTGTGTCTACAAAAACAATATTTTCGAGCGCTTCAGCTGAAAATTTAGAAGCAAGTTCACTTTCACTACCCAAAAGAACAACCTTGCACAAATCAATTTTAGCAGCCTTTTCAGCAGCTTCTAAAATTCTGCTATCTTCTGTTTCAGTTAAGATAATTCTTTTTCCTGTATGTCTTGCTTTTTCAATTAATCCATCAAATACATTAGACATAAAATTCTCCATTTTTTAACAAAATTTATTGATTAGTAAGCATTTTTGCTTATAATAAAATATATTATAACTACACAAACCAGTTTTTTCAAGTAAATAAGGAGTATTTATGAATTTTTGTGCCATCATATGCGAGTTTAACCCGTTTCATAACGGCCATGAATATATAATTCAAGAAGCAAAAAAACAGACAGGGCTCGACATTTTGTGTCTTATGAGTGGAAACTTTGTTCAACGTGGAATTCCAGCTATAACCGACAAATACACCCGTGCAAAACATGCAGTGCTTGCAGGTGCAAATGCCGTGATTGAACTACCTTGCATTTATGCATGCTCAAATGCAGAAAATTTTGCAACTGGTGCTATTCGAATTTTAAAAAATTTAAACGTAACTCACCTTGCTTTTGGCATAGAAAACACAAACCTTGAAACCTTGAAAAAAATTGCAAAACTAAAACATGAAAACTCATCACGTTTTCAAATCGCTTTTAAAAACGAAATTGAAAATGGCATAAACTACAACACCGCACTTAAACGTAGCATTTGCCAAAGCTTAAATGACGATTCTGTTTTAGAAATTTTAAACAAACCAAACAATATTTTGGCTGTTGAATATTTAACTGCAATTTTAGCCCAAGGTGCAAACATTAAGCCCGTTGCAATTTCAAGATGCGACAACGGATTTGTTAGCCAAACCGCAAAGCATGAATTTTTGTCAGCAACATCAATTAGAGAACTTATGCATAAAGATGAAGAATATAATAAGTATATTCCTAGTTATGCAAATATAACAAACATATTCACAAAACAACACTTGCAAAATTTTCAAACTCTTGTAATTCATAAGCTAAGAACCACTTCTCCAACCAATCTTGAAAAACATTATGACTACAACGAAGGCATTGAATATAGAGTTAAGAAAATGGCTGACAATTTCAAAACGTTAGAAGAAATAACCGACAACATCTCTTCTCCACGATATAGAACCGCAAGAGTTAACAAGCTGGTTTTATATCCACTGCTTCAAATCACAAAAAAAGTTCAAGAACTGGCAAAAACAACCAAACCAGCAGCAAAAGTTTTAGCTATAAATAAAAGCAAAAAGACACTAATTTCAACATATAACAAAAAGAAGATAAGTTTGATTGTAACCAACAATGATTACAACAACCTATCTTCAAAACAAAAACAAATCATTGATATTGACTTAAATGCAAGCAGTGTTTATTCAACATCATCACAGCATGAAAACAACGTTGACAAAACCACTGGAACTCTATTCATATAAATTAAAAAATAGTTATTATTTAAAAACAAAACACCTTAATTAATTTAAGGTGTTTTTTGATTTCAATTCTTTTAAATTTTGATTGCCTTTAACAATCATAATAACTGCCATTGTTATTGAAAACCCAATAACCACAACTCCCGTGAAAGACAACATTATTTGACTAAACAGCGGACCTTCAGTTGTGCCAAAGGTTGTTAGCATTGTTGTTTCAAGCGTAAGCATTGACACAGCACCTGCAATTAAAGTTATGCTTTTCGCCGCAGAATAAACCGGGCTTTTATATTTCTTGTATCTAACAAGGTTTATAATCGCGAATGTGAATGTCACAAATGTATATGCGGCCATTGCAATCGTTGTAATCATATGGTGATTAAACGTTTTGTTGAAATATACAATAAAGAACACAATAACCGCAAGCGCCAAATTCATTGCAAGCAATAGATAGCCACTCACAATATATTTTTTTATCTCAATCTCTTTTTCTTCATTTGCTTCATATTTGCTTGTGTGTTTAACCAAGAAAAATCTCATAACACCAAGCATCACATAATATGCAAACATTGAATAAAACCAAAACGATTTGTGATAGAAACCAAGCCCCAGTTGAAATATCGCAAACGCAACATTCCAAACAAGCGAACCATAAAGCGACACGTTTATTCTCAGCCTAACATCTGAAAACCATTTTTTAATATATTTGTTTTCATGTTTAAGTGTCTTGAAAAACACAATCATTCTAGGCACTCTAAAACAAATAACCAATAGAACATAAAATGCTAAAAGATAAGACAGTATTGCCAAAATCGATTCTGTGCCTAAATAAACAAGAGATAAAATTAAAAACGCAACAGAAATTGGCAGCAAACAAATGATTACTGCCAAATGCGGGTATAACAAATTTAATCCTATCTTTTTCCAATCTAATTTCATAACTGCTCTTTTATTATAAATATTTTTCACTCAAACTCAAATAATTAAAATCACAAGTTTTAAATTAAACTTGTTTTTTCTAAAATAGCCTTGCTTCCAAAACCAATTCCAAAACTAAACAAACCACTGCCAACAAGACATAACAAAACATGAACGATTGTGCTGTTAAGTGGAGTGATGATTGGAATCATCATAAACATCAACATTCCAATGCCAAAAGACATAATTAGTGACAACCACAATTTCTGCTTTGCAAACACACTTGCAAAAACATAAATTGATGAGAAAATTCCAACCAACAAAACTTTTGAAAGCATACACATAACAATATTAAATGCATTTGCCCCTTCAAGTTCAAAAGAAATTCCTGAAATTGCCCCGCCAAGCATAGAACCAATGAAAAATGCAATTATCATACAAGCGCCAGCAACAAAACATGTTATAGATTTTGAAATCACATAATCATCTTTTTTGCTTCTAACAGTAAACAAATTTTTTGCATATCCACTTCTAAAATCATCACCGACAAAAATGCATACAAACACAGCAATGATGAAAAACATCATGTTTATGTTACACATGCTAGTGATGTCCATGCTCATAGATTGCTCACCACCGCTGACAGAACCAATAATCTGCCAGACATTTTTAAACCCCTCCATCACTGTTTCTTCTCCAGTTTGTGGGTTAACTGAAACAGTTCCATCCATCATCGATGTCATAACCAATATAAGTATTGGCATAACAAGTGCAGCACCAACCATTATGTAAAAAATTGGTGAAGTAAACATTCTTCTAAAATCAACACCAAGCATGCTCTTAATTCTTTTCTTAAAGGTGTTTTTTTCAAATTTTACTGACATATTATTTCACCTCCCCATTTTCCATAAGGTTGATATAATATTCTTCAAGCCCAATCTTATCGGTTTTTAGTTCGTTCACAATAACATCGTTGTCATATAAAAACTTAACCACATCTTCTGGGGTTGTCGCATCATAAACCCTAAGATTCTCTTTTTGTTCATCTTCTAAAACTCTAGAATATTTTTTGCTTAACACTTCTTTTGCCTTTTTCATATCTTTCGTCGCAATTGAAACAAATGTTGGACAATTGTTTTCAAGCTCTTCAGCCGTCATCTCAACAATCATCCTTCCATTTCTAATAATGCCATAGTGCGTAGCAATCTTTTCAAGTTCTCCTAAAATATGCGACGAAATAAGCACCGTTGCACCAGTAGACACTATATCTGTGAGAATTTCTCTCATGATTCTCATACCGTCAGCATCAAGCCCATTTATCGGTTCATCTAAAACTAGCAATTTTGGATTTCCTAAAAGCGCCATGGCAATGCCAATTCTTTGTTTCATGCCAAGTGAACAGTTTTTATATTTGTTTCCTGCAGCACCTTCCATTCTAACCATAATCAAAACCTTTCTAACAGCATCTTCTTTATCTTTAATTGAAAGGTTTGTTGCTTGCAACATAAGGTTGTTCCAAACACTCAGCCCCGGAAAGCATCCTGGAGACTCAATAAGCACACCAACACTAGCTCTAACATCTGGGTCGGTATATTCTTTGTCATACAGCTTAACACTTCCGCTTGTTGGATGTATGAGTCCACAAACAATCTTTTCAGTTGTAGATTTTCCGCTTCCGTTCTCACCAATAAATCCATAAATTGAACCCATAGGAACTGTCATGTTAAGACCACTGAGTGCTTGTTTTTCACCAAAGTTTTTTGTTAAATTTCTAATTTCTATTGCATTCATACTCGCTCCTTAATACACATCACTCTTATTTAAAATATAAGTTCCTATTAGGTTATAGATTACCGACCAGCAAACAGAACATAACAAACAAATAAGCACTGACACAATATTGCTAGACAAACAAGCATAAACAGATGAGCCATACAAGAAAATGTTCAACACACCTGAATTACCCAAAATTGCAGCAGCCCCAATAATCAAAATGCCAGTTCCAAAGAAAAATGATGATGCGATTGAAATCCAAAAATGCTTTCTAAAGATAACGTTTAAGAAAACATAAAGACTTGCCCAACCTAAACTCATAATAACTTTTCCAAGAAGTGCACAAACAAGTGAACCAAAATTCACTGAAAAAGACAATCCAACAAAAAGCCCTGCAAGGATTGTGCCAAACAAATATGTTCCGCACATGCACGCCATAGCAAATGCACATACAAGAGTTTTGCTCATCATATAGTCTTGTTTTTTTGCATGAGTTGTAAACAATTGTTTAACGTAACCGCTTTTATAATCATGTCCAATAAAAATAGACACCATTATTCCGCCAAATATAAACACCATATTCATATTTGCATATTGACCAATATTTTCAATAACATAGAGTGGTTTTTCAACAGCAATCGCTTGCCAAACATTAGTAAACAACGCAGCAGTTTCACCACCTTCCATTCCAGTGGTTCCAATAATCATCGCTGGAATAATCGCAGCAATTGCTATAAATATATAAAACAAAGGAGTGTGGAACAATCTATAAAAATCAACCGACAACATACCCTTTATTCTTTTGCCAAAACTTGGGGTTTCAAATTTCAAATTGTTAGATTTTTCCATATTACTTGCCCTCCTTTTGACTCATAAGCTCGATATAATATTCTTCTAAACCAACTTTATTTTTCTTAATTTCACTTGGAACAATTTTGTTATCAATAAGATATTTTACAATGCCATCAACATCTTCTTCGTCATAGACACGAACATATTCAAGTTCTTCACGAACATTTGCATATTTCTTCTTTAACAATGTCACTGCTTTTGCTGGCTCTGCCACCTTAAATGACACAAACACTCTTGCTCTTGCTTCCATTTCTTTTGCGGTGAGCTCTTGAACCATTTTGCCACCACGAATAATGCCATAGTGTGTAGCAATCTTTTCAAGCTCGCCCAAAATATGAGAAGAAATCAAAACCGTGCAATTATAGTTTTGAGTGATGTCCACCAAAATTTCTCTCATAATTCTCATACCATCAGTGTCAAGCCCATTTATTGGCTCGTCTAAAATCAAAAGTGCAGGACTTCCAAGAAGAGCCATTGCAATGCCAACTCTTTGTTTCATGCCAAGAGAACATTTTTTAAACTTGAGTTCTCTGTGCTCGTCCATTCTAACAATTTTGAGAACTCTCGAAATTTCTTCGTCAGCATTTTCAAACCCCAAATTTAAACATTGCATTTTTAGGTTCATATAAATGCTAGACCCAGGAAAGCAACCTGCATTTTCAATAAGTGCTCCAACCTTAACTCTCGTTCCGGCATCTGTATAATCTTTGCCAAACAGCTTAATAGTTCCACTGTCTTTAACAAGATGTCCGCAAATAAGTTTTTCTGTAGTAGACTTTCCACTTCCATTCTCGCCAATAAATCCATAGATAGAACCAACAGGCACAGTCATGTTAAGACCATTTAACGCATACATTCCACGAAACGATTTCTTTAGTCTTTTTATTTCTATTGCGTTCATAATAATCCCCCAAGACTATTTTTTCTTCTTTTCAACTTTTGCAGCTTCATATCTTGCATTTGCTTCTGCGATTCTTGCATTTGCTTCTTCAATTTGTTTCTTTTGTTCTTCTCTTGTTTTTGCAGTTCTTTCTGCTGGGCTCATGTGAGCATCATCCCAAGATTGCTTAGCTTGTGCCTTTGCTCTAGCTAAAGAATTAGTAAATCTATTTTCTTCAAAATTAGCTTTTGCTTCTGCTTTTGCTGCTGCAAAGTTTGCTTTGTCAACTTCATGTTGAGCTTTTGCACTTTCTCCCATTTCTCTAAAAGCTTTCTTAAAAAAGTTTTCTTTCTTTTCTTCCATAATCATAATCTCCTTCTTTCTTTAAATTAAGTCAAAATATTATTCCAACACTTGACTTGTTAATAACAATTATAGTAATTTATTTTTGACCTTACAACAAACTAAATTTTTTTTAAACTACAAAAATCAACACTATGTTGGATTAATAAAAAGGAGCCTTTTATGAACATAAAAAACAACTCTAGATATAAAATGAGCAGTGAAAAAATCGAAACTGCTTTTTTGGCATTGCTTGAAAAATATAAATATGACGAAATCACAATTAGCAAAATCTGCGACCAAGCAAACATTAATCGCAGCACATTTTATTGTCATTATGACGACATAAACGACCTTATCGTCAAGATTGAAAGCAAGTTTGCAAAAGGCACAGCAAACATCTTTAATTATGGCGAACGCCAAACAAATGATGCAATTATAGAAATGTTTACATTCGTAAAAGAAAACAAACATTTCTACAAAGCATTCTTAAATATTCCTTATATAACTTTTGCTGAATCTCACACCAAAATTGAATGTCTTGAAAACATAGGCAACAAACTGCATATAAACAAATCAAACACAATTGGCTTATATTATCGCGCAAGTTTCTTTGGCGCCGGAATCAAAGAAATGTGTCGAATTTGGCTTGAAAGAGATTGCAAAGAATCTCCTGAAGAACTTGCAAAACTTTTGATCGATGAATATGCAAATCGTGAAGCAATCACATAAAAAACAACCTATAATTAAAAAATGTAACCACAAAAAAAGAGTTAGAATTTTCTAACTCTTTTTTTTAACAAATCTTAATTTTTTGTTTCGACCACTCTAGATTGTTCATAAACCTTAAGTTTTTCACTTACAAGTTTTTCATCTTCCATCTTTTTGGTCTTTTCAACTTCAACCATATATTGATTTACGTAGGTTGTTTTTTGCATGCACAATGTCACCATGTCATGAATGATATAAACAGCATACATAACAATAACTGCAGTTGCTTCAATGTTTCCATATTCAACAATAACCATGCCCCACAATGCAACACTTAACACAAGTGCAATAAATCTAAACCAATAATATTCAGCATATCTTTCATTTCTAAGCAACGCCGAACATGCAAGCAATGTTGCCGAAAATGCATCAATAAGCACAAATCTTCCACCAACTGCAGATGCAAAGATTGATGTGAACGCCAAAACAACAAAGAAGAAAATGAAAAACAAAATTCTGTTCATATCATTAATTTTCTTTCTCAATTGAACAAAACTGCCTTCACCATAATCTTTTGTGATTGCAATCAATTGAAATGGCATATAGCACGCAATATAAACAAGTGCATTTGCAAACAAATTGTAGGTTGCCGCAAAATAGAAATATAAAAACCCAACCAAAACGCTAACCAAATATGACACAAAATTGTTAAGTTTCATATGAACATTCCAAATAATGCCCAATTCAATAAGCAACAGCCCTGCCACATTTATTACATCACAAAACAACAAAACCAACGCCAAAACAGAAGCAAGAGATGTGAGCATAACTTTAAACATTTTAAACTTCAACCCTTCTGGTTTGATGATTTGTCCGTCAAAAAAATCTTGAAAAAACCTATTATCTCCAATCATTTTTCTACACTCCTAAATTTACACTATCATTTTAACATATATTTTATTATGACTACAAACAAATTATCGTCCAAGACAAAAAAAATTATAGGTGGAACTTTTTCCGACGCTTTTTTGACAAGCATCATTTTTTTGTTGATGATTCTAATTATATCCAATCCAAAAACATTTAACACTGGCACAATTTCTGGACTTAAACTCTTTTTTTATTCAGTTTTGCCCGGGCTTTTCCCCTTCATGATTTTAACAAAGCTTATGACAGAAATTGGCTATTTGTTTCTAATAACTCCCAAATTTGACAAACTTTCAAGAACACTTTTTGGCACTTCAGGAATTTCATTTTATGCCTTTTTTATGAGTATTTTATCAGGCTATCCAATTGGTGCAAAAATCATTGCAGACCTTTATCAAAAAGAATTAATTTCAGAAACTGAAGCGAAAAAAATGTCAATTTTCTGCACAACTTCTGGTCCTGTTTTTGTGGTAGGCACTGTTGGTTCGGTCATGTTCAAAAGCTTTAAAATTGGCATAATCATTTATCTTTCACACATTATTTCAAGCGTTTTAATGGGCGTTTTTTATAATCTTTTCACAAAAAACAAATCACAAAACACACCTAAAAATATCAACGTGAAGTTATTAAAACAAAACAAAGCCACAAACATTTTAAATATCAGCATCACACAAACAATAAATTCACTTTTTGTTGTGGGTGCATACATAACAATGTTTTATCTCATCACTGAACTTTTAGATAGTTTTAATGTTATTTCATCACTTTCAAACATTCTATGCAAAATTTTAAAACCCTTTAAAATTAACCACTCAACTATAAAGGGTTCACTTTATGGCATATTAGAAGTAACTCGTGGCGCAAAAGAACTTTCAAAAGCAATATCTCCAACATCAATCGCCCTTTGCTCTGGAATTATATCATTTTCAGGCATATCCATAAATCTTCAAATGATGTCTTTTTTGAAAACTGCAAAAATAAAAACACACACTTTTATTCTTTCAAAGTGTGTGCATATGATTCTTTCAATGTTTTTATGTCTATTACTCGTCATCATCTTGAAGTGATGTAACTTTTATGTTGTTGATTGCATTTTCAAGTTCGTCACGATTTCTTTTAACAACTGCTAGGTTTTGGTCTAAATACATTTCAACTGATCTAAGCATTTTGTCAATATTTTCTTTTGTTATCAAATAAAGCTGTTCGCATTTCTTGTTTGTTTTGTCCAAAAGTTCTTTTGCAGTTTGTTCACTCTTTCTAAAAATCTCTGAACTTGACACCAAATGTTCTGCTCTAAATTCAGCTTCTGCAACTGTGTGCTTTGCTTCTGCTGTTGCATTGTTTAAAATTTGTTCTTTTTTAGACAAAACATAACTTGCTTCTTGAATTGCTGCTGGCAAATTTGCCTTAAGCTCTGCAATAAGTGAAGCACATCTATCCATATTTACGAGTGTTTTCTTGCTCCATAAAAAGTTTTTGGAGTTTGCAAACTCGTGTTCTAGTTCATCTATAATTTGAACAATATCCATAAATTATCCTTTATAAATCAATATATCAATAAAAATAGTTCCGTATTTTTTTGACTTTTTCATTATATAACACTCAGGAGCATTTTGCAAGTCATTTTGCAAATCATGTTCCACAACCACAACCGCATCTTCACTAAGCAAATGTTTTTCATGAAGCAATTTTAATGCCTTATCAAAAAAATCACTGCTAAATGGCGGATCTAAATAAACAAGGTCAAACTTGAGATTTTGAGTTTCAAACTGCGACAATGCCGACACAAAATCATTATGCACAATTTCAAAATTTTCATTCATGTTTTTTGTGTTTTCTTTAATAGTCTTGATTGCCTTGAGTTCCTTGTCAATAAACACAACTTTGCTTGCACCTCTGCTGATACACTCTGCGCCAAATGCACCACTGCCTGCAAATAAATCTAACACAACCGCACCAGCAATTTCTCCCTGAATTAAATTAAAAACAGACTCTTTGACTCTCGCAAGTGTTGGTCTTGTGGTTTCAGCATCAACCGGAATCAATTTTCGTGCTCTATACTTTCCCGTAATAATTTGCATATTTCACCTTAAGTATTCTCTTTTTATTCTTAAAGATAACTTTGAAATTATCTCATAACCAATTGTATCACACCACCTAGCCACGTCACAAATAAAAATTTGATTTGTTTTATCTTTTCCAATCAAAATCACATCATCATAAATTTTGCACAAAATATCAGTCACATCAACAATTATTGAATCCATGCAAACCGCAACAATTTTTGCATATGAGTTATTTATTAAAACATAACCATATTTGTATATGTTTCGGCTTATTACATCGGCATACCCAATTTGAACCACCGCTAAAACAGAATTTCGTGATGCAACAAAAACACCATTATAACCTGCAGACTCTCCTTTCTTTAAAAACTTAAAATCAATAATTTTTGATGTTAGTTTTATTGTTTCATGCAAAATATCTTCATACATTTTCATTCCAACTCTAACCATATCAAAACCATTTTTCATGACAACCGCGTCAGAGCTAGCTAAATGAAAAATCACACCACTTGTGTCAAAACACTGCTCAATTTCGTTTTTAATATCTTCAAATTTTTTATATTGATTTTTTGCACAAAAATCATCTTTTGCATTAAAATAATGTGAAAATACGCCTAAAATAGAAATATTTTGCACTTTTTCACATATTTTAAAAACATTTAAAACATCTTCCTCATCACTAAACCCAAGTCTATTCATTCCGGTGTTTACTGCAATATGAATCTTGTATATCACATTATTATTTTGTTTTGCAACACTTAAAACTTTTTCAAAACTTTCTTGATTGCAAACACAAATCTCACCATTAGCCCTTGCAATTTTAGTTATATTTTCATAAATAGGATTTAAAATTAAAATTGGCTTTTTAACAATTTTTTGAATTTGAAAAAATTCTTCTTCACATGACACTGCAAAATAATCAACATCATCATTAACATATTCACAAACTTTTTTTGCTCCCAGTCCATAACAATTCGCTTTTGCCACAAAACATATTTTTTGGTTATTATTTAATAATCTTTTTGTATCTTTTATATTTTCTTTTATTGCCTGCAAATTTACAATTAGTTTTGAAATAAAAATCACCCCTTGTTTATTTTATTCAAAACAAAAAGACATTGCGACTAGCGCAATGCCTTTAATTATATATTTTATTATTGTTCAATTTTTGCAAGTTCTTCAAGTTCTTTTTGAACATCAAGTCTTGGGAATAATATTGCAAGTTCGCCAAGTGTGTCACCCGCTTCCAGTTTGTAGAATGTGCTCAAATCTTCAAATTTAAATTCTTCAACATGAAGAGCATCACCAACAGTTTTTGAACAGTCTGGCAAATATGCAGATAAAAGAGTTGTTCCAATTCTAATTGCTTCGAGAAGATTGCGAAGAACATTTCCAAGTCTGTCAGCTTTTGTTTCGTCTTTTGCAAGTCTGTAAGGTTCTGTCACTTCAATATATTTGTTTGCTTTTGAGAATATATCAAATATTGAACCAAGTGCTTTTGAAACATCAAAGTTGGTTTCCATATGTTTCTTGGTTTCTGCGACCAATGACAAAACAGAAACTTTCAAATCTTTGTCAATTTCTTCATCTTCACCCTTAACTTCAGGAACAACACCATTAACATATTTCTTAAGCATTGAGAATGTTCTTGAAACCAAGTTTCCATAATTATTTGCAAGGTCACTATTGATTGAGTTTAAGAATAATTCTGTTGAATAGTTTCCGTCTGAACCGAATGGAATTTCTCTGAGTAGAATATATCTAACAGCATCAGGTGTGTATCTTGGTGCCAAAATTCTAGGGTCAACGCATTCAACACTGTTTACTGACTTGCTCTTTGAAAGTTTGTCTCCACCAAAAAGCAACCAACCATGTCCAAACACACGTTCTGGAAGTGGAATGTCAAGAGCCATCAAGATTGCTGGCCAAATAATAGCATGAAATCTTACAATTTCCTTTCCAATAACATGCACATTTGCTGGCCAATATTTTTCAAATATTGTTTCATCATCACTGCCATAACCAAGACCAGTGATATAGTTTGATAATGCATCAATCCAAACATAGATAGTATGTTTTGGATCAAAATCAACTGGAATGCCCCATTTAACACTAGTTCTTGAAACACACAAATCTGAAAGACCTGGTTTGATAAAGTTGTTAACCATTTCATTAACACGTGATTGTGGTTGCAAGAAGTTTGGATTGTTTTTATAAAGATCTAAAAGTTTGTCTCCAAACTCTGAAAGTTTAAAAAAGTATGCCTCTTCTTCCTGATCAACAACATCTCTGTGACAGTCAGGACACTTTCCGTCAATAAGTTGAGATTCTGTCCAGAATGATTCACATGGAACACAATATTTTCCTTTATATGCTGACTTGTAGATATAGCCCTTGTCATAAAGTTGTTTAAATACTTTTTGAGCGCCTGCAACGTGATAATCATCGGTTGTTCTAATAAACTTGTCATAATCAATTTTCAATAACTTCCACAAATTTTTAGCATCATCGATAATTTCATCAAGATACTCCATTTCGGTTTTGCCAGCATTTTTAGCTGCTTGAGCAATTTTTTGACCATGCTCATCAGTTCCAGTCATAAAGTACACATCTTTTCCTAAAAGTTTGTTAAATCTTGCGATCGCATCACAAATAACGGTTGTGTAACAATTTCCAAGAGTAAATTTTCTACTTGGATAATAAATTGGTGTGGTAATATAAAATTTTTCAGCCATAATATCTCCTAAAAATAACACATATATATGTTATCACTTTTATATGTAAATTTCAATGTATTTTATTTTTTTGTTTTATTTGCACCGCAATTAGGACATTCTCTTTCATGTTCATGAAGCAACGTTCCACAATAATCGCAGTAAGTTTCTTCTGGCTGACGCATTCGTTCATGTGTTTCTTGAGTCTTTGCAGACATCGAAACAACATTATTGATTGAAGAGTCAGTGCCAACATTTTTTGCAGCCACAATTGCACTGAAAATATTGAAGCATATACCAACAATGATAAATATAAAACCCGTTGAAATCACAGACATATAACTTTTTGGTTCTTCAAACCAATTAAAAGACATTGACATTGATGCAACTTCTGAAAATTGCAAAATAAATCCGGTTATTGTCACAATAATACCTATTGCAATTAATAACATGCCAAACTTCTGCAATAAATTCATTCTTCGTTTCCTTGTGTTGTTTTCAGCCATAATAATCTCCTATTATCATTATAACACCTTTCAAACTCACTATCAACTTATTTTTTAACTCATGCTTAAAAGATTGTTTTAGACTTGTTATTTTGATATTATATTATCATAAAGATAGCAAGGAGTTATTATGATTTATCGCGTAGCAACTTTAGAAGATTTAGAAAAAATTTGGAACAAAGATATCGCCAGACATCCAAATAATGACAATTGGAAGCGCTGGAAACCAGAATATATTAACTATAACAAAAATGGTGAAGCCACAACATTTGTAGCTGTAGAAAACGATGAACCCGTTGGTCAAATAACACTCATCATGTCACCAAACTGCAAAGCAGTTGCAAACAGACCACAACTCTGTGACGGAAAAACAATATTCAATTTCAACGCTTTTAGAATTGATAAAGAATATGAAGGACAAGGCCATATTTCTAAACTAGTAAAAATTGCCGAAGCTTATGCAAAAGAACACGGAGCAAAAATAATCACCATTGGTGCAGAATCAAAAGAATCTAGAAACATTGCAATCTACTATCACTTTGGCTACAAAAACTTTGTGTGCAATATGGTTGAAGATGGCGAAATGATTTTATATTATTCAAAAACGTTATGATTTAATAATTATTATAATTACAAAAAAACAACACTCATTTTTGAGTGCTGTTTTTTATTGATTTTGTTTTTGAGCCTCAACCAACGCTTTGTCTTTTGCAAATTTTTTACGATTTGCATTAACACCGTCAAGATACCTTTGAATCTCATCAACCTTAAACCATTCTTTTCCAGTCGCACCGATTGCAAAATTTTCAACTGCAATTGTGTACACTGCATCTTTTCCATCTTTTTGTGGAACAGTCACAATAACGTCACCGTCTTTTATTGTTGGAATATAAAATCCACCATTATTTTCACCAGTAAGCACTCTCATCACAAACAAGCCTTCATTATTATCATATCCCGCAACTTGTTCATTGTCAGAATTACCCAAAAAACATTCTCTGTGCGAATAATTAAATGTCAAACCATCTTCTTGAACTTGTTTTTCAGTGTCACCCCAAAATAGATGGGTGCATGGAAAATATCTCTCTTGTTCAATATAAGACTTAACTTTTGCTGGTTTCACCTTTTTCAATCTTTTTAAAAAATTAAACATAAATAAACTACTTCCTTTTTAATTTATAGCATAAGGATTTTATCATAAATCAAATCAAATTTCAATCATATCTCAAAAATTATTCAAATTTACACCATAACAAAAAATCAACCCCAACATAATCTTTATGCATATATAAAAAAGAAGGTGTGATTCACCTTCTAATTTATTATTCTTCTTCACCTAATTGTTGTTCTTTTGGCACTTCTTCTTGTTTTGCTGTTTCTGACTTGCCTTCGCGACGTCTTTTTCTACCTTCAAGCAATTCTTCTGTTCTTCTTTTTAGTTCCTCAAATGTTTCATATTCAGATTTTCTAGAATTATGATTGTCTTTACAAACAGGCAACAATTCTTCTGAATATTTAGAACTCATTACACATGCCATAAATTGTTCTTCAGATGTTCCAGAATAAAACTCATCATTTTCAAAAACTTCATTTGCTTCGTTCAATTTTCCTTCTTCACGAAGTTTAAGCAAATCTAACAAAGCCTTCAATTTTCCCTTGCCATTTTGCACAACCACTTTAACATTTAAATTTTGACCCAACTCTTCAGAATCGTCAAATTTTTGAATTTCTTCAATAATCCCAAGATTCTCTTCTCTTTCAGCGGCTCTCTTATCTTCATAAACCCTAGATTTTTCAGCTTGTATCTTTTTATATTCAGCTTCTTTAATAGCCAATGCGTTTTCAAACTGTGCTTTATATGGTTCAACCGCCTCCAAAAATCTCTTTTTTGCAGCTTCACAATTTGCTTTTGCTTTTGGATAATATGCAAGTGCATGACGAGCATCTTCACTAAGTGTTCTTGGATCAATAGAATCACCATAAATTTCTTTTGTATAATCTCCACCAATAGTTTTTGGAGCTGGCTTTTGTGCTTGCTCATAAACACTTAACATTTCATTATCAATTTGTTGAAAAATTTCATTTTCTTCTAAACCACTAAAAGAAGCCACTTTTTGTGTCATCTTATCAAATATTCTAATTTGTGCATCTATGGCATTTACAATATTCATAATACCTTCATCTCCTACCAAATTTTCTGTTTTTTTAAATCTAGCATAAATAATCAGCAAAAACTAGCAAATTTAAATCATTTTTTTCCTTTTTTGTATAAAATAGTCTGTTTTTATTCAATATTCATAATCAAAATGTTATAATCCACAACAATTTCACTATCATTTTCAAACCTTTTTAATGTTCTATCTGCATTAATCTTTCCAGTTTCAGAGAAAAAATTTTGAGAAGAGAGTGCTATAAACTCTTCTTTTTTGACATGCTTTAAAAACGAAGAACATATCTCAAATCCGTTTTTGATTAATGACTTTGAGCTTGCAAAATTGTCTTTGTGAACTTTTGAAAAAATCCATTCAAAGCCATCTTGTTTTGCCTTGTCTACCAAAACCTTCACCATCTGTTTCATCATTCCTTGACCTTTATATGCAGAATGAACCATTGTAAACCCAATTTCAACCAACTTGTCAGTGTTGCAGTCTTTAGGAAATTCAACTTTTCCAATCAATTTTCCACATTTATAATCAAACGAACTCACTGCAACAAGCCTATCATTTTCAAAAATTCCAATGATATAAAATCTAGGATTTTCAATCATAGACTTCACATTGTCATAATCATAAGGCATTGGCGAAAACCATTCAAGATTTTCTAAATCTGAATACATATTCACAATCAAATCGCAAAAACATTGTGTGTCATCTGCCACCAATTTTCTAATTATCATATCAATCACTCCCACTTTCAAGATATCATATTTATAAAATCAAGACAACTTTTTAACAAACAAAAAAGAAGGCTTTCGCCTTCTTTTTGATTTGGTGGAGCACATGATAACTAAATTGAACACTAATAGTTCCAGTGATTCTACAACTTTATGTGGTGAACTTTAACATTAATATTTTCCCCATCAAATTCAACAACAAAATAAACACCATCAGGCACACCATCTTCATTAATGTTTTCAGTTAGTGACCCCAAAACAAAATAATCAACATTATTTTCTTTTATATGTTTAGTCCAATGCTGATGTCCTGAAAACACTGCAAGAACATCATGCTTTTCAATGATGGTTTTTAATTCTTTTCTATTACCTAAAAGTGCTGTTTCTGGGCAATTTTCAAACCACCAATTGCCCGACATCTTATCTTCAGCAACCCCAAAATGCAAACACACAATTGTTGGTAAAGTTGTTTTTTCTAAATCTTTTTTTAACCACTCTAAATCTTCATTAGAAATATATTGTGTTTTAAAAATCCCACCTTCAGCAGTTCCAACTTGATTATTTACAAATGTACCTAACACAACAATATGTAATCCATTAACATCTCTTGAAAATGTTGAGTGACTATATCCAAATATCTCTTCAACTTCTTTTCTTGAATCCATCGAACGCAAATCATGATTCCCAATACATGAAATAAATTCGGTATTGATATCTTGATATTTATTCCAAATATATTTCAAATTCACCAAATCTTTTTCTTTATCATTAAAATCTTCAATGCTATC
>JAZOTD010000014.1:0-127076 GCA_045657465.1 Clostridia bacterium | reverse complement strand
TTCACTTGGCGCTAACTCAACACCATCAAGAGTTTTCAAAAACCACAAACTTCCTGGTCACTGGGGTTTTGAAAAGGTTACAATCCAAAATCTTGAAATTGCAAAAGTCGACATTGATAGAAACCTTATTTTGATTAAAGGTGCTATCCCAGGGGCTAAAGGTTCTGTTGTTACAATCTGCAGCGCTGTTAAGGCTTAATCTAGGGGGAATTAACTATGCAAACCAAAGTTTTAAATTTAGAAGGACAAGAAGTTGGTAAAGTAACTCTTGCTGATGAAGTTTTTAAGGCTCCATACAATGAAGCACTTATCCATCAAGCAGTTGTTACATACCTCGCAAATCAAAGACAAGGCACAAAGAGCACTCTTACAAGAGCTGAAGTTGCTGGTGGTGGAAGAAAACCTTGGAGACAAAAAGGCACAGGTCGTGCTAGACAAGGTTCTATCCGTTCTCCACAATGGGTACACGGTGGCGTTGTATTTGCTCCAAAGCCAAGAGATTTCGAAAAGAAAATGAACGCTCAAATGAGAAGAGGTGCTTTCATCTCTGCTATCTCAACAATGATGGCTGAAAATTGCATCACTGTTGTTGATGAACTCAACATTGAAGCAAAAACAAAAGTTGCTGTTAAGATTTTAGAAGCATTGAAACTTAACAGAAGAGTAACTGTTGTTACTGATGGCGTTAACCAAAATGCAATTCATGCATTTGCTAACCTTCCAGAAGTAAGCGTTACAACTGCAAATCTTTTGAACACATATGAACTTGTTTCAAGTGACTATGTTCTTATCACAAAAGACGCAATCAAAAAAATCGAGGAGGGTAACAAATAATGGTTGCACACGATATTATTATTAAACCTATCCTTTCTGAAAAGAGTTATGCAGACATCGCAAACAAGAAATATTATTTCAAAGTTGCTAAGAAAGCTACAAAAACTCAAATTAAAAATGCTGTTGAAGAAATCTTCAAAGTAAAAGTTGCAAGTGTTAACACACTTAATGTATACGGAAAAATTAAAAGACAAGGAAGAACTGAAGGCCTTACAGGTAACTACAAAAAAGCTGTTGTTCAACTCTCTAGTGACAGTAAGTCAATCGAATTCTTCGATAGTTTGTCTTAATCTAGGAAAGGAGAAAAGTAAATTATGGCAATAAAGAAATCAAATCCTACCAGTGCAGGACAAAGATTTAGAGCTGTTGCTTCATTTGATGAAGTTACAAAAGTAGCTCCTGAAAAATCCCTTCTTGAAACAAAGAAAAAGACTGGTGGACGTAACTCTTACGGTAGAATTACTGTTAGACATATTGGTGGTGGAAACCGTCAAAAATACAGAATCATCGACTTTAAGAGAAACAAAGACGGCATTCCTGCAAAAGTTGCATCAATTGAATATGATCCAAACAGATCAGCTTATATTGCTCTTTTAAACTATGCTGATGGTGAAAAGAGATATATCTTGGCTCCTGTTGGTCTTGCAGTTGGCGACGTTGTTGAAAGTGGCGTTAATGCAGAAATTAAAGTTGGTAACACACTTCCATTCACAAACATTCCTGTAGGTTCAGTTGTACACAACATTGAATTCAACCCAGGTCGTGGTGGAAAAATCGCTAGAAGTGCTGGTATCTCAGCTCAATTCATGGCTCTTGAAGGTGGCTATGCTACACTTCGTATGCCATCTGGCGAAATGAGAAAAGTTCCTGAAGCTTGCCGTGCAACAATCGGACAAGTTGGAAACATTGAACATGAAATCACATCAATCGGTAAAGCTGGTGTTCATAGACATATGGGCGTTAGACCAACCGTTCGTGGTTCTGCAATGAACCCTGTTGATCACCCACACGGTGGTGGTGAAGGTAGAGCTCCTATTGGACACGCTGGTCCAATGACTCCATGGGGCAAACCTGCTTTGGGCTATAAGACTAGAAAGAAAAAGAATAGAACTAATAAACTTATGGTTAAACGTATTAATTAGGAGACAAAGATATGAGTAGATCAGTTAAGAAAGGCCCATTTGTAGATGAGAGCCTAATGAAGAAAATTGAAGCTATGAACGCATCTAACGAAAAGCACGTAATCAAAACTTGGTCAAGATCTTCAACTATCGTTCCAGATATGGTTGGTCACACAATCGCTGTTTATGATGGTAGAAAACACGTTCCTGTTTATGTTACTGCAGAGATGGTTTCATACAAACTCGGTGAATTTGCACCAACAAGAACTTATAGAGGTCATGCTGGTGTGAAGTCTTTGAAGGGAGGTAAATAATGGCTACAAGACAAAGAGAAAGAGCATTGAAAAATGCTGAAAATGCTGATAAAAGACCTAGAGCTATCGCTAAAAATCTTGGCGTATCTCCATCAAAGGTAAGAACAGTTCTTAACCTTATTCGTGGTAAGGACTACACAGTTGCTGTTGCTATGCTTAAAAACATGCCAAACGTTGGCGCTGAATATTCAGTTAAAGTTTTGGAAAGTGCTGGCGCAAATGCTGAAAACAATTTAGGAATGAACAAAGCTAATTTATATGTTGCTGAATGCTATGCTGATGGAGCTGCTACACTTAAGAGATTCCAACCAGTAAGCAAAGGCAGAGCACATTCAATTAAGAAAAGAACAAGCCATATCACAATTATTCTTGATGAGAAAAAGGCTTAATAGGTAGAGGAGGAGATTATGGGACAAAAAGTTAATCCACATGGATTCAGAGTTGGTATTAACAAGACTTGGGATAGCAACTGGATTGCTGACAAGAAGCACATCGCAGCTTACATTCTTGAAGATAACAATATTCGTGAATTTATTGATAACAAATATAAAAATTGTGGTATTTCAAAAGTAGTTATTGAAAGAAGCAATGATTCGAAAGTAATGCTTTCACTCTACACTTCAAGACCTGGTATGGTTATTGGTCAAAAAGGTGCTGGCGTTGAAGCTATGAAAACAGCAATTTCTAAAGTTGCAGGTGGAAAGGAAGTTAACATCAACGTTGTTGAAATTAAACAACCTGACCTTGATGCTCAACTTGTTGCTGAATCAATTGTTGCACAACTCGATCAACGTGTAGTTTGTCGTCGTGCAATGAAACAAGCTATTGCTAGATGTCAAAAAGCTGGCGTTAAAGGTGTTAAAGTTATGGTTTCTGGACGTATTAACAACGCAGAAATCGCTAGAAGCGAAACACTCCACGCTGGTTCAATTCCACTTCAAACACTTCGTGCTGACATTGATTATGGTTTTGCAGAAAGCTCAATCTATGGCAAACTTGGTGTTAAAGTTTGGATTTATAAAGGCGAAATTCTTGGTAAAGTAAACCTCGCAAAACAAGTGCAAGGAGGTAACAACTAATGTTAATGCCAAAAAGAGTTAAAAGAAGAAAAGTTCAAAGAGGCAGAATGACTGGTAAAGCAACCAGAGGTAACAAAGTTACTTACGGTGAATATGGTCTTCAAGCTCTTGAACCATGTTGGATTACATCAAACCAACTTGAATCTGGTCGTATCGCAATCAACAGATGCTTCCAAAGAGGTGGTAAGGTTTGGATTAATGTATTCCCAGACAAGCCAGTTTCAAAGAAACCTGCAGACACTCGTATGGGTTCTGGTAAAGGTTCTCCAGAATACTGGGTTGCTGTTGTTAAACCAGGCAGAGTAATCTTTGAATGCAAAGGTCCATCTGATGCATTGATGATTGCAGCTTTGAAGAAAGCTCAATACAAACTTCCATGCAGAACAAAAATTGTTAAGAAGGAAGTTGTAAATTCTGCTACCCCTGAAACAAAGGAGGCTGAATAATTATGAAAACTGTTGAATTAAATGCACTCACAGACAAAGAACTTGTTGAAAAACTTGCAAGTTTGAAAGCTGAATTGTTTAATTTAAGATTCACACATGCAACTGGAAGTTTGGCAAACAGCAGTGAACTTAGCCTTTGCAAGAGAAACATTGCAAGAGTTAAAACTGTTATTCGTCAAAGAGAACTTGGCTTGGCTCAAGCTCCAGAAGCTGTAGCTAAAAAATCAACTAAAAAAACTGCAAAAGTCGATGCAGAAGTTAAAGGTTAAGGTGACATATGGCAAATGAAATTGTAAGAAATGAAAGAAAAACAAGAATTGGCGAAGTTGTAAGCAACAAAATGGACAAAACAATCGTTGTTCTTTTGAAAACAAAAGCTCTTCACCCAATCTATGGAAAAACACTTAATCAATCAACAAAAGTAAAGGCAGACGATCCTGAAAATCAATGCGATATCGGTGACAGAGTTGAAATTGCTGAAACTCGTCCACTTAGCAAAGATAAGAGATGGCGCTTAGTTCGTATTGTTGAAAAAGTTAAATAATGTAAAAGGAGAAAGCAATTATGATACAACCACAAACCAGACTTAGAGTTGCTGACAACTCAGGCGCAAAAGAAATTATGTGCTTCCACGTTGTTGGTGGTTCTGTTGTAAAAACTGCAAACATCGGAGACATTATTAAAGCTTCTGTAAAATCTGCAACACCAGGCGCAAACATTAAGAAAGGCGATGTTGTTACCGCTGTTATCGTAAGATCAACAAAAGGTGTTAGAAGAGAAGACGGCAGTTATATTAAATTTGACGACAATGCTGCAGTTATCATTAATAATGAGGGTAACCCAAAGGGAACTCGTATTTTTGGACCTGTTGCTCGTGAACTTCGTGCTAATCCAAAATTTATGAAGATTATTTCACTTGCACCAGAAGTTTTATAAGGAGGATAAAGAATAATGAAAGTTAGTATTAAAACTGGCGATACCGTTCTTGTTAATTCTGGAAAAGACTCTGGTAAAAAGGGAAAGGTACTCGCAATTAGAAAAACAAAAAATGGTGTTAGAGTCGTTGTTGAAGGCGTAAACATCATTACAAAAGCAAAAAGAGCAAGAACAGCACAAGATAAGAATGAACTTATCAAAGTTGAAGGAACAATCGACGTTTCTAACGTTAACGTTGTTTGCCCATCTTGCGGAAAGCCAACACGTGTTAAACATGCAGTTGTTGATGGAAAGAAAGTAAGAGTTTGCTCTTGCGGAAAATCTCTTGATTCAAAATATGTTAAAGACGCAAAAGTTAAAAAAGTAGCTAAAGCTGAAGATGCTGAAGCTAAAGCAGAAAAACCTGCAAAAACAGAAAAAAAGTCGAAAGCTACAACAAAAGCTGTTAAAACAGAAGAAAAAGCAACAAAAACTGCTGTAGCTAAAAAACCACAAACTTCTAGATCATCTCAAAGAGGAGTTTAATAGAATATGGCAACAAAGAAAATTGAAACAGGTATCAGATTAAAAGATAAATACCTTTCAGAAGTTGTTCCTGCTCTTGTTAAAGAGTTTGGTTACAAAAATGTAAACGAAGTTCCAAAGATTGAAAAAATCGTTTTAAGCATGGGACTTGGTGCTGAAAAAGATAACTCAAAAAGTTTCAATATTGCAGTTGATGAACTTGCTGTTATCGCTGGTCAAAAACCAGTTGTTACAACTGCTAAAAAGTCTATTGCAAACTTTAAACTTCGTGAAGGTCAAAAAATTGGTGCAAAAGTTACACTTCGTGGAAAGAGAATGTATGAATTTTTAGACAGACTCATCGCTATTGCACTTCCTAAAGTTCGTGACTTTAGAGGTATTGACCCAAATACAGGTTTTGACGGAAGAGGTAACTACTCTTATGGTATTAAAGAACAATTAATTTTCCCTGAAGTTATCTATGATAAAATCGAGAAAATTAGAGGTTTTGATATCAATTTCGTTACAACCGCTAAAACTGATGATGAAGCTAGAAAGCTTCTTAAACTCATGGGAATGCCTTTTAAGGCTTAACGAATAAAAGGTAAGCGAGGAGAAAAAAATGGCAAAAAAATCAATGATTAATAAACAACAAGGACCACAAAAATACAAAACCCGTGAGTATACAAGATGCTCACTTTGTGGAAGACCTCATTCAGTTCTTAAAAAATATGGCATCTGCCGTATCTGTTTTAGAGAACTTGCATACAAAGGTCAAATTCCTGGAATAAAGAAATCTAGCTGGTAATATAGGAGGAGAAAGATAAATGGTTAATGATTCAATTGCAGATATGCTCACAAGAATTAGAAATGCTCAAACAGCAAGACATGAAACAGTGACTCTTGAAACTTCAATCATGAAGAAATCAATTGCTCAAATCTTGCTTGATGAAGGCTACATTGCAGCTTTTGACGAAGTTGAAAATGCTGGCAAAAACAAAAATCTTGTTATTAGCTTGAAATATGTTAATAAAAATCAAAAAGTTATTACTGGCTTAAAGAGAATCTCTAAACCTGGTCGTAGAATTTACGCATCATGTGAAGAATTACCAAAAGTTCTTGGTGGTCTTGGCATTGTTATCGTTTCTACATCAAAGGGTGTTATGACAGATAGAGAAGCTAGAAAACTTGGTATTGGTGGCGAAGTTCTCGCCTATGTATGGTAAGGAGGAAAGGATATGAGTCGTATAGGTAAATCGCCAATCGTTCTTCCAGAAAACGTAACAGTTGAAGTTTCAGATTCTAATTTTGTTACTGTAACAGGTCCAAAAGGAAAACTTGAACAACAAATCACTGGCAACGTTTCACTTACAAAGGTTGAACAAGACGGCAAACAAGCTATTTTATTAGTAGCTAATGACAACTTGGCTGAAACAAATGCTAAACATGGTTTATACAGAGCTTTAGTAGCTAACATGGTTACAGGTGTTTCAACTGGATTCACAAAATCAATCACTATTAGCGGTGTAGGTTACAAAACTCAAGTTCAAGGCAACAAACTTGTTTTGAATATTGGATTCTCACACCCAGTTAATATGGAAATCCCACAAGGATTAACAGTAACTTGTCCTACAGCAACTGAAATCTTGGTTGCAGGCATTAGCAAAGAACAAGTTGGTCAGTTCGCAGCTGACGTTAAAGCAATTAAGAAAGTCGAACCATATCATGGATATGGCATCTACTACACTAACGAACACGTTAGAAGAAAAGAAATTAAGAAGACCTCAGGTAAAAAGTAAGGAGATAAGATATGTTTAAGAAAGTAAATAAAAATGAAATCAGAAAAGCTAAGCATTCTCGTATCAGACATACTTTGAAGGGTACTTCTGAAATGCCTAGACTTAATGTTTATCGTTCAACAAATGAGATTTATGCTCAAATTATTGACGATATCGCAGGCAAAACTCTTTGCAGTGCATCTAGCAAAGATAAAGCTTTAGAAAAAGCTCTTGCTGGCAAAACAAAAGTTGATGCTGCTTATGAAGTTGGCGCAGCTATTGGTGCTAAAGCAATGAAGCTTGGAATTAAAAAAGTCGTATTCGATCGTAGTGGTTACATCTACACAGGTCGTGTTCAAAAATTAGCAGACGGTGCTAGAAGCGCTGGTCTTGAATTCTAGGAGGAGATTATGGCAGAAGAAATCGAAGTAAAAGTTGAAGAAACAACAGAAGCTGTTGCTGAAACAGAAAACAAAAAAGAATCTACTGGCAAATCTGCTCGTAGACCAAGAAGAGAAAATCGTCGTCCAGAAAAAGTTTCTGATGGACTTGAAAAGAGAATGGTTAACCTTAACGCTATCTCTAAAGTAACTAAGGGTGGAAAAACTCTTCGTTATGATGCATTGATGGTTGTTGGTGACAAGAACGGCAAAGTTGGTATCGGCCTTGCTAAAGCTCTTGACGTAACTCAAGCTATTGAAAAAGCAACACTTGTTGCTAAAAAGAACATGATTAGTGTTTGCATCGATGGCACAACAATCCCACATGATATCATCGGTAAATTTGGTACAACCAAAGTTATCATGATGCCTTCTAAAGAAGGTAAAGGTATCATCGCTGGTGGTGCTGTTCGTGACGTTGTTGAACTTGCTGGTATCAAAGATATCACAACAAAACTTTATGGTTCAAACAACCCTGTAAACTGTGTAAAGGCTACATTTGAAGGTCTTAAAGCTCTTAGAACTGCTGAACAAATCGCAGCTCTTCGTGGCAAAACAGTTGATGAAATTAGATAGGAGGAAGACATAAATGGCAGAAACAAAGAAAACAACAGAAACAAAAACAGTTAAGTCTTCTGAAACAAAGGCTGCTGCTCCAAAAGCAACAGCTGCTAAAAAGACAACAACTGCAAAAAAACCAGCTGCAACAACAGCTGCAAAGGCTGCTGCTCCAAAAGCAGCTCCTGCAAAAGTTGCTGAAGTTAAAGCTGAACCTGCTGCAGAAACAAAAGCTCCAGTAGCTAAAAAAGCTGAAAAGAAACCAGCTGCTGAAATGCTTAAAGTTACACTTGTAAAGAGTGGTTCAGGCAGACTCGAAAAACAAAAGAGAACACTTGAAGCTCTTGGACTCAGAAAAACAAATTCATCTAATATTGTTCCAGACAATGCAGCAATTAGAGGTATGATTTTTGTTGTTAAACACTTAGTTAGTGTTGAAAAAGTAAAATAAGGAGATAACAAGCATGAAAATTCATGAATTGAAACCAGCTGAAGGCGCAGTTTCTACAACCAAAAGACTTGGTCGTGGTATCGGTTCTGGACTTGGCAAAACTTCTGGTAAAGGCCACAAAGGTCAAAACGCTAGAAGTGGTGGCGGTGTAAGACCTGGATTTGAAGGCGGTCAAATGCCTCTTATCAGACAACTTCCAAAAATTGGCTTTACAAACAACTTCAGAAAGGTTTATACTACAATTAATGTTGGTGAGCTTGAAGTTTTAGATGCAGGAACAACTGTTACAGCTGAACTTTTGAAATCTAAAAATATTATTTCTAAAATTGAACCATATGGTTTGAAAGTTCTTGGAAATGGCACACTTACAAAAGCTTTAAATGTTCAAGCTGCTAAATTTACTGACGGTGCAGCTAAGAAAATTACCGCAGTTGGCGGAACTATTGAGGTAAAATAATGTTCAAAACCCTTGGAAGCGCATTTAAGAATCGCGAATTACGAAAGAGTATGATAATAACACTTTTGTTGCTACTCGTTTATCGTTTAGGTTGCTTTTTGCCAACCCCAGGTCTTGATGCAAGTTTGTTTGAAAGTGCCGTTGCTGAAGATGCATCTGGTATTTTGACACTCCTTAACTCAATCACTGGAAGCGCTCTTGCGAACGCTTCAGTGCTTGCGTTGGGTGTTACTCCATATATCAACGCATCAATCATCGTGCAACTTTTAGCAGTTGCAATTCCACCACTTGAAAGACTCTCAAAAGAGGGTGATGAGGGTAGAAACAAACTCAACATAATAACAAAAATTGTTGCTCTTGTTTTAGCTCTTGCTCAAGGTCTTGGAATTGTTCTTGGTCTTGGTGGCGATTATGTTCAACCAATATTCGGTGAAAAGTTAAAGTGGCTTACAAGCTCAATTATTATCTTAGTTATGATGGCTGGAACATGCTTTACAATGTGGCTTGGTGACAAAATTACTGAACAAGGTGTTGGTAATGGTTTGTCATTAATCATCTTTGTAGGTATTATTGCAACAGCCGCTCAATCAATTGTTTTTGCAATCAAAAACATTCAATATGATTTAGCATATCTTTGGGAACTTTTAGGTTTCCTTGCTTTAGTATTGGTTTTATTCTTCCTTATCGTTTTTGTAGATATGGCAGAAAGAAAAATTACTGTGCAATATGCTAAACAAATTAAGGGAAGAAAAATGTATGGAGGTCAAGCTTCACACATTCCTATGAAAGTAAACGCAAGTGGTGTTATGCCAATTATCTTTGCGTCTGCAATCATGACATTCCCAACACTTCTCATGTCACTTTTTGGCAAAGATGCTAACAGTGGCGGATTTGCTGGTTTCTGGTTCAATTATTTGGGAACAGGCACAGTGCTTTATAGCATTTTGACAGCTATTATGATTTTGTTCTTCGCATATTTCTATGCACAAATTCAATTTAATCCTGCTGATGTAAGCTTGAATATTCAACAACATGGCGGATTTATCCCAGGTATTCGTCCAGGAAAACCAACAACTGACTATCTTAAAAAGGTGTCAAACAGAATAACACTATTTGGTGCAATTTTCTTAGCATTCTTAGCTTTGGTTCCATCTGTAGCGTTTTCTGCAGTAGCTGTCGGCAACCAAGGACTCTTAAACTCATTCACTGCAACCGGTATGCTTATCGTTGTTTCAGTAGCAATTGAATTTAGAGATCAACTTGAAGCTCAGCTTATGATGAAGAGACATAAAAACATTCTATAGCTAATCACTAAAAATTTAATATTTTGAAAAATAAACTTTAAGGAGAAATATATGAAATTTTTAATGTTTGGTGCACCTATGGCAGGTAAAGGTACTCTTGCAAATATGCTTGCTGAAGATTATGGTCTTCCAACCATTTCTATGGGTGACATTTTGCGTGGAAGTATCGCTAGAGGTGATGCTGAAGGCGTTTTGGCAAAGAGCTATATGGACCAAGGAAAAATGGTTCCAAACGAAGTTGTTTGCGCAATGATTAAAAACAGACTTGCAATGGATGATGCAAAAGATGGATTCATCCTTGATGGATTCCCAAGAACTCCAGAACAACTTGAAGTGTTTGTTAATGAAAAAATCACAGACATCGACGTGGTTGTAAATCTCGAAGTTCCTTATGAAGCACTTCTTGCTCGTGTAGTAGGAAGAAGAACTTGCAAAGATTGCGGTTACATTTACAACACAAGCTGGGGATTAGGTTATGAAAAATGCCCAAAATGTGGTGGTGAATGGGGAATTAGAAGTGATGATAACGAAGAAACTTATAAAACTCGTTATGAAGTTTATCAAAACGAAACACTTCCAATTTTAGACTACTTCAAAAAAGAAGGAAAAGTAATCACTGTTTATGGTCAAGAAGAACCAGAACAAAGCTATGAACAAATGCTCAAAGCCTTTGAAAAGAGTGATTTGCTCGGGCTCAAAGAGTTTATAAATGAGTAATTAAACAATAAATTTTGAAATCGCAAATAGCTGAAACACTTGAACTTTCGCTCGAGTGTTTCAGCGGTTGGATTTCTTATAAAAAATACAAGCAAAATTTAGGCTTGTACTTGACAATTTTTCATAAAAGTTTATAATTGATAAAGGGGGAAAACTCTCATTTTTTTGCGTTATAAACAATTTTGAAATGAGGTTTTTTCAATTAGTGATTATAAAATATAATTGCAAATGCTGAAAAACAGACAAGCATTATGTTTGTCAATGCTAAATAATGAGCGAACCTGCTCAAAAATCTGCAAATTTGGAGGCACACAATCTTGAGTAAAGATGATGTAATTGAAACAGAAGGCGTTGTTGTTGAAGCAATGCCAGGCGCAACATTCAAAGTTCAAATTGCTGGTGGACATATTGTCACAGCATACCTTTCAGGTAAACTTTGGAAGAACTTTATTCGTGTTTACGAAGGTGACACCGTTAAGCTTGAAATCAGCCCATACGATTTAACCCGTGGCAGAATAATTTGGCGCAGTAAATAAATTCGAGGAGAAAAACAATAATGAAAGTTAGACCAAGCGTAAAACCTATGTGTGATGGTTGGAAAGTTATTAAGAGAAACGGTAAAGTTAGAGTCATATGTAGTAAAAATCCTAAACATAAACAAGTTCAGGGTTAGTTTTCTCTTTGGTTTTGTTTATGGAAGATGGTATTTGGGTAAACCAAGTACATTCCAGCTTGCTAAATATCATCTTTCATATACAAAACTATTCAAATAATCGTTTGAAAGGCGGCAAGATTTAATCTTTTTCAAACGTAACAATAATAAATAAAAAATAAATAATTTTAATATCTGTGGAGGATAAAATGGCACGTATTGGTGGTGTAGATTTACCAAATGAAAAAAGAGTTGAAATTGGCCTTACATACATTTATGGTATTGGCAAAGTAACTTCAAACAAAGTCTTGGAAGCTACTGGAATCAACCCAGACACAAGAGTTAAAGACTTAACAGAAGAACAAATCGGAAAAATCCGTGAATACATGGATAAAAATTTAACAACTGAAGGTGAACTTAGAAGAGTTGTTAATATGAATATCAAGGCTCTTCAAGAAATTAAGAGCTATCGTGGACTTAGACACAAAGCTGGTCTTCCAGTTCGTGGTCAAAACACTAAGTCTAACGCAAGAACTAGAAAAGGACCTAAGAAAATTGCTACTAAGGCTAAAAAGCAAATGCCTGGCAAGAAGAAATAGTTATAAGGAAGGATAGAGAAAGATGGCAGAAAAGAAAGTAAAGAAAACTGCAACAAGAAAACGTAAGATTACAACTCAAGTTGACAAGGGTAGAGTTTATATTCAATCTTCTTTCAACAACACTATTGTAACTGTTACTGATGCTGCAGGAAATGCGCTTGCTGCATGTTCAGCTGGTGCACTTGGCTATAAAGGAAGCAAAAAAAGCACTCCATTCGCAGCTGGTCAAGCTGCTGAAAAAGCTGCTAAACTTGCTAAAGAATATGGACTTAAATCAGTCGAAGTATATGTTAAAGGACCTGGCAATGGTAGAGAATCTGCTGTAAGAAGCCTTGCAGCTGCTGATCTTGAAGTTACAATGATCAGAGATGTTTCACCAATCCCACACAATGGTTGCCGTCCACCAAAACCAAGAAGAATATAATCCCAAGGAGAATACAATGGCAAAATATATTAATGCAGACTGCAGACTTTGCAGAAGAGAAGGCACAAAGCTTTTCCTTAAAGGTGAAAGATGCACTTCTAAAAAGTGTGCAATGGAAAAAAGAGTTGGGGCTCCTGGTGTTCACCCAACAACAAGAAAGAAGCCAAGTGAATATTTGATTCAGCTTCGTGAAAAACAAAAAGTTAAAAGAGCTTATGGTTTGCTTGAAAAGCAATTTAGAGGTTACTACGAAGAAGCAGCTAGACAAAAAGGCAAAACTGGTGAAGTTATGCTTAGCTTGCTTGAAAGAAGACTTGACAATGTTTGCTACAGACTTGGTCTTGGTGCAAGCAGAGCTCAAGCTAGACAAATTGTTAACCACACACATATCACTGTAAACGGCAAAAAAGTTAACATTCCATCATACCAAGTTAAAGTTGGTGATGTTATCGCTGTTAAAGAAAAGAGTGCAAAAAGTGAATTGTTTGCTGCAATTAAAGAATCTAGAGTTATTGTTCCAAAATGGCTTGAATTCGACGCAGCTAAACTTACAGGAAAAGTTGTTGCACTTCCAGCTAGAGATGATATTGATTTGACAATTGCTGAAAACCTTATCATCGAATTCTACTCTAAATAATAATTAATTGGAGGAATCTTATGTTAGAAATCGAAAAACCAAGAATTGAATGTATTGAAGAAAAAGGTGGTTCTTATGCAAGATTTGTTGTTGAACCATTAGAAAAAGGATTTGGTGTCACAATTGGCAACTCACTCCGTAGAATTCTACTTTCAAGCCTTCCTGGTTCAGCTGTTACTAATATTAGAATAGCTGGTGTTGATCATGAATTTATGGCACTTAAAGGTGCAAAAGAAGATGTTACTGAAGTTGTTTTGAATATGAAAGGACTTGCAGTAAAAATTGATTCTGATGACAAAAACTTTAAAAAGACCTTAAAACTTAAAGCTCAAGGACCATGCGTTGTTACCGCTGCTAACATTGCAGACGATGACGAAGTTGATATTATGAACAAAAATTTATATATCTGCACTCTTGAAGAAGATGGCGTGCTTGATATGGATATCATGGTTGGTCAAGGCAGAGGATATGTTCCTGCTGACAAAAACAAGGATATGAGTCTTCCAATTGGTTACATTGCAATTGATAGCATTTATACTCCTGTTAAGCGTGCAAGCTATGTTGTTGAAAACACTCGTGTTGGTCAAAATACAGACTTTGACAAACTTACACTTGAAGTTACAACAAATGGAACTGTTTCAGCTAAAGAAGTTGTAAGTTTATCTGCTAAACTTATGACAGAATATAATGACTTGTTTATTGAACTTGTTGAAAATATGGCTAATTCATCAATCTTGGTTAGCCGTGAAGAAGATAAAGTGCACAAGCTCTTGGTTATGAGCGTTGAAGACATGGATTTGTCTGTTCGTTCATACAACTGCTTAAAACGTGCAGGTATCAATACCGTTGAAGATTTGATCAAGAAATCTGAAGAAGATATGCTTAAGGTTAAAAATCTTGGTAGAAAATCTCTCGACGAAGTTATTCACAAACTTGAAAGTCTTGGACTCGGTCTTAAGACTAATGAAGATTAAGGAGAAAAAATATGGACACAAGAAAATTAGGAAAACCAACTGACCAAAGACTTGCAATGTTATCTAACCTTGCAACTGATATTTTGTGGTATGGCCATATTGAAACAACTTTTGACAGAGCTAAGGCTGCTGCAAGAATTGTTGAAAAAGTTATTACTCTTGCTGTAAACACTTATGAAGATGTTGTAACTACTGAAAAAACTACATTAGATGCTAATGGAAAAGAAAAGAAAGTTTCAATTTCTAAAGACGGTGTTAAAAAACTTGCTGCTAGAAGAAAAATGATTGCTCTTTTAGAAGACAGACAAGAACAAAGAAAGAAAGGCGAAAAACTCGCTGATTTCGAAGCAAGAACACAAGGTATTGAAATGCCACTTATTGAAAAAATCTTTGACGACATTGCTCCAAAATATGCAGAAAGAGCAAAAGAACTTGGACAAAAAGGTGGCTACACAAGAGTTATCAAAACTGACGTTCGTCGTGGTGATAACGCTCAAATGGCTCTTGTTGAATTGGTTTAATTTAAAAATAAAAAACACTAGCATTTGCTAGTGTTTTTTTGTTGTAAAAAATATTGAAAAATATTAAAAAATATTAAAAAATACGAATAAAATATAAAAATTAAAGCAGTGCAATTGAAAAGGCGCAAAAGATTAAGAGTGAAAGCACGTCAACAATGGTTGTAATGAATGGGTTTGCAACAACGGCAGGGTCGAGATGACACTTTTTGGCAAGAAGTGGAAGGCAGGCACCAACAATTTTGGCAGCACAGATTGTTACAAATAATGAAATTGAAATAACGATTGAAATTTTGATTGTATAGTCATATCCAAACAAAAGATTGTCAATTAATTGCAATTTTGCAAAACAAACAAGTGCCAAAATTAATGCAGTGATAATTGCAACACGAACTTCTTTCCAAATAACCTTAAAAATATCTTTAAAGGATACTTCGTCGGTTGCAAGTGATTGAATTATGGTTACCGAAGCCTGACTTCCAGAGTTTCCACCGGTTCCCATAAGCATTGGAATGCAGGCAAAAAGTAGGGGACTGAGAGCATTTAGGGTTGATTCATAGCAATTTATTATCAAACCTGTAAAAGTTGCCGAAAGAAGCAAAATTACCAGCCAAGGAATTCTATTTTTAAAGATTGAAAACACATTTGTTTGAAGATATGGTTTTGTTGTTGGTGCCATACCGGTGATTTTGCTGATGTCTTCAGTTGCTTCTTCTTGAATAACGTCGATAGCGTCGTCGATTGTTACGATACCATTAATACGGTTTTCACTATCTACGATTGGAATCGCCAAAAGGTCATATTTTGCAAGTAAGTTTGAAACTTCTTCTTTGTCGGTGTGGGTGTGGCAAGAGATGATGTTTTCTTGCATGAAATCGCCAATTTTGTCATCTGGTTCGTGCAAGATGATGTCTTTTGCTGAAACAATACCAACGAGTTTCTTTTGATCGTCAGTTACATAGCAAGTGTAGATTGTTTCTTTGTCAACGGCTTGTTTGCGAATCTTTTTAAGTGCGTCGTCAACGCTCATGTGTGGGCGAAGGGTGATGCACTCTGGCGTCATGATAGATCCAGCGCTATCCTTTGGAAAGCCTAACAATTTGTTTATGTTTTCACGTGTTTCTTTGTTTGCAACACGCAAGATTTTTCGAACGATGTTTGATGGCATTTCTTCAATGATGTCAACTGTGTCGTCTGCAAAAAGGTCGTTGATGATTTGAGAAAGTTCTCGGTCAGTGAAAGCCTTGATGATATTTTCTTGAGTGTCAGGGTCCATATTTGCAAAAACTTCACTTGCAAGGTCTTTAGGGAGAAGTCTAAACAGCAAAATATCTTTGTCATCGTCGGTGTCATTTAAAAGTTCTGCGACATCGACCGGTTCCATTTCAGACAAAATAGGCTTTAGTGATGTGAATTTTTTGTTTTCGATTTCATCAATAATCTCCAATAGTTTTTCGTGACGAGCATCTGTGCTTGTTTGCAAAATGATATCATTGAAAATTTCAGTGTTTACAATTTCTTCAACGTTTTCAGTTTCGAGAATTTCTTCTGAAATCACGTCAAAACTAAGGTCACTGATGTTGTCGACCAAATATCTTTGGAGTTTAGAATCAAATTTTAAAAAGCATTCCGCTGATGTTTCAGCAGGGAGCTTTGGAAGAATTTGAACCAAGATTTCTTTGTCAATTTCACTGAGTGCGATTGAAAGTTCGTCAATGTTGATGCCCTTAATGAAGTCTTCGAGAGCTTCAAAATCTTCAGTGTTGAACAAGTTCAAGATTTCGTTTTTCATAGATGTTTACCTCCATAAAAAAATCCCATGCAGGACTGCACGGGAAGAAATTTTGCGATTGCTCAAAAAAATTACCCGTACAAGCTTTAGCTCCGCAGGGCAGTGAAGTTGCATTAGGTTTTCCCTTAAAGTTCGAGAAAGTCTGTTCAACCAATAAGCAAAAGTCTCCTTTTGCAGACGGCAGCAACCCGTATCCCTGTGGTAGCCTTACCTACCGAAATAAATATTACGTTTTCATTATATAACCATAATTATTCTATGTCAAGATTTTATAAAAATTAACTCAAAAATTTATAACAAACAAAATTTGACAGAATTTATTTTGCTATTGTATACTTTTTGTAATAAATCAATTGAAATTTATGAGTGAAAAATATGGAAATAAGACAAATAAGAAAGGAAGAATGTGAAGAGTTTAAACAATTAATTGAATCTGTTATAAAAAACTTGCCAGAAAAAGAATGGTTGATTGCTCCAACAAATGAACAAATTGCAGACGCATTTAACACTGACAAGGTTGTTTATTGGGGATTGTTTGAAAAAGGTAAACTCTTATCGATTTCAAGTCTTTCTTTTGATAAAGAAGATTTTTTAGAAGTTGTTAGATTGCTTCAAATAGAAAATGATAAAGTTGCTGAAATTGCCGAGTGTATGACTCTTGTGGAGGCTAGGGGAAATAATTATACATTGAAGATTAATAAGGAACTTGTTAAGGTTGCAAAGGAAATGGGTATAAAATATCTAATAGCAACTGCACATCCAGACAATATTGCAAGCAAAGTGTCACTTAAAAAACTTGGAATGAGCGAAAAAGGTCAATTTTATAGATATGAAACATATTTAAGAAATTATTTTGTTATGAAAATTTAAAAATTCCATAATAAAAAGAATATTTTAGCATTTTAAACATGTGTAATGTTATGTGTTTTTATTTTTCTGTGATATACTTGGATTATAAAGAATTTGAAGACTTATTTATTAAAAAATTAGGAAGTGAATAGAAATAAAAGGATGAGATTATGAACTTTGTAGAAACTATTTATAATGACATATTGTTGATGAGAAAGAAAAAATTTAGTCTAAACGATGTTGCAAAAGCAACAGGGCTTCAATATGGTTTTGATAAACGCACCTTGGCAAAAACATTGGACAATCTTGCACGTCAAGGCAAGCTTGAAAAACTTAGAAGTGGTGATTATTTATTAAAGACCATCACAAAACTTGTTAAATGCACAATTATGGGCACTAGCAAAGATTATGCTTTTGCAAGACCTTGCACCGGTGAAAAAGATAAAGACATCTTTATTTCTAGTGCAAATTTGAATGATGCTTGTCATGGCGACACTGTTATGGTTGAGGTGGGCATTTCTGGAAGAGATAGAAAATATAGACGTAACCTTCCACTTGTTGCAACTGGAAAAGAAGAAGGTAGAGTTGCAGAAATTATTGAACGTGGATTTAAGGTTGTTGTTGGAATTTTAAGCATAAATGAACGTGGAGTTGCAACGGTTCTTCCTGATGACAGAAGATTTGCAGATTCTGTGTTTATTGCTCCAAGTGATGTTAATGGAGCACCAAACAACACAAAAGTTGTGCTCGATATTTTAGATTATCCTTCTAACATAAAAATGGCTAGGGGTAGGGTTAGAGAAGTTTTGGGAGATCCTAATGATGTAAAGGTGACAACACTATCTATCATTCGTTCATTTAACCTAATTGAAGAATTTCCAGAAGAAGTTGAAGCTGAAGCAAGACGCGTTTCAAAACCAATTAGCGAAGAAGATTGCTCAAAGAGAAAGGATTATAGAAATAAATTAGTTATCACCATTGACGGTGATGACGCAAAAGACTTTGACGATGCAATTTCAATTGAAAAGCATGGAGATGTCTATGATTTGGGCGTGTATATTGCCGATGTTTCTCACTATGTGCGTGAAGGCTCAAAATTAGACGAAGAAGCCTTCAAACGTGGCACTTCGGTCTATTTTCCTGACCACGTGCTTCCAATGCTTCCAGTTGAGCTTTCTAACGGAATTTGTTCATTAAATCCAAATGAAGATAGGTTTGCACTTGCTGTTGAAATGAAAATCAATTCTGCTGGTAAGATTTTGGGATACGAGATCCACAAGGGCATTATTAGGTCGTCTTATAGAATGACATATAAAAAGGTTACCAAAATCTTGCAAGGAGACAAAGAACTTACAGCACAATATAAAGACCTTGCACCAACTCTGTTTATGATGGCTGACCTTGCAAAAATCTTGATTACACGCAGAAACAATTCTGGTCAACTTGATTTTGATATTCCAGAACCAGAAATTATTTTAAATGATGACGGAACTGTTGCTGACATTCATCGCAAACCACGTGAACTTTCAGACAGAATCATTGAGCAGTTTATGGTGCTTACAAATGAAGTTGTTGCACGTCATTTTGACGATATGAACGTTCCATTTGTCTATCGTGTGCACGAAATTCCAACTGGCGAAAAAATTGCTAAATTTAGGGCGTTTGCTGGCAGTTTGGGGCTCAAATTTGCCACTTCAGGAAAAGAAGCAAGTCCAAAAGACTTCCAAGTATTGCTCAAACAAGCAAATGGTCAAGACTATTCGTCAGCACTTTCAAAAGTTATGCTTAGAAGCATGCAAAAGGCTAGATATGAAACTGAAAATTTGGGACACTTCGGCTTGGCACTTCGTGACTATTGTCACTTTACTTCGCCAATTCGTCGTTATCCAGACCTTACCATTCACAGAATTATTTCTGAAATTGTTGAGGGCAGAATGACAGATAAAAAGCTTAGACACTTTGAAGACTTTGTTGCGCTTTCAGCTGAACGCTCAAGCACAACCGAACGTCAAGCAGAAGAAGCTGAACGCACTGTTGATGCACAAAAACAAACCGAATTTATGCAAGACAAGATTGGTGAAGTGTTTGAAGGCACCATTTCAGGGGTTACTCCAAATGGATTCTTTGTTGAACTTGACAACACTGTTGAAGGATTTGTGTCAGTAAACATGCTTCCAAAAGGAAGATATGAATATAACGAAAGTAGATATATGCTTTCGGGTATGGGGCAAACCTACAAAATTGGTGGACGCATTGAGGTTAGGGTTGTGTCTGTTGATGTTGTGCTTCGTCATGTTAACTTTGAATTGTCAAACTTCCACAGAGAAGACATAGATGAGAATATAAACGAAAGAGCAGAATATAAACACAATGAAAAAAGCAGACATGATTTTGGTGAGCGCAGAAGTAGAAACTCTAACAGAAAAGGTCGCAGATAAAAAATAAAAAAGGTCGAAAATTTCGACCTTTTTTTTATTTATAAAAATTTATTCTCCCATCGAAGACGGTTCAGAATCTTTAAGCTTTGAAGAATCAAAATCTTCATTTAAGCCATACACTTCAATTAATGGTTTGTATTCTTGATAAACACGCTTGCAAATTTCAAGGTAATGTTCAAAACGTTCTTCTTTTGTGAATTCCGGATGCTTAAATTCAAGTGCCTTTACAAGTTCGTTTCGCATTTGTTTCATTTCATGAAGATAAGGAAATTTGTCAATACAAAGCTTTGTGTAAAGTTGATTTTTTCTTGCATCTTCATACTCAACTCCAAAGGCTTCAAAAAAGCTTGTTATGTTGGTTGAATTTCGAGCGGTGTAGTCTAAAAGCCTGCGGTAGATGCTAGGTGAAATATGCCTTGCTGAAATTTTGTTTCCATTTGCATGTGCAAAATCAACAAGTGGGGCAATGTCTTGCTCGAAATCGATTTCTTGAATTTCGGTTGTGTTTCTAAATGTTTTGTTGTTATCGTCATGACCTAAAAGTTCAACAAGTTCTCTGGTTGAAACAGGTTTGCCTGATTCGGTTTTTACAATTCTTTTGAGTCTGCAAAGACGATTATAAAGTTGTGGGTCAGTTCTTGAAATATTGTCAAAAGAATCATAAGTTTCTTTATATTCTTTGAGTTGTTGAGAAATAAATGCAAGAGTGTCTGTTTGCAGGTATGATTTTTCTAGTTTTTGGTCAGCCACAAGTGAAACAACCAAACTAACTGGCATGTCAAGATATTCTGCATATCTGTCAATGCAAGCGTTTAAGTTTGTGTCTTTTCGATAGCTGTCAACATAGCCATATGAATCTTGATATTTTTCGAGATCAAAGAGAGGCAAAAAGTCATAATAAATGTCAGAATAACCTTTAATTCCAACACGTTCCAAAGCTTCTCTAGATGTTATTCGTCTGCCATATTTTCTAAAGTAAGAACGTTTTGCAGTGTGCATAGATTCATAGAAAGGGAGCTTTTTTCTTTCAATATGCAAGCTTTTTCCTTCAGCGACATATTGGTGTGCTAATCTGCTAAAATCATCCCATGAGCTTTCCGATTTTTTACGCGATCTGGTGTATCCAAACATTGCAAACTTTTCATATAGATTTTTGCGGTTTGTGTAGTTTTTTACCAGTTGATAACGATAATCATCAACGCCTAAATCATCAATATTTCCACCTTGCTCAACAAAGTCGTCAAGAAGTTGTTTAATTTCTTCAAAACTAACCGCTCTACGAGGGCGTCTTTCATAGCCTGCAAGTGTAAACTTTTCTTCCATGGTTGCTCTGCGTTTGTTAGGGAGATACACTGTTGTGTTTTTGATTTCTGTGTATTCAGGTGTGCCTTTTTTGATTTGTTCTAAAGTTCCACCATTTGCAATAAATCCATCAATAACAGCCTTAACACGTTCAAGAGCATTTGGTTTTTTTGTTCTTGGATGACCAGCAAGTCTAAACTTTTCATCGGTTGTAAGGCGTCTGTCTCCATCATAAATGTCAGCGTCTTTAATCTGTCTATAAAGTTTGTCATTATTGTTTAAATTATCAACATTTCCGCCACTTGCAACAAAGTCGTCAAGTGCGGTTTTTATTTGGTTAATCGTCATAATTAAAACCTCACTATTGTTATTATATCATATTTATTTAAACTTTTCAATAGTTTAGGAGTATTGATTTTTCTGTTAAAAAATTTTGATTATAATTTATCATTTTTCTTGGAGTAAAAATGTGGCTATGTTATAATTAAAACAGTTAACGACGAAAAATGTAGAATAATGTCGAATAACTCTGGAGCAAATATGAAAAAGAAGATTTTAAAGTTAATTTTGGCTATATTTATGATTTTGCCATGTGGCATAGTTATGACTGCTTGCAAAAACAATGACAGTGATGGTGACTCGCCACCAACAACACAAAGCCCGGCAAAACCAGGTGATTCATCTGCCACACTCACTTCGGTTGAGGCTGAAGTTGTGGCAACAGACTTGCTTGAAAAATATGATGAAGACACAAAGACTTTTGAGATTGAATATGGTGACAGCATGCCAAGAGCTGAAGATTTTGTTGTGATCGAAAGTTATTCAGACGGCACTGAAAAGGTGGTTACTGATTTTAGATATGTGTGTCCAGCTGAATTTTATGAAGACAGAATGGTGGTTCGTGACGAACTTTATGAGTTTGCTTTTGAAAAAGACCAAAAGAGAACTTATTTTTATATTAAGATTATAAAGAAAAACGTTAGTATTCCTGAACTTGACGGTAGTGATGAATTGACATACAACGCAAACGTTCAAAATCTGAATTTTACTGGATTAGATTTGAATATAATGAGTGTGGAAAATTATACATTTACAAATGCAGGTAACTATGACACAACAATTAAACTAAAAGATGTTGACAACTATCAATGGGAAAATTCAACGATTGAACCAATTGTGTTTAATTGGAGAATTAATAGAGCAGAGCTAGAAATTCCTACAATTGATGATGAATATCGATACACCGGAAACAGAATAACAGCTTATTTAAACATGCATGGTTACGATGCTAACTTATTTGATGTTTCAAATAATAAACAAACAAACGCTGGTGAATATGATATTGAAGTTTTGTTGTTAGATATTATGAATTATAAGTGGATTAATTCAGAATTTCAAACAACAAGTGTACGTTGGGAGATTTTGCCTAAAAAGGTTGCTACTAATGAAATGCCAACAGTTGTTGGAGAATATGAATATAATGGTGATCCAATCACAGTGGTTTTATCTGAAAAATTTAATAGAGATTTTATGATTGTTGAAAATGACACTCAAACAGAAGTGGGTGAATACAAGGTGAGAATTAAGCTTGATTCAAATCATGAGTTTGAAGACGAAACTCTTAAAGCGCAAGGTTACTTTGAACTAGAGTGGGAGATTGTGGAACCTATTGTTGTGATTGAAACAATTAACTTTTCAAGTTATAACAACAGCTCATGGGTTGGAAGCCATAACACACTTATGGATTTAGGTGAAAAAACAATTGAGCTTATGGGTTTGCCTAGTCAAGTTGACGTGGTTTATGAACACACAAAAGATGGACAACCAGTCAGTGCAAGTGAGTTGATTGATAGTGCAACATATGTCACAACTGCAAAAATAACACTTAAGAGTGCGTATGCATCAAGTTTTGTGTTGCCAACTGCTGAAGATTTAGAATACATTCCTGTTGCGCAATATAGCAGATATGAAACTGTTGTGATTAAAGAAGATTCAATTGAAATTTCTTTGACTTGGAAGATTTATTCTAGATCAAAAGAGCTCACATGTACATGGACCGGTTCAGACTCATATGTTTACGATGGAACTGCTAAAGCTCCAACCGCTGAACTGAGTGATATGGTTGCGTTTGAGGTTGATTATCAATATTATAAATATAATGAAACACTTGGCATATATGTTGTGATTAAGGGTGCTCCAAGTGAAGTTGGAAAATACAAAGTTAAAGCTATGATTATTCCAACAAAATATATAATGCCAGCCAACACAATTGAAGATTTTGAGTTTGAAATTGTGGCAAATTAACAAAAATCTAGCAAAATTATTGACATTATACCATTTTTAGGGGTAATATAGGCACATGAGTAATATTTTTGTAAAAGGACAACAACAAAGATAGAAACTGTGTGTTATTCACACAGGCATTTTTGTTGCTTGTGAACTTACATATCACCAAGCAACTTACAGCTTGGTGATTTTTTTATATCTAGGAGAGTGTTATGGATATTGTAAAGATGAGAGAAGTTTTAGAAAGAATGAAGGCTAACAGACCAAAATTTCCAAAGAGAGCAGTTGTTACTGCCGGCATGCCTTATGGAAACAAGGCTCTTCACTATGGCCATGTTTGTGGCATGTTTGTTTATGCAGATTTCTTTACGAGATTTTTAAAAGATAAACTTGGAAAAGACAATGTTATTTTTGTTTCGGGCACCGATTGTTATGGTTCTCCATCGCTTGAAACTTTTAGAAAAATGAAAGCAGATGGCTATGACGGAACAATTGAAGATATGGTTAAAGAATTTAACCAAAAACACATCAAAACATTAAACGATTATGAAATTGGTCTTGATTGGTTTGAAGGTTCTGCAATTGGCGAATCAAAAGATATGCATACAAAGGTTAGTGAAGAGTTTTTTGAAATGCTTTATAACAATGGAACTCTTTCAAAAATGTCAACATATCAATTTTTTGACACAAAAGCAAATTGTTTTTTGAATGGAAGACAAGTTGTTGGAAAGTGCCCAATTGATGGTTGCAAGAGTGAAAAGGGTTATGCTGATGAATGTGATCTTGGCCACCAATATTTGCCAGAACAATTAATCGATCCAGTGTCAACACTCACAGGCACAACTCCTGAACTTAGAAAAATTGAAAACTGGTATTTCAATCTTCAAAACTATACAGACCTTTTAAAAGACTGGATTGAAAAACTTGAAAAAGAAACACCAACTCGTGAGTTTGTGACAAAAGAAATTAAAGAGTTTTTGAAAAAGCCAGAAATTTATATCAAAAAAGACTATATGGCTGAGTTTGAAAAAATCGCAGACAAACTTCCAAAATTCACACAGATTGAAGATAAGAGCAAGGCAAGTTTTGTTATTGTTTTTGAAACTCTTGAAGACCGTGAAAAAGCATGTGAAATTCTGTCAGGAAAATCAACCAGTGAGTGGCAAAAATGTGAAGTTGCTCCAGAAGATCAAGTTGAACCAATTTCTAGTGGCGCAATAAGATATAGAACAGGAAAAACACTTGTGCCATTTAGATTGTCAGGCAATATTTCATGGGGTGTTCCTGTGCCAGAAAGAGACGATTTGGGCGGTTTAACATTCTATTGTTGGCCAGAGTCTTTGTGGGCTCCAATTTCGTTCACAAGGGCATATTTAAAGCATAACGGTTATGCTGATGATGAATGGAAAAACTATTGGTGCAACAAAGATGCAAAGGTTTACCAAGTACTTGGAGAAGACAACATCTATTTCTATGGTCCAGCACAACACGCAATGTGGCTTGCAACTCAAAAAACTGACAATCCAAAGGTTGACGCAGATAATGGTGACTTGCAAATAAGTCAACTTATTGTAAACAAACATTCATTGTTTATGGGCAACAAAGCAAGTTCTTCAGGAAAGATTAAACCACCAATGGCTGATGAACTTCTTGATCATTACACACATGAACAATTGAGAGCGCATTTCTTGGCGCTTAATGTTGGAAACACTTCGTCGTCATTTAATCCAAAGGTTTACAATCCAGATGCAGACCCTAATGAAGTTGACCCTGTTGTAAAAGATGGCAATTTGCTTACAAATGTTTATAACAGAACTTTAAGAACGCTCTTTTACACTTGGCAAAAAGACCTTGATGGGGTTGTTCCTTATGGTGAAATTGATGAACAAGTTTTGCTTGAGTGTGAAATGAGTCTTGTTAAATTTGAAAAATGCATGATGGAAAACAAGTTCCATATGTGTATGTATGAGCTTGATAGTTTCCTTAGAAATATTAACAAATATTTGACTCGTGAGTTCGATGCAAATGATATTGAAAAAGAAAAAAGATGCATTATAAATACATTGCATTATGCAAAGGTTGCAATGGTTATGCTTCACTCAGTGGCACCAACAGGCACTGAAAATGTGGCTAGCTATCTCAATTTAGATGATTCAGTTTTTGTTTGGGATAGGGCAAATGAACCAATTTATAATTGGATAAGTGACAAAGAAAACTATAAGCCAAAATTCATTGAACCAAAATTTGATTTCTTTAAAAAACATCCAAGTCAATTTGAAATTTAATAAAACAACTTGAAATTCAATAAAAGTAAAAACACCACCAGATTTCTGGTGGTGTTTTTTGTTTTTAAACTATTATTCTCCAGGTTGAGATGGTTTTTGGTCTTGTGATTTTAAAGATTCAAAAGCTTTTTTAAATACACGTTCAGTATAATAAACATCTAACCCTTGACAAACTTCTAATTGAGACATAAATGAAACAAGATTGTCAATTTCAGCATACGACTTGTTATCGAAATAATAACTGCAATATTCTTGAATTTGTGAACGAACTTCACGCATTAAAATTTTAGCTTGAATATTATTTGTGCTTCTAGCCAATTCTTCAGATTGTTCTTCTCTTGCAAGTGGTGCGATAGGCACCATTACTGTGAAATATGTGTTTGAAGGATTTGCCATATTGGCATTTTCTTTCATGAAAGCGATAGGCAAAATTATTGGTTTTCCCATGTCATTAGCTTGAAGAATACGATCATGTATAAATGCGATTTCAAAATGAGATGAATCGTCTTTAACATTTGAGTTTGCGTAGTGTTTAGGATCTTTGATGATAATTGGGTGAGAAATATACACATCTTGACTCTTGTTTCCAAGATTTACGGTTTGATGACCATATTGAATGGTTTGTTTGTTTGCTCTATTATTTTTATGAAGTTTTTCAGTTGCTGTGACCAACCAATCGTAAGCATTCATATATCTTTGAGTTACGTTTTCCCATGATCCATCCAAGTCTAAACCCTTACAAATAGCAAGCTCTTTAAAAAACTTAAAATCACCAAAATCTGTGCCAAAATTATGTTGAAGGTCTGGTGTGTAGTGAGATTTTAGTTCTTGATATTTTTCTTGAATACGGTTTTGTATGTATGTTATGATTACTTGAGGTGCCTGTTCTTCTAAAATTCCTTCATATTTTGCCATGATAGGAACATGGATTTTTAAAGGCATGTGAGACATGTTTGGATTTTTATCGTCGCTACATTTAAATTTTATGGTCAAGACAAAGTCACCAGATTCTTTTGCTTCATCTATTAAATTTTTAAGATATATATCAAAATGTTTGGTGGCATCATTATCTTTAACAAAATTGTCTACTTCAAAAATTTTTTCTTTCATAATCCCTCCACAAATCAAGGGTGTTTAAACCCTCATAATTGTAATTATATTATAACTTGTTTTTATAAAAAAGTCAATATATAGTGCAAAATATACAGTTTTGTGAAAAATAAACAAATTGTGGCATACTCTTGATAAAATTTAATAGTTATGATATAATATTTTTATGAAAATAATAACTGAAAACAGAGAAGCAAAGCATAATTATTTTTTAGAAAACTTTACAGAAGCAGGCATTGAACTTGTTGGCAGTGAAGTTAAGTCTTTGCGTGCAGGAAAGGCGAACTTGAAAGACAGTTATGTTGTAATTCGTGGGGGTGAAGCATTTTTGCTAAATTGTTTTATTTCTCCATTTGAAAAGGCAACAATGTATGTTCCTGATAGCAGAAGAACTAGAAAATTGCTTTTGAAAAAACAAGAAATTTTCAAATTTGAAAAGAAGGTTAAAGAACAAGGTTTGACAATTGTTCCAACAAAAATGTATTTTTCAAAAGATAAGGCAAAAGTTGAAATCGCACTTGCAAAAGGCAAAAAACTTTACAATAAAAAAGACGACAAAATGAAAGCCGATTTAAAACGTTATGCAGAGCGTCAAATTAAAAATGTGTAGTTGTTATTTTCGTGAGATTATGGGGGTGTTTTAGTTTCGACAGGGAGACTGAAATGTTTCTTATAAGCGTGTGTGTAGCCCCAACCTACATTAAAATTGGGACAAAAATAAACGCAAATAATGACGTTATTGGTGCAGCTGACGTTGCACTTGCTGCTTAATTTTTAGCAGCCGGCAGTTTGCAAACTCTCATCGGTTGCAAAATGTTGTTAGAGTAGATGAGATGACAATGCTTGATGTTGATGCTGGTGTTGTCGAGATTTAATCAACTAGTTTGATGTGATTTTGTTTGCTTAAAGCGTCAAATGAAAAGTTAAAACAAAATAGCACACGTAGAAGGGGAAATAGTTCACTTTCTGGACGCGGGGGCAGAGCCCGCCACCTCCACCAATAAAAAAGCAGTTAGATTGTCTAACTGCTTTTTTTGCGTAATTAATTTGTTTTTTGTGAATGTTATTCTGGTTGAGCTTGTTTTTGAGATGTTTTGTTTCGGTTTTTCAAAAATGTTAAGTGTTCTAAAATTATGTCTAACAAAACAGATTGTTCGTCACTTCTTGTTGTTGCATATTGTTCTTCTGCAAACAAATCATCAATTGCTTCTTCAAATGGAATTTGTGGCAAAGAATCTCCAACATTAAATTCTTGTTTGAAGCTATCGATAACCTGGTCATAATTAATTTCGTCTTTGAAGGTTTTAAATCTGGTTTTTAATTTGTCTTCAAAAATGCCTGCGTCGTTTGAGACAAACTTTTCAAAAAGCATAAGCAATATAGCTTGACGATAAACATCATGTTTTTCAGTTGGTATTTTTTTATTTGGTTTTGTTTCTAAAATTGTTTTTACTTCATTTGAAGAAATGCGAGCGATTGGTTTAATTTGTTCAATTTGGTAATAATAATTTTTGTCAATCACGCAGAAATTTACCGGGTCAAACACTTTGATGGTGTTGTCTTTTTGGTCTTGATATTCAATCCACGCATGGTATCCAACGTGTGCATTTTTGTCAGGGTTAACAAATTTTTTATAAGACATTGCTTCGCCTTCAACGACTTCTGCATTTGGAATAATATTTGCAAGCCAGATAGAAATAAGACTGCAGTGGGTTAATGCAAAGTCACTTGATGTCGCAATAAATTCCATAGGCACACCGCCGATGTTCCAGTCGTTTAAATCGGCTATTATTTTGATATAATCTTCTGTAAAAAGTTTGCCATCTTTTAATGCTTGTTTAATTTGTTTTTCGTTCATATTTCGCTCCAAATATAAATTAATTATAAAAATAAAAAATAGTTTTGTCAATGTTGATTTTATGGGGTTTTTTAGATTTAATTTGACAAAATATGTGCAAATAATTATTCTATAGATGTAAACGAAAAAATTTACACAAAAAATGAATATGATATTATTGTTAAATTTTATAATTAAAATGTATAATTATCTATTAAAATAATAAAATTATACATTTTTAACAATAAACTAAAATGGAGCGAGATTATGAAAAAACTAAAAATATTTATTTGTTGTTTTGCGATGTGTTTGTGTGCGGGTTTGTTTTCAACAAATTTATTTGTAGAAAAAACTAATGCTAAAAACATTAGCATTTCAAAACCTGCAGTGGTTGAGTGGGATATGACCAACAAAATCATCTTTGCAAATTTAAACAGTTTGTTAATTACTGCAGACGGTGAAGGCACAACTGTTTATTTAGATCTTCCTGCTGGGGCTGCACTAAGTGAAACTGAATATCAAACTGGAGATGGTGTGCTTGATGAAAATGATTTGTCACTTTCAGAGCTGTATGCACTTAACTCAGAACTAGCTGTTAATGGTGCGGGGGTTCCTGAAAATGGCAGTGATTTAAGTGATTGGTCAATTGTGTTTGGTGGAAATGATATCGATGCAGATTTGTATTCTGGAAAAACAATGCGTGTTACAATGGCCAGTGGGCACATCAATAATATGTATAATGGTTCAACTTCAACCGCTGCTGAAAACGATTCTGATTTAAACGTTAAAGTTTTGGTTTATGTGAATAGCGGAAAAATTAATGAGATTCATACTGACATGGGATTGATGGGTCAATATGGTGCAATGGCTGATGGCTCTGACAACATCACTTTTAACTTGAAAGGTGGAACAATTTCAAAAATTACTCGTGGAACGAAATCAAAGTGGGCATATGGTTCAACCATAAACTTTGGTGGTTCAGTCAAAATTACTGAAGGTTTTGACATGTCTAAATATGTTAGAGGAACATCTATTAAACTCACATCAGCACTTGATGTTTCTGCAAGTGTTGTGTTTAATCTCGCAAATGTTTATGAACGAGGCAATGAACTTTTTGTTTCAGACAGTGCTCTTTTAGGTGATTTAGATTTAGAAAGAATTGTTGTGAAAAACACGCCAACTGATTCGGGTGACTGGAGTCTTTATAAGGCCAATGGAGCTGTTCGTTTTGGCTATACTTCTACAATTTCAAGCATACAAATTTCAGGAGAATTTAAAGTTGGCGAAACTTTGACTGTTAGTCACGCTCCAGCATCTGCAACAATCAGCAGTGTCACTTGGTTTAGAGTAGACAAAGCAACAGGACAAAACATATATCTAAATTCTAATCAAGACAACTCTTATACACTCACAGCAAATGATGGCGGGGATTATATTTTTGTTAGGGTGACTGATAAAAACGATTCATCAAATGTGCTTGAGTTAAAATCAACATCGCCTGTTCAAAGAGTGGAAACTCCAAAAATTGTTACCAAAAATGGCATCAAATATGTTTATGCGAATGGAAATGATTTGCTAATTAAAAATGACGGAAAAGGTTCGACAATTTATATTGATTTAGGCACAATTTCTGTTTATGACGAAGGCGTTGATATGTCGCTCTATGATGCTGGTGTTGAAAAAGCGTTTAAGGACGGCAGTGACTTGTCACAAGTTTTTGTTATGGCTGGATCATCTGATGACGACGCAACAGGCAATGTTTCAATTACCATTTTGGGTGGACATGTGAAACAAATTGTTGCAGATTCAAATAACACAAAAAAAATCGATGGAAATATTGAGTTTAACTTGTTTGGTGGTGTCGTTGATTTTGTAGACACAAACAGCACTAAAGTAAATGGTGATGTTTATGTAAATTTAAAAGGAAATATCAAGGCAAAAGTTTATACAATGCAATCAAAGTTTGGCCCTAAAAAAATCAAGATTGTTAATTATTTAACTTGTGCAGATGGTTCAATTACTCTTGTAACAGATAAATCTTTAATCAATGGAAATGCCTGTGTTGAAAGTGATTCGAGTGATTATTTAAACAAGGCAAAGTTTAGTTTTGAACATGTTGATGGATATAAAATCAAAAACGTTTCACTTGTATTGCTCACTGAAAAACTTGTTTATGATTTTGATAAGGTGAAATCAGTTAGAATAACTGGAACGTATCAAATTGGTGAAACTTTGCGTGTTGAAACAAATCCGTTAAACTCTTATGTTTTGGTTAAGTGGTATAGGGGAGAATCTCAAAATATCAAAGAAGCAAAACTAATTGAAAATGCACATGGTGAGTCATACACCCTCACTGACGATGATTTTGGCATGTATATTTTTGTTGAAGTGAGTGATGGTTATGGATATGGCTTTGATGATGTAACAGATGATGTTATGACAGAAAAAGTGGTGTCAAAAGGCATTGTTGCACTTATTGTTATTGCATCAATAATTGGAACCCTTTTAATTGCGTTTATTGTTTGGTTTGTTTTATGGAAAAATTTGATTGTTGGCGGTGTGTTTATGACCAAAGCATTTGAATGGGTAGACAAATTGCTTTTCAATAAAAAAGAAAAAGCAAATACTGAAACCACAAAGCAATCAAATCAAGAAAACACAAATCAAGAAGAAATAAAACAAGAAGAAAAGCCAGACGAAGAAAAAATTGAAGATGCAAAAAATGAATAAGTGGTGAAATATGTATAATGAACTTACTGCTGTTGATATAAAAAAGATGAAAGATGAAATCAGTTATCGAGCAAATGAGCTTAGGCCAAAACTTTCAGATGATGTTAAAGAGGCAAGGTCTCTTGGAGATTTGTCAGAAAATGCTGAATATCGAAGTGCTAGACGTGCGTTTTGCAGAAATGAAAGCAGAATAAGACACTTGCAAAGAATGATTCGAACTGCAAAAATTATATCTGCAGAGTCAGCTCCTGATGAAGTTGGGTTGTTTGACAAGATAGAAGTTTTCTATGAAGATACGGGCGACACAGAAACACTGATGGTTTCAACGACTACAAGGCTTGACCTAGCAAATGGAATTATTAGCAGAGAGTCTCCATTTGGAAAAGCTGTGCTTGGCAAAAAGGTGGGAGACAGGGTCTATGTGAAGGTTAGCAAAGATTATGATTATTATGTTGTAATCAAGTCGATAACGAAAGGTGCTGACGATGAATCGATTCCGTTAAATGGCTATTAATAAAAAGTTTATGAAGTTAGCAACAACCTGTTGTTAACTTTTTTTGTTTAAATTTTACAATTTAACAAAAATGGGTTGTCTTTTTATTCTAACTTTGCTATAATTTAGAACTGTATTCATAATGGTATTTTTATGTGAAAAATATCATATGATGGACATAAAAAAATGTGAATTATGAGGAGAATAATTATGGAAAATATTAATGAACAGGCTTGGAGAGGCTTTCATGGTGATTCTTGGAAAGAAGAAATTGATATTGCTCAATTTATCGTAAGAAACTTTACTGAATATAAGGGTGATGATTCATTTTTGGCTGAACCAACAGCAAAAACAAAAGCTGTTTGGGCAAGATGTGAAAAATTGCTTGAAGAAGAAAACAAAAATGGTGGTTGCTTAGATGTTGAAACAAATATTTTAAGTGGAATCACTGCTTTTGCACCTGGTTATATTGACAAAGAAAATGAGGTTATTGTTGGTCTTCAAACAGATGCACCACTCAAAAGAATTGTGAATATGTATGGTGGAGCAAAAGTTGCGCTTAAAGCACTTGAATCACATGGATACAGTCTCAACCCTGAAGTGTTGAAACACTTCACAACATATAGAAAAACACACAATGACGGTGTTTTTGATGCTTACACACCATCTATTAGAAAGGCTAGAAGCAATGGTCTTTTAACAGGTCTTCCTGATGGTTATGGCAGAGGACGTATTATCGGTGACTATAGAAGAATTGCGCTATATGGTATTGATAGCTTAATTGAATTTAAGAAAAAAGATTTGTTGCAAGAATATCTCAATGAAGATTTCATTGAAGAAGATATTAGACTTCGTGAAGAAGTTAATGAACAAATTAGAGCATTAGAAGCCATTAAAGAAATGGCAGCTTCTTATGGTTTCGACATTTCAAAACCAGCTCAAAATGCAAGAGAAGCTTTGCAATGGACCTATTTTGGATACCTTGCAGGTGCAAAAGAAAACAATGGTGCAGCAACTTCTATGGGAAGAAATGCAACATTCTTTGATATCTATATCAACAGAGACCTTGAAGAAGGCACACTCACTGAAGCTGAAGCTCAAGAGCTTGTTGACCAATACGTTATTAAGCTTCGTTTGATTCGTCACCTTAGAACACCAGACTATGATGAACTTTTTGCTGGAGATCCAACATGGGTTACTGAAAGTGTTGCAGGTATGATTAATGAATCTAAATCACTTGTTACAAAGAACTCATTTAGATTCTTGCACACATTGATTAACTTAAATTCTAGTGCAGAACCAAACCTTACAGTTCTTTGGTCAAAAGGACTTCCAATCAACTTCAAAAAATATTGTGCAAAAATTTCAATCAAAACCGACTCAATTCAATATGAAGGTGATGACACAATGCGCCCAAGCTATGGTTATGACTATGCAATTGCATGTTGCGTTTCATCAATGAAACAAGGCAAACAAATGCAATTCTTTGGTGCTCGTTGCAACCTTGCAAAATCACTTTTGTATGCAATCAATGGTGGTGTTGATGAAAAAACATTCAAACCAGTAGTTGACGGAATCGAAAAGAATAATGAAGAAATCTTGACATATGAAAAAGTAAGAAAAGATTATAGTGAAATGATTAAGAAAATTGCTAAAATCTATGTTGATGCAAACAACATCATTCACTTCATGCATGACAAATATGCTTATGAAGCAAGTCAAATGGCACTTCATGACACAAAAGTTGAAAGACTTATGGCTTTCGGTGTTGCAGGTTTCTCATCTGCAGTTGACTCACTTTCTGCAATTAAATATGCAAAAGTGAAACCAATTAGAAACGAACAAGGCATCGCTGTTGACTTTGATGTTGAAGGCGAATTCCCAAAATTTGGTAATGATGATGACAGAGTTGACACACTTGCAGTTGAACTCGTTCAAGAATTCTTCAACGCAATTGATTCTCACAAACTTTACAGAAATGCAAAACCAACACTTTCACTTTTAACTATCACATCAAACGTTATGTATGGTCAAAAGACAGGTAGCACTCCAGATGGAAGAAAATCTGGTGAAGCATTTGCTCCTGGTGCAAACCCAATGCACGGAAGAGATAACAGTGGTGCACTTGCATCATTAAACTCTGTTGCAAAAATCCCTTATATGAACTGCTGTCAAGACGGTATTTCAAACACATTCTCAATTGTTCCAACAGCTCTTGGAAACAACGAAGAAGAACAAATCAACAACTTGGTTTCAATCATTGATGGATATTTTGCACAAGGTGCTCAACATATCAACGTAAACGTGTTTAACAGAGATTTGCTTATTGATGCAATGAATAATCCTTGGAAATATCCAAACCTTACAATTCGTGTATCTGGTTATGCTGTAAACTTCAACAAACTTGACAGAGCTCACCAAGAAGAAGTTATTGCAAGAACATTCCATGAGAAGATTAAATAATTATGAACGGAAAAATTACTGATTTAGAAACCATGGGGTTAGTTGATGGTCCAGGAATGCGACTAGTTCTGTTTATGGCTGGTTGTAGGCTTAGATGTGTTTATTGTCACAATCCTGAAACTTGGAATATGGACTCGTTCACCAGGGAACTTTCTAGTGAAGATGTGTTAAAACAATACAACAAATACGCTTCATATTATGGCGAAACTGGTGGTGTTACATTTAGTGGTGGCGAACCACTTTTGCAGAGTGAATTTGTGCTTGAGACAACAAAACTTTTAAAGCAAAACAACATTCATGTGGCAATTGACACAGCTGGTGTGGCTGATGATTATGATGAAATTTTAGACCTTGTTGACCTTGTGATTTTAGACGTTAAGGCAGTTGATGAAGTTGAATATGAATCAATTACTGGTTTAAAGCAAGACAAGTTTAAAGAATTTTTAAACAAATGTGTTAACAAGAACAAAAAACTCTGGCTTAGACAAGTTATTGTTCCAAACATAAATGACGATGAAGCACATGCAATAAAATTAAGAGAGTTTGCAGAAACAATTCCTAATGTTGAAAGAGTTGAATTGTTGCCATATCACTCAATGGCAAAATCTAAATATGAAGAACTAAATATTCCATATAGATTAAAAGACACTCCAGACATGGATAAAGAGCGATGCAAAAATCTTGAAAAATTATTGAAAAAATAACAAAAAGAAATGATTGAAAAAATCATTTCTTTTTTATTTGCATTAAAATTAGATTTAAATGAATACACTTTTAAAAACTATATGTTATAATAAATTTAATATTATATTGATTGGAGATTAATATGAAATTGTTGTTGTGTTCAGATTTTTCGGGTGTGGGTTACAGATGGATTAAAAGGTTTTTTAAAGACACAAAAGGGCTTTCCGTGTTGTTTGTTGGATATGCAAAAGAAGATGACTCTGAAGATGATACTCAAAGTGGAGCATATGAAAAATTTGCAAACATGGGCATGCGTTTGACAGTTTTAGATGAAGGCTATGATTTTAAAAATAAAATAGATATAATTTTTGTGCGTGGTGGAAACACGACAAAATTGATTCATTATTTAAAAAAGTATGGTCAGTTTGAAAAGCTTAAAAAACTTGCAGAAAACGGTGCATTATATATTGGCAATAGTGCAGGTGCAATTTTAGCTGGAACTGAAACAGAATATTGTTTAGATGCTGAGCCTTATGATGTTGATTTAAAGCAAGAGTTTAATGATGAAAATGCACTTTTGGGTTATGGTTGGGTAAATAAAAAAATCTTGGTGCATTGCTCAAAATATCGCATGGCTTGGAGATTTGAAAGGGAAATGTTTGATGGTGAAGTGTTTAGAACTCTTGACAGGGAATGTTATCCAGCATATTTGGTTGATAAAAAAAGATTTCATAAAGACACCTATATCAAGCTAGCAAACAATCAAGCGCTTTATGTTAATGGTGATGAGCAACAGATTTTGACATATAACTGGTCAAAAATTCCAGTCAGGGTCATAAATTTAGATGAAAAGTGCTAAAATGTAAAATTTTAATAAAAACATAATGAAAAAGACAGGTTTAAACCTGTCTTTAATTTTGCAAATAGATAATTTTAAATTGTATTTTTATTAAAAATTAAGCTGATTTTTTACATTTCTTGATAAATTTCATGATATTTTTCAGCACATGTTGCAATGTCGAAATCTTGTTTCATTCCACTCAAAATATAGCTGTTCATTTTTTCTTTATTTTCAAAATTTCGAATGCAGCGGTCGAGTAAATCTCTAAGTGAGGTTACGTCATAGTCATTAAACACATAACCGTTTCCATTTGGATATTTGAAGTCTGACACGTTGTCTTTGATTCCGCCAGTTGAATAGACTACTGGAAGTGTTCCATATTTGTTTGCAATAAGTGGACATAAACCACAAGGTTCAACACTTGCAATATTGAGCAAGAAGTCTGCACCAGCATACATCTTTTTTGCGATATGTCTGTTATATCCAAATGAAACATGCGCTCTGCCTTGATGTCTTTCATTTACGCCACGCATAAATTCTTCATATTCAGGAACACCGCCCCCGATTGCAACAAATTGAATTTTTGTGTCGATAAATTCATCAATGATTTGAGTTAAAAGATCAAGACCTTTATGGTGAGCCATATAACCAATATAGCAGAACAATGGAATGTCTTCGTTTACTTCAAGACCAAGTTCTTCTTGCAATTTTACCTTGTTAACTTTTCTAAGTTCCAATGAATTTTCATCAAAAGTTTGATAAATTGTTGGGTCGGTTGATGGGTTGTAATATTCATAGTCGATGCCATTGATTACGCTGTAAAGCTTGTGATCGATTGAAGAGATTACACTTTGCAAGCCATTACCTTTATCAGTGTTCATGATTTCGTCTTTGTAAGTGTCACTAACAGTAACAACTTGGTCTGCACAAAGAAGTGCTGCTTTCATTATGTTTGCATTGCCGAAGAAGTCAAAAAGGTAAGTAAATTTGTCGTCAACGCCCCAAATATCTCTCACTGCATTAAAATCAGTGATTCCTTGATAGGTTAAGTTGTGAATGCAGTGCAATGTTTTGATGTGTTCATAGTGTGGGTTTTGCCATTCAAGAATCTTCAAGAATGTGCACACCATACCTGATTGCCAGTCGTTTGTGTGAATAATATCTGGATAAAAACTAATAATTGGAAGCATATCAAGTACGGCTTTGCTGAAGAAACTGAATCTTTCAATGTCGTCTTCATATCCAAACAAATTGTCACGTTCAAAATAACGTTTGTTGTCTATGAAGTAATAGGTGATATTGTTAAGTTCATATTCATAAATTCCGCAGTATTCATTTCTCCAATTGAGCTCAACATTACGTTCACCAACGAGTTTAAATTTTGATTTGTATTCATCAGGAATTTTTGAATATAGTGGAAGAACCACTCTAACATCAAGATTGTCGTATTTATTTAAGTATTTTGGTAGGGCAAAACACATGTCTGCAACTCCACCATTTGCGCAAAATGGCAAACATTCGCCAGTTGCAAAAAGAATATTTAATTTCTTGTTTTCGTTTTCGGTCATAAGTCCTCATTATTTATTTTTATTAACTTTTCGTAAAATTAATGTGGTGTTTGCTGGAAGGCAAAGTCTAATTGCGTTTGTTTTTCCGTTTTTATTCATGATTACGGAATGAATATCTTCGTTGTGTTCGCCAGTTCCACCGAAAAGTTCGTCATCTGAAGAGAAGATTTCTTCATATTCTCCAGATTCATCAACGCCCAAAACGTAGTCAGGTTGTCTGTATGGTGAAAAATTGCAAACACAAATCAAATAATTTCCGTCTTTAGCATAACGCTTAAACACAGCAACGCAATTTGAACTGTCGTTTTTAACGAGCCATTCAAAAGCGGTTGGGTCAAAATCACGTTCCCACATTTCAGGGCATTGCAAATATAGTTTATTCAGTGCTGCAACAAAGCGTTGCAAGCCTTTATTTTTTGCAGATTTTAAAAGCATAAAACTTAATGGTTTTTCATAATGCCATTCTTGAATCTGTCCAAATTCACTACCCATAAAAGTGAGTTTTTTGCCTGGGTGCATATACATATAGGCAAAGAATGCACGACACATATCCATTTTTGTGTTGAAATCGCCATTCATTTTGTTAAACAATGAATGTCTGCCGTTTCCAACTTCGTCGTGGTCAACAGGCAAAATAAAGTTTTCATCAAAACAATAATCGATTGTGTGTGTTAAAATATCATGATGGAATTTTCTAAAATATGGGTCCATTGAAGTATATTCCCAAATATCATTAATCCAACCAACATTCCATTTAAAGTTAAATCCTAAACCGCCACTTGTTGTTGGTCTGGTTGTCATTGGCCATGAAGAAACTTCTTCGGCAATCATTAATGCGTCAGGGAATTCGCCAAACACTGAATTGTTAAGTTGTTTCAAAAATTCAACGCCGGCATAGTTGATGTTGTTTCCGTTAACGTTAGGAATCCATTCGTCTGGATTTTTGCAAAAATCGAGATATAGAATTGATACAACGGCATCAACTCTAATTCCGTCAAAATGGAAGTTTCTCATGTAATAGAGTGCACTTGCAATCAAAAATTGAGTAACATATGGGTCTTCATAGTCAAAAATACGAGTGCCCCAAACAAGTTGGTTTTGTCTGTCCCATCTTGGGCTTTCATAAAGTGGAGTTCCGTCGAAGTCTTTGAGACCCCAATCGTCAATTTCGAAATGTCCTGGAACCCAATCTAAAATTACGCCGATGCCAGCCTCGTGACATTTGTCAACAAAATACATCAAATCTTTAGGCTTTCCAAATCTGCTTGAAATTGCGTAGTAGCCAGTAACTTGATATCCCCAAGAAATATCGAAAGGGAATTCAGACAAAGGCAAAAGTTCGATGTGGGTGTAACCCATTTTTTTGCAATATGAAACCAAACTTGAAGCGTATTCACGGAAAGTATAAAAACTTCCGTCAGCATGTTTTTTCCAAGTAAGAAGACAAACTTCATAAATATTCATAGGTGAGTCGAGATGGTTTTTGCCTTTGAGCTTTTCAAAATAAGCTTTGTCTTTCCATTTATAATCATCGTAGTCATAGATGTATGCAGCAAAATCGTTGTCATGAGACATGTTTTGAGCATAAAAAGCATAAGGGTCGGTTTTTACATGTTCTTTGTCATATTTGTCAATGATGATATATTTATATTTTTGTAAGTTTTTTGCTTTTTCAACAAAAACCTCCCAAACGTTTGTGTTTTTAATTCTTTTGAGTGGGTGAGATTGTTTGTCCCAGTTGTTAAAATCACCAACAACAAAAATTTCTTTTGCGTTTGGAGCGTAGACTCTAAAATAAGCACCTTGTTTTCCGTTTTTGGTTGCAAGGTGTGAACCAAGATATTCATAAACTTTAAAGTCTTTGCCTTCACGAATTAGTTGGCCTCTTTGTTCTGCGTTCATAGTGGTTGATAAAAATCTCCTTTAATTATAAACAAGAAAATTATATCAAACAATGTTGTGTTTGTCAAATAGCAGTGACTCTAACTCCTTGAAATATGGGCAAAAAACACTATTTTTGTAGAATATGTCAAATTATAAAAATTGCAACTAAATTTGATGTGTTTTTATTAAAAATTTTGATATAATTTAACCATATAAAAACAGTCTAAAATTTAAAACAAAGGAAGAAATTATGAAATTTATTAGTTGGAATGTAAATGGACTTAGGGCATGTGCCGAAAAAGGTTTTTTTGAATTTGTAAAAAATCAAAATGCAGACATTGTTGCCGTTCAAGAAACAAAACTTCAAGAAGGGCAAATGAATCTAGAAATTGAAGGCTATCATGTGTATTTAAATTCAGCAGAAAAGAAAGGTTATGCCGGCACTTTGATTTATTCAAAAAATGAACCTAAAAATATTGTTTTTGGAATTGATGAAAAATATAATGATGAGGGCAGGGTGATTACTCTTGAATTTGATGATTTTTATTTTGTAAATGCCTATGTTCCAAATTCACAGCCTGAACTAAAACGACTAGATTATAGGTCAGTTTTTGAAAAAGATGTTCGAAAATATTTAACAAAATTGACAAAATTTAAACAGGTGATTTATTGTGGTGATTTAAATGTCGCTTTTAAAGCGATTGATATAAAAAACCCAAAAGCAAATGAAAGAAATCCTGGGTTTTCAATTGAAGAACGCACTATGTTTGGCGAGCTTTTAGATGCTGGATTTATTGATACTTTTAGATATCTTTACCCAAACAAAATTGAATATTCTTGGTGGAGCTATCGCTTTCAAGCAAGACAAAAAAATATTGGTTGGAGGCTTGACTATTTCTTGATTTCTGAAGGATTGAAGTCAAAGCTTAAAAATTCAACAATTTTAACTGATGTTATGGGTAGTGACCATGCACCGTTGTGTCTTGAAATTGATGATTAAAAAATAAATAAAATATTTTCAATTTTGCTATTGAATTATGACTTGTTGAATGTTAAACTATATTTACTTATTTATAAAAATTTACTTTAGGAGAAATTATGGCACCGATTTATGAAGATGGAACAAAAGTTATTCCTGTTGACAAGTTAACGTTTGATGTGGTTAGTGGCAGTGCTGAACTTTCTGGTTTTGATCTTGGAAAAGGTATTGTTCCAAAAGATGGTGATGCTGAAGCGGTAGAAAATATTCAACCTGATGAAGTTAGCGAATTTTTAAACATGCCAACAACTAAGGTGTTTGTTGTTCAAACTGAAGGCGAACCAGACAAACTTATTGCTGTTAATTTGCTTTCACAAGAAGTGATTGAAATTTCAAAACTTGGAAACCATATTTCTGCGCTAAACTATGTTATTGATGGGGCAATTAAAAAATTGGGTGAATTGCAAAACAATGAAACAAGTTCAATTTTAGAACATGACTTTATCACTGGGCTTCATTATGTTATGTTTAAAAACAGAGCAGAGTTTGAAGAAAAAGGTTATGGTGCATACCGTGATGTGCTTTATAATGGACAACCAAACAATGTTCGAGTTGGTCATTGGGAACGTCAGGCAGATGGCGATTATTTTGTTTATAACAAATATTGGCAACCACCTTATGGCGGAGAAGGAAAGATCAAGGCGCATATGCAAAAACTGCTTGATTGGGTGAATGGAACTGAGCCTTATCATGTGCTTGATGAAACATACACAAAATGCAATCGTGAAGGAAAAGAACGTTGGATTGATTTTCCTGCGTTTGCAGATTTGTCTCCGTTAGAGAGAGCTGTAAGATTTCATGTTGAATGTATAAGAATTCAGCCATTTAGTGATGGAAATCATAGATCTGCAAGAATGCTTATGCAATATTTGCTCATTCTTCAAAATGAACCACTTGTAAACATCCACAAAGGAGACAATCAAGCTTATAAAGAAGCTATTGACATTGCAATTTCAACTGGAAATTTTGAGCCTATGATGAAGATTGCTGAAAATAGCAGGGTTGCAGATGCTTCAGAACTTTATGCTCAAACAATGAAGTTTTATAGTGTAAATAATAAAGAATATCTTAACAATAAGGCTAGGAAAGTTAAGAAACAAGAAAAAAAGAAACAACAACCAACTGAAACTCAGCCTGGTGATGCAGAATAACAAAAAGCGAGAAAAATTTTCTCGCTTTTTTTGTGAAAAAATATTGTCAAAAATTAAATTGTGTGTTAACATTAAATTATCCATAAAGAGTGTGCGAGGGACAGCCCCTATGACCACACAGCAACCTGACATGATGTTAAGGTGCTAAAGGCTGAGTCGATGGTCATGTTTTTATTCTCAAAATCAAACCCATCGATAGGCGATGGGTTTTTTCTTTGCTCTTTTTGGAAATAATATTTTTGGAGAAAAGATTATGAAAAAAATTATTACAAGTGAGTCGGTTAATATTGGGCATCCAGACAAAACCTGTGATGTTATAGCAGATGCGTTTTTAGATGAGGCGTTAAAACAAGACAAAAGGTCGCAAATGGCGGTTGAGTGTGCTATTAAAGATGACAGATTGTTTATTTATGGCGAAGCGACAACATCTGCTGAAATTGATTATGCAGAGATTGCAAGAAAGGTTTTGAAAGATGTGGGGTATAAAAATGAATTTGTTATTATCAAGCAAATTTCAAAGCAAAGCCCAGACATTAATCAGGCGGTTGAACAAACAGAGATTAAGGCGAATGACCAAGGCATGGTATATGGTTATGCCTGCAATGAGACTGATGAATTGATGCCTCTTCCAATCATGGTGGCACATGATTTAATGCGGTTTTATGATGATTTTAGAAGAAAAAGCGATTGTTATTTCGCTGATGCAAAAAGCCAAGTGTCGGTGTGTTATGAAGACGGCAAACCTGAAAACATCGACACAATTTTAATAAGCGTTTCACATGGGGATTGGATAGAGCATAACAAGATTGTTGAGGATATAAAAACAAATATCATCGACGTGGTTTTGAAAAAATATGAGAAATATAACAAAGGTGGCATCAAGTTCATAATAAACCCAAGTGGAAAGTTTACTATTTGGGGAAGTTTTGGGGATAGTGGATGTGTTGGAAGAAAAATTGTTGTTGACACCTATGGTGGTGTTGGCAGAGTTGGTGGGGGTTGTTTTTCATCAAAAAACTCAACAAAAGTTGATCGCAGTGGGGCATATTATGCAAGATATGTTGCAAAAAATGTTGTGGCACATGGTTTTGCTGACAGGTGTGAAATTCAGTTGGGATTTGCCATTGGACTGGCTGAACCGGTAAGCATTGCAATTGACACTTTTGGAACCAACTATGTTTCAGAAAATGAGATTTATGATTATGTGACGTCAAATTTTAATTTTAAATTGCAAAACATCATTGATGAACTAAAACTGAATGAACCAGTGTTTAAAAAGACTGCATGCTTTGGCCATTTTGGAAGAAATGAATTTGCATGGGAACAGATAAAAGAATAAGAAAAGCACACCTTCAAAGGTGTGCTTTTTTTAGTTAGAAAATTATTGTGTTAAGGTCAATCTCTTCGTTTTTATATTGACTTGAGTCAGCTCCAAAACTGCCTTTGTTGTAATATGCATGATATGATTTATATCTGCCGCCCTTATAGGCTTTTGCAAAGGTTTCAAATGTTCCGTCTCCAATGTTTGTGATGACTGACACTGGAACAAATCTGCCACGAACGGGTTTTCCATGTTCTTGCTCGCCTGAATATTCTTTGATTAGATATCTAAAATAATTGCGGTTTGCACAGTCTGTGATTGGAGATTCAAACATAATAAGATGAATGTCGTAGTTCTTTGATACTAATGTTTGAAGTTGTTTTTCTAGTTTTGTTATGTTTGTTGTTGATTTTGGCATAATGATGTTCATGCCCATATCAGAAGCATTGTTTAATGTTTGTTTGCAAGCATCACTGCAAGGGTCTTGCAGGCGTTCACGGTCGGTAGGTTGATGATATAGAGATGTGAACCCTTCAAAAAAGCCATGTTTAGTAGATTCTCCCATTTTGAATCTGTCTGGGTCTATTATGATTGAGCCAGTTTCTTGTTCGATTGTTTTTGCGAATGTACTTTTTCCTGATGCAATGTTGCCCAAGATAATGTAGGCTTGTTTATTGTAGCTGGCGTTGTTATTGAAAAAATCAATATATTTGTTTGTCCACTCATTAAATAGTGCAAGGTTTGAACCTTGAGACATATCAAATGGGCGAGCACCCATTGTTTGAATCTCTAGTTCAAGCTGTTTGATTTGTTCAAAAAGCATTTGGGCACTCATTCCATGTTCTTCAGCATACTTTAAAACTCCGTCATATCCCAAAAGATTTAGTTCTTCTTGAGATAAATCATTGATGCTTTTGTGCTTGTAATAAAAAATCATAAAAGATTATCCTTTGTAAAAAAAACTAAACAGAGTATAACACATTAAAAATTAAAAGACAATGCTTGTTTGACTTTTTGATGACAATATTTTATACTTTTTGTTAGGAGATTATTATGATAGATTTACATTTACACACAACATGTTCTGATGGTAAAGACACAATTGAAGAGCTTATTTCAAATGTTAAAAATGCAGGTGTTGAATATTTTTCAATCACTGACCACGACACTGCTCGTGCCGGAAGGGAAATATTGTCAAATGAAGCATTGCAAAACAAAATTAAAGAAAATGGGCTTAAATATGTGACAGGTTGTGAATTTAGCTGTATTTTTGGCTCTCAAGAAATGCATATTTTGGCATATGATTTTGATCCATTTGCACCAGAAGTTGCTGAAATTGAAGCGAAATTTGCAAAACTTCTTAAAGAAAAAGATGATTTTCGATTGAGAGAAATTGAGACAAGATATAAGTTGTCTGAAAAATCACATCAATATTTAGACAGCAAAGAAAATGTTAGAAAACTTGATTTTGCAAACTGCTTGGTTAACGATGGCTATTTTGCAAATGTTGATGATGCTTGTCAGCAATACTTAAATAAAATGCATTATGATGGACCAGACAGACTTGATGCTGTGTATGTTGTTGAAACAATGACAAAGATTGGAGCTAAAATGGTTTGGGCTCATTCACTTCATGGCGTTACAGATAAGCCAATTTCACATGAAGAAGTGGAACACTATGCAAGAGAATTAAAGCAATATGGGCTTGTTGGTCTTGAATGTTATTATTCACTTTATAATGAAGAGGAAATTGAAAAACTAGTCGAAATCGCTGAAAGATTAGATCTTGTTGTTACATGCGGATCAGATTATCACGGCAAAAACAAGCCAGTTAAGCTTGCAATGTTTTCAAGTGATGGATCAACTCCTGATTTTGAAAAGGTGGGGGTTCAACAAATCTTTAAAAACAACACTGTTTTATAGAACTGCGCAAGCGGTTCTTTTTTTGTGTCAAAAATTTTATTTTTTCATATAATAAAACACCCAAAACTTTTTAAAAATTGGGTATTGACAAGCGATTAATATTATGTTAAAATAACCATGTAAAAAGAAAATTTCATATTTTATTTGTAGATTTTTTAACAGTGTTGATTGAAATTTTACATTTTTAATTTGAAATTTTTATCATAAGGGGGAATTATTATGACATTATTACAAATTGTGCTTTTGAGCGTTGCTGGATTTTTTGCAGTTGCTTCAATTGTGTTTATGATTATGTTTATTGTTGAAATTAATAGAGATGAAAATGAAGAACCTGCTGAAGCAATCAACATTTACTCAACAGAAAATTATGTTGTTGTAAATCAAGCTGAAGATGATGCTACTGTAGATGAAATGTTGGCAAATCTTGAAGAGCAAACAAAAGAAGATGCTGAAGAAGTGGTTGAAGAACCAGTAGAAGAAGTTGTCGAAGAAGAAGTTGTTGAAAAAACAATTGAAGAAATCGTTGAAGAAGTGATTGAAGAGGTTGCTGAAGAAGTGATTGAGGAAGTTGTTGAAAAAGAACCAGTTGTTGCTGGAAACGCAATCGATTATTCAGCAAGACTTGAAAAAATCATTGAAAATAGAGACAAAATTGACAGAGACCTTGCAAAAGTTCAAAAATCAATTTTGAAATATGAAAGAACAAAGAGAAGAAAAAATAGAAACCAAAAAATGCTTGATAGACGTGCTAGTGAACTTACAAACCTTAACCTTGTTATGTATAGCGTAACCGACATCAAAAATGTTGATGAAGACAAAAAGGTTAAACAAGAAGAACTTACAGCACACATTGCTGAACTTAAAGCAAGCATTCAAGATGCTGAAGAATTTATCGAAAGCAACAAAGAAAAGAACAACCACGATGTTAAAATGGCTAAATTCTTGGATCAAGAAAAAGCTCGTTATAATGAAGAAATTGCCGAACTTGAAAAACTTATTTCAGGTGAAGACACAGCAGTTTCTGCTTAATAAACCCATAAAAATTCAAACTTTCAAGGAAACTTGAAAGTTTTTTTATTTACTTGAAATTTTTTACATGATATAATTATTTAAAGAAAGGTGAGTTTATGGGATTTTTAGACTTTTTTAGAAAAAAACAAGACGACAAAATTCAAGTGCATAAAAAGACCAAACTTGGATTGGTTTTGGGTGGCGGTGGTTGTCGTGGCTTTGGGCATATTGGTGTAATAAAAGCATTTGAAGAACTTGGCATTGAGTTTGATTATGTGGCTGGCACCAGTGCGGGAAGTATTGTTGCATCGCTTTATGCATATGGAAAAACTGCCAGTGAGATGACAGCAATTGCCAAAAAACTTAAAAAGAGTGATGTGGCAAAAGGGATGATTCCATTTGTTAAGCCTGCAAAAACCGAACGCCTTGAAAATTTGTTAAATGGAATTTTTGGCGATATTACTGTATTTTCTGAAATGAAAATTCCACTTTCAGTTGTTTGCACAGACTTAAAAACCGGCAAAGAAGTTGATTTTGACTATGGAAATGTTGCAAAGGTTGTTTCTGCATCATGTGCCGTTCCAGGGATTTTTACGCCGGTTGTTTATGAGGATATGCATCTGGTTGATGGTGGGTTGAAAAACAACGTTCCTGTTGATGTTGTGAAAAAAATGGGTGCAAATGTTGTTATTGCTGTTGATGTAAATCATTTGCGTGGCACTGGCACAAACTCGCTTTCAACAATGAGTGTTTTGTCGTCACTTATTGGAATTATGATGCAGTCAAAGATTGACATAACCCTTAACATGGCAGACCTTGTTATAAAACCTGCCCTTGAAACATTTTCCCCGCTAAAAGTTGAAGGTGTTGACGAAATGATTAAGATTGGTTATGACACAGTCATGGCGAACAAAGACAAAATCATAAAATTATTAGGTATTAATCCAAAAAATATAGGAAAATTCTTCACTAAAGATGAAAAATAAATTCAAAAATAGACTAAAACATGTAAACAAAAAAGAATATTTAATCAAAGGAATAATTGCAGCGTGTTTGCTGGTGTCTCTAGTTATTTCATTCTTTTTTGCTGACAAAATTGAAAACGCATTTAAAATGAAAACCACTTATGGCAAAAACCAAGTGGAAGAAAATGCTTTAAAAACTGCAGACTATAAGGTTTCTTATTTAAATGTTGGGCAAGGAAATTGCACAGTTATTGAATTGCCAGACGGTCGAACTGCGCTTATTGATGGTGGTGACGCATCGCACGGCCGTGAAGTTTATGAATTTTTAAAAGACAAAAAAATATTCACTATTGATTTTTTAATCGCAACACATGCAGATGCTGACCATATTGGTGGTTTAAACTATTTGTTTTCAAAACTAGAAATTAAGAATATTTATAGGCCTTTCCAAATAGCAGGAAGGGGTGACACGATTGACACGTTTGTTCCTATAGAAAGCGAAGACTTGAAAGAAGTTTATCACACATATTATGCAGATGAAAATAGCAAAATTTCGAGAGTGACATCAAATACATACATCGAATTTATCACAAATGTATACAAAGAAACTTACAGTGAAAATGGCAACACATATTCAAGCAATGTTAGTGTGTTTTATGATGGATTTGAAATTGTTGGCAATTATTACACATTTGAGTTTTTTGCTCCGCTAACTAGAAATGAAAATATTTATTTGTTAAATCATTCAACTAGAACTCATGGTTTTGCAACTGTTGGATATGGTTCAAGTAACTCAAATGACAATTCAGCAATTTTTACGTTTAAATGTGGAGAACATACATATTTGTTTACTGGAGACGCAACATGTTCAAATTCAAGTGGAACAACCGCTAGCACTTGTGAAGAGCTTGCGTTTATTGATAGTTTGACATATCAAGACAAAGAAAAACTTTCTGCGATTTCGGTGTATCTTGCTGGGCATCACGGCAGTGAATCAAGTTCATCAAGCCAGCTTTTAAAATTGATTAATCCTAAATTTGTGGTGGTGTCGGTAGCAAAAGAAAATGATTATGGGCATCCACATAAAAACACATTAAGAAGAATTGCAGGCACGAAAAATCTTGAAAAAGATTATCTTTTGTGCACGGATGAAAAAGGAAGTATTATCTTTTCGAATGCAAATGGCAGGCTGTGTTATGTTGCGCTTGGTGTTGAAGAAGATAAACGCACAATTTTGTCTTATGAACTGTTTGCAACAATTGTTTTTGTGTTTTTAATTGTTGTTGTGTTTAGTGTTAAACCTAGAAAAAACACAAAAGTGAAAAATATTGACACAAAATCTAAATAAAAGTATTATAAAAACAGGTGAATTATGAAAGTTTTTGAAGATAGAGAAATTGTCTTGCAAAAAGCACTTGCAAGCAAAATTGTGAAAGATGCATCTCGTGTGTCAGCAAAGGTTGATAAAGTTTGTTCAAAAATTGTTGCAGACATTGAAGAATGTGAAAAAAAATTGCAAGAATCAAATGATGTACAAAAAATCTCGGTATATTCTAAAGAATTGCAAGAAAAACAATCATCATTAGTTTCTGCACTTTCAATCAAAAACAGAATTGACATACTTGTTGAACGAAACAAACAGCGTGTTAGTTTTTTTGCTGAAAACTTAAAAAATGCGGGCATTTATGATGAAGGTTTTGAAAAATCAGCATTTGATAAATTGATTAAACAAGAAAAAGATAACATATCTAACGACAATATAAATTTGAACAAGGTTAACGGGCAAAAAATCAAAAGACGTTATTTTTGTGGCGAAATATTGACATTTGTTGACGGTAAACTTGATTTGTCTAATAAATCAAACCTTGATGTTGTTTTGGGCGTGAGTCCTGAAATATTAACCAAAATAATCATGGCATATCCAGCTTGTGCTGCAACGCTTCCAGATAGTGTTTTTTTAGATGTGAGATTTAAGCAAAATTATTTAAAGGCGATTGCAACGTATGTTTCTGAAGCTTCAAAAACGACAGAGATGGTGCAGATAAATAAAAATTTGGGTGGGTTGTTAAACTTTAAAACATCATACACAAAAACATTTGCTGATTTTATGGCAGGTGTTCAAAACTTGCTTGATGTAACTTGCAAACAACAAATTTTGAAAAACAGACCAGAACTTGCCACTGAAGCTGATGGAAAACTTAATTGCAATGAACATTCTGAACTTTTGCCAGCATCTAAAAAAGTTGCCGTGCTTGCAGGTGGTGTTGCGGGAGATGTTGAAAAAACTGAAGAGCAAGAAAGCGAAGATGTTAGAAAATCAAAAGAGCAAGAGGCTGAACAATCTCTTGAATTTAGTTCTTATTTAGAGAGTTTATTTGAAGATATGCTTGAACTTGAACAACAAGAAGCTGAACAGCAAGAACAAGAAGAGGCTCAACGAAAAGAAGAAAATAAACAAATTGAAGACGCTAAAAAAGAAGAAAAGATTTCAGAAGAAGAGATGGAACAATTGCTTATGGGTAAAAGTCTCACAAAACATGACAATTAGGAGTGGTTATGGAAAACAAAAATGTTGGAATTTATGTCAACGAATATGCTAGTGAAATTGAGAATGAAAAAGTTGATATTGAACACTTGAAAAAATGTGGCATTTCAAACGATGTGCTTTCAGCTGAAGTGCATTTGTATGGCATTTATGGCGACGAAATTGTTTTAAATGGTGTTGGTGTTGACGAAGTTGATGAAAAGAAAAAAACCATTCAAAAAATTGGCGAAGCTGAAAAAAGTGTCAATGATGAATTTAGAAATGTTCTTGATGAAATTGAAAATTCTGAATTTGACAAAAACCTTGAAGTTTTAATGAAAAAATAAGGAGCGCTCATGAAACAAAATCTGCTTGTGACAAGTTTTGATTATGACATTTCAAAGCAAGTTGCCAAAGAGTTGGCAGATGAGTTTTCTATGCGTTTTTTTGACCAAAAAGAATTGTTTGAGTTTGACCACTTGCCACAAACTTTTGGTGATGTTTGTGAGAGTTTTGGTGCTGAATATGTAAAAAAGAAATTTCGTTCTATCCTAAAAATGGAGCTTGATTTTGATGATGCAGTGTTTGTCAGTGATATGTGTTTTGTTGATAACTGCGAAGATATTTTTTATAAAATCAAACTTAGCAACTTTGTGATTTTATTAAAAAAAGATATCGATGAAGAGATTGATTGGCTTAATAAGAAAGACATTGAAACTGAATCTGAAAAAAGTTTTTTTGTTCACTCAAAAGAAGTGTTAAAGCATCGTGAAGAATTGATTGAAACTGAAATGGCAGACATTGTTGTTGCTATTTCAAACAAAGAAAACACGCAAATAGTTAGTGAAATCATTGACAAAATTAAAGAATATTATTCTGTAAACTAAAACAACTTAAATTTTAAAATTTGTTAAAATAACACAAAAATTGAACGGAGTGTTCCATTTGATTGATGTGTTATTTTTTTAATTGATATAATGAAATTGCAAAACAAAGGGGAGGGCGTGTCTTATGAAAAAGTTATACGATGCAGACTATATCATTCGCAAAAACAATGAATATGAAGAGCAACGAATCTATAATTCTCCAGCAGAGTTGCGTCTTCGTCAAATGATTGCAGAAGCATCAAGATTATGCGCGATTGAAAATGCAAAATGTCAACTTAGAAAAGCCAAGCTTGAAGCAAAAAGAAAAGAGCGTGAAATGGCGCGTCTTGGTAGTGAAATGGGAATGTAATGTCAGGTGTTTTAGCACCTGATTTTTTTATCAAAGTGAATAATTTTTTATTAAATTTTGTATTTATTTGACATTATTTTTTTTGTTGTAATAAAATATAATTAGTAAATAAAATTTAAGGGAGGAAAATTATGAAAAAATTTTTTGGCAAGAAAAATGTGCTAGTTGCATTTGCTGTTGCAGCAGTAATCTTCTTAGGAGGCTTGATTGCAATGCTTGCTAGCCCAGTGTTCTACGCAGGCGCATACAAAACAAAAGAAGAAATGGGCTCAACAAAATTGGAAGCATCTATGAGTTTTAAATCTGGCAATAAGGTTGAAACCGTGCAAGTTATGACTGTTGGAGATAAAGTTGAAGAAGACAAGGCTGAAATGTGGTATTATAAGAGAGGAAATCATATTAAAATTCTTGGTTCAACAGAAGACATCACAAAAGAACAATATAACAAACTTGTTGAACAATATGACAAATTATCAGATGATGCTTTTGAAAAAGTATCTTATGAAATTAGTTTCAACAAGATTGAATTTGGATATGACACAATTACATACACATATGAAAACAAGCTTGCTGTTGCATTTGTTGTGATTGATGCAGTTCTTTTGGCTCTTGCTCTTGCAGGTACTGGACTCGCTGTTTTCTATTCAAAAAAAGGTAAAAAAGCTAAAGCTTAATAATTAAAATTTCATAATTGAAAAAAACAGATGCAAAAAGCATCTGTTTTTTGTTACAAAAAATATGTTATTCTATTTATTTGACATTATTTCTGGTTTTATAATAGACTATAGTTATCAAACAAAAGGGGAAAAATATGAAAAAATTTTTTAGTAAAAAAAGCACATTAGTGGCATTTGTTTTGGCAACCATATTATTTGCAGGTGCGTTTTTGTTTATGGTGATTAACCCAGTGTCTTATATTGGATCTTACCATGCAGAAATGGAAGTTTTTGGCATTGAATCAGAATTAACCTACAAATTTAAAATGGGCAATAAAGTTGATTACACCGAAGAAGGTAGTTTTGGTGGAATGAGTGGTGAACAAACCACTGAAATGTGGTATTATAGAAAAGGTAAAAGAATTGTTATTATGGGTTCAACAGAAGTTATGACAGAAGATTTGTATAATGACACCGTAAAATTATATAAAGACATGACTGATGAAGAATTTGAAGCTGTTTCATTTGAAATTGGTTATGGTGAATTAAAATACAAAGAAGAATTTAGTGATGTGGTTTATAAATTTGAAAACTCATTAGGTTCTTTGGTTAACAAGCTTGTTATGCTTCTTGCTATTGTTTCAGGTGCCGGCGCGGTTGTTGCATTCTTGTTCAATGCATCTGCAAAAAAAGGCAATAAGAAGCCAACAACTGAAACTCAACAATAAATAGTAAAAAAGAGTGAAAAATTCACTCTTTTTTTATGCACGAAAAAAGGCTACGGTGTGTAGCCTTTTTGTTTTATTTGTTTGCTTCTTCGTTAAGGTCTTTAAGCACGTCAGTTGCATGTTCTTTTGCACCTGAAATGAGTTTTGCTGATTCTTCAGCGCTTGTTTTTGCAAGAGTGAAATATCTTGATTGTGTGCTTGTGAAGTCTTCATATGCCTTGCTTGGAGCTTTTGAGTCAACAGTGAGTTTGTCAGTTGTTGGGTTGTAACGATAGATTGGCCAATAACCAGTTTCAACTGCAAGTTTTTCTTGTGCTTGAGTGTTGCTCATGTCGCTGCCATGGTTGATGCAAGGGCAGTATGCAATGATAATTGAAGGACCTTTGTTTTCTTTTGCTTCTTTGAAAGCATTAATTGTTGCTTGTGGATTTGCTCCCATTGCAACTTGTGCAACGTAAACATTTGGATATTGTCTTGCGATTGCACCAAGGTTTTTCTTCTGTGTTTTCTTTCCGCTAGCAGCAAATTTTGCAACGCTTCCCATAGGGGTTGCTTTTGAAGCTTGACCACCAGTGTTTGAATAAACTTCAGTGTCAAGAACCAAGATGTTTACATCTTCACCAGATGCAAGCACGTGGTCGAGACCGCCATAGCCGATATCATAAGCCCAACCGTCACCACCGATAATCCAAACAGATGTTTCAAAGAGTGATGCAACAAGGCCATAGATTGCTTTTGTTGGTTCATGGTTTTTGTTTGCGTTATAGAGTGCAATAATGTCTGCCTTGATTGATTTTGCAAGTTCTTTGTCTTTAACTTCTTGTGAAAGCCAATTTTTAAGTTTTTCTGTGAGTGGAGCAGGGTAAGCATTGTTGTTAACGGCGTCAGTGATGATTTCTGTCAAGTGACGGCGATTATTGTTTACTGATTTTTTCATACCCAAACCAAATTCAGCATTGTCTTCAAACAAGCTGTTTGACCATGCAGGACCAAATCCGTCTTTTGTTTTTGCATATGGGCAGGTTGGTGCAGTGCCTGCATAGATTGATGAACAACCAGTTGCGTTTGCAACAATCATTTCTTCGCCATAAAGTTGAGTTAAGAGTTTGATGTATGGTGTTTCACCGCAACCAGCGCAAGCTCCTGGGAACTCAAACAATGGTTTTTCAAATTGAGAACCTTTTACGGTTTCTTTTTTGAAGATGGTTTTAACATTTTCAACGTCTTTAAGTTTTGCATAGAGAGCATCTTCTTTGTCTAAGATATCTTCAGCCTTAACCATTTCAAGTGCTTTTTTGAGAGCAGGGCAGGCTTTTACGCAGTTTTCACAGCCGGTGCAATCTCTTGGAGAGATTTGAATTTTGAATGAATATCCAGGAACACCGATTGCAGGAATTGCTCCAACTTCTTTAGCAAGGTCGCTGTCGCTTGGAACAAGATAAGGTCTAATAACAGCATGTGGGCAAACGAGCGCACATTGGTTGCATTGAACACAGTTTTCAGCAATCCAATTTGGAAGCATTGTTGCGATGTTTCTCTTTTCATATTTAGAAGTGTCTGTGTGAGAACTTCCTGTAACTTCGAAGCTTGATACTGGCAAGTTGTCGCCAAGTTTAAGTTCGATTGGATGAATATAATCTTTATAATATGGATCATCAATAGGGTTAAATTTTGGAGAAGATGTTGCTTTTGCCCAATCTGCTGGATATTTAACTTCTCTAAGATTTGAAAGCGATTTGTCGATAGCGTTCATGTTCATTTGAACAACTTTTTCACCTTTGCTTGCATATGTTTTTGCAGCAGCTGTTTTGATGTGTGCAATTGCTGTTTCAACAGGCAAGATTCCAGAAAGGGCGAAGAATGCGGTTTGCATAACAACATTGATTCTTCTGTTAAGACCAACTTCGTCTGCTACTTTTTCAGCGTCGATTACATAGAACTTAAGGTTCTTTTTTGCAATAAACTGTTTCATTGAAGCAGGAAGATATTGTTCCATTTCTGCATCAGTCCAAGGAGCGTTCAAAAGGAAGGTTCCTTTGTTTTTAATTTGGCTGAGCATGTCATACTTGTCAACATAACTCTTGTTGTGGCATGCAACAAAGTCTGGGTGAATGGTGAGATATGGTGCATTGACTTCATGTTTTGACATTCTAAGGTGGCTGATTGTCAAGCCTCCTGATTTTTTGCTGTCATAAACGAAATAGCCTTGACCATAAAGCCCAGCATATTCACTAATGATTTTGATGCTGTTTTTGTTTGCAGAAACGGTTCCGTCAGAACCAAGTCCATAGAAACGGCATTCAACCATGTTTTTATCAGAAAAATCAAGCTGCATTTTGTTTGCAGGGAGTGATGTTTTGGTTACGTCATCAACGATGCCAACGGTAAAGTGATTTTTTGGTTTTGCAAGGCATGCATTTTCATGAATTGCAATAACATGGTCATGTGTATATTCTTTGCAAGATAATCCATATCTTCCGCCAAGAACTCTAATGCCAGAAAGACCAGAATCTGCAAGTGCAGATATAACATCTTGAGCAAGTGGTTCATGTGTTGCACCACATTCTTTTGTTCTGTCTAAAACAGTAATAACTTTTGTTGTTTCAGGAATAAGTTTAACGAAATGGCTAACGCTGAATGGACGATAGAGTCTAACTTTGATTACGCCGACTTTTTCGCCAGCTTTTGCCATTGCTTGAACTGCTTGAATTGTTGTGTCTGCGCCACTGCCCATAACAACCATAACATGAGTAGCATCTTTTGCACCATAATATTCAAACAAGCCATATTTTCTTCCGGTTGCTTTGTGAATGTCCTTTAGCACTCTTTCAAAGGCTGCAGGAACTGCGTCAACATATTTGTTGATAGCTTCTCTGTTTTGGAAATAAATATCTTCGCCTTGGTTTGTACCTTTTTGAATAGGGTTTGAAGGAGTAAATTCACAAGGTCTTTCCCAAATGTTGCCATAGCTGTCTGCAAGTGCTTTTACAACATCGTCAGCAATTGGAGTGATTGTGTTTACTTCATGTGAGGTTCTAAAACCATCAAAGAAGTGAACGAATGGAATTTTTGAGATGTTTGTTGCAAGGTGACTTGCAAGAGACATATCTTGAGCTTCTTGCACAGAAGAAGAGGCTGCCATTGCAAAACCGGTTTGTCTAACGCCCATAACGTCGCTGTGGTCGCCGAAGATTGAAAGGGCATGGGTTGCGATTGTTCTTGCTGCTACGTGAATAACGCAAGGCAACATTTCGCCAGCAATTTTATACATATTTGGAATCATCAAGAGTAAGCCTTGAGATGAAGTGAATGTTGTGGCTTTTGAGCCAGCAGTGAGTGCACCATGAAGCGCACCAGCTGCACCAGCTTCTGATTGCATTTCAGTTACTTCAACAGTCTTTCCAAAGATATTCTTTTTTCCTTTTGCGCCCCAAACGTCAATGTTTTCAGCCATTGGCGAAGATGGGGTTATTGGATAGATTAATGCCATATCTGACAACATGTATGCCATGCTAGCCGCTGCGGTGTTGCCGTCAATGGTGATGTGATTAATTTTGTCCATATTTACTCTCCATATTTATTTATTATGAATTTTGCCAAAAAACTTGAATTCATAACACTATTTAAATTATAAAATTTAAATAAATTATTTGTCAAACATAAAGCGAACAAATTTGCGTTGAAAACAATAATGTTTTGTGATATACTTTGCGTATGGAAAGAATTAAATTGATTGTTCAATATGACGGAACAAATTTTTGCGGTTGGCAACTTCAACCAGAAAAGAGAACTGTGCAAGGCGAAATTGAAAAGGTGCTTGCGTTTTTGCTAAAAGAAGATGTTAGATTGTATGCTTCTGGAAGAACCGATGCAGGGGTGTCTGCATATGCTCAAGTGTGCCATTTTGACACTGAAAAAACTGTGAACACAAACAAGATGTGCGACAGCTTAAATGCACTCTTGCCAGAAGATGTTGCAGTTTTGTCATGTGAAAAGGTGGGCGAAGAGTTTGACTCTAGATTCTCAGTTAAACGAAAGACATATGAATATAAATTTTATGTGTCAAAATATGAATTGCCACTATTTGAAAAGGTTGCACTTAGGGTGAATCACTATGCAGATATTTCGCTAATGAATGAAGCCTGCAAATATTTGGTTGGCACTCATGATTTTGGCTCATTTGTTTCTGCAAAGAGTGGAAAAACTGATTTTGTGCGCACCATTTATGATGCAAAAATCATTTCAAAAGATGACGGCACTTTTGCCCTTGAAATTACAGGAAATGGTTTTTTGTATAACATGGTTAGAATTATTTTTGGAACGCTTTTAAAGGTGGCTTATAAAAAGATAAAACCAGAAGACATGAAACAGATTATTGACGGAAAATCTCGTTCACTTGCTGGAAAAACTGTGTCAGCGCATGCACTTTTTATGAAAAAAGTTGACTATGATGGTTAATTTATGAAAAATGTATAATAAAAATTGATTATAATTATTGACAACTTGCAAAAAAAGATATAAAATAGACGAGCATAGGATTGGGAAGACTTGGCTCTTTTCAATAATTTGTTAGAATATTTAGAAAAAAGGTAGAAAAAATGAAAACATTTATGCAGAGTGCAGAAACAAAATCAAACAAATGGTATATTGTTGATGCAACAAATATGCCTCTTGGCCGTTTGGCTAGCCAAGTTGCCGCTGTTCTTCGTGGCAAAAATAAGCCAGAATTCACACCAAACCAAATTTGTGGTGACCACGTAATTATCATCAATTCAGACAAAGTTGTTTTGACTGGAAACAAACTTGAAGATAAATACTATCGTTATCACACAGGCTACATTGGTGGACTTAAAGAAATTCAATACAAAACATTAATGAGCGAAAATTCAGACAAGGCTGTTATGCATGCCGTTAAAAGAATGCTTCCAAAGAACGCTCTTGGAAGAAAAATGCTCACAAATTTGAGAGTTTACAAAGATGACAAACATGAACAAACTGCTCAAAAACCAGAAGTTTTAAATCTTGAAGGTAGAAGGTAGGAAATTATGGCAAAGAAAACAGCAAAAGTAGAAAAAATCTGGGCTACAGGCCGTAGAAAAAAAGCTATTGCTAGAGCAAGAATTTGTGCTGGCAAAGGCAACATTTTGGTTAACAAACAACCACTTAACGAATATTTTAAATCAGAACTTCTTCAAAACGAAGTTAAAACAGCTTTAAACTTGGTTGAAGTTGCTGACAAATATGACATTGAAATCACTGTTAACGGCGGTGGTCTTTCAGGTCAAGCTGGTGCTTGCCGTCATGCAATCGCAAGAGCATTGGTTCTTTCAAACGAAACATTCAAAAAGACAATCAAGTCTGCTGGTCTCTTGACTCGTGACCCAAGAATGAAAGAAAGAAAGAAATATGGTCTTAAGAAAGCTAGAAAAGCTCCACAATTCTCAAAGAGATAATATTTTGGAAACAAAAAACAAGATGCAATTGCATCTTTTTTTTTTTGTGTTATTTATTTTTCTAAACCAGCTAAATAGTCAACTGAAACTGCGAAAAATTCAGCAATGGCAATTAATTTTGAAAGGGTGGGTTCACATTGATTTGTTTCCCATAAACTAATTATTGATTTGCCAACCCCAAGTTGTTTTGCAAGTTCAATTTGACCAATGTTTTTTTCTTTTCTTAATTCTCTTAATCTATCACCAAATGTATATTCCATAAAACAATTATTCCACAATACTGGGAAAAATACTTGCATTCCCAGTATAATGGGAATATAATAAAATAAATAATATGTACGGGGGAGAATATGGAAGAAATAACTGAAGAGTTGTCAGTAAAAGAAAATAAAGAAAAACAATTAACTACAAAGCAAACAATTGCCCTAGTAGTTTTTATTTTATTAGTTTGTGCTTGTGTGATTGCAATTGCAGTTGTGTTGTTGATTGAAGGTGACAATAAAAACAAAGATAAAATATTATATTATGAGTTAAATCAAGAATTTATGTTTTATGATGTAAAATATACAGTATTGGAGTATGAGATAGGTGAATACTATGTAAATCCTATTTCTTATAATACAAAGTATCCTTCAAATGAAAATAATTTGTTATGTTCTATCAGTTTGAAATTATATAATCCAACAAATAAAAACATTAGTTTTAATGATGAATGGGGTATTAACTGTAAATTTAATTATGTGTTGTGTTGCGATGGAGCAGAATATAATACAAAGTATGATTATAGTTTAGCGTTTTTAATGGCTCATGATTCAATTGATGCATTAGAAACGCTTGAATGTGATTTGTTATTTGAAGCACCAAAAGAAGTTTTAAATAATTCAAAAAAGATAGAATTAAAAATGTCTTTAAACAAAAAAGATGCAGACGTTTTTTATGTCGTAAAATTAAAAGGATAATAAATAATGAAGCCACCACATTGTGGTGGTTTTTTCTTGCTAAAAATATGCGTTTTTGCTAATATTTAATTATATATTGATTCAAAGGATTAGTTTATGAATTTTTTTAACAATGGTTGGGACGCAGCTTTAGAAGATGAGTTTGAAAAACCTTATTTTAAAGAGCTTTTAGAAAAGGTTGATGAAGAATATTCAAAATATAAAATTTATCCACCTAGGGGAAAGATTTTTTCAGCACTGAAGCATTGTGATATTAATGATGTCAAGGTGGTTATTTTGGGGCAAGACCCTTATCACGAAGAAGGGCAGGCTCACGGAATGTGTTTTTCGGTGCTTCCGGGGGTTGATATTCCGCCATCACTTAAAAATATATATAAAGAAATTGAAGCAGAATATGGTTTTGCTCCGCCAAACCATGGTTGTTTAGTGTCTTGGTCAAATCAAGGTGTGCTTTTGCTAAATACAACACTTACTGTTCGTGAACATCAGGCAAACTCACATTCAAAATTTGGTTGGCAAAAATTTACTGACAGAATCATTCAAGAAGTAAACAAGCAAGAAAAACCAGTTGTGTTTATTTTGTGGGGTGGAAATGCTAGAAGCAAAAAGGCGTTTATTGATTCGTCAAAACACTTGGTGCTTGAGTCTGCACACCCAAGTCCACTTTCTGCATGGCAAGGCTTTTTTGGAAATAATCATTTTAAGAAAACAAATGAGTTTTTAAAACTTCATGGCAGAGAAGAGATTAATTGGAAGATAGAAAATTTGTAAGGTGAAAATGAAACGATTTTTGTGTTTAATTTTAGGTATTATGTGTGGCATAACTCTTTGTTTTGCCGGCTTTTGCGTGCCTAAAACACAAAAAATAACCCATGCCGAAGAAGTGAAGAATTTTGAAGATTTGATTCAAAACAAACAAGATATTATTGGCACAAGTGGGTCGTTTTCTGGCGTGACAGCTGTGTCAAATGCGGCTCCTTTTGATAGAGAAACCAAAGCTATGATGATAGGAAAAGCTTATAAATTTTCAGCAAATTCTGCAGGAGAAATAAACGCAAAAATTAATTTTAAAACCAACGGAACACCTTTCACAGTAAAAACTGGTGAGTCTGCGTATGTTTGGTTATATTTTCCAGAAGTGACACTTTTTGAACTTAAACTTGGGTTTTATAACGATGCTGGAAAGGGCATGTATTGGCACTTTGATACAGATGAATTAATTTCTGAACTTAACAACAACGGCAAAAAATCTATTGGCTATGGTTGGAGATTATTTGAACTTAAGTTTAGTGATGCAACGAAAGTTATGACAGACTCAATATATGAAGAAACTTACAACATTTTTGAAGTGGTTTATCAGCGACCTGATGAAGTTGATGACAGTCTAGATGTTGACGAAAGCTTGTCATTTTATCATCTATACAAGGCAAAAAGTTTCAACAAGACAGGTGTGTGTTATTATCAAGATTACACAAATTATCAACTCAAAGAAACATTGCAATCGTCGCTTGACAGTATGTTTGAAGGTGATTCATTGAAATTTAATGGAATCTATGATGTGTTTGAGTATGTGATTGTTGGAAACAAAGACCTAAAAAATTATAGTGATTTAGAGCATTATAGCTGGAAGATTGTGATTAATGATGACAGTGGCGAATCAATAACAATCAGGTATGGCGAAGAGTATACGTTTGAAGACATTGGTTGGTATTCAGTCAATGTAAAACTCATGAAGCAAACGACCAGTTTGGGTATTTCTAAAGAAGACATTGTGTTAAATACGTCATCTTCATTTTATGTTGACAGATTTGGCATAGGTGCTTTTTCTGGAGATAATTATTTTTATACTGTGGGTTCAAAGCATGCAGTGAAGTTTGTGATTGTTGATGAGTTTGTGTTTGATAGTGACATAACTGTTTCGGTTAGCAATAAAAAAGTTGCAACGGCGACATACTATGTAGAAGGCAATATTTGTTATGTTGAAATCGAATTAAACAGAATAGGCAGCGCAACAATAACTCTTTCTGCAGAAGGCCACAGAGAAGGAATGACTGATTCTGAAACCTATTCAAGAGAATTGCATATTCATGTGATTTCTGGAGAAAAAGAAGCTCCAAAGTGGTTATTATGGACTTGTTTTGGTGTTTTTTGTGCTGTAATTGTCGTATATTTGGCAATTTCGTTTGTCAAAGCACGAAGATTTAGTGTAAAATAAAGACAATAATTGGATAAAGAGGGGGGATTTTGTATGAGTTATATGAATGATTATAATGATTCTGAGAGCAGAAGCAAAATTCCTTATGATGACATTCCAATAACAAGACCTTATGATGGTGGGGGGAGAAGTCATCGTCAATTTTCATTTTCGGGTTACAAATTTTTAGTTATTATGGTTGCAGTTCTGTTTTTATCGAACATTGGGCTCATAATTGCTATGGCTGTGCATGTGAAAAATGGCAAAATTAAAAATGTTAACAATTATTACAATGAATATTCTGCATCAGAAGAAACTGTTCAGGTTCATGCTTTGAGCAACGCTCAATGGAGCACCGTGTGTGTTTCTGCTGGTGGAAATTGTTCGAATGAATACACCTTCTTTAACAGCACTTTGAGTCATGGCGCAGGTGTTATTTATAGAGTTGAGTCAGATGTTATTTATTTTGTTACTTGCTATCATGTAATCAACGGATATTCAACAGATGAAATTTGGGTTTTGCTCCAAAGTCAATCGATTCCAATCAAAGTTGATTTGGTTTATTATTCATCAACTTATGACGTTGCGGTTCTAGAATATAAAACTTCAAATCCTGAAAATGTGCTTGATGGTTGCAAACCAATTGATATATATGACAGCACTTATTTATCGCTTGGTGAAACGGTTTTTGCTGTGGGCAATCCATTCGCTGGTGGTTTCACAATTTCTAGGGGTGGTGTTTCGCAAATCAACTCAATTGTTGATGTTGAAGGAAAAACAATGCGTGAAATTCAAATTGATACCCCAATCAACTCTGGAAATTCTGGTGGAGGGCTGTTTAATAACAGAGGGCAGTTTGTTGGTCTCGTAAACGCAAAACTTAACAGTGTTAATTCGGGAAAACTTGATGTTGATGGCATTGCGTATGCAATTCCTGGAAATATAGTAGTTGGAATTGCAGAAAGCATTATTGAAACCAGGTCAAAAGCAAAATATATCAATCTTGATGTTGAGTTTAAACACAATGAACAACTTGGAAAAACCCAGCTATATGTTAGCTATAATGGAGAGTTAAAGCCATTGGTTCAACATTATGTTGAAGTTGCATCTGTAAACAAAGGAATTGCTTATGGAAAACTTCATGCAGGAGACATCATTGAAGCTATTGAAATGAAAGTTAGTATTGCTGGAAAAGAAAAAACCGTTAAAATTGGCATGTATAATCAATATGTTTTTGAAGATTTCAGTTTTTCGATTGTGGAAGGTAGTGAAATTTTGTTCTATATTCAAGGGCAGGAATCTCCAGTTTCGGTGTTTGCAACAGCAACAAAAACTGTGTCAGGTGACTAAACTTGCATAGAAATTGTTGCAAAAGCAATATAAATATGTTAACATAAAATTAGTAATGGAGGAATTTGAAATGATTAATGATAAAGTGAAGAAGATTATTGCAGACCAACTTTCAGTTAAAGTTGAAGATGTTAAAGATGACACAAACATTGCTGAAGAACTTGGTGCTGATTCTCTTGATTTAGTTGAGATTTTGATGTCTTTAGAAGATGAATTTGGAGTTTCTATTCCAGATGAAGCAATTCCTGAAATCAAAACAATTAAACACATTGTTGATTTTATTGAATCTCACAAAAAGTAAGAAAAAAAGAGTGGTGACACTCTTTTTTTTGTGTATATTTTTTTGATTTATTAGTAAAATATATAAGAAAGTTTAAAAACTTTTTGAAAATTTAAAAAAGTAGTTTACAAACCATTTTTTTTATTATAATATATGGCTAACATTAGCAAAAGGGGTTTTGTTATGGCAAAAAAATATATTAAATGTCCTAGATGTGAACTTAATTATATTTTAGAAGGTGAAGATTATTGTCACGTTTGCAAATCTGAAATGAAACATCACACAGAAGCAGATGATGAATTGATTGATCTTGAAGATATGGAGCTTTGCCCAATGTGTGGTCAAAACTATATCAAAGAAGACCAAACAATGTGTGACGAATGTCGTGGAAGGTCAAAATCTAAGTCTGATGACGATTTGAAAGATTGGAAAGATGATGAAGAAGCTGATGACGATGAATCACTTGAAGCAGAATCTTCTAATGAAATGGATGATGACTTTAATTCAGGATTTAGTGATATTGATCCAGATGAAGAAGATGATCCATATGAAACAGGTGATGATTTGATGGATGACGCTCCTATTGAATTTGCAATGGATGAAGAAGACATTGAAGAAGATGACATTGTTTCTGAAACGATGAAAGATGATTTTGAAACAGTTGAAGCATTAGGCGATGATGAAGACGATGACGATGAAGATGATGACGATGATTATGACTTCGAAGGTGACATGCTTGGCAAAAAGAAATAAATAAAAAATAAAAAGACACTCGGTTGAGTGTCTTTTTTAATTGGTTTTTAGTTCGTTGATTACGACATCTCCGCACAAAACTTCGGTGTATGAATAAGACATTGGGTTTTTGCCATCGCCAACATTTACGGTGAAGATGCTTGGATAAACGTTTTCAATTATGCCTTGGTATTTTTCGATGCGTTTTCGTCCTTTGTTTATTTCCATTGAAATATTCAAGCCCTTTAATCTTGCAATTTCTTCAATTACGGCTGTGACTGATGTGTTTGCTTTTCTCATAAAATTCTCCTTGATTAAATTTTTTACATAAAAATTTTTTTTATTCAAAAGTGTAATAATTATTTTTTATGCTTAATAGACTAGTGCTAATGGGGGAAAGTTATGGAAAATTTAATTGTAAGCACAAGAAAAAAGATTACCATGGAAAATATGTTTGCAAATATTAAAATTTCGGCCGAAAATAATATTAAAAAGGTGCTAAATGTGATCACTTATGCAAACGTGTCTTCTTGTGAAAGTGAGAGTGGTTCGGTATCAATTGGCGGTGAGATTAATGCCACAATTTTATACCTTTCTGAAAATGGACAAATTGAAAGTGATTTTGGAAAAGTTGAGTTTTTGGAAAAGCAAAAGGCAGAATTTGCATTAAAAAACACATTTGCAAAAGATTATGTGAGGGTTGAAAATGTTAATTTCTCATCAAACGAAGCCATGATTTCAGTGTTGCACTATGCAGATATTTATGGTGTTTATGATTATGAAATTCCAAAGATTGATGCGAGAAAAGATGATTTAGTCTTGTCGGCATCTTCGTCAAGCATCAAACATATTGTTGAATCAAAAAATGATAATTTTATTGTTACTGAAGATTACCAAACAGGTTTTGATGAACTTAATGTTTTAACCAGCGCTGTAGATGTGGTTGCTTCATCAGTAAATGCTAGTGTTGATAAGGTGCTACTAGAAGGAAAACTCATTACCGAAGTTGTTGCAAGTGGTGAAAATGGAATTGAAAGAATTGCACGCGAAATTGAATTTAGTCAAGAAGTTGAGGTTTTGGGTGTTGTTCCAACAATGACTGTAGATGCGAGAGTGTGTGTTAAAAATATTAATGTAAATGCTGAAAAAACAGGTGACAAGTGCGTGTTGTCTTACAATATCGAACTTGGTGCGGTTGTGTATGTGTATGATGAAACAACTTATGAATTTGCAGACGACATGTTTTCACTTGAAAGTGAAATCAAAACCACATATGGCTATTTAACCACAAGAACTTTTGATGAAATAAAAAATGTAAGCAATACATTTGTGTCCGTGGTTGATATTTCAAATATTGAAAATTTAGATGATGTTGTTGGCGTGTTTAATGCTGGGGTTTTATCTTTCAAAAATGAAGAAAATAATGTTTCTAGGGCTGTTCAAAAAATTTGTGTGTTATATAAAACAGAGTCTGGTTTTGATGTTTTGACTCAAAATGTTGAATTTGATGTTGAGATTGATAAGAATTTAAACAAGTATCATGAACTAGTGATTGCGAGCCAAGTTGTTTCATTTAAAGTGAAAGCAGGAAGAGAAATTGAAGTAGTTTCAAAATATGATGCCATGGCGCATTATGAGACCGAAATATCAAGACATTTTATTGGTGGTTATGAAATTATTGGTGCAAAACCAGAAAATGATTATGGCATTAAAGTTTATGTAACAAAAGAAGGTCAAAGTTTATTTGATGTATCAAAAATTTTGAATGTTAAACCAGAAACAATTAGTGAGCAGAATGAAGTTGATGACGTGTTTGAGTCTGGTCAAAAAATCTATGTATATTATCCAGTTAATCTTGCTTAAAAAATAGACAAAATTGTTCAAATATGTTAAATTATTAATAGAGAAAACTATTTTGGATGAAATTATGGATAATATTTACAACAAACAATCATTATCACTTTTAAATATTAGAGACCTTAGAGATATGGGTAGAAGTTTGGGGGTTCCGTCTCCAACAACAAAAAGCAAAGAAGAGCTCATAGATTTCATTTTAAAGATTATTTATGGCGAAATTGAAAGTTCCGCAAGAACAAATCGTGGCAGGCCAAACACCCGCCAGTTTAATATGGAAAAGTATGTTGCTGAGATTGAAAAGAGAACTATAATGACGCCAAGTATGCTAGCAGAGGCGTCTGAAGATTTTAATTTTTCACTCAAACTAGCAGCACCAAAAAACATGAGTGAAACACAAATTAAGCAAAGTGTTTTTGTTGAAGAAGATGACGGGGCATATCTTAGAAAACATGCATTTGTGAAAAGTGAAGATGATACACCAGTTTCAAAAGAAATTCAAAACAAATATGGCTTAGAAAATTTTGATGTTGTTGAATTTTATGAACACTTAGAGATGTTTAAAATTGTCTCCATAAACGGCAAAAAAGTTGATGGAAAACTTGACGGGTTTAGTGTGATGGGTCATGAATTTGTTTGTGGTGGAACGCAGGTTTTTCATTTAAGCACAAAAGAAGAAATAAAAAATCAAATAAGACAAATAAGTGATGATTGCCACCAAAAAGGCATCAATGCCATGATTTTATCGGCAAATTCTTGCAAATATGATAATGCTCTTCATATTTGTTTTGATGAAAATGCCGATGCGTCACAAATTTATAAAAATGTTATGCAATTTGTGTCTAAGGCCGAAGAATTTATGTATCAAAACGAATCAGTGGTCGCAATTATTGATGATATTGAAAAAATTGAATATGCAATAAAAACCTTTGATGAAGAAGTGAAAGAGCGCATAAAAAAACATCTCCAAAGCAAAAAAGAGCAATTTGCAAAGCTTGGAAATGTTTTGTTGGTGTTTAGAGTTGAAACCCCTGTTATTTATTAAGAGTTGCGTTTTCTAAAATGAATTTTTCAAAGTCAATAGACTCAACAAAGTCTCTTGGCAAAAATGTTACATTATTAAAGTCCACATAATTATTTATGTGGCTTTTTAATATTGCAGGAGTTGGAATGTCGAGTTCGTGGCACATTTTTTCAACGTGTTTGTGAAATGTTTCGTCTTTGAAATTATCAATGCTTTCATAGATGTATGACCTTGTAATTTTGTTATCAGCAACTGTTCTTGCCCAAATTCTTATCATAAAAATTCTCCAAAAATTAATAAATAAATAATAACAAACTGGTTATAATTAATCAAGTAAAATATTTTTAAATTAGATTGACATTATTTTTTTATTATAATATAATACACTAGAAATTTTAATAGATAACATTTCTATTAAGGGGAGAATAATATGACAGAATTAGTTATAACCGAAGAAGGTAAAAAAGAAATCGAAGAACGTCTTCGTTTTTTGAAAAATGAAAAGAGACCAGAAGTTTTAGAAAAACTCAAGGTTGCAAGAGATTTTGGAGACCTTAGCGAAAACTCTGAATATGACGCTGCAAAAAAACAACAATCAATTGTTGAAACTGAAATTGCTCAAATTGAAGAAACTTTAAGAAAGGCAAGAATTGTTTCAAACAAAGACGTGTCAAATGACACTGTTGGTGTTGGAAACACTGTTAAAGTTTATGATATGGATTTTGCTGAAGAAGTTGTTTACAAGATTGTTGGTGTTATTGAAAGTGACCCAGATAAAAACTTGGTTTCAAATGCTTCTCCAATAGGCAAGGGTTTGATGGATAAAAAAGTTGGTGATGTTGTTACAATTTCGACACCAGGTGGCGACATTCAAATGAAAATCTTAGAAATTTCTTAAAATATGGCATTATTGCCATATTTTTTTGTCTATTTGATTATTTCTTGACATGTTTGGGCTTTTTTATTACGATATATTTGAGGTAAAATATGCTAGATTACAATAGTTTAATCCTAAATTCAAAGGCTTTTAAGATGGTTGAACTCGATGCGAGAAGTTCAAGGATTTCGCATGCATACATGTTTGTCAGTCAAGACGAAAATTACTTGAAAAGTTTTTGCGAGTGTGTTTGCAAGCATATTTTAAACCTAAATGAAACTGAAAATATCGAAAAGAACGAACTGAGAATTGACAAAAGAGTGCATCCAGATGTTAAGTTTTTTGGCGAAGAAACGAACATAACAGCTGACTTAACTGCTGAAATTGTTGAGCTTTCTGGCATGAGTCCATTTGAAGCAGACAAAAAGATTTTTGTGCTTTTTAATGTGCACAATATGAATGAGTCTGCACAAAATAAAATTTTAAAAACCATTGAAGAACCACCACGTGACACATACTTTATTTTGGCTTGCAAAAACACAACCCGAATTTTACAGACCATTATTTCAAGAGTGAAACAAATTGAACTTGATGAACTCTCTGTTGAAGATATTAAGAGTTTGCTTGTGAGAGCGGGCACTCCTAGTGACAAGGCGGAAATTTATGCTAGCTGTTCAAGTGGAAATGGAACATTTGCAGAAAAACTTGCAACAGATGATGGTTTTGTTGATTTCTTCAACAGTGTGGTTAACGCTTTCTTTGAAATTAACGGAAGCAGAGATGTGCTTAAGTTTTCGAATGAATTTACTGCTAAAACCGTTGATAAAAATGAATTTTTTGACATTGCCATGGTTGTAGTTAGAGATATTATGATGGTTTTGTCAAAAAAAGAAGAGTTTGTGGTGAGTAAAAATATGTTGCCAAAACTCAAGGTTATATCTTCGATGCTCAATCTTGATACAGTTAGCACGCTTATTGATTCATGTGTTAGTTCGAAGAAAAAATTGTTATATAACGTCAATGCAACAGCGGTTGTTGATGACTTTTTGTTTAAAATTGCGGAGGTAAAAGTAAAATGCAGAAGATTGTAGGCATAAAACGCGGCGGTGACAAGAATATATATTATTTCACAACAACCGAAGATTTGAGCGTGGGTGATAAGGTTGTTGTTGATTTTGAAGATTTTCAAACTGTTGGAACCATTTCAAAAACAGACTTAAAGATTGATGAATACAAGGCAAGTGAACTTCCAAAAATTTCAAGAGTTGCAACTGCTGCAGACTTGAAAAAATATGAAGAGCTTCAAAAAAAGGCCAAATCAAATCTTGTTCAAATCAAGAAAAAATCACTTGAGCTTGGGCTTATGATGAAGTTTGTGGGTGCTGAATATAGCATGGACAATTCAAAGATTGTCATTGTGTTTTCAAGTGAAGAAAGAGTTGACTTTAGACAGTTTTTAAAGGACCTTGCAACAATGCTCAAAACACGTATTGAACTCAAACAAATTGGTCAAAGAGATGAAATTAAGATTTGTGGTGGAGTTGGTCCATGTGGTCAGCCATGTTGCTGCGCAAGATTTTTGGAAGACTTTGAGCACGTGACAGTTAAAATGGCAAAAATTCAAGGATTGTCTCTTGCTCCAACAAAAATTAATGGCATTTGCGGAAGGCTTATGTGTTGTTTGGGCTATGAAACAAGCACTTATGAAGAAGCTCTTAAGAAGATGCCAAAGGTTGGCAGTGAAATTTCAACACCAAATGGCAAGGGAATAGTTGTTTATAATGATTTGTTAAGAGAACGTGTTTCAGTAAAGCGTCAAGCAGAAGGCGACACTTTTGTTGTTGAAGACTTTGATCTTGATGAACTTAATGGAAAAAAGAAGCCAGAAGAACCAAAGCCTGAAACAATCCAAAATTCTCATGAAAAAACAGAACAAAAACGTGAAAATAAAGAAGATAGACGCGACAAAAAACATGAGAAAAATCGTGAAAACAGACACGAAAACAAGCCAAAATACAACAAAAATGAACAAAATTCAGGCATGGCTATTGAAGAGGCTGAAAACTTGGCAAATAAAGACGATAAAGAGAAAAAAGAAGGTTTTAAAAAACCACATCATAAAAAATTTAGAAATAAAAATCACGCAAAATAAACACAGCATATACTAAAAAAGTTTACTAATTTTATTAGTTGCTGTATAATAAATGTGTAAATCAATTAAAGGAGAAAAGTAATGGCTTATATTATTGATAAAGAAAAATGTATTGGTTGTGGTGCATGTGTAGGTGCATGTCCTGTTGGCGCAATTACTCCAGACGCTGATGGAAAAATGGTTATTGATCCAGACAAATGCATTTCTTGTGGAACTTGCTCTGCAGTTTGCCCAGTAGACGCTCCAATCAGTGAATAATTTTTTAAAAAATGATGAAAGGTTTGATGATTTGCAACTTGATGGGCTTAAACTTATTCAAAGCGCATCTGGTTACAAATTTTCAACCGATTCGGTTTTGCTTGCAAATTTTGGCAAGGCAAAACCAAATGATATATATGTAGATTTGTGTAGTGGCTCTGGAGTGGTCGCTATACTTTTTTCATGTAAAAATAAAATTAACAAATCATATGCTGTTGAGCTTCAGCCACGACTAGCAGACATGGCAAAAAGGTCAATTGAAGCAAATGGACTTGGCGAAAAGATTGAGGTTTTAAATCAAGATTTGTCTGGGGTTCACGAAGTATTGGGGTATGAAAGTGTTGACGTGATTTCAGTGAATCCGCCATATAACAAAATAGGTGAAACTTCTGAAACAGACGAAATTGCAATTGCAACTCACGAGCTTAAAACAAATCTTGACGCAATTGTAGGTGAATCGGCAAAACTTCTTAAATACGGTGGAAAGGTTTTAATGGTTCACAGGGCAGACAGATTGGTTGATATTTTGTCGAGTCTTCGTGAAAATAAGCTTGAGCCAAAACGCTTAAGAATTGTTTATCCAAAAGCTGGCAAAGAACCTAATTTGGTGCTAGTTGAAGCAAAAAAAGGCGGGAAATCAGGTTTAAAAATATTGTCACCACTTATTTTAAACAATGATGATGGAACAGAAACTCAAGAACTTAAAACTATTTATAATCGCAAAAACTAGGCGAAAATTCTGCAAAATAAACATGCAAGAGTTGAACCTAAAAAAGCACTTAAAAGACAAACTGGAATGATATATTTCAGTTTTTTTATTTTGGTTGTTGAAAAATAAACAGCAACGACATAAAAAGTGGTTTCAGAACAGCTCATGATGATACTTGCGCATCTTGAAACGTAGCTATCAGGTCCATAAACTGAAAATAGATTTGAGAGCATTCCAATTGAGCCAGAGCCAGTAAAAGGCCTTAATATTAAAAATTCTGTAAGTTCTGTTGGTATTTTAAACAAATTGAAAATTGGTGCCATTGCATTAGCTAAAATTGCGGAAATTCCACTAATTGCAAGCAGTTCAACCACTGCAAAAATTGCGACTAGATAAGGGAATGTGTTTATGCAAAGATCAATCGATTGCTTAGCTCCTGAAACAAAACAATCATAGGCATTTACTCTTTTTATAAGGCTTAAAATGAGCACCAAAACTATGAAGATTGGAATGATATAATTTGCCATAACTATCCGCCCTTTTTGTGTTTTTTATCGAAAATTAAATGAAATAAATAAACCAGCATTATGGCTAAAAAAGTGGAGATGAAAGAGCAAAAAATTGATGGAAAAATAATGCCTGAAGGATTTTTGCTTCCTGCGTTTGAGAGCATTCCAATAATAGATGTTGGCAAGAGCTGAACACTTGAACAACTTATTGCAATAAGCATAATCATTGGAAATGTCACTTCGTGTTTGTTTGGGTTGTCTTTTTGCATTGATTCAATGGCTTTTATGCCAAGTGGGGTCGCCGCGCCACTCATTCCTAGAAGATTTGCAGAGATGTTCATTGAGACATATTGCTTACTTTCTTCTGAAAGGTTGTTTTTGCCAAATATTTTGTTTATAATAGGTGATAGAAGCTTTGACACAGCCTTTGAAATTCCACATTTACCCAAAATTTCAAAGAGTCCAAGCCAAATTGCATAAACTGCACATAGTTCAAGTGATAGCTTAACTGCGCTGTTTGATGCAGTTAAAAGACCAGTTAAAACTTGCGCTGGGTCAAAAAGACACAGAGCGATAACTGAAGAAACAAAAAGACAAATCCAAATTTTGTTCATAATAAAAATTATGCAATTAAATTGCAGATTATGAGGTTAAAATGATTGATACGCACGCACATTTGTTGATGATTGATGATATAGACAAAAAAATAAGAACAATGAAAAAAGATGGTCTTGATGCAATTGTGACAATTGGAACCACAGTTCAAGACTCCGTTCAAAGTGTTGAGTTTGCAAAAAAATATGAAAATATATATGCAACGGTTGGCATATATCCAGAGTTTTCTGAAACTGTAACAGGCGCCGATTTAGAAAAGATTAAAGAGTTGGCAAAGCATGAAAAGGTGGTTGCAATAGGTGAAATCGGGCTTGATTATCACAGAGAACCATATAACAAAGAATCACAAAAATGGTTGTTTTTAAAACAGCTTGAAATTGCAAACGAAGTAGGTATTCCATTTTGTGTGCATTGCAGGGGAGCCGCTCAAGATGTGTATGAAATCTTGAAAGAAAACAAACACCTTATAAACCATTCAGGGCTTATGCATTGTTATAGCGAAGGAGTTGAGTGGATTGACAAGTTTGTGGAACTTGGAATGTATATTAGCTTTTCTGGAAGCATTACTTTCAAAAAGAATGATAGGTCATTTTTAAAGAAAATTCCAAAGGACAAAATATTGGTGGAAACCGATGCACCATATTTGTCACCAGAACCTTTTAGGGGGCGTAAAAACGAGCCTAAAAATGTGAGATATACACTTAACAAAATTGCAGAAGAACTAGAAATTGATGAACTTGAATTTGATAAAATAACAACTGAAAATGCTAAAAAATTTTATTTCAAAATGAACAAAAATAGAGAGGAAAATTAAAAAAATGGGTGATTTTGAATTTAAGAAAAAGTTTGGACAAAACTTTTTAACAGACACAAATCTGCTCACGCAAATCGTGGAAAAATCAGGTGCTATGTGTGACGATGTAGTGGTTGAAATAGGTGCTGGAAAGGGGGCACTGACTGAGGTTTTGTCAAAATATGCAAAGAAGGTTTATTCGTTTGAAATTGACAAAGAATTGTTTGAGCATTTGTCTCAAAAATTCGATGGAACAAATGTGGAAATGATATTTAAAGATGTTATGCAGGTTAGTGATGATGAACTTAATGAAATCATTGGCTCAAAATTTAGACTTGTTGCTAATTTGCCATATTATATCACATCTCCAATCTTAACAAGGTTTTTGCAAAATCCAAATCTTATCAGTGCGACTGTCATGGTTCAAGAAGAAGTTGCAGACAGAATTGTGGCAGTGCCAAAAACCAAAGATTATGGGGTGCTTACAATAATTTGTCAAATGTTTGGAAAATCAAAAAAAGTGTTAAGGGTTAACAGAAAGATGTTTTATCCTGTTCCAAACGTTGATTCAGCAGTGGTGCATATTGAAAAAACCATGTCAAACGATGAGAATTATGAAAAATTTATTGCATTTGTAAAGCGTTCTTTTTCAATGCGTCGCAAGAAATTATCTTCAAATATCGAAACTTCAAAACTCAAAAAAGCAGAGATCGAACAGATTTTAACCGAAGGTGGTTTTTCTGCAACAGTGAGAGCAGAAGAGTTGTCTGTTCACCAGCTCAAACAATTATTCGACCAAATTGGCGATAAATTGTAATTTTTTGTATAGTTTTGAGTCTTTGAAAAGCCAAAACGTCTTGACAAATGACTAGGTGAGATTATAATATTTATTGTAGTATAAATAATAGGGGCTTAATAATGAAAAAATTCTTAAAAGGATGTTTATCACTTGCTTTGATGTTTGTTGTTGTGTTTTCACTCACAGCTTGCAAAACCAAGCTTTCTGACACAACCGTTGATACATCAAAAGTTAAATCTACAAATGGTGTAAGCACAAACGGCGGAATGACCGTTGTTCATGGCAATTATCTATATTTTATTAATGGAACAAAAACCAATGATGGAACAAATCTTGAAGATAACACAAGATCTGCTATCTATCGTGTTAAATATGATGTAAAGTCTGGCGAAATCAACAAGAAATCATATGAAAGAGTTGTTTCAAATCTAGCAGGTTTTGAAAAAGGCTCACTTTATATTTTTGGTGATTTCTTATATTATGCTGTTCCTTGCACAGATGAAAACTATAAAGGTGATATTTTGTATAATAAACTCACATTTATGCGTTATGACCTTGTGAACAAGAAATCATATGAACTTTACACAACAAACCAAAACACTTCAGGTGACATTTCATATGCTTATTACATTGTTGGCGACAGCTTAAACTTGGTTGTTTATGAAAAAATCGACGCTTCAATCACAAGCTTAAAAATCAACAAAAAGGTTACAACAAACTATGTTATTAAAGATGTAACAAGTTGCACCTTCTCAGAAAACAATGGTCTTTCTTTAAAATCAGGAAAGACTGATGCAAACAACTTTGTTTATTACACTGTTGGTCATGAGCAAGGCGAACCAGTTCAAACGGGTGTTAAGGTTTATAGAACATCACCAGTTAAAAACAACAGCAAGCTTCTTTCAGATGATGGAAAAGAAGTTACAGTGCTTTGTGTTAGAAACGGAAAGTTGATTTACACTGTTGGAAACGTTGTTTATTTTGCAAACATCACAGGTTCAAATAGTGACAAGCTTTCATTTGAATTTAGCAACGTGCTCACATATTCATCAAGTGAAAATGTTATTTTCATGGAAAATGAAGATGGTTCAATTTCACTTTTGACTTACAACAAAACAACTTATGCTTTGGTTATTACAAAATGGATTGATGGTGTTGAAATTATGCATCATGAAGTTAATATTTTGAGCGGAACAAAAGATGACAAGTTTAGTTTTGTTGGGCTTACAATCTTAACTGAAGAAATTGAATATGAAGAAGAAAATCCAGAGTCTGGTGAAATGGAAACAAAAACCAGAAACGAAAAAGCTCAATATTTGATTTATATCAACAACAACACAATCTATAAAATTGAGATTGCTAGAGAAGATGAACATGGCGAAATGCAACTTTCAAAATACACTCAACCAATCACATTATCAACAAGTGATGTTGAAGCTCCAACAGGTTTGTTGATGCCAGAAGTTGTTGGAAACAACTTGTTTGTTATGGCAAAAGACAAAGATAAAAACATTTATATGCATGTTATTGATATTTCAGTTACTGAAAACTCAACTGACAATGCAACATTTGTTGGTGTGGCTGAAGAAACAAAAGAAGAAAAGAAATAAGATTGCAAACAAAAAGACAGGTTTTAAACCTGTCTTTTTTTATTTATTATTAATGAGTTTCTTTATATTGTTTAAGTGCACGGGCGAGTTGATCTGGACAAGATGTGCCACCACGACAATCGATGCCTTCAAGTAGGGCAATGACTTCATCAACAGTTCTGCCTTCTACAAGTTTTGAGACGCCAGTGGTGTTTCCACGACAACCGCCATTAAATTTCACACTCTTGACGATGTTGTTTTCAACGTCGAAGTCGATAGTTCTTGAACAAACTCCAAAAGTTTTATAAGATTCCATATTATTCTCCATCAATTAAAATTTTGTAGATTTGACCATAAACATCACTTGCTGAATCATTCCAGCGATTAAAAACCGTTTTTGCTTCAGCTCTGTTTGCAACGTTGAGTTTCAGTTCTAGCTTTGAGCCGAGTGGGTCGATGATTTTGAGTGTTACGGTGTAGGTGCCATCGATGTTCTTTTTATAATCTCTAAAATATTCTTGTTTTCTTTTGTAAGCCTGACGATTCTTTTTGATGTAATCGCCGATTTCTTTGCGGGTTGAATAAGGAATTTTTACAAAGAAATAGTTTAGACAGTCACGACCCTCTTGTGTGATTTTGTAATATTCAGTGCTTGCACTGGTGGTTGAAACAATGAATCTAGCTTGTGCAAGTTCTGGCAAAATTTGAGTTAAAGTCATGTATGAAAGCCAAGAATTTTGACTGCAACACATTTCGTTTAGGGTGTCTGCAGTCACAGGAATTTCCATTTGGTCAAAAACACATAATAAAATAAGTTTACTTACTGTTGTGTCCATAAAAAAATCCTTTTAAGTTACTGGCAATACTATACCATAAAAAAAACAAAAAATAAATAGTTTGTGACGTATTTGATATAAAATTATAAAAATTTTAGTTGTCTATAAATTAAGTGATATGTTATATTAAATGTAGGTGATTACATGAAAAATAACAAAGATATAAACATCGACAAGTTTATCGTTAGCATAGACAATATGCTTGCGTCAAAATATATATTAATTGATAGAAGAATTGCAGACATTTTGCTTGCAATTGCAGATACACACGAAGTTTACAACCTTATTGCAGAATGCATGGTAAATTTTGATTTTAAATACGAATGGAAGCAAGCAACCTCAACAAATGTTATGAAACTTCCAAACACAAATGAAAAAAGAATTTCGTTTATTTTTTGCTTGCTTAACAATCTTGATGACAAAAATTTGGATGCAACTCAAGTTTTGGAAAGATATTTTTCATATGATAGCAGCGTGTCTCCTTATGATTTGTTTTGCAGAAACATAATTGAAGAATTTAAAAACTTGATTATGCTCAAACTAAATTTAAAAACTGAAGTTGAAAAATCAAAAGAAGAACGCAGCAAAAACAACCAGACAATGGTTGTTCAAGACGAATTTTCTGCGCTTGCAAAACTGCTTGATGATTTTGGAATTGTCATTTTAAAACAAAAAAAATTAAAACACTGTTATTTTGAGCAAAATGACCTAATTGCGGTTATTTCAACATTTAAGCAAGTTGTTTTAAGTGCTCAAACAGAATATTTTTATTCTTATCAAGTCACAATAAACACAGCTATTTGCAAAAACAAACTTTTGAAAGCAAAGTTTGCTGATGCCAATAAACTTATAGATATGATTATTAGGGGAAGTGTCAATGAAGAAAAAGGCGACATTAAACATTAATTTTGCTGAATTTACTGATGAACAATTGTTAGATTATAGAAACAGATTGTTGATTCAGCGTGAAATTTTAAATGATTTATACGTGAAAGAATTGAGCGAGAGAACCAAGGGAGATTTTGATCCATATTCTAGACGAGCAGATAGAATTTTTAAGAAAATTTTGAATAAATATGAAGATAGAGAAGTGGGGCTTTCTTATCTTGAAGACGTTGTCGATGAAGAAATGGCAAAACGCGAAAATTTCAGAGAACAGCAAGCATATATTGCAAATGGTGGACGTATTTCTGAAATGACAGCAAAAGAGTTTATTGAAAAAGAAAAGATAAAAACAGAAGAATACAAGTCACATATTGATATTGATTAAATTTTAAAAAATCATTGCAAAAACAACAAAAGCATGCTATAATGCATGTGCATATGGCATCATAGTCTAGCGGCTAGGACACACGCCTCTCACGCGTGGGACCGGAGTTCGATTCTCCGTGGTGCTACCAATAAAAACAAGAGTCAGCTTTTGCTGGCTCTTATTTTTGTTTGCACCAAAAAGCAGAACTTGACGAGCACCAAGGTGCGAGCAAGTTCGAAGGCAAAGCCCACGAACGAGATAGAATTTTAATAAAAAAATAATTTATATTTAAAAATATATGTCGATGTTGTTGAGTGTTGTGTTATAATGAGAGTGTTAGAAGGAGGATGGGCATGACCTTTAAAGAGTTTTGGACGAATGAGAATAATCCTATATTGAAAGACACTGAATATATGTATGGCACAAGACATCTCGTTGTGATTCTCATTTCTTTAATTGCAACGGTTATGCTGGCAATCTCTTTTTCGAGTAAATCTGAAAAAGCTAAACAAAAACTACTCAAAGTGTTTGCATGTGTGTTGCTTGGTTTTGAAATTGTGACAAGAATAGTTAATTTTATTGTTATAAAAAGACTTACGTTTGCAACTATAATGAGTATTATTTTCCCATTAGAAATTTGTTCAGTTGTTGTTTGGGTGTTGATTTTTGCAGTGTTTACAAAAAAAGAACTTTTATATAACTTTGTTGCGAGCATTGGATTGCTTGCAACAATTGTGTTTTTGCTATTCCCGGCGGTGGGACTCAACAGAGTAAATATGTCATTTAGTTGTGTTTATTCTATTGTGACGCATATTATTAGTTTTATATGTAGTGTTTTAGCATTGGTTTTTGGTTATGCAAAATTTGAAATTAAAAAGATTTGGCAATTATATTTATGCGTTTTAGGTATGTTTGCATGGGGAGCGATTATTGACTTTTTAATTATTCCTGGTTCAAACTTTATGTATTTAAGAACAATTCCAATACCGCTAAATTTTAATTTCCCATATCAAATTTTGTATGGACTTTTTATCATTATTTATGTTTTGGCGTTTTATTTGGTGCAAATATTCAAAAAGCGTGACAATAAAAATAATGCACAAAAAAACGCAAAAAGTCACTAAAATCTTTATAGAATATGGTGTTATGTGACATAAAGTATTAAATTTGCGCAAAAATCTAGAACAAAAGATGGCTTATGAAAAAGATTTTTAATTTTAGACCGGTAGTGTTTTTGGCTTTAATCATGTTGGTTGCAACTTTGTTTGCCACCAAGGTTTTTGTCGCTGCAAAATTAAAACTTGTTTTCTTTATTGTTTTAATCAGTTTAAGTGTTGTTGTGTTTCTGGTGTTTGCAAAAAGTAAAAAGAAGATTTTTGCAGTTTTAGCAGCAGTGTTGTTATTTGCAAGCTATCCATTTTTGAATATATTTATATCTTCAAATAACGCAAGTCAGCACAGTGATTTAAACAACCAAGAGGTTGAAGTGTCAGGTGTGATTTCAGGGTGTTACAAGACATATGAAAATGGAACCATTCGTTTTGAACTTGATGACGCTATTGTTAAATATTTTTCTGATGAGTTTAAGCTTGGTGGAGTTGCATATGTTTATGCAGATGTTCGAAATTATTCGCCCAAAGATGATTTTGTTTCAGGAACTGAAATTTCATTTACAGGAAAGATTAGATTGCATGATTATCAAAAAGATAATCTTGACAGAGATTTATCGTTTTTAGGGGGCGGGGTTTCTGCAGTGATTAATGCAAATGAAGAAACATTTGTGTTTAAGGGAACTTGTCCAAATCTACGAGATAAAATCACAACAAAAGCGGCATTGATGTTTGACAAAGCCAAACTTGAAAATGCAGATATTGCGTATGCATTGCTCTTTGGTGACAAAGGGTTGTTAGATTCACAAATTAATGAAAACTTTAGGCTTACAGGGATTGCACATCTGTTGGCTGTCAGTGGATTGCATGTATCACTTATTGCAACGATTATTAGTTTTATACTAAGAAAATGCAAAGTGAGTCCACTTGTGTCAATGATTGTAACTACTGTTATTTTGGGGTTTTATTGTTATCTTTGTAAATTTTCACCGTCAGTTGTTAGAGCAACAATTATGTCACTTGTTTTGAGTTATTCAGTGATTAGAGGCAAGTGTTATGATGGTGTTTCAGCACTGGCACTTGCGGCTATAATTTCAATGATTATCAAGCCGACAATAATATTTAGCCTTGCTTTTCAACTTAGTTATTTGGCAGTGCTTTCAATATATGCTTTGATGCTTCCGCTAAAGCGTGGTGCAGATAAGTTTTTGCATGGCCCAGCAGCTTCAAGCGTCGCTATTCAAGTCGCGGTTCAGTTTGGCATCGCAGCGATAACATTTCATTATTTTGGATACACTTCTGCACTTGGTTTTGTTGCAAATTTGATGTTGGTGCCTGTGGCATCAGTTGCATTTACAATTTTAATTTGTTCAAGTTTGGTTACTATGATTTTGCCATTCATGTCATTTAGTTTGATTGGATATGACGCACTTATGGGTGTTGTGGTGAGATTTGATTCGTGGCTGGCAAAAGTTGGTATGATTATTTCTGGCTCGGCCAGCATGCTTGTTGTGTTTTTGACGATTTTCATCATGGTCATATTGAGTGATTATTTGTTTATATCAAAAAAATCAAAAACGACACTTGCAGGTGTGTGTATGCTTGCTGTTTCGTTATTATTGTTGATTTAGCAAGGTGTTATTCAGTTAAAATGAACTAGACAAAAATATAATAGTTTGTTATAATTTAGCATAATGGGAGAGATATGAAATACGTAGAACTTAAAGCTAGTTTAAAAACACAGATTCAAAGAGCCTATCTAATTTCTGGAGATGATAGGTTTTTGTGTTATGACGCTTTAAAAAAGATTGAAGATGCTCTTGGCATTACAATTAAAGATATGAACACGGTGACCTTGTCTGGTGAGCAGGTTTCGGCAAAAGATATTGTTGATTCAGCCAACATGTATCCGTTTGGAGATATGTTTAGATTGGTGGTTGTTAAAAATTTTGCACCAACTAAAAACAAGACAGAATATGAAATTATTCAAAAATATGTTTCATCGCCGTTAGATTCTACGGTTTTAGTATTTTTCAATCCAGACAATGCTGAATTTTATAAAAACATGAAGAACTTAATGGTGGTTGATTGTTCAAAAATCGATGCAAAAACAATTTCAGCGTTTGTTAAGAATTTCTTGGCGAAAAACGAAATTAGTTCAAGTGAAGAAACCATTGACAAGTTGATTATGTATTGTTCGAGTGATATGGCAAGAATAACCAATGAACTTGAAAAACTTTCAGCATATGTTGCAAAAACAAAAGTTTTGACCACAGAGATTGTTGAAAAGTTTGTGGTGTGGGACAAAGAGTTTCAAGTGTTTCAATTATCAGAGTTTATCGCTAAAGGTGATGCAAAAAATGCAATTGATTTAGTTGATAGTTTTTCATTGAAACCAGGATCGGCGTTTACGATATTGTCTCCGTTATACAGCAATTATCGCAGAGCATTATTTGTTTCGATTAACTCAACCAAAACGTCTGCAGAACTTGCAACGATGCTTGGCATTAAAGAGTTTGCTGTGAAGATGCTCAAAAATCAAGTAGCATGCTTTTCACCAAAACAGCTTAAGCAAATTGTTGATATGATTGCAGATTATGATAGAAAAATAAAAGTCGGGGAAATGAAAGAAAACATTGCAATAAAAACAATAGTTTTTAATATACTAAACATAAGAGGACAAAATGAAAAATAACAATACAATGATGTATGGTTTTAAAAGCAATAAAAATAGTTCATGGGTTTATAAATTGTTTCTGTTTTTATCGTTTATTTGGGTATCTGCATATCCAGCGATAACTTCGGTATCTTCAGACTTTTATTTTAACTATGGAAATATTTTTATGGCAGGTTCAAGCAACTTTAGCTATGTGTTAACAATGGTTATTGTTGAAGCGCTTGTTTCATGGATATTTTTTGAAATCGTATTTTACTTATACAGATTAATCTTATCTTTTAGGGTTTATTCATTCGTTGTTCCAATGGATAAACTTAAAAATGATAGCAGATTGTTCTTTATTTACAGAAACATATTTTATGGTTTGTTTTTAAACTTAAGCTTTATGTTTCCTTATTTATACATTTATGCAGAGTTTGTAAACCTGATAGTTTTATTGGTTGCAACAATTTTCTATGCTTGCTATCTCAACAAGAATTATGCAGAGCCGATTATTGGACACTTCGTGTTTAAAAACTTCTGTTATCCATTGTTTTTCTATGAAGCACTGTCGTTGCTAGTGTCTGTGATGGAGGTGCTATAATGAAAAAGTTAAAAAGAATTTTAGCATGTGTGATGCTTTCATTGTTAATTATTCCAGCATTTATGTCTGTTGGAGTTAGGGCAAATGCATCACAAAATCAATCAAATATTTTCTCAAAAAGCACTTTTAGTGCTGAAGTGAATGCGATTTTAACGGAAAATGAATTTTTGAAGTTTAAAGAAAGAATGCCTGGATCAGAAGGAGAACGTAAAGCAGCTCAATATATTGTTAATTATTTGAACTCGATTTCAGCAATATCAAAAAAGAACGATAATCACGTAAAAAATGGTGTTCAAGAGTTTCAATTTGAATCAACTTTTGATGGTCTTTTAAAAACATCTCAAAACATTGTATATTCAACAAACAACAAAAAGTTTGATAAAAAAGTTATTATTGGTTGCCACTACGATGCATTTGCAATGGAACAAAATCCTGAAACTTTAGAGATTGAATATGTTGCAAGTGAGTCAATAAATGGCAGTGCGGGAAATGTTGCATTTTTGCTTGCACTTGCAAAAAATTTGGAATATATGACTCTTGACTATAATGTTGAAATTGTGTTTTTCGGTGCAGGCGAATCAAACAATGCTGGTTCAAAGATTTATTCACAAGGCATTTCAGCTAAAGAAGCAGAAAATGTTTTGTGTATGATCAACATCGATGAAATTGCATATGGAAAGAATTTATATTTTTATTCAAATGAAGTAAAAACCAAGGCTGCAGGGTTTGTGGCAGATGTGTTAAAAGAAAACAAAGTTGATGTTGATGAAATCGATGTTGTTAATTTAAACAAGGTGACAATGGTTCAAGACGAATTAAACCTTGGATACACTCACATTGCACTACAATCAGACAATGTTAACTTTATGAAACTTGGCATAACCACATTCAATTTCTTTGCGGGTGATTATAGCACAGGTCTTGTTGCGGGAAAGAGTGAGTTTTTAGACGAAGACAACATCACATACACCGAAAATGACAACCTAAAATATATTGCAGAAACACAAAAAGCAGATTTTGTTGTAAATAATTTATATGAAACATACAAAGCAGTAACAAGTGTCTTGACTGACTTTGACTTTGAAAGAGTAATGACAGCCAGTGTGGGCGAGACAAGTTGGTTCTATGATATGTTTGCAAGCAGCAATTTGGTTTTATATTTAACAGTTGTGGCATTTATTGTTATTTTAATTATTGCTATGTTTGTTTACTACAAACTATCAATCAAAGCTTATCATGCAAATGTTGAAACAGAATTTTTGTCTTCAGTTGTAAAAATTTGTGAGCAAATTGACGAAAATGGAACAGACCCAAACATTCCAAAGGCTGTTAGCCAGGTGATTGCTCGAGATATCAAGAAAGACAAAACGATAAAATCAAAAAGAAAGAAAAAGGACTCTGAATAACAGAGTCCTTTTTTTCCAACAAAATTTAAAAAAATACATACTATAAGTCAAAGTCAGTCAATAACTAATCGAATTGCTAAATCTTGATTGGTGGGTTAGTTTGATAATATGATTATAAAATTTCATTGTTGATGGAGCATTTGTAGTTTATATGAATAAAAGATAATATATAATGTCCAAAACAGTGATTAAAAGTCAAGGTCAGTCAATAAAGATTATTTTATTATATTTCGTTTTGAGAATGGTGAAGGAAAGTCAAAGTTTAGAAGGATTAATATTTTTCGTTTTGTGACAAAAAAGTTTTTAAAGTGAATGTCTTTTGTTGTGATTGGTCAATGATTAAAGAAAGTCAAAAATTTTGCAAATAAAAAACAGAACCGAAGTTCTGCATTTTACCTAAATTATAACAACTTACTTTGTAGCTTCAGCTTTAAGCTTTGTAAGTTCAATAGAAAGACTTGCTTTCTTGTTGTTAGCTTTATTTTTATGAATGATTCCTTTTGTAACTTCTTCATCGATTTTAGAGAAAGTTTCAGGAAGCAATTTTTCTGCTAATTCAACGTCTTTGTCAGCAATAGCTTTGTTAAACTTTTTGATTGCTGTTGCAAGAGCACTTCTTTCACTCTTGTTACGAGCGTTATTTCTGATTGCTACTTCTTGTCTTTTTTTAGCTGATTTAATAATTGGCATATTAATTTGCTCCTTTGCAATATTACTAGATACAAGTTTAACATAGTTTTTGTGAATTTGCAAGTATTTGGCTTAATATTTTTTTATAAATTTGTTCGTCACTGTTGTTGCCAGAAGAACAAACCAAAGTCACCTTTGATTTATTTAATAATTTAGAGTGAAGTTGGTTGAAACATTTTTGAGCTTGTTTTGCGATACCAAAATTTCCATCAATCATAGGTTTGTGCGTACATTTTTCAATTAAATCCTTAATTAGCACGTAATGAGTGCAGCCCAAAACTATGCAATCATGATTTTTTGCATGGTTTTTGATAAAAAACAGTTCTTTTTTCAGTCTCAGCGCGTTTAAAATGCTTGGCTCGGTGAAAAATCGCTCAATATTAAGAGCCAAAGTCGACATTTTTAGTGTTTTTATATTATTTTTTAGTGAACGCTGAAGCTGTATATATTTATCTTGATTCGCTGTTGTTGGCGTTGTGAGAGCCAAAACACTTTTATAATTCAAATTTTCTGCAAGTTTAATAGCTGGTTCTGTGCCAATAAAAACCAAGTTTTTAAAGGTATCTCTTAAGTTGTTAATGGCTGATGTTGTGGCTGTGTTGCATGCTAAAACAACCATTTTTAGGTGGTATTTTGATGACATTTCACAGATTATTTGACTTAAAATTAAAGTGATTTCTTCTTTGGTTTTTTCCCCGTATGGGCAGTTTTTGTTGTCTGCATAATACAAATAATTTGCAGGTAAAAATTTGACCAATTCTGCCAAAACAGACAGTCCGCCGAGTCCACTGTCTATGACTAAAATATACTCTTTTTTCATATTAAAGTATATGCGAAAAAGGCTAGAATTGCGAAAAATAGAGGAGTTATTGTTATTTTTGCACATAAAAAAACGAAAGGTTTTAGTTCAGTACTTTTGAAACTAGCGAAATAATTAACACTTGTATCAAGACAATCACATTGTCGCAGTGTCAATTTTGATATTTTTTATTTTAAAATATAATACAATTCTAAAATATTGTGCTATACTATATTAGTATGGAGAGGCAAATAGTATGAATACAATACAAATAACAAAAAGTATGTTGGATAAAAAGATACAACACAAACCATCTCGTTTTGATATGGCTATCAATTTTTATTGTTGTTTAGAAAAAGATAATAAATTTTATTTAGTTACTTATTACTACAATCCTGTCTGGAACTTATATTATCCTTTTTATGATGATGCAAACAAAACACCTATTTTTCAACAATCCAAAGCAAATACTTATAGAGAACTTATAAATGAAACAAACAGAATTATTGAGATTAATTTAGATGATAAACTAAAACTTGCACAAAAACGATTTAAAGAACTTATTGGTTGTGATTGCAAAGTAATTCAAGCTAAAACAAAAGAATTGTTTGAGTTAAAATATTCTAAAACTGCCAACTTATATAGCATTTATAAACTTTACAACTTTATAATTACAGAGGTTGAAGATTTGAAAACTATATTAAATCCACAAAATATAAAATGCGAGATATTTGACCTTGACAATCTTGACCATGCAAAGATTGTTAGCAATGCTATATGGTTTTGCAAACAATCATTAGAAGAGTTAAAAAAATATGCAATAAAATTTGATAAATAAAATAAAAAGCAGATTATCTAATTAAATAATCTGCTTTTTCATAGTTTAAATTAGCTTAGAGCTTAATTCCAATTTTTGTTTTTATCTAGTTGCAACTTTGCCACGTGCTTTAAGCACAAACAACACAACAGCTAGCACAATTATTGATGATAAAATGATAATTGCCATAGCAGAGAAGTTGAGTTTTTTGCTATACTTAAACACTTGAACTGTTTCGGTGCCCATAGAGTCTACCATTCGAACGGTGTAGGTGCCATATTCAGTAAAAGACAAAGTGTTTCTATTTTTTTCTGAATTAAGGTCATAGGCTGTAGTGTTTCCATTTACAGTTACTTCAACCTTAATATTTCCAACGCCATAGAACTTCAAATGCAAGCCTTCAGCGGGTTTATCATCGTCGCCAATAAGTTCATATTTTTCCATTGAAACTGCTTCAATACCATAACTAATTGTATATTTGTTTGTATAGACTTTTCCAAGTTCGATTAGTTCAAAACCCGAATCAGAATCAGTAAATTTATATTCTAAATTCATAGAAGAGATAATGTTTTTGATATAATTTTTCTTAACCGTTTTATACTTTTCAGAACTGCTGAGAGCAAATGTTTCAGTTTTTTGATGGCCAGTTGTTGGGTCAAAAACAGGGTCGCCATTTTTATCTACTACTGGAACGGTGAATGTTGTTTTTGCGAGTTTAACAATCGTGAACTGATAGTATTTTGTTTGGTCTGAATTTTTATCAAAAACTTCAATTTCATAGTATGCGTCGTCTTCAAAAGTTAAGACAAAATCACCATTTGGATTCATCAAATTTTCAACTTGATTGACAGAATAGGTTGTTATTGTTGGAACGTTGTTGCTTCCACCAAATGCGATTTTTCTAACTTCAATTTTATCGACGATGTCAGCTAGTGTGACTGATGGGTCAGTGCCGTTTGTCTTGTAGGCATGCAAATTTTTAATTGTTGTTTTTACAGAATAGTTTTGGTCTGATGTGCTAACAATATATTCACGTTCGTTGCCAGAATCATTGAGTGATTGAGCAATGATGTAGATGTTTTCAAAATTGGTTTTTGTTGGGTCTGTTATATAGAAAGAAGTTTGCATATAGTTTGCATTTTCAAAACCATATAAATATGTTGAGTCATAAATCTCAATTGAATAACGTCCTGTTTCAATGAAATTTAACGAGAATTCATTGCTGTCGGTTGAGATGAATGCATCAACAGTTTGAGTTAAATCTAATTGAAGTTGACCACTTCCATCAAGATATAATCCAGTGGCAATATATTCAACTTTTTTAGCGTCTTTATAGTTTACAAATAAATATTGATGTGATTGATATTCTTTAGTGTATAGTTCGAATTCATAGGTGAATCCGTTTTGGTTTATGTTAAAGAATAATGGGTTGTATTCAGTGTAATTGTTATTTAAAAAGTCAATTTGTAGAGAGTTGAAAGTGAGATCATTAGGAATGTTGTTTTCAACATAATCAGATGCACCAGCGTCGAGCCCTTTGCCAGTAAATCTAACGATTGGTTCTTGAGCGTTGGCAAATTGAATAACTGGTTGAACAAACACGAGTGTGTAAGATTTGATTATTGATGCAGGGTTCACTGAAAAAATAAAGTTTGAAGTGTCAACATTAGATTTTAGTGTGTAAGATTCAATAATTTTAATTTTTATTTGGTCACCAACACTATCAGTGTTACTGCTGTCATTGTCTAATTTTACATAAGAAATAACCTGATTTCTATTAGATGAAGTAATTGGTTTAGATGATGATGGGGCATTTTTGTAGATGCTTAAGATTGAGCTGCTGATTTTATAATAATATGTCAAGCCTTTATATTCGAATGTTTCAGGGAATTTTTGTTCGGTTTCATCAAAGTTAATTGTAATTTCTGAAGATGTTTCGATAAAGTTTGTTAAACTGCCAAATTCGTAAGCATATTCGAGCGGCTTTAAGGTAATGGTTGTTGAACCATTAGAAATAACATATGAAGTATTTTGATAATTTTTTATATTCTTTGTTTTAATAGACTGTCCGTTTTGTGATAACGAAATATAGTTAAATGTTTCGTTTGAAATAACGGCTGCAGAAGAAGATTCTTCGCCATGATTAAACGAAGAAACTCCTAAGCCTATAACTAGTGCAAGACAAGTCATTGCACATGCAAAAAACAACTTTTTTAAAATTTTCATAATATTTTCCTTTATCTATTAAAAATCATCATTGCTCAAAACGATGCTGTTTCTACGTCTAATATCATAGAAAACTTCACTTTCTTTAAAGGTTCTTCCTGGAATAAATTCTGCAGGAACACTTCCTATCTTATAAATGTCTAGACATTTAAAGTATGGTGTAACAATTGCTTTGCATGGATATTGTTGGAAGTTGTTTGTGATATTTTGTCCAAGTGGAATTTTGTCAAGTTGTGATGGGTGAATGAGTGGAACTTGTTGAAGAGATGTTGAAGTTGAGCTTGTGCTCTTGGTTTTTCCATCACCTTCATTTTTGGTTTTTGAGTCAACTTCGATGGTGTGGTTGCCAAGTTCTTTTGAAAACTCTTCACGGGTTTTAAGGTCAGGGGTGCCATAGAACAATGTTGAACGGCACTGACCACGAACGATTTCAGCAACTTCTTTGCCATAAACGTCGTCAAGCTGAGCATATGACTGAATAGCCATGTTAAGATAAATCCATCTAGAACGAGCAACGGTGATGATTCTGTTTAAGCCTTCGATTTTTGGCATGTTCGCAAATTCGTCGAGAATATAGAATAATGGACGTTTCAAGTGTGCCATTTTGTCGTCGTTTACAAGTTCGTTTGCACGAGCCTTTTGAACAAATTCTTTGTATGCTTGAGAAATGCATACTGATGCGAGTTTATATCTGGTTGCTCTTTCATCAGGAATCTTGATGAAGAAAGCGGTTGGTTTGTCGTCAAACTCAGTGAAACGAATATCATTTGCTGAAGTTAAGAAACAAATACCATTATCAGAGAATATTGAAAGGTTGGTTGTGAGTGATGACATGTAACCGTCACGAGTAACGGTTGCTTTTGTTTGTGTAATGTTTGTTGAGAGTTCTTTAGATTTTGAAAGTGGGTCACGACCAGAGAAATAATCTTTAACAACCTCATAGTCGTCATCTTTGTTCATTGCAATTTTGTATGCGTTGAAGAAACAATATTTTTCTTTTGTCATGCCGAGAGCGTCATTTTCGCTATCTTCGAGCATGGCAACAAGACAAGCCAAGAAATAGTCTCTAGCACCATCGGTCCATTGTTTGTTTTTTGGATCTGGGTCAGAAGGAACAATTGCACTTGCAATATCGTTCAAACTTTCCATACAATCATCTTTAATTTTTTGTTTTTCTACGTCAACTTCAACAAGTGTTTCACGAAGAGTTGAAAAGGCTTTGCCTTCAAATTCATACCATTCAGTGCTCTTAATGTCACCAGCTTTTAAAAGGTTAGGGTAGTTTTTGATTGGGTCGTTGGTGTGCTTTAAGATGTTTTCTTCCATATGAGCACGTTTTTGCCATTGCTCATAAATGTTTTCAAGTGGGTTCCAGCGTTTGCTTGCATAAGGTTGGGTAAGGTCAAGTTGCAAAACAGTGTAACCTTGGTTTTTAAATTTTAAGCTGTGGTGTGCAAAAATTTCGCCTTTAGGGTCAGTAATGAAAACCGATGGACGATTTTTTAGTTCTGACAAAATTTGCATTGTAGGTTCAACCCAGCATGCAGTTTTACCAGTACCAGATGCACCGACAATCAAAACGTGGCAAGGTGGGGTGAAGTGAATGTGAATATTTCCATGTTTAAGTTCAAATCTAAAAGGCACGCCTTGGATTGATAATGTTTTAAGATCGGTAAATTTGCAATGCTTAAAGTTCTTGTTAAGCTCATATAAAGATGCAAAGTGTTGATTTTCCATATCTTTTTTGCCTTTGAACTTGTGATCGTCTTTATTTGACATTGTGAGAATATAAAAAAGCATACAGCAGGCAAACACAACAAAAGCAATTGATGTTGCATCTTTTGAAAGACCAAAGCCTTGTTCGAATAAGAAATAGTTGGCTAAAACCCCCACTACAAGTGCGATAATTACAAAAAAGAATGTTGTTATTAAAAATGTTGTAAAGTCAAATTTACGCTCTTTTTGTGCCATGAAACACCTCTATAAATATTAATAATATATCAAGATGAATTATAACATATTAATTTATAGTGCGCAAACAAAAATAGGGGTGTAAAATTTAAAAATTAAAAAATAAAAAATGACAAAAATTAAGTTGCGTGTTTTTTTTCAATTTGATAAGATAAGAATTGTAAAATGATAGGAGAGATGTTTTTATGAACAATATTTTAGCATTATTGCCATTTATTGCAGGTTCTGGGGAGAATGTAACAGACCCACTTTATAATGGAATTACTGTTGTTGGTCCAGTTGCACTTTCGATAGTTTTGGCACTTTCAATGATTTATGGAATTTTCTTAGGTGTTAAATATTCAAAGTGTGAAGAGGCGAGTGAAAAGGCAAATGTTCAAAAAACTCTCGTAAACTTTATTATAGGTGCAGTAACAGTTGTTATTTTGATTTCTGTTATCTATGCGATTCGTGGACCACTTACTGCGTGGATTAACGGATAATAAAAATTGTTATTTGTGCATAATTTTTAAGTGAGTGTGAAATACTAAAAATAAAGAATTACAAAAAAAATTAAAAAATTTTAAAAATAGCCCAAATTTATTTGCGAAAACATTTTCAGTGTGATAGACTCTAATTAGTCGATTAAGTAATTTTTAAACAAAAAGGAGAAAATTATGAATAAATTATTAAGCATTATCAGTTTTTTAGCAGCTGGCGAAGAAGATGAAATTGTAAACCAAGGTTATAAAAGATTTATCGGAATCGTAAACATCGTTTTACCTGTTCTTATGTCAATTCTTTTGGTTCTTGGTATGTTCTACGGCATCACAATTGGTGTTAAATATGCTAAAGCTGAAGAAGATGATGAAAAGAAGAAAACAAGAGGTCAACTTATCAATGTTATCGTTGGTATTTTGATTGCTATCGTTTTCGTTGCAGTTATCCAAATCATCTTAAACGGACAATATGTAGAAAAATTGTTCGAAGACACAAGCGACAATTTGGTTAAACCATAAGGAGTACGCTAAATAAAAGCACGCTAAACAGCGTGTTTTTATTTTGCAAAAAAAACACAATATTTTGTAAAAAAAATCAACAAAGATTTCATTTTTTACAAAATAAAATAATTTTTAAATTTATAATTTTAATAAAAACACATAAAAACATTATTGGTTAAATTGCACAAATTTTTAAAATTTTGTGCAATTTTTTTCTTGAAAAAATTTTGGCAAAATTTTAATTTTTTCAAAACAAAAAATCTCATTTTTGAAAAAATCGACTACAACGAAACTGAATAGTTTTTAAAATATAATTTTAAAATTTAGCAAAAAAAAATCATTGAATTTTGTCACAAAAAAATTAAAAAAAATCAAGGTTTTGACCTGCTTTTGTTTGTCTATTTTTGGCGCATTATGATATAATACTCATGTATAATATATATTTTATTTAGCTCAAAAATTTTAGTAAAAAAATTTAGGTAAAAACTGACTTTTTGCTCACACTAAAGTTAATGGCTAAAATCGGGGGAATTATGTCTTTTGGCAGAGTTTTAACATTTATTCAAAGTTTATTTGCAGCTCAAACCATGGAGCCTGAAATTGTTGAATGTTCAGGTTTTGGTTGGTATTCAATTGGCCAGCTAGTAGTTTGGTTTTGGAATTTTATTTGCGAAGGCTTATATTTCATGATCAAGTGGCTTTTGGCTGTTGTTGATTTTATGCAATATTTCATACAGAAGCTGATTGGTCTTGATTATTGGCTAAAACCTGGCGGAAAGACATTGCAAGGAGCAACCGACAATGACTTATTGTTCCAATTCTTGTATAACGACACAGTTCAAGATGTGTTCAGAGCAATGGTTGGTGTGTTTATTCTTCTGTTGGTTATCTTTGTAATTTTCTCGATCGTTAAAAGCGAATGGAAATATGCAACGGGTGATGGCAAGAGTGGAAACTCAAAGATACAAATCTTTAGAGACTCATTCAAGGCATTCTTGCTTGTTTTGGTTTTCCCATTGGTTCTCACTCTTGGAATCATTTCTTCAAATGCGATCTTGGCCTCACTGGTTGGTGCACTCAACTTAAACATGTCGTCGACATTTGGTGGAACGCTATTCTCAATTGCTGCAGAACAGGGCAACAAATATCGAGTGTATGCCAATAGTGGCAAAAAAGCTCCAGTTTCGCAGCAGGTTACGTTTTATGTTGACAACCAACTTAAGAAAGTTGTGCTATTCTCAAACGGAACAACCCATTCAGATACTGACAAGTGTGAATATATCTCTGATTATGGTGAATATTTAGAGAGAATTTATGGAAAAACATCAGTGGGGGCTCCACGTTGCACAAAATACACTGTTGACACAGTTTTTGATATTGTCGTTCCTAGTGAATCAACAAACTTTTCTGGTTATTGTGTAGGGCTTAAAGTTGATGGATCAACTAAGTTCTTCTTGGTTAGATGCACGTATGCTGAAAAAGAGGGAATGTATTATTATCTAAACAATGTTTTGGGTGGAAAAATTCTCAGCAAAAACACTGCAATAAATGCTAATCAAGGGTTGACTGGTGGTACAGTTGAAAGCCTCTGGAAAGACCTTAAGGGCGACATGGAAAGCTTTGGCACCCAATCATTCATTTCTGGTATTAACTTAAATAGCTTTGGCCCGGGTGCAGTTATAACAGCTGCTTATAACACTTGGGGTGCATCTTCAATTTATATGGAAACGACTGAGTTTGATATGGCTCAATCATTCCAAATGGTTTATAGTGATATTTTGTCAAAGATGGGCATTTCTGGAACATCTAATGCAAAATTGTCGTTTAACTCAGATGAAACATCTCCATATTTTGACAATGGTCAATTTGGTTTTGTTGGAAAACAAGCAGAGTATAGAGTAATGGCTGACGTTATTGACTTTATCAGTAACAACACAGCGGATCTTTATATTGTTGATGCAACATCTTCTTCAATTAAGTGGGAACATGGCAGTTACTTTCCAGAATCAAGATGGATTACAGGTGAAACCTTAACTGATGGTGAAAATGCTGGCAAAAAAGGTGTAAACCTTGTAACTGTTGCAAATGGTTATAATTCAATCGCAGCATCATCAACGGTTCTTAATGATAAAAAAGAAGAAGTTTTGCCATTCGTTGTTGCATATTCAGATCTTGGCAATGACGTTGATATGGGCAACCAACTTTACATGGCACACTACAACACTTCAAGCGAACTTGAAGGTGCTGTATATCTCATGTGTTGGAAGGTTATTGAAGATGGTCAAACAAAATATGTTCCACTTGTAAACGGAAAGAGTTGGTTTGATGAAGATCGTCAAATTACAATGAAATTCAAGTCAGAATTTTTGGCAAATAACTATCGTGGTGTAATTGTTGCAAAGGGATTTTTGGAAGGTACTGGGCATGGTAGACCAACTTACATCAATAGCGGACTTTCTCGTGCAAATTCAACGGGATCATTGTTGGGTTCATTTGGTACTGATATAGAAAATTATGTGCAAAATATCAAACTTGATGCACCACATTATTACAAACTTGAAAAGAACTCTCAAATTTATCAATATGCTGAAAATTTAATAGCTTTAAACACAGGTCTTTTGAAGGATCCAGAAGATAACTCTATTGACGGAGCAGCAATTCCATATAGCGTTACATCAATGGCAATTGAAGGTGTTTCGGGTTCACTTTATAACAGTGTGACACCAGACACAAATGAAGTTGCATATTATTTTGTTAATGACAGTGGTCAAGAAATCACCATGACTGATAATTCGGTTGAAAACTTGACTATTAACCTTAGAAATAACTTAAACAATACAAGCACAACCGCATCTTATGCTGGTGTAAAATTTGAAAAAGATGATGGCACTGCATTTAATGACGATGACAAGTTCTTGTTTGTGACAAGTGCTGGTGGTTATTTTGTTGTTGGTGCTAATATTGGAAAGAATTCTAAAATTTATATTCATGAAATCACTGGAGTTGATGATGCCGGAACGATTAATGCTTCTACTGGAGCAAGTAGCTTGGGTGATGCAAAATCAAGGACATTAGATGTGAAAAGTGGTCCATCAACTGCTGAGTTTAAAACTGTTTCTTTCACAGTTGATTTGGCGGCATATTATGTGGCAAAAGATGGAACAAAAATTAAGACAACAGTAACTCCAAATGTGAGTCTTGATTTGTTTGAAATCACAAATTCAAAACTCGGCTCAGCTGAAGATAAATCAGTGTTTAGAACCGTTGATATGCAATATATCGAAATCAAAGACGGTGACGATATGTTGTTCTCACAAAGCATGTATATGAATTTGTCATTCTATACAAACAGAGAATCATTGTTTAGTTATTCAAACGGACTAAAAATCGCTAAACCTATTGAGGTTGAACGAGATGCGGGTGAGCAGGTTACTAACTCTGCAAATGTTCAATCAACAATCTTCTTTGATATAAATTATTACAGCTATTTATCAGGTTACATTTCAGGCGAAAATAAGATTGTTAAGTATGACATTTATAATTCAAGTAATAATATTAATGATCTTATAAAAGACACAACACCAATTGACACTGCAATGTTTGGTGTTAATGCTGCAAACTTCAACTGGGGAAAAGATGAAATTAGCTATGATTTGTATGACGGTGACAGATATGTTGCAACAATCTATAAGCTTGAAACAGATGATGATATCACTAATATTGAATTGTTGCCAACTGTTACAACAACATTGCTTTATGATTACAAATCATATGAAAACATTCAAACTAGAAACACTCATGCAAATAGAGAAGCGTTCTTAAATTATTCAAAAAATCTCAAAAAGCAAGTTATTGTTGGGTTCTATCGTGATGAACTTGCTCCAAATTCATTTGGTAGGTTTGCATTCGACTTTAATATTCCATTCCCAGATTTGTGGAATATGCGTTTAAAACTGATATCAAACCTTTTTGACGTAAGCAAAGATATTCGAGTAAACAAAGTTTTCATTTCTGACAGCTTGGCTTTTGACTATTTCTTTGATGGTGATAGCATCAACGCTATTGCACTTTCAACATTCTATGATCCAGCAAAGGTTTCAAGTCCAATTTCTGTTGGATTCTGGATTATGATTATTGCTGGTGCACTTATTATTAAGATTTTGGGAACGGCTCTTTGGGGCATTATCAAACGTTTCTACGAAATAACATTGTATTACATAGCAATGCCTGCGGTTGCTTCAACAATCGTGCTTGATAGCGGAACTAGGTTTAAATCATCAATTCAAGACCCACTGATTGGCAAAGTTTTAAGCACTTATGGTGTAATTTTGGGTATCAATGCATTCTTTGTATTGCTTGCTCCTGTTAGATCAATGTCAAACATCTTTACGGCGGCAGATATAGCAACATCAGGCAGTTATTTCTTGAAAGCATTGTCAAACCTTCCATTTTTTGGTTCTGATGAGCTAACAGCAAAAATGCTTAACTCTTACACATATATATTGTTCTTGTTAGTTGCATTCACAATGATTGATGAACTTCCAAAGGTTATCACGCAGATTATGGGAGTAAAAGGAGCCGATAACGTTCTTGATTCTGGTGAAAAAACTAAGAAAAATGTTCAAAAAACCATGAAAGAAGCGGGTGAAGTTGCTTCAGGAAAGGCTCTTTTGGATGCAAAAGACAAAGCACTTCAAACCGCTGGTGGAATGATTCCTGGTGCTGCGTTTGTAACAGCTGCTCTTGATGCTAAAAAACAACGTGATTTAAAGAAACAACAAAAAGAAGGTAAAGGCGGCGGTGGAGGCAGTAAAAAACGTGAAGGCGATGATGAGTCAACAGACGAAACAAGCGTAGCAGACGGCAGTGATGAATATATTGATGATGAAGGAGCAGATAGACTTGACACTGAAGAAGGCGGCTTAGAAGACGCAATCACCGGCGAAGGTGGACCACTTGGTGAAGAAGGCCTTGGTGGTTTGATGGAAGGTGAAGGTAGCGATATGCTCGGAGCTATGGTTGGCGATATGGAAGGCGGAGACGCTGTTGCAGCTCTTATGGCTGGTGGTGGCGATGACCTGTTGGCTGAAGGTGCTTCTGCTATTGCCGATGGTGGCTTAGATGCTCTTGCTGATGGTGGTATGGATGCATTTGCAGATATAGCTGGTGAAGGCATGGGTGATCTTCTTGGTGAAGGTGCTGGTGAACTTCTTGGTGAAGCAGGCGGCGGAGTAGGTGCAGCTGTTGCAGTTGGTCTTGATGTTGTCGGTGAAGTTGGTGGTGCAGTTGCTAAAGGCGTTGGTGATGTTGTTTCAAACGTTGCTGGTAGTGTAACTAACGCTGTTTCAAGTGTAACTAATGGAATGACAAATGCTGTTTCAAGCGTGACTGATGGCATGGCAACTAATATGGCTGGCGGAATTGGTGATGCCTTTGATGCTGATAAAGTTGCAAAATACAATGAAATTAATGATGCAATCAGTGATGAAAGATCAAGTATTATGGCTGATAAGTGGCTACAAAACGAAAGTATGCTTGGAAACGATGCAAACCTCTTGGCTCAAGCAAGAAAAGATTTGGCAGACACAAACCCAATGAACTGGGGTGCTGGATTCTTAGGAAGAAAGGGACTTACTTCTGGGTCGTCAGATGCTGAAATTTTGTCGGCTTTAAGTGAGGGTAATTCTAGACATCAATATACAAATCAAGCTGCAAGAAGACTTGCTAGTGAACAAATGAAAGAAATAAATCCACAGCTTGAAGCAAAACGTCAATCAATGATGGCAGCAGCTGGTGTTTCTGATGATATGCCAATGAAGGCTGTTGATAAAGGGTTCTTTAATGATCTTGCAGCAATTGAAAATATGGATAAACAAGAAACAGCTGCTGGTGGATATAGAGAATTACATAAAGATAGAGATTATGAAGCTTTAGGGCTTGCTAATGAATATGGAAATGCTGCATCATCTGAAAAACAAGAAGATTATGACAAAGCACGTTATTTGGATGCTCGTGAAAGAGTTGCAAAATATGATCATGATTCAGCAGAACAACAACATAACGAACGTGTTGCAAGAATTGCAGAACTTGAAGATAAAGGCTTTGAAAATAGGTCTATAGACGAAAATAAAGAATTAGCAGATTTACAAGCTCAAGAAACAAGTTATGGCTGGGATGAAAGAGCTTATCAAGAAGATTTGCAAGAAATTAAGAATTTTGAAAGAGGGTATAATGGAGGACAAGCTGTTACAACAGCTGGAACAACTGCAAGAACTAATATTACTGAGCAAGATAGAATTAATGCTATTAGAGATGACATAAATGATCAAAGTGGTATGGCATTTATTGCAGCGCAATATGGTATTAGTGCAGAATCATCTGATCAAGAAATTACTAATTTCTTACATAATCATCCAGATGCCTTTGGACAAAGCAAAGCAGATCATCTTGACAAACGATTGTCGAATCGTTTGAATATGGGAACGGGTATTGTTGCAGCAAATGGTGGAACTGTTGACACAACAGTATCCGCAGCAGCAGATACTAATGATGTCTCTGGAAATGCAGCTAATAACACAGAAAATGCACCAAAAGCTAATAATGTAGAAAATGCAGATAATGCACCAAAAGCTAATAATGCAGAAAACGCAGATAATGCACCAAAAGCTAATAACGCAGAAAATGCTAACACTGCAGCAACTGCACAAAATGCTGAAAATACAGAAAAAGCAGATCAAACACTTGCTGATAATAATGCAAAAATTGATGCTAATAACGCAAAGATTGATGAAAATAATGGCACAATTGATGCTAATAATGCGAAAATTGATGAAAACAAATCAACAATTGATGCAAATAATGCAAAGATTGATGAAAATAAATCAACAATTGATGCAAACAATGCAAAGATTGATGAAAATAATGGCACAATAGAAGCAAATAAAGGCAAGATGGAAGAAAACGATGCCACTATTGCCGAGAATGATAAAGAAATTGCTAAAAATAACAAAGAAATCGCTTCAAACGAAACCAAGATTTCAAAGAAAGAAGATGAAATTAAACAATTAGAAGCGGCAAATGCCGGACTTGATCCTGAAGCAGATGCTGATAAGATTGCGGCAAATCAAGTAAAAATTGATGCAAAGAAAGCTGAAATTGGTGATTTAAAAGAAGAAAATCAAGCCTTTGAAGAAGATACTGCTCAAAGAACACAACAAAACACAACACTTGAAGGTGAAAACACACAACTTGGTGATCAGAACACAACACTTGAAGCTGAAAATGTTCAGATGGAAGAACAAAATGCTACACTTCAAAAAGATAATGAAGCTCGTTTAGCTGAAAACAAGAAATATGAAGAAGAAAACTTGAAAGTGCTAGGTGATGCAAGCGACACGGTTGCTGAAACAGATAATAAAGAGGTTGAAGCAAACAATGCTGCAATTGCTGAAAACAATGAGCTTATCAAAGTTGGCGAAGAAGAAATTGCCGCAAAAGGCAAAGAGGTCTTTGACAGTTCAGATAAGATTGACCAGTTGGTTGCAAGTGGCGAACTTGATGGAAGCAAGGTTGTTCAAGCGGATTGGAGCGGTGGCAAGTCTGTTAACGCTGTTACTGATGCCGCAGAAGCTGAAAAACTTGGAGTTATGAGTGCTGCAGATGTTAAAGTGGCAAAAGAAACTGTTGATGCTAGAAAAGAAGACATTGTAGAACTTAAAAATGAAAACACTGCACTTGAAACTGCAAATGAAAATGCTGTTGCAGATCCAAATGCAGAACTTAGTGAGGGTGACAAAGAGCTTCTTGGAACTGTTGGTTCAAAAGAATCAAATATTGATTATTTGAACAAAGAAATGGATGAAACTAGCAAGACTATAGATAGATATAAGTCTACTAATGGCAAAATTGAAAAGAACTTTGAAAACGGAAATAAAGTTGTTGAAGCAATGCTTAAAAGTGGTGAAGTTGATGAAAGTCAAATTGAATACCACACATTTAATGGTCAACAAATTGCATCGCTTAAAAATGGTGCCGTTAATAAAAATGGTGTAAAATTAATCGATGATAATGGAAGGTTGACTGATGCAGGAACTGATGCAAATGATAAAGCAAGAGAACTTGCAGGTGTAGGTGAAAATGAAGGCGCTTACATTAAAAGTTCTGTTGCGGCAAAAGAAATTCAAAGATATGATGGACATCAAAGTATTATTTCTAGAGAAGAAACTCAACTAAAAGCCCTTGAAGAAAGTAAAACTGCTATGGCGGGTGCTTCAAATGCAATTGAAGTGCAAGAAGCAGCAAACAATGTTAAAATTGCTGAGAATAATTCACATAGAACAGCCCTTATGAACGTTGCACTTGGTGGAGATGAACTCGTTAGAGCGGCACTTGAACAAGGTGGAATTGATGAAAGCCAAGTTGCTTATGTGGATTTTGACGGTCAACAAATTGCGACACTTAAAGATGGCGCTGTTGATAAAGACGGAAATAGAATCGTTGGAAAAGATGGTTCAAATACGGGTGCACTCGATGAATTTAGAAAGAAGTATGGAAAGGATACTACTTATGGTGGCATTGGTGTTGTTAAGGAATCATTGTTAAGAAAAGATTTAGAAGACTATAACAATTATGGTGCTGAAAATGATCAGCTTAGGGAAAACAATGCAGGTCTTGCAAGACTTAAATCAAATAACAATGCCGTTGCTGAAACTAGTGCAAGGTTGAATGGAGAGAAGGCAGAAAATGCAGATGCATTGAAATTAACTTCTAACGTAGGAGGCATTACTGGAACTGATCTTGCTGCAACTGGCGGTTCAACATCAACCACAGTTACACATAGACTTTCAGGAGTGAAACCACAAGTTATTGGAAATCAAACGGTTCCAGGTGGTGCTACAGGTGGTGCTACAGGTGGTGCTTCAAATTCACCAACATTTAATATAAACAATGGTTGGGGAGATGCTAAAGCTAATGAAAGCGGATTTGCACTAGCAAATGATGCTAGAGTTCAAGCAATCATGCAAAATGCTGCAGAATCAAATAAAAATTGGAATGGTCATTTTGAAATGGCTGGTTCAGGAGTTATTAAAGAGGATATATTTGGTAAAGCGTTAGAGAGTCAAGATACAAATCAAAACTGGTGGAATGATTCATCATATGGTAGCTATTTGAAGAATCTTGATAATGTTGTAAATTATGATGTTGAAGGTGCTAGAGGTCGTGCGGATATAGCTAGAGGCAGAGTTCAAGAAATTGAACAAGATATAGCTAAAAATGGTGACCCTACAGGCTACAAAGCAGCTAGTTTGCAACAGGCAAATGAAGATTTGAGACATTATGAATCAAGCGAACAGTCATATCAACATGCATTAGGCAAAATGTTCGAGTATGAAGCAAGCGTTGGCGGACAGTATAGCAATATAACAAAGAGTTCTGGTCTCAATTATAGCGATGATGGAAGTGGAATAAAGGCTGATGCTAGTGATTTAGCTGAAGGTTATGTCTCTGCTCAAGAGCTGTTAGACAAGAAAGATTTTGGCAAGACACAAGAATATTTAAACAATTCAAGAGATCAATTATTTGAATCTACACGAACCATTCATGGGCTTGTTGCCAGTGGAGCGATTGGTGCTGACCAAGTTAAGAGAGTTCAAACAAATACTGGGGCATTTGCTTTTGCGGTAGATGATAATGCTGTTGACAAGGACGGTGTAAAACTCGCAGAAAAATATAAAGACAGGGGCGTAATGAGTCTCAGTCAAGCCAAAACTTCAGTTGCGATTTTAAATGATGTTGATACTGCATATAAAAACGCTGAAAACATGCCAAGCCATGTTCTTAGAGATCAAAAATCTGGAGTTGCGATTGGTTTGGCTGAACTTAAAAACGGTGGAAGACCTACAGACTATAAAGCGACAGCTGTTCCAACAAGCACTAGAACTCAAACAAAGCCTACAGCAGGAACTAATGCTGGTGGTGTAACAACTAATGTTACAACTCCACAAGTAAAAGAAACAGCTGGTTCTTCAACTTCAGCGTCTGCTGCTAGATTGAACTCAGTTGCAGGGGCAAATGGTCCTAGATATGAAGTTAATGGCAGAGATGCTGACGTTGCAAAACGTGCATACAATGCCGATGCGGTAAATGCAACATCACGTGCGGATAAGTTTGTTGCATTTGCTAACGTAATTAGAAACCAATCAGCAACCAATGTTGGTAGAGCTGTTGGATTGAAAGCTATTAATGCTCAGCTTGGTGGCATTCAAAATGCTCAGCTTAGCGAGCAAACAAAAGAAGCTTTGATTGTTTCTTCATTCAATGCAGTTAGAAGAAAGGCTTATGAGGCAGCTGATGAAGAAACAAAGAAACAAATGCTTAAAGATTATGACGTTGCTGGAGCTGTTGACGAAAAGGGTAACATCTCATTTGCAGTTTCAAAAGGTGGCGTTCAAACAGGTGTTGCTAGTGTTGATGCAACAAACAAAGCATTTGAAGAAATTATGACCAGTGATCAAGTAAGTGCTGAATCAATTAACAAAGCCATTTCAAGCACTGGCAACCAAAAGAGAATTGCAACAGTTCTTTCACTTAACGCAGCTTTGGGTGTTGATTATTCAAAAGTTGCAAGTGGAGACATTACAAGTTTGCAAGATGAAAACATCGTTTCAATGGTTTCATCTAACAAAAAATACGACGGTGTTGTTGCAGAAGCTATGCTTGCACACATCGTTGGAAACAAAGACAAAAATCCTAAACAATTTGAACAATTCAAACGTGACTTTGGTATCTTTGATGAAGAACAACTTAAAGATCCAGCTACACACGAAAGAGTTATTGATCAAATTTCAAGACTTAGACATGCTGATGGTGCAAACATGATTAACACCATGGACACAAAAGCATTTGCACCTGAACTTGCAAACACAATGAGAAGTCAAGCTCAAGCTGGAAAACTTACTATTACTGCATGGGATATGGCTTCAAAAGAAACACAACAAGATCAAACAGAAAACGTTCAAGCTATTAGAGCTGGCGTGATTCGTGAAGACCTTGCTGCTGCTGAAAAGCGTATGTCAATCAAAGCAGTGCAAGAAAATGAAGCAAACGCAATGATCAATGCACTTGCCTCAACTGATGTTGACAACAAGTCATACTTGGTTGGCAAGATGGTTGGTGCACTTTCTACAACAGATGCTAAGAAGTTGGAAGGTTTAGATGATAATGCTAAACTCGCTGCTATTGCAAAACTTGATTCAGGTGCTCAAAACGCAGCACTTGGTGCACTTAAAGATAATATGGATTCTGAAGCCTATTCATCTATGCTTCATGCTACTGCAAGCAAAGGTATGCTTGGTATTTCAGCAGAAGATCGTGCTAAACTTCAAGCTCAAACAGCAAAACTTGGTATTGATGCAAACAAGCTTTCATACTTTGATGTTCAACAACGTTTAAGCGGTGGAACAACAAAATCTATTGCTTCAGCAGTTGAAAAGGAAGCTGCTAGTGAAAGAGATGCAACCAAACTTGTTGAAAGTCAAGGACATCTTGTAAGTCAAGAACAAATCCAAAAAGAAATTGCTGAAAACTCAGCAAATCAAGCAACAGCATCTGCATTTGCAAACGCTTATGCTGGCAAAATTAATTTGGTTGATTCTGATGAAGAAGCAGAAATTCGAAGACAAGAAGCAATTAAAGTTGTTAAAGGTAAAGTTGAAGGTATTGATGATAAATCAAGTATGAAAGATATCGAAGCAGCAATTGACGGAGATGTGTTGTTGCAAGCTCAAGTTTATATGGCTGGAAACAGTGCTGTTAATTTGTTAAATAAACAACGTCTTGCGTCTGGAATGGCTGTTAAGAATGATATTTATGCGAAACACATTATGTCAGACCCAATTATTTATCATCAAGCTAAAAAACGATTTAGACAAGAAAATCACGGAAAAGAACTTGATGAAGTTGATTCAATGACCAGAAATAGTTATTTAACTACCAACTTTAAATCGTCAATTAATCCAGCAAGGTTAATAATGGTTGAAGCTGAAGCTAATGCAGCATTGGACAATATTAAAGTTACAAAAGAAACTGATATTGAAAAACTTGACAGACAAATTATTAGTCAAATGTCAACATCACAATTTACTGAACTTAACAATGAAGCAAAACGCGAAAACTATGGTGATGAAGTTGCGGGAATTAACGCAGTTAAGGCAAGTATTCTTCAGAAGAATTCAAAAGACCTTGCACCTGCAGTTAACCCAGCTACAATGGGAACGCAAGAAAAAGCACAATATGACTTTACTAGAAACTTGTTACAACAAATGACAAGAGGTGGCAACAACTCTGAAATTTTGGTTAATGCATACAACAATACAAACTTGTTTAATAAAGGACAAATTGACAAAGAAATCGATGAGAGATTTAAACAATTGCTTGCAAAGGCTGGCAAGAAGGCTGAAGGCAATGAAGCAATGCAAGCTAAACTTAAGGCTCAAGCAACAATTGAAACATTGAATACTCATGAAGATTACAAAGAAACCCTTATCACTTATGCGGCTGCAGATGTGACAAGAACTATGGATGAAAACACAAAGAACGCAAAATATGCGGATATTGCGAAATCTTCTAAATCTCTTGATGCTATGGTTGTTAAACAACTTGGCACACGAGAAAATAATGCTGAAAATTATAAGGCAGCAATGAATGAACTCTTAAATTCTAATGAACAATTTAAGAATTCAATGTATGGAAAACTTACAGCAAGCTTGAATCCAAACAACGCAAACATTTCTGAAACTGAACGTAATGCATTGTTTGATCAAAATGCATATGCTACTGGTGGAAAATCAGATAAGACAGCAATCAAGAATCTCGATCAATGGCTTTCAACCTATGCAGCCTCTGGTGGAAAAGAAACAGGAAACGTATTGCTTTCATCAAAAAAGAAACTTCCAGGCAAGTCTGCGGCTTATGACAACTGGAACAAGTTTATTGATAAAAAGGTTGCAGATATTAAAGGCAAGAAAGGTGAATATGCAAACATGTCTGTAGAACAAAGAAAAGCTGAAGTTGCGAAACTTGAAAAACAATATATTGGCCGTGCAGACACTGAGAGTATGAGCAATGATGAATTAGAAACATATCTTGATCAACAAAGCAAGAACAAAGAAATGGCGTTCAAGGTTGGTGATTTCACCAAACTTTATAAGAAGAACGGAAAAGTTGGAAAAGTTAAGAGTGCTGATGTTCTTAATGTTATAACTAAGAATGGTTTGGATGCTCACAGTGGATTTAATGTGCTTACTGGCAAAAGACAAAAAGATGACGACAGTGAAAAAGCTATAGTACAAAAACAACACATGGATGATTATCAAACAGCTGAAAACAACTTGACCAAGTTCAAGGCAACAGCTGCGATGAGAACATCTTCAACAATGCTCAATCAACAATCATTTGAAGCAACAGCTAAAAACTATGGTGTCAAAGCTGCAAGTGTTGATAAGCAAGCAAAAGCTGAAATGACCAAGAAATATGGCAAGAAGGTTGATTATGCTAACTTAACAACAGATCAACAATCAGACTTTGCTAAATTTAGAGAACAAGCTATGCAAGCAAAACTTCTTAAAAAGAAACAAGTTGCAGCAAAGAAAGTTGCAAATGACAGCAAAGATGAATCATACAGTGTTTCTCATGGTATTCGTGAAACTGAAATTAGATATAGAGCTAAAAAGTTTAACGAACAAGAATCTGTTGTTTCTAAAACAGGAAAGAAGGCTCGTTCTGGTGAGGCAAAAATAACCAAGATTCAACAAAACTATGGACAAGCGCAAAATAACTTTAATGCAGTTGCTGAATTCAATAGACAATTTAAGGGAAGTGCGCGTGAATATAAAGCTCAATTTAAGGCTATGTTTGGTGAAAATTCAGCTCAATCAAAAGCCCTTGATAAGATTTATAGTCAAAAAGGTTTAAATGCAAATCTTGACAAGAAATCAGCTTCAATTCAAATGCGTGAAGTTATGAAACACTTCGAAGCAGAACTTAACAAAGCAGAAAAACGAATGATGTATAAATCTAAATATATTCCAGCAAATGCTAGACCATATGTTGGTGAAACTTTGCGTAGTGCGGCAGGAAAACGTGAAAGAGCACTTCAACATAACACACTTGAAGATTATAGCGATGCAATGAAGCATATGTCTAGCAGCAAACAAAACAAGAAGTCATTTGATGACGCATTTGCAGGTCTTTCTACTGCGATGAGAGCCAAACTCTTTGAAGGTATGACTGAAAAAGGAAAACAAGATTTCCACAAGATGGACGACGGCAAGAAATATGAATTCGTTCAAAAGAAACTTGAGATTGGACACAATAAAGCAGAAAATGTTATTAAAAAGAATAATTTCTTCGGTTATGATAATGATGTATACTTAAAACTTAATGGTGTTGCTGTTAAGAGAACTAAAGAAGATAAAGAAACTAAGGAATTTATCAAGAAACTTCCTAAAGAAAAAGCTATTGAATATAAGCAATACACTGCAGAACAGGAAAGAATTGTTAAGAATATTACAAAATGTAGCAAAGCATTCCAAGAAGCGAGAACGAAACAAGAAACAGCATCTCCAAGTGATAAAGTTAAACTTGAGAAAGAGATGGGTAATTATGTTAAGTTCATGAAACAATACCAAGAAGAACTTGAAGTTGTAACAAAGAAGAAGAAAGATATTGTTAATGAAGTATCACAAAATGTTCATGCTGGTGATGTTAGAAAAGGACTTGGTATTACAAGAGGAAATGGTCAAAGCGCGTTTAAAGATTACAACGTTATGTATAGACCTGAACCAGGAATGCCTCTCCAACCAGTTAGAGAAGGTAGTCCACAAGAAAGAGCAATGAACTTGGCTGCTTCTAGATTTATTCTTAGGCATAGAACTCAACTTCAAAACATGTGTAAAACAGACCTTTATAAGGATGTTCAAACAATTGATAGATACACTAAACAACAACTTGATAAGTTGTCTAACGACTTTGGTAGGGTTGTTGGTTCAGTCAAAAACTTCCAAGAATATATAAAAGGAAGGATTAAAGAACTTGAAGCAGAAAATAAATCAGCTAATGCAGAAGTGATTAAAAAACTCACGAGCGAAATAGAAAGAAGTAAAGCTTCTGAAAATCAACTCAAGAAAGATTTGAGCACAACAGGCATTCAACTTTCTGGTATTTCTAAAAAAGTTACAGCGCAAAGCAGTGTTAAACCAAAAAAATAAAAAATTAAAAAAACAATAAAACTTTTGCCACTTTTTGTGGCAAAAGTCCTTTATTGTATTTGCTTGTTTTTATAGATTATTATATACTATAAATAAGGAGAATTTCATAATATGGCAAGAATGATTCCAAAATCCACGAAGGTAAAAATTCAGTTTTTTAAAGGGCTAAATTTTTCGGATATTTTTGTAGTTTTATTTGCACTTATATTCTTAGCACTTGCTTGGACAAGTGGATTTTCTACTATCCTCAAACTTGTAATTAGTGGTGTCACACTATTTATTACTGCAGTGCTATTTATGAGTTTTGAACCAGGGGTTAGATTGTATAAACAGGTCGGTGATTTGTTTAAACATTTCTTTGGTATCAACACATACAAAAAGATGCGTGGTGCTTCAAAAAAGAACGCAAAAAATCTTATGCCATATGTTGGTATCTTAGAACAAGACTATGATGAAAAACATAAAATCGGTGTAATTGACTACAAAGAATATTTTGGTGCAGCAATTGAAGTTAACAGCATTCAGTTTTATATGCTTGCAGAGTCAAGACAAAACTCATATATTGACACTCTAGAAAGCTCATTTAAAACAATTGCTCCAGAAGATCTTGGTGCAATTTATAAATTTGCTAGACCAATGGTTTTTGACAAATACATCGACAATGAATGTAAAAAAAGAGAAGACATTTTAGAGTCTGTTAGAAATGGTTCAACAAACATCAACGAAGCACGTCCAAGACTTGAAATTGCAGAGTCAAGAATTCAAAACCTTGAACAAATGAACGTTGATAGTGAGTTTCCAGTTTATAAAGACCACATTTATTTAACATTCTTCTCAACAAATATTAAAAGTTTGCTTCAAGTAGTAAACTTTGCATCAAGCACTATTGAAAGTGGCTCTGGCGGTGCAATGGAATGTAAGATTCTTGACCGAAAAGACACAGCCGTTTTCTTAAAGAGCTTCTATGCAACAAACTTCGACGAAAGAGAAGTTAAAAATATTGACCCTAAAGATTTGCTTGATTGGGTTTGTCCTGACAAAGTAACATTTGGTTTAAACAAAGTTGCAATTGATGACAAGCCATTTACATGTTATGCACTTTCAGATTATCCGCTTGCGGTTCCAAACGCTTGGGGAAGAGCATTCTTCTCAATACCAGGTGCAAGAATTTGTGTTAAGTTTAAACCAGTTGACCAAGCAGAATCTGAAAAACGTCTTGATAAAGCTATCATGAACATGCGTATTTCTGCATCTGAAGGAAGTTCAAAAGCTTCATCAGTTATGGAAAACCAAACACACCTTCAAACACTTACAGAACTTTTGGGTTATATTAAACAAGGTTCAGAAGTGTTGCTTGACACAAATATCTACATGATGGTTGAACAAGAACAAAAGAAAGCGTTTAAAACACAAGTTATGCGTTCAGGCTTTAGAGTTTATGACCTTTTTGGTAAACAAAAAGAAGCATTTACAAACTGTAACGTTTCAAGACGTATGACTGTTAAACGTTTTGAAAGAGGTATCAACTCTTCATCACTTGCAGGTATTTTCCCATTTGTATCAGACGCGATTCAAGATCCAAAAGGTTTCTATGTTGGTATGAATAGTGAACCGGTGTTCCTAGATTTCTTCCAAAGAGACAAAGAAAGAATTAACTCAAACATGGTTATCATGGGAAAATCTGGTTGCGGAAAATCATTCTGTACCAAATCAATCCTTGCAAACCTTGCTGCTGAAAACAGTAAAATTTTTATTTTGGACCCTGAAAAAGAATATGACATTATCGCAAGAAATATGTATGGAAAGGTTATTGACGTAGGTTCTGCGAGAGAGGGTAGAATTAATCCACTTCAACCAAACGCGAGCCAAGACGATGAAGATAGCGGTGGTGGAAACGTTGCACTTGCGATGCACATGCAGTTCTTGGAAACATTCTTTGGAATGATTTTGGAAGGTATCACCATGGACGGTATGGAACTTTTGAATGAAGCGCTTAAAGAGCTTTATACAAAGTTTGGTATCACAAACACAACACAAATTGAAAATGTAAAACCAGAACAATTTCCAATCATGCAAGACCTTTACAACTATATTTGTGAAAAATATGACAACGCTACTGACGACTATAACAGAAACAACTATAAGATTTTGAAAATTTATCTTAACAAGTTTGCTGAAGGCGGACGTAACGCTCAGCTTTGGAATGGTCCTTCAACTATTTCTTCAGCAGAAAACTTTATTGTATTTAACTTCCAGTCACTTCTTGCTAACAACGCGGGTGCGGTTGCAAACGCGCAAATGCTTCTTATCATGAGATGGCTCAACAACGAAGTTATTAACAACAAAGACTATAACGCTAAATATCATACAAACAGAAAAATTATCGTAGTTATCGACGAAGCCCACGTATTTATCGATCCAAAACAAACCGTTGCTCTTGACTTCATGCAGCAGATGGCTAAACGTATTAGAAAATACGCTGGTTCACAAATCGTTATTACACAAAACATTAAAGACTTTACTGGTTCGCCTGAAATTGCTAGAAAATCAACGGCGATTATCAATGCTTGTCAATATTCAATGATCTTTGCGCTTGCTCCTCAAGATATGAACGACCTTGTTATTCTTTATGAAAAAGCAGGTAAGATTAATGAAAAAGAACAAGACACAATTGTTACAAACCCTAGAGGACGTTGTTTCTTAATGACAAGTCCTTATTCAAGAACAAACGTAGACGTCTTGGTGAACGATAGAATTAGAAACCTATTTGAAAAACTTAGAGACGATCTAAAATAACAAAGGAGTAAAAAACTAGAATTATGTTAAACTTGTTATCGACTATTATTAGCATTTTCGGAACTGGACATAGTTCTAGTTTTTTCTGTAGTTTTGCATCTTTCTTCAATATGATTGGAGATCTTGTTGGCAGAATCTTGAACTTCTTTGCGGGAATATTCTGGGAAGTTATGAAATTTTTGTTGGGACTTTTAGAAGCCCTTGAATACATGATTTCTAACTTCTTGGGTATTGTTTATGATTCAAACAAAGGCGCATACAAATCAATTGATGCTGAACAATTAATTGAATTTGGAAAAGCACAAGGCTTCTTTGACACTATTGTTTCAGTCTTTAAAGCACTGCTTATTTCTTCAATAATTTTGGTTGTTATCTTTACAATTTATGCAATCATAAAACAAGAAATCGCAAATGCGCAAGGTGGATTTGAAAAATCTAAATCAGGAAAACCAAAAAATGAAGTTATGCCAGTCGTTATGGCTGCCGGAAAGCACATTTTGATGATGGCACTTATTCCATTTATTATGATTTTCTTGCTTCAAGGCGTAAACTCCGTTTTGGCATCATTTAGAAATGCGTTCAGTGCTGCATCTGGAACAACCATTGCAGGGCAAGTGCTTGCTTCTTCAACATATGATGCAAATAAATATAGAACTTATGCAAATGCAAACCAAAGAATTCCAATTATTATCGAAACATATAATCCAGACGATTTTAAAGAAGATGAAAAAGCTAAATTGCTTGCAACAATTAAACAAGTGAGTGTTCAAGACAAACTTAAAAACGTTGCAACAAATTTGGCGTACAACACATTCTTGTCTTTTGGACAATCTGCAACCTATGAAAACAACAAACTTTATAATAGTGAACGATATGAGTCATATTATGAGAAGTTTGTGTGCACAAGGGAGCAATATCAAGTGCTTGCAGACTTTGTTGATTATGCTCAACTTAACGGCATGAATTATTATGTTAAATCAATGGATGATCCATCTGTTGATTGGGGTTATGTGTCTAGCACAACCTACAATTCAACAGACAATTCTTTGACAATCACATATTCTGATGGTTCTGATTTTGACAAAGACGGAAAGACAAATGATGTATACAACTTGGTGCTTGCACCAGAAAACAAAGTTGTTTCTCCAATTTCTGACACATTAGATTCAATCATGGCAATGCTTGGCATTGGCAAATATGGTGACAATGTTTATAAAGAAATGGAAAGAGATGACTCAGGAGAATTTTTAAATCTTGTTAATTGGGCAAAAGAAAAATGCTTATTGCAATTATCTGAAACTTTCAACAGATACAACTCATTGACTTGGTCAGACACAGACCAAATCATTATGTATGAATATTATCACTATCCAGAAAATAACACCTTGAGAAATTATAAAATTGAAGATTTTGAACGAGGTGCAGATGGAAGTGGTGGTGTTGAAGTTCCTGTATATCAAATTTCATACAAAACTTATATTCCAGCAATTGATGGCTATTCAAAAACAAAATATATCAATTGTGTGTTGCTCAACGGAACATATTATAAAGTTGAACTTTCAACACAAGCCGATATCCAAGGATATCCATATTACAAACTCGCATCATTGAACGCAAATGGTGGCGGTTCTACAGTTGGAAGCAATGTTCATTTGCTTGACCCTAATTATTCAGTTTTAGAAGAAACAAAAGAAACTTTTACACTTAAGTTTTCTACCGGTTTTGATTTGAATAATCCAGAAACATGGACACTTTCAGACCAAATAATGGTATATGAATATTATAGTGACTTATCACTTTCAAATGTGTTTGGCGGCTACACACTTTCAAGACTTGAATCTGAAGGTATTGTTTTGCCGGTGTATAAAATTACGGCTTCCGACATTATTGTTGATGAATATAACAGAGTTCAAGACAGCAACCCTGTAACAAAATTGCCATATGCGCTTATTAATGGAACATATTATAGTTTGGTTGATATTGACGAGGGTGCTGCTGTTAAATATCAAATTGGATATAATGATCCAACACCTGATGAGCACCCAGACTACACTGTTTCTGAAAGTGATGACTTTTTGGTTGGTTCAACAGAAGCGGCTAAAACAAATTATAAATATACAATTTTGACAGATGTGTTAGACATTAACAACCAAACATATGGTTACACTACAAAATTGAACACACCAAATTCATTTATGCTAAATGTGGCAGACGATGCAACATTTAACGACCTTAATTCAACAGACCCATTATTTGACAAATATAATGAAGCAGTTTTGCAACTCTCACTTAAGTTTGATTACACAGATACAACAACTTGGACATATCGTGACTATTTCTTGTTCTATATGTATGTTACATATGGCATTTCAAATAGCATCAACACATTAAAACATATTGGCGTTGAGGGTGATATTGGAACTGTTAAGGCTCAAGTTTTAGACGATGATGGAAATCCTGTTGAAGCAACAAAATATTGTTTAAGAACAGACAAAAAAATCACAGTAACCATTGGTGAAGAAGGTAGCACAACAACTGTTGAAAAACCAATTTATTTTGATTTGGAAAGTGTGTTGAATATTTCTGAATTAAAGGTTTATGAACAACTTGACCATGTTGCAACACTTCAAAAGAACAATCTTGATTCATATGAAGACAACTTGTTCTATGTTTATGATTCACTCTTTGATAATTTAAAAGTTACTGAAACATTATCAACTCAATTTAACTTTTCACCAAACTTTGCAGCTCAAAATGTTGCAACTTGGACCGTTGGTGACTTCATTTTATATTATTTAAGCAATTTAGAAGTTATTAATGACTATGAATTCCTTGAAAGTGAAGGATATAATGCGCTTACATACGAAGTTCAAAATGCAGCAGGTGAAGCCGATGTTTTATATGCATTTGGAAAAGTTAGAAGCGACATTAGTGCAGATGAATTTGACAACACTAAATTTACTTCATTTGAAGAACAGCTTGAAAAGAAATATGAAAAAGTTGTTTATTTAAGTCAAAAGGGAGTGCTTTCTCTTGTTGACAAAGATGGCAACAACATGGGCATTAGAACAGTAGCAAACTGGTTTAACACAAGTTTGTATACTTATATTTGTGATTACAACAATTTTGACTTATCTGAACTTGTTACAGACAAAAACACAATTTTATCTTCGATTTATGAAAATTTTGAGCAATACATTCTTGATTTTGATGAATTGGTTGATCAAATTGTAACAGAAAACTGGACTGATGGAATTTATAACAATATAACAAACTTTACTTATACAAATCCGTCATATGATAGAAATGATGTTTCAACTTGGAATAACTTTGACACTCTTTTGTATTTGCTTGATGGAAGAATGAATGGTGTGCTTAACACACCAATAGTTATGAAAGCTGACGGCACAGCAAAATACATAGTTTATGCAGGCAAAGCGATCAACATTTCTTCTGGAACATTTGCAATGACCATTGTTGACGATCTAACACTTTCTTGTAATACTAAAAATCGATTTGACAGCTATACTAAGTTAAGTGATTATTATAATTCTGATTTAAAGAAATTGGTTGCAACCAACATTTCAGCACTTTCAAATATAAACACAATTCATGTGATTTATAATCCACAAAAGTCATTTAATTTAAATGACGAAGGCACAATCACTTCACAAGATCTCACTGATTTAGATGTGATTATTGCGATGAATGAGGCTGATAGAAAGGTTGAAACAACAGATCAATATAAAGTTTCACTTTATACCGATGGGGTGTTCACTTATGCGAAATTTGGCAATGTTTATGTAAAGGTGCATGATCAAGACAGCACGGGTGAAAATGTAAGTTCGGTTGAATTTAAGATGACTGCCACACTGACATACACATCAACATCTCCGTTTACAAAAACAGGCAGTGTTTATACTGCATTTGCTCATAACTATACAGAAGATGCTGATGGCAACTATATATTAAATGATGCTATCACTCAAATTCGACCACTTGATGCATTCATTTATTCAATCACACAATCAAATACAGTGACTGATTATCAAATTTATACTTTTGATGATGGAGACCCTGCAGAACCTGATATAAATTACATTCAAGTTAAAAATCCAAAAACTTCTACATTTGTGTTTATTGAATATCAAATGGCAGGCGTTGGAAATGAAAACTCGGTTGCCACAAACATTCAAACATCTTTTGATTCAAATGGAGCAGGGGTTTCTATTGATAATGAATTGAAATATATTGACTATCTCTACAATCAATATTATTCAGTTAATTTCATGACTTCAATTTCAAGTATATCAGCTCAAAATGAACCAGTTAAATTTAAAATTAGTTTTGAAGCATCAAACCCTGAAACATGGACACCTCTTGGAATTATTTTGTTTAAAAACGGATATATCGAAACATCTGTCACAAATAAAGAATTTGCAGGTACCATTGTTCATTCACAAGATGGTTCAAAATCTTATTTGAAACTAGAAATTGACTCATCAAGTTCTTCAGGTATGGCTGCAGCTGTTTATATCAACATTACAAAAATTTGTGATATAAATGCTGGTTATGAAGAAGGATTTGTAGGTTTATCATGTAATCATGCTGAACTATATGCTATGTATTTGCACGCATATGAAATTCGAGGAAATGCAAATGATTGTCAAGACAACAAGACGATTGTTTTGAATCAATACAAGACTTTAGAATCTAAAATGCGTGGTAGATATGATGAGGTTGTGAATAATCCATATTCATCATATGATTTGTGTAATAAAGAAGTTTTAAAGCAATTTAAATTAAATGATGCAACCACTTGGAATTGGTTTGATTTAATTTATTATTACTATAATAGAGAAATTAGAACACAAGAAAATTTCTGGATATATTATTCTGATAACAATGTGACCGAAAAAACATTTATTCAAATTCAAACTCAAGATAATTTTATTTACCTTGAATACATTCCAGAATTTATTATTAATAAAAAGTTTGAAACAAACGCAAATGTTGATGCTGATTATGACGAGCAGAATTTTACAATGTTTTCACTTATTGTAAATTCACTTACTGAAAAAGTTGAAAATTCAGTTCCTATTTATCATTATCAATATGATTTGGCAGGAAATACAAAAACATTCTATTATGTTCAAAAGAAGTCAAATGGCGTTTATTATGGCATCTATGGTTTGAATCCAACAACAGACAAATTTGGGTTTGAATATGCTCTTGCTAAAAAAGTGCAATATTCAGAATCTGGAGAAAATATTAGCGAGACAGAAATTCCACTTTACAATCCAAAAGATTATTTTGTGTTAGATGAAAATTTGCCTGAACCAGATTCTTATATTGATAGAAACACATTAGGTGTTGATTATTATAAATATGCGAGAGTTTATTATACAATTAAATCATTTAAAAATTTGACAGAATGGACAGTTGCAGATTTGATTTTTGCGTATGCTGCAGGTTCAATTGGTTTAGAAAATGACATTAACTTGATTTCAAAACTTTTGAGATTTAACAATGAATTTTATTTTGTTGTTGATGACACATATATCAACTTGTCACTGATTGCAGATACTTCAACTCCAAATAAATGTTTTGTTAATTTTGACTACACTCAAGGAACAGCGCATTATCTTCTAAACGAAACAACAAATTTAAACCCAATCAAAAATGAAGTTGTTGAAGGAATTGAAATTAAGAAAATTTATTCAGATCTTTCTAGCGATGAAAGAGAAGATATTGTTAAATTTGACAAAACTGATGTTAGTGTTGAATTGCTTTATGGTGAATTTAAAGAAGGTTCATCTGCAGCAAAATTAGAGCTTGAAAAAACATCAACAACATTTAAATTTTCACCAAAATTTAATCCTAGTGATTTTAGCACTTGGACGTATGCTGATTTTGTTTTGTATTATGTAATAACTGAAGGCTTCTATGTTCCTGAAAGTGTAATTGACCCAGATGTGACAAATATGGGCCTAAACTTCAAGTTTAACAAGAAGATTTATTCTTTAGATAATCCTGAAGTTGTTCTTGGAAACATAGAGCAGGTTTATTCTTCAACCAATTTCCAAACATTTGTTGAAAATGGAGAAGTTCCAGCTTATATTTATTATTTAACAAAGTCTGATGCTTTTGGAAATGTGACAACAACAAAAGTTATCAATTTCTCAAATGCCTATATGTCAGCTACTGGTGCTTATGTTAACTATAGTGTTTTTGACTCATTATATAACAGAAAAATGGCTGCTCCTGTTTTAACCCAAGGAAATTCTATTGCAAACATTGATTTTATTTCTAATGGAGAAGCAGAAAGTTTAGAGTTAGGCAACTATAATATCTGCTACACAATTAATTCAACTGAAATTATTGTTGATCTTGAATATAAAAACTATTTCTATTTTGAAGGCGAATCTCCAAAATACATGAAGGATTTTCTTCTTGACAATAATGTTTCAATTGACAAACAATCTGAAATTTTGAGTGGACAATCTGAAACATATAAACCAATTGGATTTATTCAATTGAAGCTTTCAGCTGGGTTTAGCACAAATGTTACAGATGTGAATAACAAAATTAACAAACCAAATGAATGGACTCTTCTTGATTATATTTATCTTTATGAATATGCAAGAGGCGCTTCAAATTTGAATTTTGGTTATGATGAAAATGACAATTTAGTAATTCAAGAAAATGTTGCATCAAATGTTTTCTATGGGTTAACATTTGAAAACTTGGTTAATGGCGGCAATTATATTGATGTTTATAGTGATGATGAAAGAAATGACAAATTCATTGCTTTAAATGGCACTGTTTATAATATTGCACCTTATGTTAGACAAGTAGACACAACAAACATCGATTTCTTGACAAATTTCAATGATAAAGTTAATTCATATATAACAAACAACGAAACAGGAAATGTTATCGCAAAATTAAGTGATCTTTCAACTTTGGGTGAGGCGCACCGTTTCTCAAATGTGTTTGCAACTCAAATAAAAGCATATATAGCAACAACTGGTGCTGACCTTGGTCCGGCAAAAGCAGTTGAAAAAATGCAAGAAATTTGTATGCAATATATTAATCATCCTCCAGTTGGAGCAATAAATGATGATATTTTGCTTGCTGATTATCTCTATGGAAGACTTGTTCAATATGCAGCTAATAGTAAAATTGAGAATAAAACCCTGGCAGATTTTCTTAAAACAGTTCTTGAAAACCGTATTGAATATTTAAACAACAACAGTGAATATGCGGAAAAAACAGGCATAAAAGTTAACAATTATACTTTTGAAGATGATCATGCAAGTTATGGTTCAGTATCTGGTGAAATTGTTAAGAAAGGAACTGATGCAAAGAGTGATTTTAGAGTGTTGGTTTCAACTCATCAATATGCTCTTAACACAGAAATAAGATTAATGACTAATGAAAATGGCAAAAAGGTTGCGAGACTTGTTAGCAACATCGGCACATTGCCTGACACAATTAGTTATGAAATACCTACAAACTTAACTGTGGCTGAAACTGATGATCCAATAATGCAAACACCTGCAAGTGAACAGGCAAACATTAATTGGAAAAAAGTGTTTAGACATGTTTATCAAAACACAAAACAAGCTTATCAAGTTTCACTTACAACTTTTGCAACCTATGATATTTATGAACTTGTAAAAGAAGTGAGTTGGCCACAAAAACTTATGAATGACATGCAAGTGCTTTATCCAGACCTTAACTGGGAAACACTTGTTGCCACAGAAGGTTGGCTTGACACACTTGGTGAATTTACTTCAGCTTACACCAATGGAACATATGTTTCAACAGGAAACTCTTCAAACACAACTGCTGCTGGTTTGGTGCTTTCAGAGTTCTTCTTAACAAAAGCTAAATATGTTACAGGCTCATATGCAAATTATGAATATTCTTCATTGTTTGATGAAAAAGTTCTTAATTCATTGATGCTTGCAATTTTGGGCGAAGAAGAATATGCAACACTATCACTTCAAGCAGAAGTGTTTATGGAACTCTTTAACGTAAGTTTTGCATCAATCCTTGATGATATTGCTTATGAAAAAGCAATCAACATTGCAGATGGACAAGTTGACAATTTTGTAATGTGTGTTTACAAGTCATATCTTGCAACAGCGTTGCTTTCATCTGATATTGGTGAATATCTATACACCGTTGCAACTAGAGTATATGCGGGCTATACAATTTATGAATCTCTTGCTCAATCAGCAGGTGATTATAGTAGATATTATGGATACTTAAACGGTCAATATGACAACAACGGCGAGGTGATTAATGCGTTTACATATGGTTCATTTGAAGAACTTGTTGAATATGAAAATGAACTTAGCGGAAACGCAACCCCAGTATTTACATTTAACATGTATAAAGCATATTGTTCATACATAACAGAAAATGTTGGCGCAAGCAACAAGTTGATTATTTATGATGAAATAACACCTACTGTTGAAAAAGAATTTTCATCTACCAGCAAAAAGTATGATGCTGTTTTAGCAACATATGGCTTCAGCAAAACATTTGATGTACTGTCAGATTATGTTTGGAAATATTATGACAAAATGTATCAAGCTCAAACAAAAATTACTGACAGAGATTCACGATATTGCTTCATGTATGAAACATACTTTGAAATCCGTAAAGCATGTAAAGGAAAGGAAGAAAATCACCCAATTTATTTAAAACAATACAAAGCGTATTTGAATGGATCGATCACACGTTGGGAGATTGTTAAAGAAGCTTCAACCGTTAGCACAACAGCATTGCTTCCAGATTATGGCAAATACAAGTCAGCCAGATCAACGTCAATGATGATGATGACAGTTAATTATCTCAAGCTAGCATACGGAAAAACTGTTGTTGATGATGGCGTAACAGAAGATCAAAACGCATTTGAAAAATTCTTAAACAAATTAAATTTCTTTGACGATGTAAAAGTTTTACACACAGATGTTTTGCTTGATAGTTTCGGCCCTGAATATGACAATTATGTAAATTTTGTATATCCAAAAGCTAGTCTTGGTTCATTGTTTGATATAATTTTTGGATTCTATACAGATTTAAATGATTGTGCAAATGGTGCATCTGGATATATGGGCACTTGGAACAGACTCTTAAAAATGAAAGAATATATTCCTTATATTATTGAAGAAATAAATCAAGTTGCTCTTTTAGATACCGATTCAGAAAGAACAGAAATGGGTTCTAGAAAAGTTCAAGAAACATTTGTTTATGAAGAAATTTTAGACAACCTTGTAGAATTCCAAAACTACTTAGAGGCATACATTACAGCACAACAGAAAATTGACCAAATTTCAAAAACCTCAATCACATTTGCGCTTAGCGAATATGGTCAAAACTATGTTCCATCTGGATATGACTTTACAGTAGATGGAAAGACATACACATTTACATCTGATGTGTCAGCACTTAGACTTGCTGAATATGTGTTTGGTGGTGCATATCTTTTAGAATTTGGCATTGAACCATATTATACAAGTGCAGATTATAAGGGAATTGTTCAAGCATCAAAAGTTTACAATCCAGATACAGGTCATGTTCAAACGAAACTTAACTGCTGGAAACAACTTCGTGAATTTGCAGGACAAATTGCAAACTACACATCAAAACTTTATTACACATCAAACCTTGTTGACGTTGCAGCCAATAAAAATGATGCTGTTAAACTTGATTCTTATATTTATGGTGAAGTTTCTAACAATGGCTCTGATGAGTTGATGAAAACAACCCCAGAATATTTGATATTAAGATATTTAATTGAAGAAGAAGCAATCACTCCAGACACATTTGTAAGTTTGATCTTTGGTGACACAAAATCAAGTTTGAGAGATCCTGTTAATGAAGATGCATTTAGAGCAAATGTTCCACTAAGCGTTCAACAACTCGCACGATATTTAGATGGAGATGACACGATTACATTTGGAACAAATGATGAATGGGCAGAGTTCTTTGAAAAAGCGGTTCTTGATTATTTGTATTATATTCAAACAGATGATTATACATCTGGATATTATAATCCAACAGGAAACACTACAGAACCTAGTCAGCGCATTCATATGGCATTCAAGAATGTAATTTCATACTTGCTTGTGAGCGAAGAACAAGAAGAAACAGTTGCAGAAAATCCAATTGTTTTAGATGACATAACAATCATTGAATTTAAGCATTTATTGATGGAAAAAATTGTTGATTATCAACAAAATCCATCAGAAACTGCTGCTGAAAACTCAAATAGATATATTGCTTTGTTCAATTTAATAACTTGCGAGTTTGATTATTATAAGGCGATTGGTGATTTGCCTTCAGTGACACATACTGAATACATTTCAACACAACTTACAACCAGTGAAATGTCTTCAGATGTTGATGAAACTGATGGAATGTTGCTGCTAGCTGATGGTTCAACCAAACTTTATGCAGAGTTTGGCATTGGAAAATCTACTAGAAATCTTGTGCTTAAACTTGCAGGTCTTGAAAATAGACCTATTGAAGAATTAGTAAATCTTGAGTATGACAATTTGTATGACAGAAACGGATTCTATGATGAAGCAATGGGCGATGTGTTCGTGCTTTGCACAATGGATGAAGTTAGTGGAAAATATGTTCCAATAATGGCTCGAGGAAAGAATGTTTCAAGATATGCTCATGAAGTGGCAGACACTTTATATGGCAGATATGTAACAAAATATAGCATTGATATTCAAACCGCGGCATACAACAATGATGCTGCGATTGTAACCGAAGGTAATAATAGCCCTGAAGAACTAACGGCTTATCCAATTATTGCTAAAGGTATAATCACCAATGACGGGCTTCCAACTGCAATTCGAACAATTGATGGCGAGGTTTATTATTATAGAACCAACATTGTCATGCTTTCAGAATTAAATGATGAAGCCGTGGGCGCAACCTCGGCACTCTCTGAAGTAACAACACTTGGCTACACAAAATATGTTCAAGCTACTGCATTTAAGCGTGTTACACATGGTGCAAACCGTGCAATGATGTTCTCAAGTGGCAGCGATATGCGAACCACACTTGAATCAAATTTGGATGCGGCATTTGCACAAGAAAGTATAAGATATGGCTCAATTAAGTCTGATGACTATGGTGCACTTAACATTCTTGATTCGTTCCAATATTATTACACATTTGGTGGTCAAACGTATATGTTGCTTTTGATTGGTATATCAACAATGTTGCCAATCTTGTTTAACGCATCTGCGTCAATTGTGCGAAGAGTTCTTGATATCTTGCTATTGTCATTTATTAGTCCAGTTATTATTGCAACAAAGCAACTTAATCCAACTGGTGACTCAAAAGGTATCATGAGCAAATCGTTTGATACGTGGAAGCAGATGATGACCAAAGCACTGCTGAGTGCATTTGGATACATTGTCGCGTTTAACGCCTATTACATATTAATAAAAGTTACACTTAGCATGGACTTTATTTCAGATTATTCATTTGAAAAGATTAGAGCACTTGGTGGCTTAGGATTCCTATCTAAAGGACTCTTAGATGCTGTGCTTAGAGCAATGTGGGTGATTGCAGCAGCGTCATTTGTGAAGGGTTCAGCTTCATTGTTTACTGAACTTCTAACTATGGAAGCTAATGCAAATCCATTTGCATCTGCTATTGGTGGCGCTGAACCAATGACTCAAATTAAAACAATGGCAACTGAAGCTTATGCAAAAGCTAAAGCTGTTAAAAAGATGGTTGAATCAGTCAAGTCTGGTGAAGTAATTGGTGACCTGAAGAATTATGTTGCTGAGCAACTAAAAACGTTTATTCCTGGGTCTGCGATGATTGGAAGTGCTATAGAAATAGGCAAAAAGATGAAAGATAAGTCCGATGCTAAAAATATTCGTAAACAAGCAATTGCGGCTGGTGTTGACGAGGCAACGGCTAAAAAGTTTGAAAAAGATTATGTTGCAAAACAGGCCGCAAACAGACAAAAAGAAAGACAGAATAAAATTGATTCTGCAAATAAATTTAGCAAGACATTCATGGGTGGGGATGGCAAAGAATTCTCTAACTTGCCACCATCAACTTTACAACAATTAACTTCTGGTGCTTACTTTAAGAATTTGCACACTGAAAGAATGTTAGATCCAAACAATAAAGATGAAAATGGAATTGTTAAATCTAATTGGGGTATAGCAAGAGCTGGTTTTAGCACAGAAAAAAATAAAAAGAAACTTGAAGAATTAAATCCAAATAAAAAGAAGAAAAAGAAAAAATAACACATAGGGGGAAAGTCAGATGGCTTTTAACATAATATCAGCATTAACTGCATTGGTTGCAAAGCCATCTGCATTTCTTGCTGCTGGATTTTTTGATTATATAGGCAGATGGGTGCTGTCTTTATGGTCGGCACTTATGGAAATATTTTATTTCGCAATTAAGTGGATGATGTATTTCACGGACCTTATATTCATATATGTTCAGCAATTGGCGGGATTAAATTCAGATACGACATCTTTGGGAGCGATGTTTTCTGAAGATGCTGACATGGTGTTTAACATGCTCATTTCAAACAGTGAGCTTGTCACAACAATCATTCGAAATTTGATTGGAATTGCAATTATTATATTGATTATATTTTCAATCATTGCGATTATAAAATCGCAATTTGCTTCATTAAACTCTGATGAACCTGCAAAAGTTGGCGAAATCATGAAAGGTTTTTTAAAGTCAATCCTTTTGTTGTTTTTGACTCCAATTATTGGCATTATTGGAATAGGTGCCACAAACGTGTTGTTAAAATCATTGTATGCCGCAACAAACCCATCAAACTCATCTAGTATCGGCACCAGAATTTTTGCAACATCGGCAGCCCAGGCCAATATTTATCGAGTCTATGCGTCGAATGGCAAGAGAATCCCTATAACCTATGACTTTACGACAGACGAAGAAATTTTTGACCTCTATTTAAGTGGTGAAAAAAAGATGGATGAGTCATATGACAGGTATGTTGAAAACTCAGTCATTTACAAAGAATACACTGATATTCAGGATCAAGAATTTGACAAGTTCTATGACCTTAGGGTTGAAGATGAAAACGAGCTTGAAACGTATCATTCGGTTTGCGACAGCAAGATTGGTGTTGCTGCGTCAGACCCGCTTGCAAAATATAAACGAATTCGAACATATATTGAAGAATATTATGTAATGGCTGATGTTATTCAATATGCAATTGAAAATTCGAGCATGCTCTATATGAAAACGCTAGAGCAAGTTCTTGAAAGTTACACTCAGTTGCCAAGCGGTTATGGTGAAAGTTTATTTAACGATTTGGTTGGGCTTTATGGCATTGAATTTTATCGAAGCAACAATTTGACATCGCCAATAATTCCAGACACAGATGAAACAATGTTTGATGTGTTTAAGTCTAAAAACTATCAAGTTGTTAGATTTACAAGCAGATACAACAAAGTGTTAGAAGATGGTTCATTTGCTGGTGAACAACAGATTCAATATAATCATGTCAAAAACACTTATGATGAAATTGATGGTGCGGTATTCTTAATGTCAGGTGAACGAACTATTGATATTGGTGGTATGAATTACACATATTTAGTTCCATTTACAATTGGCTATGCTGCAAATCATTCGGGTTCATTTAAATCAGATTACATAAGACGAAATCAAATGGTTGTTGCAAAGGGAATTTTTGATGATGTTATGTCCGTGCAATATCCAACAGCAATCAGACTTTCGAAGGATAAAACTGAAGTTCAATTTTATAGAGATACCTTAGAAATCAATTATGTTGGTGAAGATGGAAAGGTTGCAAAATTTGACATGGCCCAAGATAGTTCAGATGGCGGATTTATGAAATTTATTAAGGCATTGTTTAATCCATTGTCGTTATTGCCACGACTTACAGTTAATCAAGATGCTGTTGATATCTTGTATGTCAAAGTTACAAAACAAGTTAACAGACTAAACAATGCTAAACTTCATATTGGTTATCTTTATACAGATGCTATAACATCAGCACTGTCAGGAAATATGTATGGTTTGAATTTGAGCAACTTATTTATTCCAGGCAAAATCAACTTGTTTATATTGTTATTTGCAGCAGCGACACTTTTGAAATGCTGCATTGTCAGCGTATTTGCTTTGATAAGACGAAGTTATGAACTGTTCTTGTTGTTATTAACATATCCGGTCGGGTGTGCGACCATGCCACTTGATAATGGGGAGAGATATTCAAGATGGATGGAAAAATACATTGACAAAGTGTTCTTGACTTATGGTTTGATTTTGGGTATCAACTTTGTTATATTGCTGTTCCCAGTAATTGAATCTATTCAATTTATTAGGCCTGAAAATATTGTTCAAAACGTTGCAGCTTCAAGAGTTGCAATGATAGTTGGTGGAAACTTGATTTCAGTTGATACAAAGGCTAGACTGTTTAACACATTATTGGCACTCGTTGCAGAAATTGTGTTGTTTAGCCTGCTGACTGGTCCTGATGATAATAAAGGTAAAAAATCACAAGATGATAGTATTATCAGCACAATTCAAAAAATTGTTAACCCTAAAATGACAGGAACAATCTATGATTCGAACGCGGGTGCTGAAATGATTAAGGTTACAAAACAAATGGCATTGCTTTCTGGAAAGGCTATTGTTACTGCGGTTACAAAAGTTCCAAAAGAAGTTATGGACTTTGTTACTCCAACAAAAGACGAAGTTACCGGCCCTGGTGAAGGTTTGCAAATGCGAGCACGCCAAAAGGCAAAAATGCAGGAGGCTAAAGGCAAACAGGGTGAAGCTATGGGCAATTTGAAAGATCTCCTTGCAAAGGGTGCAGATGCTGCACAAATTGCGCAGGCTATGGGTGGTGTAACTAAGGCTCAAGATGGCGTCGCTTCAGCCGCAGGCTATGGTGCAAAACAATTCTTAGATGAGAAAAAAGCAGAGAAAAAAGCAGAGAAAGAAGAAAAGAAAGCAAAGAAAGAAGAAAAAAGTAAGTAACCTAAATGAACGAAATTTTCTAATCTTAAATAAAATAAAAAAAGACAAGTTTCAACCTTGTCTTTTTTTTTGCATTGTGTTAAACTTTAAATATGATAATTTCACTTGTTATAGCAGGGCTTGTGATTGGTGTTGATCAACTGACTAAGTTCTTGATTTACGGCACCACAGCAAAGTCGATTGTTGGAAATTTGCTTTGGTTTGAAAGCACTCTAAACACGGGTGTTGCTTTTTCTATGTTTGAAGGGAAGAGTTATATTTTTATAATTATTTCAAGTTTGGCATCTATTGCCTTAATTTGGCTTATTTGTTCAAAAAAATATTTTACTTCTAAATTTGAAAAGATTGTTTTTGGGTTTATTTTAGGTGGAACCGTTGGAAATTTGATTGATAGAATTTTCTTTGGTGGTGTGCGTGATTTTATTTCTTTGAAATTTTTAAACTTTGCAATATTTAATGTTGCTGACATGGCAATTAGCTTAAGTGCTATTGCATTTTGCGTATATTTGTTGTTGTCTTTGTTTAAGAAAGATAATAAAGAAGAGGAAACAAGTGTTTCACAAGAAACTAACAATTTGGGAGACAAGTCTAATGATTGAGTTAAATGAAGAACTTGAAGTTCAAGACCTTGATGAAAAAATTAGACTAGATGTTTTTTTGTCTGGTGAAACTGGTTGGACAAGGTCGCAAATAAAACTTCAAATAGACGCACAAAAAGTGCTTGTAAATGGAAAGGTTCAAAAGGCTGGATTTTTAGTTAAGAATGGAGATATTGTTAAAATTTCGTTCTCAAAAGAAGTTCTTGAGCTAAACGCAGAAGCTGAAAACATTCCACTTGATATTGTTTATGAAGACGATGACTTTGCCATCATAAATAAACCGCAGGGAATGGTTGTGCATCCAGCACCAGGGGCATATAATCACACGCTTGTAAATGCACTTTTATATTACTTTGAAAACTTAAGCAATGGTTCGGGAGATATCAGGCCGGGAATTGTGCATAGAATAGACAAAGATACGTCAGGTCTTTTGGTTGTTGCAAAAAATGACAAAGCACATGCATCGCTGGCAGCCCAAATTGCTGAACATTCTTGTTTTAGACATTATTTGGCACTTTTAGAAGGCAATTTAAAACAAGACAAAGGCACGGTTGAAACGTTTATTGCAAGAAACCCTAACGATAGAAAACAAATGGCGGTTTCTAGTCAGGGTAAATGGGCAATAACGCATTATAATGTGCTTAAACGATACACTGGCAACTGTTTGGTTGAGTTTGTGCTTGAAACGGGTAGAACACACCAAATTCGGGTTCATTCTAAGCATTTAGGCCACGCAATTGTTGGTGATAAAACATATGGAGTCAAAAATCAAAAGTTTAAGCTTGACGGACAACTTTTGCATGCGTATAAGCTTGAATTAACGCACCCAACAACTGGAAAACGTATGAGTTTTGAATGTAAACTTCCAGACTATTTTGAAAAAACATTATCAAAACTCGTGTCATCAAGTGTTTGACAATAAAGATTTCAAAATCTATAATAAAATTGATATAAAAAGGAGAATATTATGACAGAGACAAGAAAAACTCAATCATCAAATGGAGCAACTACTGTTACGGTGACAAAGAAAAGCAGAGGCATAAGTTATTTAATGAATATTTTGTCATATGTTGCGGTTATTATTGGTGGTTTAGCACTTTTTATCGCTATGATTTTGGCAAAATGTGGAATTTCAGCAAACTTCATTAATACAATGACAAAAATTGCAAACTGTGTTGGCTGGCTTGTATTGTGTGTGCTTTCAACAAAACATGCATTTAGACGCGGTGGCATCTTAAGATTGGTTATTTGGATTGTTGCAGTTGTTATGATTTTCACAAGTATAATTTTGATTTAATTTTGGCAGGTGATTTATGAACAAAAAAGAAGTTTTAAGAACTCTTGACCTTGCAAGTTTTGTTGCAATTATTCTTGCAACAATTATGGTTTTTATTTTTCAATTTGTTGGTGATTATGTTGTTATTAAAGTTGCTGTGATTATGTATGCTGCTTCATTTGCAATAATGACATTGTTTTATGCGTTAAAACTTTATTACAACATAAAAAAAACCATGCAAAACGACGAACTTGTTGTTGAAGATTTAAACAAAAAGCAAAAAGCATTCTTGATAACAAAACTTGTTTTGAGTGCACTTGCATTTATCTTTACATTGGTGATTGTTATTATTTATTAAAAGACCAAAAATTGGTCTTTTTTCTTTGCACAATAATCACATGCTTATTCATGGCTATTTTTGAGTTTTAGATGCCTTGGGACTACCATTTTTAATCTCTATCATTTGATAGAGATTTTTTAATCTTATGAAATACGGTAATAATTTGCAAAATCTAGATACAAATTTGTGAGCGATGTGGTATAATTTTGATGTAGGAGATTTACAATGAAGATATTGGTATATAGTGATGTTCATGGAAATAAATATGCTCTTGAAGAATTGCAAAAGACACAAGATTACAGGACTGCAGATTTGAGAATATTTCTTGGTGATGCTGTTGCCATGTGTCCGTATCCAAATGAATGTATAGAAATGATTATGAATAATAACGATGTGTTTCTGTTGGGTAATCATGATTCTTATTGTGCTTATGGTTTGCCAAAAGAAGAATATCTATTTTTTAAAGAAGATAAAAGACAACATCAAAAGTATATGAGAAACAAGACTTTTAATTCGTTAAAAAACAAATTGAAAACAATTCCAAAAGAATATTATGTTAAACACAATGGATTAAATTTTTATTTCACGCATTATGCTTGGGAAACAGATAGACTTGTAATGGACGACCCCGATGAGCCAAATTGTCCAACAAAAAATACTGCAAGGTTGTTTGATAATATAAAAGCAGATTATATCATTTTTGGACATAATCACAAACCGAATAAATTTAAAAACAATAATAAGACTTTTGTATGTTGTGGAAGTTTGGGAATGAAATATCCTGGCAATTATGTTTTAATTGAAACTGAAAATAAAAGTGTTGATATACAACATAAACAAATTGATTATAATGTAAAACAATTACAAAATGAAATGTTGCAAGAAGATTACCCAAGAGCCAACAATTATGCAACTTGGTTCAATCAGTAAAATATTACAAACCATAAACTTTCAGCCTTTGCATACTCAAAATTTTAAGTTTTAGCAAGTTGGCAAATTGTAAACATTTACATTTTGAAATTGCAAAATTTGAACCAAATTTCAAACTTTGATAAAAAAAGGATTAAAGCGTAGTTGATAAACAATAGAACACCTAATAATTGCCATTTAATCTTGACAAAGCACTAGGTTTTATTTAAAATGATAATGTTACTTATTTTAAGGAGAAAACATAATGACATATAAAATTGGTGAAAAGAAAGACGGAAAAATTATTGTAGAATTCAGTCTTAATGCTACCGAATGGGAAGCAGAACTTCAAAAAGCTTATGAAAAAAATAAAGGAAAATATAAACTTGATGGTTTTAGACAAGGCAAAATTCCTAGAAAAGTTTTAGAAAAAACTTATGGTGAATACTTGTTTTATGAAGATGCATTGTCAGCAGTTTGCGACAACAGTTTCTTCGAAATGATTGAAAAAGAAAAAGATATTCAAGCTGTTGACTATCCAGACATCTCTGTTCAAAACGTTGGAAAAGAAGGTGCGTCTTGGGTTGCAACAATCACATTGATGCCAGAAGTTGAACTTGGAAAGTATGAAGGCATTGAAATTGAAAAAGCAAAAGTTTCAGTTTCTGAAAAAGAAGTTGAAGCAAAACTTAAAGACTTACAAGAAAAACAAGCTAGATTTGTTGATGTAACAGACAGAGCTGCAAAAATGGGCGACCTTGTAAACATTGACTTTGTTGGTTCAATGAATGGTGTTGCTTTTGAAGGTGGCAGTGCAAAAGATTATGAACTTGAACTTGGTTCACACTCTTTCATTGCAGGTTTTGAAGAACAAGTTGCAGGCATGACAATTGATGAACAAAAAGATGTTAATGTAACATTTCCAAAAGAATATCACGCAAAAGAACTTGCTGACAAGCCAGCAGTGTTCGCTGTTAAACTTCTTGCTATTCGTGAAAAACAAATCCCAGCACTTGATGATAAGTTTGCGAGTGATGTAAGTGAATTTAACACACTTGATGAACTCAAGAAAGATACAAAAGAAAAAATCAAAGCTGAAAAAGAAACAGCTGCAAACAGAGAAGTTGAAGACAAACTTGTTGAAGAAATTGTTAAAAATGCAACTTGTGATGTTCCAAAATGCATGGTTACAAACCAAATCAATCGTGCAATTGAAGAAATGAAGAGAAGTCTTGCAGCTCAAGGCATGTCATATGAAATGTATCTTGCATACACAGGCATGACTGATGAACAACTTCGTGATTCAAGAAAAGCTGATACAGAAAAGCAAATCAAAGCTAGTCTTGTTCTTGCTGAAATTGTTAAAAAAGAAGGCATCAAAGTTGAAGATACTGATATTGACAACAAAATTGCTGAACTTGCTGAAAAAATGGGTAAGACTGCAAAAGAACTTAAGAAGACAATGAATCCAAATCAAAAAGAAATCATTGAAA
>JAZOTD010000013.1:0-91863 GCA_045657465.1 Clostridia bacterium | reverse complement strand
ACCTGTCATTGAGAAAATTCCGTCAGTTACGATAAGTGCACCTGCATCTTCTGGGAGTTCTTGAAGTTTTGCTTCAAGTTCATCATAATCAAGGTGATTGAAACGAACAAGCTTTGCATATGAAAGTTTGCAACCATCATAGATTGAAGCATGGTTTTCTTTGTCACAGAAAATATAGTCTTTTCTGCCTGCAAGGCATGAAAGAACAGCAAGGTTTGTTTGGAAACCCGTGCTTACTGTTACACAGTCTTCTTTGCCCAAAAATTCTGCAAGTTCTTTTTCAAGCTCAATATGAAGCGAAGTTGTTCCGTTTAAAAATCTTGAGCCAGAACAACCTGAACCAAATTCTTCAGTTGCCTTTACTGCAGCTGCAATAACTCTTGGGTCACTTGTGAGCCCTTGATAGTTATTTGAACCGATCATGATTTTTCTAGCGCCTTCCATATTAACAATGGTGTCTTGTTTTGATTCAAGCACGTGAAAATATGGATAGATTCCCGCTTCTTTAACATCGTCTACAAGATGATAATCTTTACATTTTTGAAATAAATCCATCAATAAGTCTCCTTTTTAGCTAAGTGACCTAATTATAACAACAATTTAAACGATTATGCAAATTTTTTCTTGGTAATTTCAAATATTTTGTATATAATTTACTTATATGGAAAAGAATAAACAATTTTTAAAAGACTTAAATTTTGAATATTTCGACAATCCCCCAAGCAAACTTAAAAGCTTGGCGGTTTGTTTTAAGTTTATGATGTCAAAACCAGCCATCAGCTGTGACAAACCAACCCTTTTTGTATGCAACAAAACCACTGAGTTTGACAGATTTTTTATCACTGCTTCAATCTCTGGTAGCTACCTCTTTTTAAAAGATGAAGTTGTTAAAAAACTTCACTCAAACGCATTTTCGGTTAAAGAATATGACAGCCTTTTAAAAAATATCAAAATGCTTTATGAAAATGGATGGTCGCTTGTTGTTTTCCCTGAAAAAAAATATACAATTTTTGGAGACTCCGAGAAATTGCCAATGCAAGTCACAAACTTCTTGTTTGACACTGGATATGACCTTTCATTTTTATATTTGGTTGGAACTTATTTTGCAAAACCAATCTGGGCGCAAACACATCGCAGATGTGACACAAAGTGCATTAAACAAACCACCTTCACACATGCAAAACTTGAAGAACTTATTGAACGTGAACAAAATGAAGTTTTGAATAAATGCATGCCATCTTCTGCTTCTGTTTATGCAGAAAAAAATCATATCTTCATTCGTTCAAACAAACTTGCTGAACGTATCGAACGCATTATTTATGCCTGTCCACACTGCAAAGAATTATTTAGTGTTTATTCAGAGTTTAATTGTTTAAAATGCCGAAACTGTGGCTCTGCTGTTGAGTTTTCAAATAATGGAAAAATCGACTTTTCTAGAGATGTTTATTCATTTGACTATTTAGATGAGTTTTTGTTTGGTCTGTTAAAAAAACAACCAGTTGACCTTTCAAGACAATTTGTTTCATATGACGGGGTTGGTTTGCTTGACGAATCATTAAAAACTCCAAAGTTTAACTATGACACAAAAATGACAGTTTTCTTTAATGAAATCCACTTAACAAACCAAGGCAAAACAAAAAAATATGCAATTCAAAATTTAGACGATATTGAACTTCTGCCAAACAATGTTTTAAAGCTTTATCACAAAAAAGAAGTTGTTGTATTAAAGGGCGAAAATGCTGAAAATTTTTATATAATCATTCATTTACACAAACTTCTCAAAGAATTGATTTAAAATTGAAAATAACGCCAGTTTTTGACGTAAAAAAGAGATGCTTTTAGCATCTCTTTTAATTTTCTGCAAGATTTGGTCTAAGCTTGATATTTTCATCATCATATTCTTCGTAATCACCCACATATTCAACATCATCAACCAAAACAACACTTGAAATTGAAATCTCATAAGCAACCTTTGTTTCGACAACATCTTCACTGATTCGCTTTTGATAACTTCTGCTTTGAATTCTGCCCTGAACTTCAAGTTTTTCACCAACCCCAAGATCTCTAACAAACCTAGCATTTCTTCCCCAAGCAATGCATGGCAAATAGTCACTTTTGTTATATGCTCTGTTAACCGCTAAAAGCACGTCACAAATTTCTCTGCCGAACGGAGTGGTTCTATAAATCGGTTCTTTACAAATATAACCAATTAAATAAATTTGATTGATTTCACTAATCTCACTTGGATCAACTAGTTCCTTAACAAAAATCGTAAGCATAAGCTTGCTATGATTTTCTTCGAGCTTGTTGTAGCTTCTAAACTGACCAACAATGCCAATTTCGTCACCAACACTAAAGTCTGTGATTAATCTTTCAGAAATGGTAACCGGCAAAACATCAACTTCTTCTGAAAGTCTTGACACTTCAACAAACATTTCAAAAAAACCTTCACCCATAACGGTGTGAGAATAGGTTGGCAACTCTTTAATTCTTCCTTTAAGTAAAACGTGATTATTGTTTTCATATGATGTGTTATTCATAAATATATCTTCTCCATAAAGTTAATTATTTTTGTTTTTGTAATCCGTTGTTGTCGATATGATAATCTTTTTGATATATGAGTTGAGTTAACTTCACCATCTTATAACCTTGCTGTTTTAAATAAGAAATAACCAAAGGAATCGCTTCTAATATATGGTCTGAATTATTGTGAAACAAAATTATTGAACCATTTTTAACACTGGCTTTAACACGATTTAAAATTTCACTAGCAGAAAGACCTTTCCAGTCCAAGCTATCAACATCCCACTGAATAGTTTTCAACCCCAAACTTCCAGCAATATTGATTAAAGTGTCGTTATAATCGCCAAAAGGTGGCCTGAAAAGAGTCACTGGCTTGCCTGTGATATCTTTTATCAATTTTGACGAAATTTCAAGTTCTTCCCTAATTTTTGACTCTGACAAAGTGCTCATCTTTGGATGAGTGTTTGAATGTGTGCCAATATCAAAGTCAGCATCGTGTATTTCTTTAACTTTATCACCATTTGCTTCAACCCAAAAACCAACCAAGAAAAATGTGCCGAGAATATTTTCTTGTTTTAAAAGTCGAACAATGTCTGATGTTTTATCTGAGCCCCACGCAGCATCAAATGTCAAAGCAACCTTCTTTTCTGTGGTATCAACGCTATATATTGGGACTAGTCTATATGCATAGCCAAAATAAATAGTTCCGCTACTTGTTAAGGCTACAATTAGCGCAAGTATTATCGCAATAAGTGATAAAGATAACATTTGAGTTATTGATTTCAATTTTGAACACAATATCTTCATACAAATTACTCCTATATTTTAGTTTTTTTATTAAATTAAGACAAAGCCTATATTTGAAAATAATGTTTGATTTTTGAATGTATTGTCGAATAATGTATTTTTTCAAAAAACTTAATTTTGTTAATGAATACACAGGCCTGATATAATAATTTTTATTCATAAAAAATTTTAATTATGCAAAAAAAGCAGAACCAAACCGATTCTACTTTTCTATAAGTTTTGATTTTAATTGTTCAATGATTTTTGATTCCATTCGAGAAACTTGAACTTGTGACACGTCTAAAATTTCAGCAACTTCACCTTGGGTTTTTCCCCTATAATATCTCAAAAGAATAAGTTTTTTTTCACGTTCTGGCAAACTCATTATGGCGTTTTTTAAAATAAACTTGTCAAGCATGTCTTCACTCTTGTCAAACACTGCAAGCTTGTCAATCACATTTTGGCTGTTTGGGTCATCTTCATCAATCTTTGCATCTAGCGAAATTGTTTGCTGATATGAATCGAGAGCAACAATAATATCTTCTTTTTCAACCTCAAACTTTTCTGCCAAAAACTCAATACTTGGACTTTCACCAGTTTTCTGCTTACTTTCTTCAATAAATGCCTTAACTTTGATTGCAAGCGTTTTGATAGACCTTGAAACCTTCACAGCTCCGTCATCACGCAAAAATCTTTTTATTTCTCCCGCAATCATCGGCACAGCATAGGTCGAAAACTTCACATCAAAGCTTGGATTAAAATTCTTTATGGCTTTTAAAAAACCAACACAACCAATTTGATAAAGGTCATCATAATCAACGCCTTTGTTAAGATACCCTTTAACAATCGCCTTTATGAGCGGAAAATTTCCATTCACCAAAATATCGGTCGCTTCACTATCGCCATTTTTAGACTTTTCAATCAGTTCATTGGTGGCTTTTGCATCTAAAGGTTTATATTCACTCATTAGCCTTTAATCACCTTTTGCATATGCACCACAAGACCACTTGGCTTGTTTGGCTTAACTTCTAAATAGTTCATGAATGAATCCATAAGAGTGAAGCCCATGCCCGAGTGTTCGTCAGCTGACTTTGTTGTAAAAAATGGCTGAAGCGCCATATCAACATCTTCAATGCCAACCCCAGTATCTGTGACTATAATATCAACCTTGTTTCCCGAAAGCCCCACTTCAAGCAGAATCTTTCCGCCTTTATTTTGATAACCATGAACAATTGAATTGGTAACCGCTTCACTAACCGCAGTTTTTAAATCATTAATTTCAGATAGCGTTGGCTTAAGCTCTGTGCAGAACATAGCCACAACACCCCTTGCAAAACTCTCGTTTACATTTTTTGCATCAAATTCGAGTTTAAAATAATTATCATATGCCATTTGCAATCTCCTTTAACAAACTTTTGGAATAATTTGATATATTCCCGTCATCTCAAAAATTCTATTCACATAAGAAGTTGGATTTTTTATATATAAGTTTATGTCTTGTTTTGAAAACTTGTTATATCTGCCAAGCAACATTCCAATGCCAGTGCTGTCCATAAACGACACTTTTGAAAAATCTAAAATTAGTTTTCGTTCACTTTTGATTTTGGTCAGCAAATCGTCTAGTGAAATTCTCACATATTCTGCCGAGTATTCATCAAGCTCTCCTGAAAGTTCTGCACAGATATCTTCACCAGTGCTTGAATATTTGATATCCATAAACTACCTCCTCACATATTCAATGATAACACCCAGCCTTAAACAATCATTTGCTATTTATGTTTAAACGAATCACAATTTGTCTTATTTGATATTTTTTGCAATAAAAAAAGACTAGAACAAATCTAGTCTTTATATTCTACTCTATAACAACATAGTTGTCTGCAGTGAGTGTTAAAGTTATGTTGTAGCTAACAACCGAACCTTGATCAAATTTTTCAAAATTAAATTTAATCTTTGGTGAATTTTGACTTGTGTATGCCTTGACTTTTAAAAGTACATCATCAAGGTCATAGTCATTATAAAGCTCATATGTAACCCCATCAATCTCAACTGACACTAATGTGTCGCCAACTGACACACCACCCAAATATAGTTCGCTATTTGAAATATTTGAAACAACCACAGAGTTTCTGTTAATCCATTGGAGTGTGTTTTCATCATAGATTGGCTTAATCGTTCCATTCTTTGAGGTTTTAACACTAAGCCCAAGAGCTTCGCTTGTCACAGCTTTAAAACTTATAGTTCCGCTAGTTCCAGAACATTCTGCAATAACTTTGTCTGCAATGTTTATAGCTTTGTTTATAGGAATTGCATATCCCACATTGTCATAATCAGCACTTGCAATCTTGCCGTTTACAATTCCAACAAGCCTGCCATACATATCATAAAGCCCACCACCAGAGTTTCCGGCATTGATTGCAGATGAAACACGAATAAGTCTCATGTTTGATGTTTTTGAACCGTCCAAAATTGATGAAAAGTCTTGATATTCAGAAATCAAGCTAACTTCACCACCAGTAACTGTCAAACATAACGCTTCAATATAGCTCTTTTTATAAGCTTCAACATATTCACCAATTGTTGACACTGTGCTTGTGTCAATGTTTGTTGTGTTTGCAAGAAGTGGGTTTCCAACAGCAATAACTTCTTCACCAGCATTAATTTCTGCACTGTCTCCAATAACTGCTTGAACATAATCATCTTCAAAGATGAGTTTGTTGTTTTCAGTCATAGACTTTTCAATCTTCAAAACAGCAATATCGTTTTCAGCTGAACCTCCAACAAATGTTGCAGAAAGTGCATAACCTTCTGCTTGATAGCCATGCAAATACACTTCATATGTGTCCATAAAATGTGTTTCAATTGGAGCCATTTCAACATCTGCTTGCAAAATATATTTTCTTGCTCCGCTAGCAAGACTTGAAGTTTTTATTTTTGTTTCATCATAAACTGCCGTGAAATATTCACCTTTTGTGTCATTATAATAAACTCTATAGTTTGGATCGTTTGAATAATTGCTAACATACGCAACATGATAGTTTGTGATTATGTATGCTGTGTCGCCGTCAATTTTATAAATAACCCCTGATCCTGCTGACAAACACACTGGAGCAGTTGTTGTTTCTTCTAAAACATAAACCGGCTCACCAGTTTGCAAAATTGAAGTTTCAGTTGCCTTTATAATCGCAGAATTCATATATCCCGAATATAAAATATCAACCGTAGAACGCAATGCTTGTTGAGAAGCAAGTTCAGAAAGTGTCATTTTTGAAGCATCATCAACATCTAATAAATATTTTGGATAATATGTTTCAATAAACTTCGCCAGTGAACATTCATTTTGTGTTAAATCATTAGCTTCAAGGTATGCATAATAAATATCTTCAACTGTGACATCTTTGCCATCTTTTCCTTGCAAGCTTAACAAATATTCAAGCTCCGTTCCTGAAAACAAACCGCTATCAACCGCCTGTTCATATGCACTCATTCCATCTCTTCCGTCACTTGGTTGTTTTCTGTTAAAGGCAACAACAATAGTCACCACACACATAACCATGACCATGAACAATGAAAATATATTAAACTTTTTAGAATCCATAAATTCTCCTTAAGACAAACCAACAATTGTTCCATCTGGCAAAATATCAATTTTTTCTGCATTAGGAACTTTTGAAAGCCCTGGCATCAACATCATATCACCAGCAATTGCAACAATAAATCCACTGCCAGTTTTAAGTTCAATGTCACGAATAAAAATATTAAAATCTTTTGGCGCGCCAATCCTAGCTTTGTCGTCAGTGAAACTAAATTGTGTTTTTGCAATAATCACTGGCAAATTTTCAAATCCAGCCTTTTTAATAAACTCAATTTTTTCTTTTGCAAGTTCAGAAAATTCTGCACCATTTCCACCATACACATTCTTTACAATATCTGCAATTTTGGTTTCAATGCCATCATTTAAATTATATGCAAATTCAAGTTTTTTATTAGACAAGTTATCAAGCACAGCATCTGCAAGTTCAAGCGTGCCTGCGCCACCTTTTGCAAAGCATTCATTAACAACAGCATCAACACCAAACTCTTTAAGCGAACTGATTACTTGTTCAATTTCTTCATCTGTATCCGTCAAAAACTTGTTGATCGTAACAACCACATTAACCTTAAAAGTGTTTTTAAGCGTTTCAATATGACGTTTTACATTTTCAAGCCCGTTTTCAATCAAAATTTTAACGTCTTCGGTTTGAGATTCGTCGCCATGAAACTTGATTCCTCTAATAGTTGTAACAAGAACAACAACGTTTGGATTAAGGTCTCCAATACGGCATTTTACGTCCAAAAACTTTTCTGCACCAAGGTCACTTCCAAACCCTGCTTCAGTAACAACATAGTCAGCACATGAAAGTGCAAGTTTTGTTGCAATAATACTGTTGCAACCATGAGCAATGTTAGCAAAAGGTCCAAGGTGAACAAACGCTGGTGTGTGCTCAATTGTTTGAACCAAATTAGGGCAGAGAGTATTTCTAAGCAATGTTGCCATACTTCCTTCAGCTTTAAGTTCTCTTGCAAAAACAGGCTCGCCTTTTGTGTTTAGTGCAACCATAATATTTCCAAGTCTATTTTTCAAATCTTCAAGCGATGTTGCAAGACAGCAAATTGCCATAATTTCACTTGCTGCAGTGATTGAAAAATTGTCTTTTCTAACCACTTGTTGCTTGTTGCCATTCTTGTCTTTTCCGCCAATGATATAACTCACTTCTCTAAGTGATCTATCATTAACATCTAAACATCTGTGAAACAATATTTGCGCTGGATCAATATCAAGATCATTTCCATTAAAGATATGATTGTCAATCATGGCTGAGAGCAAGTTGTTTGCAGAAGTGATAGCATCAAAGTCGCCAGTGAATGAAAGGTTTATATCTTCCATTGGCAACACTTGTGAATATCCGCCACCTGCTGCCCCACCCTTGATTCCAAACACTGGTCCAAGTGATGGTTCACGAAGTGCAAGCGCTGCATTTTTGTTCTTTTGATTAAGTGCATCTGCAAGACCAATTGAAACTGTGGTTTTTCCAATACCATATTTTGTAGGGCTCATCGCAGTAACCAAAATTAAGTTGCCTTGTTTTTTTGCAGAGCTAATATATTTATCATACGTCCCGACCTTTGCAACGTTTTCTCCATACATCAAAAGGTCATTTTCTGCAATGTTGAGCTTCAAAGCAATTTCTCTAACCGGCAAAAGTTTCGCATTTTGTGCAATTTCAATATCTGTTAACATATTCTTATCCTCCTAAACCAAAGATTTTAAGTATTTTATTATTTCTTTTTCAACCTGTTTTTCAGCGTCTTTCAATGAAGATTCAACAATACAACCCGACGCGTTCTTGTGTCCGCCACCACCAAAAGCCGCTGCTATTTGATTGCAATCATATTCAAACTTTGACCTAAATGAACAATGAACACCATCTTCTTTTTCTTTTAAGATGACGGCTATTTTATAACCACAATTTAAATATGAATGTGGCAGGTTTGAAATATTTTCATTCTGTTCTGGGTTAAACTTTTCATAATCTTTTTGCGAAGCTGACAAAATCGCAAACCCATATTCATCATTTGTTTTTGCACCAAGCAAAATGCTTGATGAAAGTTTGATATATTCAAGAGTTGTTTTTGAATAAAACTCACCATAAACCTTTTTAAAGTCTGCTCCACATTCAAAAAGCTCTGCACAAATCTTAAATGTTACACTATCAGTGTTGTTGTTTTTAAACAAGCCAGTGTCTCCACAAATGGCAAAATAAAGCATTGTGGCAATTTCTGCAGAAATTTTAACCTTTAGCTTTTTTGCAATCTCATAGATTAAAATTGCACAAGCGCTATATGGTTTGCAAATATTTGTTTTTGCAAAATTTGCACCAGCCATATGATGATCAATTCTAATTGTATTCTCATGAGCCAAAAAACCATCTTCAAACAAACCAAGTCGAAAATCTTCAGACACGTCAACCGCAACCAATAAATCATACCCGTTCAGGTTTGTTTTGCTATCAGTTGAAAATCTAGAATAGTCTTCAAATAAACAATATTTATCGTTTGTTTCATCACAAAATAAATCAACTTTCTTGTTTAGACTTTCCAAAATTTTGCACAATGCCAATGTTGAACCAACCGTGTCTGGATCTGGACTAACATGTGCAAAAAGTGCTATATTTTTTGCTTTTTTTAACTTTTTGATAACATCTTTCATATTTCACCTTAATTTTCCAAGTTTATAATAACACAACCGCCTTTTTTTGTCTACAAATTCAAATTTTTGTAATATTTTTGTGCAAAATAAAAATCAATGCAAAGCATTGATTTTATTAATCTTGTTCAGGCATTTTGTTTTCATTTTTATTTTTTAAACTTTCTTCAAGTTGTTTGTCAAGAAAGTAGCATTGAGCAATAAGTCCACGAAGTTCTTCACCAACAACACCACTTGTTGAAACTATGGTTTTTTCATCAAAACGAGTTGCCAAATCTTGTGCCCAAACAAAAACTACTTCACCAGTGCTGTTCTCTTTTAATGAATGACAAACAAAACACTTTTCACCTTCTCTGCATGGTGTTTCAATTATAGAAAACTCTGGCTGATAATACCACTCCGTCAAATATTCTTTAAGCTTTCCAAAAGGCATATATGCATCTTTCATATCGTCATCATCACTCCTTTTTAATCTAGTTAAAATATATCACAGCTGGGCATCGATGTCAATATTGACTTTAGTTGCAACCTGCGCATTTTTGCAAAATTTCAGAAAAATCAATGGCAATATAACCCTGTTCAAGCGAGCATAACGGACACTTTTTCCAGCCTTCAGTTTCACATTCTAAATGCCCACAATTTGAACACTTGAAAACCTTCTTCATTCTTGATTTATAAAGCGTGTTGTTTTTGTAGTTTTTTGTCAAAAATTTCAAAATTTCGCTGTGTGATTTTTCAACCTTTGCAACTTCTTCAAAACTTTGTGCAATATCATCAAACCCTTCATCTTTTGCAATCTTTGCAAATTCAGGATATAGTTTTTCAAACTCTTCTTGCTCAATTTTTGCTTCTTCTTCTAAACTGGTTTCAAGTGACGGACACACATATGGATAATCCGCTTCAAACTTCACTTCACATTTTTCACCACAGTTATCTAATATGTAGTCATAAAACAACTTGGCATGTGCCATTTCGTTTTTTGCAATCATTTTCATTGTATCTTTAATATAAACAAGCTTTTCATTTTGTGCTTGCGTTGCCATAAATTGATATCTCGCCCCTGCTTGACATTCAGCTGCAAATGATTTTGCTAAATTTTCTTTGGTTTTGCTTTCATTAAATTTCATAAATAAACTCCTTATGCATCAATAATGACCAGCAAATTCAAATTTATACAAAAGATACACACAAAAAAAATGAAGCAAGATGCTTCATTTTTTTACTTTTTATCTTTGATCAATGCAAAGCTATCACCAGACACTCTTTCTTGGAGTTCAACTCGGTCATTTACAATGCCGATGTTTTGATGCAGTTCTTCTTCGCTAAATCTCTTTATTGTTGTGTTACGTTTCAAGAAATTATTTCTTCTCTTTCTGTTTAATCCTTTAGTGATTGCAATGCTAAGCACAATAACTGACACAAATGCAATAATTCTTGCATAGAACATCATATTGTTTGTTGTTGTAACCATGATTTGATTAGACAAACTGTTAAGTGAGAACACATAATAACCATCAACCAAGGTGTAAGCCGTTTTCACCATATTTCCATTAACATCAACGGCAAAAATCTCAACAGGGTTTTCAGTTTCAATCGCCTTGATTCTTACAGTAAACACATCACCATTAGATGCAACATTTGCATTGCTAAATTGATAAACTGCCTCACATTTTCTTCCATCAAAAAGCGGATTGAATGCTTTTAAGAGTGAAGAGCTAGTGTTGTTCAAAATCTTAATTGATGAACTTGCTGCGCTCACAGATGATGAAGTGATTGACGCAGAGTTTTGTGTGTCTTCAGCATACAAAATTTCAACAATCTTTAAAACGCCTGTGGTGTTTGCATAATAGTTAGGATTATTTGACACCATACTGAACTTATATTCACCAACTTCAACTGGCATTGTCACATCTTCATAAACAGTGATAACTGAAACACTTGTCTCTAAACCGATTTCATATTCAGGAACTTGTCCAAGACCGTTGTATAAGAAGGTAAGCTTTTTAAGTGTGATTGGAATATATTTCTTGTTAATCACAATTATTGCTTCGTTTGATGTTGCTTCGTTGTGGTTTTCGTCACCAGCAAAATATGCAACAACACTATATTCACCTGCATCTACAGGAACTTCTGTTTCAGTGCCTGCGATATAGAAGGTATATTCAAGGTCAAAACCATAACTTGAAATATATTCAATTGGGTTTCCAGAATAAATAAATGTTTGATTTTCTAAAACAATGTTTGGAGTTGCTTTTATAATATTAAGTTTTGCAACGCTAACTTCATCAACAACATAATTTTCAAAGTTGCTTTCACTTAAAGAAACAACATATTCGCCAACATTTTCACCTGATTCTCTAACAAATTCAAGGCTAATTGTTTCATTGTTTTTTAAACCAACAACATCATATCTAACCACTGGGTCAGCTTCGCCATAAACCTTTTCAGCGTCATAAATATCAACTGAAAGTTTAGCTTTTTCGATAGTTAAATCACCTGCAACAAAGCTTGTAACTTCATAATTTGAAGAAAGCACACTAAAGCTATCAATAGCATAAGTTCCAACACTTTCACCAACTTCTCTTGAAAGCGAAACAATACCACTCAAAACTTCGCCATTAATAAGACATGTCAACGCTTCTGCATCACCATAATATTTTGAAACATTTTCAGCGACAACTTCAATCTTCTTTGCAGAGATTTCATATATTCCGCTAACAAATGTCACGTCATAATTATCAAAATTTCCACCGGCAAGCATGATTTTATATGAGCCAACATTGTCGCCTGCTTCTCTTGCTAAAGTAATGTTAAGATCTTCAGCACCAGCAATGCCGGTTGCAACATAAGAAAGCTCAGCAACTTCGCCATATTCAACACTCTTGCTTTCAGCAACAATTTCTAAGTCTGCTTTTTTAATCACAAATGATGCACTTGCTGTCAACATTGTGTAGTTTTTAAATGGAGCAACGTTTCTAAGATTTTCATCAAATGCAATAACATATTTTCCAACATTTTCGCCTGCTGTTCTAACAAACACACCTTCAGCTAAAAATGCTGCCTTGTCAGCATCTGCAATGTTTGCAATTGCTTCATTGAATGAAAGTGCAGGGTCTGTTTCGCCATAAATTTTTTGAGATGGTTTTGCAAACAAAAGCACATTTCTCTTTAAAATTTCAAATACTGAACCAGTGAAATCAATTTCATAATTTTCAGCAGAAAGAGAACCAACGGTTATATCATAATAACCAATATCTTCACCAGACACTCTTTCAAGTTCACCAGTGATTTCATCACCAGTTAAAAGTCCGTAGGCTGCATAAGTCAAAACGTCGTCAGCTTCGCCATAAACTTTTGTTTGAAGTTCGTTTGTAATAACATATAGTGTTGCTTTGTTAATTGTTAAAGTTGTTTCAATGTTTTCAAACATATAGTTTGGATTGTTTTCTTTTAAACAGATGTATGCATTATAAACACCCGCACTAACCGGATTGTCAACAACATTTCCATCAAGTTTGTATTCGCACACAAATTCAACATCATAACTTAAAACAATATTAAGCTCTTTAACAGTTTTGTCATAAGTTGCAACGTTGTTTGAAACCTGAGCAGAAATTTGAAGTGGTGAAATAACAGCAGTGCCCTTTGTTTCTTCAAGCTCATAGTTTGTGTTTTGAGCTACAATTTCATAATCATAGGTTCCAACATTTTCAAAAACTGCGTCATCGTCAGCTAGCTTGAAATTAACAACTAGATTCGCAGCAACATCACTCTTGTCTAAAAGTGTATATTCAAAAGTTTCACCATAAACATATTCGGTTTTTATTTTTGTGATTTCAACAAGTTTTGGAGCAATATTGATTTCAATTTCACCTTCGCCCACAAATTCAAAAGCATCAACTTCATAAGAAACTAAATATTTTCCAACATTTAAAAGTTTTTCAATTGTTGCAGATTTGTCAGCTAATCTATAAACAAAATCGATCACATAATCACCTGAAACATTTTCAGAATATTCCAAATTTGTTCCGTTTGGGTTAAATGTGTAATCTTTCACTATATCCAAAACAACTTTTGTTCTTTTCACCACAGTTTCTTTAGACCAAGCAAAAGTATTTCCCGCTTCATCCACACCAGAAACTTCAAGTGTGTATGTTCCGTCAACATCAACAGAAACAAAATTGTTTCCGTTTTCAACATTTCCTGTTGCAACAACAGTTCCTTCACTATTTTTTAATGAATAAGTGAATGTGTCTTGACTTAAGCCAGAAGGAACAATATCAGCAGAAAAATCAATTTGCTTTTTGCCGAATGTTTCAGCAAGTGAAATTTCTGCGCTTGGAGCCACTGTGTCAATATATTCATCAACAAAAGGATTTGTCATTTCATTAACATTTCCAACGTTGTCAGTAACTCTAAATTTAAATTCACTTCCAACTTCATTTACGTCAAAGCTGTGGTTGTATTCAGTAATATATTCAAGATTTGTTGAGAAATCAGCAATTTGTTGCCAATCTCCACCATCTTTCTGCATTTCAATTTTATAAAGACCTGACTCTGTGTCTTTAAAAGTAACAGGAATTGTTCTTTCTTGAACCCAAACTTCAGGAACTTTGTCAAGTCCAACAATTTCAGGAACTGTCACATCAGTTGTTGAAAATGTGATTTTTGGTTCTGAAACTTTCATTGAAGTAAAAGCATAGAATCCCAAAGAGCCTTGAACGCTTGATTTAAAACTAAATACAATTCTATCATTTAGACTTCCAGCAAGTTCACTTGCAGAATATGAAAAATTGTGAAAACCTTCAGCTCTTTCAAATGTTTGAACCATGTTTGATTTGCCACTAAGTGTTGTTTGAGCAGTTGCATTATAAACATAAAGCTCAGCTGTTATTTTGTCTTTGCTGTCATCATACTTTCCAAGCCAACCAAGATCAATAGCTCCTGAATATGGTGACCATGCATAGGCCGAAGCACCAACTGAAACATAGCCTTTGTTCATTGCCAAAATCATATTGTTTGACAATTTAACAACTGAATAAAGTTGAGCATTTTGTTCATGACCAGCTGTTGGAGATTTAACAGTATGTGAAATGCCATCAGCATCATAACTTGTTGTCAACTGACTCGCTCCCCAGTTTGCTTCATCTGACAAATAATATGAAAAGTTTGCTGCATCAGTAGAAGATGCATAAAGATTTAGAGTTTTTGAATTTGAACCACTAGATGCAATATCACAAAAAACAATGTCTGTTGTTTGTGATGATTGATGTTTGCTAAATTTTGAAATAGGCACATATTCATTTGCATCAAAAGCGAAAGACTCTGCGCTTGTTTTTGTTATGGCAAAAAGAGAGATGCCACAAATCAAAGCAACTGACGCAATAAATGATTTAAAAATTCTATTTAATTTTTTCATGACCTTCCCTCCTTTTATTTTCCATAAATTAATCTTGAAACCACATCATATGAACTTGAACCAAACGATGCAGCTTCAGTTTGATTTGAAAGTTTCAATGAACCATTAATATCGTTTCTTGAAATCAAATCAATCTGCAAATTCGACTTGTTTGTGTGATATACATACGTAACATCACTTGTAACAGTAACGTTAACTGTTTGATGTATTTTGTATACATCATGTGCATCAACAGATTTTATCCAGCCACCTTTTGATATCTTCATTGTTAACTGAGTGTAGCTGTCTGAATTTTGAGTATAAGTAGTTCCACTAGGTGCAAGCTTTGAAATTTGTTTTTGATAACCTGTTTGCGATGACATTGCTGTTCTAAACACAACTGTGTAGACTTGACTAGAATTGTCATATGTTATCGATGAAACTGATGCGATTGATTTATTAATCACATAAGATGAATATGCATCAGGATATGAACCATAGGTACCTTGAAATTCACTTGATGTTGTCGCAGATAGTCCTGAGGTTGTGTGACTTGCAGCTGTTTTGCTTGTAACACTTCCACCTCGAAGTTCTTGATATTCCCAAGACATACTTCCTGAATTGTTTGTTCCAATAACAACAAGTGAAACCTTTGGATCAATGCCTAAAACCGCATCACCATAATTGAGATTTTGTCTAATTACATTTCCTTTTTGATCTCTCTTTACAACAGCATAAACATATTGTGTAGTTTTTGTGATTCCGGCATCACCAACAACAGTTCCTGATCCTACAATTTGAACACTTGATGCCCTGTCAAGATTTTTGATTGCATTTTCGTAAAGCATAAACGAGTAGTCATAGTTTGAAACCACAAAGTTGTAGGTTGCATCAGCATCAACATTTTTGTTTTCTCTTGTAATGCTTTCATGTTCAATATAAATTACACCAGCAACATCTTCAAATTTGTAATAACCATTTGAATCAGTAACTCTTGAATCTCCACTTTCGCTTTTAATTGTCACACCAGAAATTGCGTGACCAATTTCAGCCTTAACATAACCTTCAGCAACATAACTCTTTGATGTTGAAATTGAATATGTTCCAGGTTGCTTAATTTCAAAGTTGTTTCTAGAAAAGGCTGTGTTTGCTTTTTCAAACTTAATCGCGTTTGTGCCTTTCAAGTTTGAAAGATTAACAGTTGTTCCAGAAACAAATCTAGAAACACCATTGAGATAAACTGTCACTCCATCAGTGTCAAAATTGAATGTGTATGAATACACCAAGTCTGCCGAAATATTTGAAGTGTAATCATCAAAACCTTCAATTGTGTATGATGTGTAACCATCCTTTGAAATAATTATATTTGAATCGCCTTTAATTCCAGCAATTTCAAACTTGCCTTCAGCATCGGTTTTGGCTGATAATGTGTCTTCTGCATTTTCAAGAACAACCAAAACATTTGCACCTGCAACAATCAAATCACCAGATTTCACAACACCAGCAAGTGTATATTTTGCATCAAATGTGAGTGATTGTTCGCCAATCTTGTTTGAATATGAATCAAAATTATAACCAGTTTTGCTTGCTGAAACTGAAACTTTTCCAGAAAGACCTGAAATTTCAAACTGCCCATTTTCATCAGTGGTTGCAGTTTTTCCACCAGCCAAAACTTCAACTCCTGCAAGAAGTTTTGTTCCAACATAGCAAGTTCCTGAAATTTTATATAAACCTTCAAATTTAATATTCTGTGAAGAGCTAAATGTTTTTGTTTCGAACACGAAACCATTTTTTGCCACGGTCAATGTGTTTTCACCAGCGAGCCCGGTGATTTCAAAAGCATTACCTTCAAGTGTGATGTCTTTGGTGATTTTTCCGTTCAAATAAACATCAAAACCAGAAAGTGTTTCTGCTCCTGACACAACACTTGCAGAAACTGAATATGTTGCAGTTGCTTCATATGAGCCTAGATTTGAAATAACAACATTAGAAATTGTGAAACCTTCCTTTTCAAATGACACAATGTCACCACTAGAAAGAGTCAATGTAATTTCATGAGAATCAGCGGTTCCAACCTTTTCGCCGTTAATGTAATAGTCAGCACCTGAAACATTAGCTCCACCGCTTGTTATAACAATTGTTGAAACGATTTTTGCTTCAACTTCGACGCCATCGTCAAAGCCGACAACGTCTTCAATATTTTCAAAGACATAACCATCTTTTTCTAATCTAAATTCAACTTCACCACTAATGTTTGAAATTTCAAATTTTCCTTCAGCATTTGAAACCGCAACTGCTTCATTTGAACCAACAACAAAAATTTCAACACCTGAAATTTTTTCATCGCCAAACTCAATTTCACCAGAAACGGTGTAAGTTGCACTGAAGTTCACATCTGCAGCATCTTCTTCAACTCTAATGTTGTTAGAAAATTCATAACCAGCTTTTGAAACAGAAATTTCTTGAGCTGATGTCAAAAGTTCAAATTTATAATAACCATCTGCATTGGTGTAAACCGACAAAGCCCCTGCTGACACCTTTGCATAAGCCACAGGAATCTCTCCTGTTTTAACGTAACCTTCAACACTAAAACCACTAGAGCTAAAGTTGAATATTCCAGCACCTGAAACATTGTATTGTTGTGGGTTTAATGAAATGTTGTTTTTACTATCAAGAACATACAAAACATATTCGCCTGAAAGCCCTGAAATTTCATATTCGCCATCACCAACAATAACAAGCTCAAATGTTTCTGTAGTTTCAACACTGGTATAGTTAAGCTTGTAACCAGAAACATTTTCAACTTCAATTTTTCCTGAAATGCTATATGTTCCTAAAATTTCAATCTCTTCATTTTCTTTGTCGACACTTATGTCTCCAAAAACAAATCCTGTTTTTGTTACAATAAGTTCATTTGTTCCATGAATGTCTTCAATTTCAAAATAGCCATCTGCATTTGTGGTTGCTGACTTTGTTCCATTTGAAACAACGACTTGGTCAACAGCAGTTTCCCCTGTTTTAACATAACCAGAAATGTCATAACTCAAATCAAACTCAAGAGTTGATTCTGCATTAAACACTCTTTCTGTGTCGTTATAATTTTCACAAGAAACTTCTAAAACATCTCCAACAAACACATTCGTCAAAACAACTTCGCCGCTTGCGTTTGTCACAAATTGAGTTTTGCCAATAGAAATTTTTGCATTTTCTAATGCTATATCACCAGACATAACAACCGCAACCGGGCTGTATGGAATTTTATATTCAAGATTTGCTTCAACATGTCTTGCATCAATATTTGCACTGCTGATTAAATAATTTTCATAGCTTGCTGAAACAACATGAGCACCAAACAATCCTTTAAGACCACTTTCAGCAACGGCCACTCCATCAAGCAAGATTGTTGCGCCATCAAAGTCTAGTCCTGCAACAACTGCATCATAATATTTTTGAGCAGAAAGCAGATAGTGTGAATCAGCGCCAACAATAAATGAGCTTTCACTCAAATGATATTTGCTTGAGTTAACCAAAATTGTTTCGCCAAGTTCTACAGCTCCAAAAAGATAAAACTCGTCTTCTTTTGTCACGCTCTTGTTTGAGAACGAAACATCATCATCTCCTGAAAAATCAAACAAGATGTCAAGCGTGATTTGCTTTGTTCCATTAAACAAAATTGTGTCTACACTATAATCAACAGTGTTTTTGTTAAAATCAAAGCCAACAAATTCTGTTTCGATTTCTCTTTCACCCCAGAGACCTGCAAGAGTAAAACCACCACTTGCATTTGTAGTTGTTGCAAGTTTTCCGTCTACAAACACATTTGCATTTTCAATTGGCGTTTCACCACTCTTTACATTTCCAGCAACGCTATAAAGTCTGCTGAGATTAAATGATTCAACTTGATTTAGTTCATCAACAACAAATGTTGATGGCTTGTCAAAGTGATAATATTCAGACTTAAGTTCAACAGTTGAACCACACTTAACATTTTCAATAACTTTTTCATTGTTACCTAGAAAAAGTTTTGAACCATTAACCCAAAGCTCAATTTTTGAAAAATCCATTTCTTGATCTAAATCATCAACCTTGATTGTCAAACTTGATGTTGTGTTGATTGAAACATTTGGAGCATCAAGTGACGCTGAACTGCTATAAAACTCAATCCCGTCAACTTCACAAGAAACAGATGTTTTTCCAGCCACCCCAGAAACAGAAAACTTTCCCTCTTCATCAGTTGTTGTGAAATAATCACCTGCAAGCGATGTTAGTTTGATGTTTGCGTTTGGAACAGCCACTGTGTTGTTGTGAGCAGTTCCAGAAACGGTGTATTCTTTGTATGCCACAAAGTTTGCATCATCTGTGCTTGATTTTATATATTTTGACATTTCAGCAAATTTGTAACCTTCAATGGTTGGAGAAAGCACAATGCTGCCTTCAATATTTGAAAAGGTATATTTACCATTTTCATCTGTCAAAGAACTTCCAAAATCACTTGAAATTGTAACCCCTTCAACAGCAGTTCCATATTCATCAAATACATATCCAGAAATTGTGTATGCGTTTGTTTCAGTGCCATCTTTTGCACATGCAGAAAAGAAGCTTGCTAAAAATAGCAAACAAAAACACATAGAAATTGACTTAAATAAAACTTTTATACCTTTCTTCATAACAAAGTCATTATATAATAGTATTATATAATGTGTCAAGTCTCGAGTGATTTTTTGAAGACAGCAAAAAACTCAAAAAACGTATTTTTTGAGTTAAAAATTATTCATTTTTTCAAAAATTAGAAAATTCGCATTGATTTTTATCATATTTTAGAAAAATTTAAGCAAAGAAGAACTCATATGCATTTTGATAAAAAATTTTATTAATACTCTTTTCGGTATACCCCAAATTTTCGAGTGCGTTTGAAAGTTTTTGTGACAAATCACTATAACTTTTTGCGTGGCTTGGTAAATATTTTGTTCCAAAAAAATCGGTGCCAATTGCAAGGTTATCAATACCAAATTTGCATGCAAAATAATCAATATGCCTGACAATATCATCAAGTCTTGATTTGTTGGTTCCGTTTAAAAATTTTGATACCAAACAAAGCCCAACAAGCCCGCCAGAATCAATAATCATTTTTATTTGATAATCCTTTAAATTTCTTGAATTTGACTCAAGCCCAAAGCACGCAGTGTGTGAACAAAATAATGGCTTTTTTGTAACGCGAGAAACATCCATAAAACTGGTTTCATTAAGGTGCGCAAGGTCGATTTTTATGTCATTTTCTTCCATAAGTTTCAAAGCTGTTTTCCCAAAATTTGTAAGCCCACCACTTTCATGTGCTCCACCTGCTATGCAGTTTGTTCTGTTCCATGTAAGCCCTGCATAAACAGGTTTTAAATCAATAAACTCCTGAACATTTTTCTTACTCAAAAAATGCAAATCTTCCACCCCTAAAAACAATTTTTGATGTTTGCAAACAAAATCTCTTGCCTGCTTCAAAACCTGAAATGACTCTTCATTTGTCAGTTCGCTTGTCCACACCGCAGTCACAATATTTTCAGCATTTAAAGACGTTTTGTTGACATATTTTTGTTTCTTGTTTTCAGAAGACAATTTTAAAAAATAATCATTGTGCAAATCAAAAATTTTATACATATTATAATATATTTCACATCTAGGCAAAAATATACAAATTTTTCAAATTTTGGCTCAATATTTCAACAAAATTTTTATAATTATATCCAATTAAAAAAATAAAATGGATATAAAAAAAGACCGAAATTTTCGGTCTTTTTTGTTTTATTAAGATGCAACATCTGTTGCTCTTGTTTCACGAATGATGTTAACTTTGATTTGTCCTGGATATTCAAGTTCTGCTTCAATTTTTCTTGCAATTTCTTTTGCCAAAATAACCATTGATGCATCATCAACTTCTTCTGGTTTAACTGCAATTCTAATTTCACGACCTGCTTGAATAGCAAATGACGCATCAACACCCTTGAAGCTGTTTGCAATTTCTTCAAGTTTTTCAAGTCTCTTAACATATGCATCAAGAGATTCACGTCTTGCGCCTGGTCTAGCTGAAGAAATAGCGTCAGCAACTTGAACAAGCATTGCTTCAATTGACTTATATTCAACACCACCATGGTGTGCTTCGATACAGTGAATAACTTCTGGGCTTTCTTTGAATTTTTTAGCAACATCAACGCCGATTGAAACGTGAGTTCCTTCCATTTCAAAGTCAAGAGCTTTTCCAATATCATGCAAAAGTCCGCCACGTTTTGCAACTGCAACATTTGCACCAAGCTCGCCTGCAAGAAGCCCTGCAATATAGCTTGTTTCTAAGCTGTGTTTAAGCACGTTTTGACCATAGCTAGTTCTATATTTAAGTCTACCCAAAATCTTGATAAGTTCTGGATGCAAATTGAACACACCAGCATCAAAACTTGCATTTTCACCTGCTTCTTTGATTGTTTTTTCAATGTCTTTTTTAACTTTTTCAACAATATCTTCAACACGTGCTGGATGAATTCTTCCATCAGTGATGAGTTTTTCAAGTGTAAGTCTTGCAACTTCACGTCTAATAGGGTCAAAAGACGACAAAATAACCGCGTCTGGAGTGTCATCAACGATTAAGTCAACACCAGTAGCATTTTCGATTGCACGAATGTTTCTGCCTTCACGACCAATGATTCTTCCCTTCATTTCATCTGAAGGAAGTGTCACTGTTGTCACAGTAACATCTGCTGTTTGGTCAGTTGCACATTTTTGAATTGCGAGAGTGATAATATCTCTTGCCTTCTTTTCGCCTTCTTCTCTTGCTTCGTTTTCAATATCACGAACAATGTTTCCAGCGTCTTTTCTTGCGTCATCAATAATTGAATCAACAACTTGTTTTTTTGCTTCTTCACGAGAAAGTCCTGCAACTTTTTCAAGTTCTTTTGCAATGTTTTCTCTTTCTTTTAAGATGTCTTCTTTTGATTTTTCGAGTTCTTGTTTTTTTGTTTCAAGTTCTGCTTTTGCATCGTCAATAGATTGCAATTTTTTATCTAAAACATCATTTTTTCTGTCAAGAGCTTCTTCTTTTTCCAAAATACGATTTTCCATTTTTTGAACTTCAGCTCTTCTTTCTCTGCATTCATTTTCAGAATCAGTTTTTAGTTTAAGTGCTTCTTCCTTGGCCTCTAAAACGGCTTCTTTCTTAATTGAAGATGCTTTTTCTTCAGCATCTTTGATAGTTTTTTCAGCAACATTTTTTGCGTTGCCTAACTTCTTTTCAAGCATCTTACTAGAAATAAAATAAGATGCGACACCACCTATCGCCAAGGAAACAACTGCACTTATGATAATTCCTACCATAAATTGTTCCCCCTAATTTGTTTATGTATAAATATAAAAACCGCATAATCTCAGTTTTTAGTAATTTACCATACACAAATGATAACACACCAAAAATTTAAAAGTCAAGCATAATACAAAATGCATAAGTCATTTTAGAAAATTTTTACATAAAAAAAGAACAACAAATTTGCTGTTCTTTATAAAATAATTAAGCTTCAGTTTCTTCTGTTTTTGGAAGAAGTGATTCACGAACCTTTTTAACGATTTCGTCATAGAATTCAGGATTTTCCATCAAATATTTTTTAGCATTTTCTCTGCCTTGACCAATCTTTTCACCGTTATAGCTAAACCATGCACCACTCTTTTGAATGATATCCATTTCAACAGCCATATCAAGTGTGCAAGCTTCTTGAGAAATGCCCATGCCAAACACAATTTCAAATTCTGCTGTTTTAAATGGAGGTGCCACTTTGTTTTTAACAACCTTAACTTTGGTTCTTGCGCCAACAGCTTGGTCACCGTCTTTAATCACTTCACTCTTTCTAACATCAAGACGAACACTTGAATAGAATTTAAGAGCTTTTCCACCAGGAGTTGTTTCAGGGTTTCCAAACATAACCCCCACTTTTTCACGTAGCTGGTTGATAAACACCACGCAAGTTTTTGTTTTGATTGTGATACCTGCAAGTTTTCTAAGGGCTTGGCTCATAAGTCTTGCTTGATGACCAACATGTGAATCACCCATTTCGCCGTCAATTTCAGCCTTTGGAGTAAGCGCTGCAACTGAGTCAATAACAATGATGTCAATTGAACCAGAACGCACCAAACTTTCAGCAATTTCAAGACCTTGTTCACCATTGTCTGGTTGTGAAACATACAAATTTTTGATATCAACACCAAGTCTTGCTGCATAGTTAGGGTCAAGTGCATGTTCTGCATCAATAAATGCAGCTGTTCCGCCCATTTTTTGTGCTTCTGCCACGATGTGAAGAGATACTGTTGTTTTACCTGATGATTCAGGTCCATAAATTTCAACAATTCTTCCTCTAGGAATACCACCAACACCAAGTGCAACGTCAAGTGGCAAACAACCTGTTGGGATAACTTCAATATTTTGTGCTTCAAAATCTCCAAGACGCATAATGCTGCCCTTGCCAAAAGATTTTTCAATTTGGGCAATTGCTTGTTCGAGATTCTTTTCTTTATCTGTCATAATTCATTCCTCGCTTTAATTATTTGCTAGTTTTTGCGGTTTTAGTCTTTTTTGTTTTTGTGTCAGCTGGTTTTTCTTCTTTTTTTACTTCAGCTTTTTCTGCTTCTTCTGCTTGAGCTGAAAGCGCCTTAACGCCTTTCACTGAATAGTTAACGCATGACACTATTGATAATACCACACCAACAATTAAAATTGCAAGACCTGTATAACGTACAATTTCAACAAAATTTGTTCTTCCAAGAGAACCTGAAAGACCAAGAGCAAGCATCAAAACCATATTTCCAATATCTAAGAAGAATGATTTGATTTTGCCATAAATGTCTGCTGCAATAACAATCCTTTTGTTTGCTGCAATCATTCTAATTCCACTAATTAAAATATCTCTTAAAACAACAACTAAGAGCATAACAACTGCAAGCCAGCCATATGTAACACCTTCAAAAAGCACCAAAATCATTGCTGTTGTTGTAATAAACTTGTCAGCGATTTGGTCCATAAACTTGCCAAAATCAGTGATTAAATTATATTTTCTAGCAATCTTACCATCAAGCAAATCAGTAAAACACCCAAACACATAAATACCAAGTGCAACATAGATGCCAATCGCATTAGGAATCGGCAACATAAACATCACAACCATAAGTGGTGTGCAGAAAATTCTTATCATTGTAAGAATATTTGGAACATTCATTTTAACCTTCATAAACAACTTCTCCTTCTAGGTCATAGCCCTTAACTTTTTTAATTTTAACCTTATAAAACCCGCCAATTTCAACAGGCTTTTTAGATTTAAAGAACACGAGCGTATCCGCTTCTGGTGTTTGATAGACACACCTTCCAAAGAAAAGTTGTCTGTCATAATCAATACCTTCATAGCAAACGTCTAAAGTTTTGCCAATGAATCTAGTGTTGATTTCTTTTGCAATTTTTGATTGAATTTTCATAAGTTTAAGCACACGTTTTTTCTTTATGCTCTCATCAATCTGATCTGAAAGCCCTGCCGCAACAGTTCCTTCTTCTCTTGAATAAGCAAAGAATCCAACATGCATAAGTTTGTGCTCTTGCAAAAATTTGCATAAAGTTTCAAAATCTTCTTCAGTTTCACCTGGGAATCCCGCCATAAATGTTGTTCTAATCGCAACATAAACTGGAAGTTTTTGAATCTTTTCAATTAATTTAACAATATCAGCATGAGTTGTTCTTCTGTTCATTCTTTTTAAAATAGGATCAGCAACATGCTGAAGCGGAATATCAAGATATTTGCAAAGCTTTGGATTTTTCACCATTTCTTCTAGCAGTTCATCAGTAATCATTTCTGGATAGCAATATAAAAGTCTAATCCATTTAAGCTTTTTTATGGTTGAAAGCTTTTGAATTAATTTTACAAGTTCTGGCTTGCCAGACTTATCCATGCCATATCTTGAAATATCTTGTGCAACCAAAATAAGTTCAGTTGCCCCGTTTTTAACAAGACTTTCAGCTTCTTCATAGATATCTTCTAAATTTCTAGATCTAAATCTTCCGCGAATATAAGGAATAGTGCAGAATGTGCAATAATTGTCACAACCATCAGCAATCTTCAAATATGCATAATGCATTGGAGTTGTCACCACTCTATCTTTAACAAATGGAATGGTGTTTGAATTGCCAATTTTCACAATCTTTTTGTTTGTTTTTAGTGATGTTTCAATAATTTGAACAATGTTTGGATATTGGTCAACACCCAAAACAATGTCAACTTCAGGAAATTCTTCACGCATTTGATTTGACCATTTTTGTGGCAAGCAACCTGTAACAATAAGTCTTTGACATCTTGCTTTTGGATTTTTTCTATATTCGCTCAACTCTTCAATTGCATCCATTGATTCACTTCGAGCGTTTTCGATAAATCCACATGTGTTAACAATCAAGATATCTGCCATTGACGGATCTGAAGTAAATTTATACCCAGCATTTTTCAAATATGTGAGCATAACTTCAGAGTCAACACGGTTTTTGTCACAACCAAGAGAAATGATTCCAACAATCAAAGTGTTTGTGTGTCTCTTTTGAACTTTTTTTGTCAAAACACTAACACTAGTGGTCTCTATTTCTTGTTTTTCTTTTTGTGTTTCACTCATAGTTTCTCCTACTCTTCAATATTTTCAATCAACAACTCAATCTCATTGCTGGTTAAAGTTGCAACTTTTAAATGTGACAATTTTTCTGCGCCAACAGTTGAACATAAGAAATCGCCATCACTTGAAAGATTTTCAGCCCCCTCTTCACCAAGAGTTGTGAGCGATTTTGATGCCTCATCAAGCTTGAATGCGATTCTTGTTGGCAAGTTATAATTAATTTCATTTGACATTATTGTGTTGTTTGCAACCAAAATCAAATACATACCAGCAATTCGACCAAATTTCAAAATTTGATAAAGGCAGGTGTTGATTTTATCAGATTCAGTAAGCTGTATTGCTTTTGAATAATTGTTGAAGACTGTCACAATATATGGCAATGGTTTCAAATTGTCATTTTTAGCAATAATGTTGTATTGTTCAATAGATTTAACGCCAATATCAGACAATAGTTTATATCTTTCTTCAAGCTCTTTGTTAAGCTCAATCAAGATGTCTAATATTTCTTTGTTTGTCTTTGCAATACGATTGAAATACATATATGAACTCTTGTTATACACCTCAAACTTGCTGTTTGCTTTTGAATCACACATAACAAAGTTAACTTCATTAACAGAATTCTTCAAAATCAAGCTAAGCAAGATTGAATGAACAAAGTTGTTTGTGTGTTCATTTTCTTTTCCAAAAACAACCAAGTTGTAGTTATCTCTCAAGTTTCCATAATGCATATTTCCGTCTGCATCTTTACCCATAACATATGTGAGCTTGTCACTGTTTTTAAACTCTTCTAAATCAATAACATCAACATATTTGTATGGTTCAATGTTGCTAGTTAAGTCATCAGCTTGATCATCTTCTTGGACATCTTCTGTTTCTTCACCATCTGCAGATTCAATAGCCGATGCTTCTTGTTCTGCTTTTTTAATTTCTGCATCTAGCTGTGCAGACTTTTCAGCATCTGCCTTAAGCATTTGTTCAAGGTCACTCAAACTGCCCACAAGTTGAGCAGAAAAATCGTCTTCTTGAACTGAATTTTCAACAGTTTCAACTGGTTCTTGAACATCAAATTCTTCACTGACAACTTCTGCATCTTCTTGCATTTCTTGAGCTGCTGGTTCTTCTGGTTTTGCATCAAATTCAAATGAACCAAGACCTGCAAACGGATCTTCATCAACTTTATCTTCGTTTACAATTTCTTGAATAGATGTTGTTGGTTCACTAAAACCACCCACTTCAAATGCACTAAGTGAATCAAATAGCTCGTTTTCAGCAGGTTTTTCTTCTACTAATTCTTCTTGAACCGATTCTTCTGCCTTCGCTTCTTTCTCTTCAATCTCTTGGTTGATTTGATTAATCATTTCATCAAGATTTAGGTCAGAGTCTAAAACCTCAGTTTTTTCTTCTTGAACTGGCTCACTTTGAACTGATGGTGTTGTTGGTTCTTCTTGAACTGGAGCAGAAGCAACTGGCGAAGCACCAGCAACTTCAAACGCCGCAAAACTATCATAAACCGAAAAATCACGAGCTTCACTTGCCTGTTGTGGCAAGGCAACTGGCTGAGATTCAACTTCAACTGGTTTTTCACTAACGGCCACAGGTTGTTCTTCTACAACAGCCTGATTTGTTTCAGGTTGATCTTCAAACAAATCTTCACTTGAAAGCGGTTGTCCATAAACCTCATTTACAAGCGCTTCAATATCAATTCCGAGTTCATCTTCGTTTGTTGGTTGTTGTGGCTCTGGTCTTTCAAAAACTCGAGATACATTAGGATTATTTTCAATGTCTTGAACATCAGCTGTGGCAGTTTGTTCTTCTGCCACATTTTGTTCAACAGAAATCATGTCAGCTTCCGCACTTTCTGACATTTTTTCTTGCATAAGTTCTTCTCTTGCCCTTTTAAGTTCTTCAAGGTCAACATTTCCTACATTCTTATCCAAAATCTTTCTCCTATAAATTAATCTAAGCTGTCATAATCTTCTCCAAACTCTTCTCTAAATTGTTCTGGAGTGATTAACACCTTTCTAAGTTTTGCACCAGTAGCTGGAGCAATAAAACCTTTGTCTTCCATAACGTCGACAATTCTTGCAGCTCTTGAATAGCCGATTGAAAGACGACGTTGCAAGTATGAAACTGAAGCCCCACCGTTCATCATAACGTGTTTAACAGCAATCTTAAAGTAAGGGTCCATTGTTTCTTTGTTTGGAGCCGAATCAACAAACACAGAACCGCCACTTCCACCAACGCTGTCAGGTGGTGTTTGTTCTGCATCCATTGCAGTCATAACAGCTTCATCAAATGACGCTGTGTTATATTTAATATCATAATCAATAATCGCACGAATTTCTTCGTCAGTTGCATAAGCACCTTGAAGTCTTGGCCATGCAGATGTGCCAGTAGGTGCAAAAATCATATCACCTTGACCAAGCAATTTTTCAGCGCCAACAGTGTTTAAGATGGTTTTTGAGTCAATGCCTGATTGCAAGCTAAGCGCAACTCTTGAAGGAATATTGTTTTTGATAACACCAGTAATAACGTCAACTGAAGGTCTTTGTGTTGCAATAATAAGGTGCATGCCGCAGGCACGAGCAAGTTGTGTGATTCTTTGCACACAAACTTCAGCTTCTTTCTTGTTTGCAACCATAACTTCAGCAAATTCATCAATTACGATGACAATATATGGCATTTTTTCAAATTGACCAGACTTAACAACATCACTCTTGTTGTAAGGTTCAATATTGTTATAACCCGCTTTGCTCATAAGATCATAACGTCTGTCCATTTCTTTAACACACCATTTAAGTGCATTGAGTGCTTTGTCTGCACCAAGCACAACTTCAGGAGTTAGAAGGTGTGGAAGCCCATTATATATGTTAAATTCAACCTTTTTAGGGTCAATAAGCATAAATCTTAAATCATCAGGGCTATACTTGAAAATTAAGCTCAAAATCATATTGTGAACAAACACAGATTTACCTGAACCAGTCGAACCAGCCACAAGCAAATGCACCATTTTTGCCAAGCTTTTAACAACAATTTCTCCAGAAATGTCTTTTCCAATAACAACCGGAAGTGGGTCTTTGCAATTTTGGAACGCTTTAGATTCTAACAGTTCTCTTAAGCACACACTTGTAAATGTGTCATTTTCAAGTTCAATACCAACATAAGGACTACCCGGAATTGGAGCTTTGATAGTTACTGTCTTTGCACAAAGTGCTCTGGCAATATCATTTTCATGACGTGGAATTTTGTCAACAGATACACCATAAGGAACTGAAAGTTCATATCTAGTAATCTTTGGACCACGCACAATATTTGCAACCTTAACAGGCACATTAAACGCTTCAAGAACTTGTTCTAAGATTGCCGACTTCTTATTTTGTTCTGCTGTGTAATCACCTGTGTCAGGTTTTGGTTGACTTAACAAACTTAATGGTGGTGGATTATATTTAACCCCAGGCATAGCCATATTCACACCATAAGGATTTCTCGCAATTGGTTTTGGTGGAATCACCACTTTTTCTTTTGGTTGTTCATTCATCATTGGATGAGTGCTTGAAATCTTGAGTTCTGGTTTTTCATATTCTTTTGCAGCTGGTGGAATAAAGTTGAACCCTGCATTTCTCTTTTCAAATGAACTATCATTAAACCCATTGTTTAAAGGCTGTGGTTCTGGTCTAAAAGTTGGTTGTGGTTCTGGCTGATTAAATGTTGAAGTTTGTTTTGGCATTTCAAAACCTGTGTTTTGAATAGCTGGCTCTTCAATACTCATTCCCAGATTTGAGCCGAATGACAAATCATCATCTTTTAATGAGTCATCAACGTTTGATTTTAAAATTTGTGAAAGTGCATCATCTTCTTCATTGTCACCAAAAAGTCCTGAGCCAAAGCCAAATGAAGACAAACTGCTTTCACTTTCATCTGGTTCTGTTTTTATTTCAGCAAATGGTTCAAATTTAGGTTCTTGAGAAATTAATTCATCATCCACAATATTATTTGTTGTGGTTTCATTTTGTGATGATTCAAAACCACCAAATGTTTGATTTATAAAGTCACGTCTGCTGGCATCTTTTTCACTATCATAAGTTGTTGGATATGAAGATGAAAACAACCCTGCAAAACCAGATTCACCAGAATCATTGTTTTCTTCTTGATAAGTTCCAGAGCCGGTTCCATACAGATTATCACTTGAATAACTATCTGTCGTTTGATATCCCATTGAAATTTCTTCATTGGTTATTTCGCCCACAATATCATCATTTGTGTATTCAGGCGCAGCGGCATATTGTGTTTGATTTGAAGTATATTCTTCACCCGCAAAAATCTCACCCACAACTTCTTGTTCGTTTTCATTAAACGAATAAACAGGTTCGCCAGTAGCTGTCTTTTTTCTGTCGCTCTTTTCAACTTTTTCACGAACCGCTTTGGTTTTCAATTTTTTAACATGTGGCTTTTCATATTTTCCATATAGTTGATAATCTATAAAAAGACCAATGCATATGGTTGCCATTATCACTGAAACAATAACAACACCCATAGCACCCAAACACAATGAAATCAAACCACACAATATTGAACCAGCACTGCCAATAAGTGTTGTTTTTTGATATGAATATGCAAGATAATCTGCCAGTGTCTTTCCGTTTACAACAGCATTAAGTTTACCAAATGTTGAAATCGCTTGAATAAACAACAACACACTGAGAAGTGAAAGCGCAAAATATGTTGTTGCCTTCATGCTTCTTGTGTATGAAAATCCCAAAAATCCTGCAAGACTAATCAAAAACAAAACAATGAGCATAGGATAAGTGAGCGCACCAAAAGTGCCAACAATCCATCTGCCAATTGGCAAAATGTTTTTAAGGCATGCAAAAATAAATGCAAGCACAACAATGGTCAAAAAGACACCGCTAACAATCTTTTGTTTAATCGAATTTACATTGTTTTTAGTTTCCAAAATAACTCCTATTCTTCAATTGAAGCAAGCAAATCTTCATAGTCGATTGCAATATCATGACCAAGATAGATAACAACCATCTTTTCAAAGTCAAGAATTTTGTCAAGCAACTTGTTTGCATCTTTGTTGGTTAAAACTTCCATTTTCAATCTTTCAGTGTTTTCACTGAATGTTTGTTTTGTAAGTGCAATTTGTTTAGCTGAAATGAGCGCATTTTCCAAAACATTATCATAAGTGTTTATGAAGTTTGTAACAAACACTCTTTTTTCGGTTTCAAATTCTTCAGCAGAGATTTCTCTGTTTTTAATGTCAGTGTTTAGCGCACTAACAAAGTTATATAAGTGGTCTTCGGCAAAATCATAGTCAACAACAAGTTCAAAAGTTAAACTTCCGTTGTTTGCATAATATTTTGTCTTGATTTTTGTGTCAAAATAATAGTTTTGGTTTGAAAGTGCAAGTTTGATATGATTGATCAAGATTGGCTTAACAATTTCAATCAAATACTTTTCTTTATCCTTAAATGACACTGTTGGGAATGACACCAAAAATCTTGTTTGGTTAAGTCTCTTAACTCTTCCCTTGCAATCACCAACAAAATCATCAACATGTGAAACATATTTGAGTTTTTTGTAGTCTGTTTCAGTGTCTTTCATTCTGTCAAAGAAATGAAGTTTAACCCAATCATAAACATCTTCTTGTTCAACATCACCAACAACTGAAATGATTGTGTTTCTAGGAGTAAACACTCTTTCTAAATAGTCTTTTGCATCAAGTGATCTAAATCTTGAAACAGTAATGTTTGTTCCTGATTTAGGGTTTGCAAGTCCTGTTCTATAATAAAGTGTTGAATTTAACAACCTGTCCATAATATAATTTGGATTTTCACTTAAAAATGCAACTTGAGACAAAAGCATCTTTTTAACTTTTTCACCGTTTTCAAGTGAAAATGTTGTGTCAAATGCAATTTCAGATAAAAGTGCGATTGCTTTTTCAATGTTTTCTTTTGGACAAAGTGCACTGATTGTTATGCTTTCTTTTGAATTGTGTGGAGTTAAAATAATTCCATTCATTTTTGCATAGTTAACAAGAGCTTCTTTTGTTGCGTGTTTTTTTGTGCCCATGAACATAATTTTTGTAAGGTAGTCACTGATACCACTTTGAAAGTTTTTTTCAGATTGAGTTCCACCTGCAATATGCAAAACCACGCAAGCAATCCTTTTGTCTGCTTTTGGAACGCATACAAGTCTAAGTCCGTTTGAAAATGTGTTTAATGCCATAAATTTTTCTCCATGTTTGAAAATCTATTTTTACATATTTATTATATAACAAAAAAATCCGTAATAAAAACGGATTTTGCATATTTTTCAAACTTTATTAATATTTTTTAACATTTTTAGGTGTATAGTGACAATTTTAAAGCCCCAAAGTCTGGCTAACCGTTGCCACATTCAAGCCCTTGTTTTTAATGTGTAAAATTATACGCTCAAAAGTATCGACTGTGCATGCTGTTGGATGCATCAAAACAAGGTCTCCACCACTCATTTTCATAGTCGCTCTTTCAAAAATAAGATTTGAATCTTTGTCTCTCCAATCAATCGTGTCACGGGTCCACATAATAGTTTTGTAACCCAATGACTCACTTGCTTTTGTTGTTGCTTTTGAATATGACCCACCCGGCGGAGCAAACAATTCCATATCAATTTTCAATATATCTTTGACAATTTTGTGACACTTTTGAATCTCATTCAAATTTTCATCGTATGAAATCTTTCCATGTTCTTTGTGACTTGTTCCATGATTTGCAATTTCATGCCCCGCGCTATGCATTCTTTTTAAGAGTTCTGCATTATCTTTTGCCCAATCTCCACCCACGAAAAATGTGGTTTTAGCTTTATGTTTGTCTAGAATTTTAAGCATTTTTTCAACATATTCTTCTCCCCAACACACATTAACCATCAAACTCACATTTTTTGATAACTTATCTCCTGCATAAATTGTTCCGTTATATTCGCTGTTTGCCGTTTGAACCATCTTGGCTCCATTAAATGAAAATGCAAACATTCCAACAGCCAAAATAACAAAAATAAGCAAAAAGTTGCTAACCACATCACTAACTGTTTTTATAATCTTCATAGAATAACATATGCAAGACTTGGCGCAAAAATTAAATTTTTTGCATAAAAAAAACAGCCCTAAATTTAGGACTGCTTAATTTTTTATAATTTCTTTACGAGTTTAAGGTCAACTCTACCTTTTTCATCAACTTTGATAACTTCAACTTCAACCTTGTCACCAATCTTGACAACGTCTTCAACACGTTCAACACGTTTTGTTGAAAGTTTAGAAATGTGAATCATGCCATCACAAGCTGAAGAGATTTCAACAAATGCACCAAATTGCATAATTCTAACAACTGTGCCTTGATATCTTTCACCGATTTCAGGAACAAACACAATATCTTCAATGATTGCTTTTGCAGCATTGCAAGCTTCAATATCAGCAGAAGAAACCATAACTGTTCCATCGTCTTCAATGTCAATCTTAACACCAGTTTTTTCGATGATTTTATTGATGGTTTTTCCACCTTGACCAATAACTTCACCAATTTTTTCTGGATTGATTTTAAATGTGATAATCTTTGGAGCATATGGGCTCAAATGATCTCTTGATTCAGGGATTGTTTCAAGCATCTTGTCCATAATTTCCATTCTGCCTTCGTTTGCTTGAGTCAAAGCAGTTGTAAGAATTGCTTCATCAATACCTTTGATTTTGATATCCATTTGAATTGCTGTGATACCATTTTTTGTTCCTGCAACTTTAAAGTCCATATCACCGAAGAAATCTTCAAGACCTTGAATGTCAGTTAAAACAACAACTTTGCCAGAAGCTTCGTCTTTGATAAGACCCATAGCAACACCTGCTACAGGAGCTTTGATAGGAACACCCGCATCCATAAGTGAAAGTGTTGAGCCACAAACACTTGCCATAGATGAAGAACCATTTGATGACAACACTTCAGAAACAAGTCTAAGTGCATATGGGAATTCTTCTTCTGATGGAATAACTGGTAAAAGTGCACGTTCTGCAAGAGCACCGTGACCAATTTCACGACGACCAGGTGAACGAAGATTTCTTGCTTCACCTGTTGCATATGGTGGCATGTTGTATTGATGAATATATCTCTTGTAAGCGTTTTCTTCATCATCAAGACCTTCAAGTCTTTGAGCTTCAGAAATTGTTGCAAGTGTCAAGCAGTCCAAAACTTGTGTTTCACCACGAGTGAAGACGCCAGTTCCGTGAACTCTTGGTAGCACGCCAACTTGACACCAAATTGGACGAATTTCTTTTGTTTGTCTTCCGTCTGGACGAACACCTGTTGTGAGAATGTTTCTTCTAACAATTTCTTTTTGCATTTTATATAAAAGGTCAGCAACTTCAAGTTCTCTGTCTTCATATTTTTCAGCAAAGTGTTCTTTGCAATCAGCAAGAACTTCTTGAATTCTGTTGTTATAAGCAACTTTATCAGCAAGTGGTTCCATTGCTTTTGTAAGGTTTTCTGTTACATATTCACGAACATCTTTTTCAACATCTTCACCAACGTGGAAAAGTTCAACTTCTCTCTTTGGTTTGCCAACTTCTTTAGCAATGTCTTCAATGAATGCAACGATTTCTTTGATGTATTTGTGAGCGAACAAAATACCATCTCTCATAAGTTCAACAGAAACTTCTTTTGCACCAGCTTCAACCATCATGATTGCATCTTTGGTTCCTGCAACAACAACATGCATCAAGCTCTTTTCAGCTTCTTCTGCTGTTGGGTTAATAACATATTGTCCATCAATATAACCAACAACAACCGAACCTGTTGGGCCAGCAAATGGAATGTCAGACACTGAAAGTGCAACTGAAGAACCAATCATCGCCAAAATTTCTGGTGGATAGTCTTGTTCAACAGAAAGTGCAGTTGCAACAACAGCAACATCATAATAAAAACCTTTTGGAAAGAGTGGACGGATTGGTCTGTCGATAAGTCTAGAATACAAAATAGCTTGGTCACTAGCTCTTCCTTCTCTCTTTTTGAAACCGCCTGGGAACTTTCCAACAGCATACATTTTTTCTTCAAAGTCTACGCAAAGCGGAAAGAAGTCAGCGCCTTCTTTTGGTTTGTCACTCATTGTCACGTTAACCATAACAACAGTGTCACCACATCTAACTTGACATGTGCCATTTGATTGACCACAATATTTGCCTGTTTTAACAAAAATATCTTTGCCAGCTAGGTTTAATTTAAAATCTTTTTCTACTTCAAACATAAATTGCTCCTTTTGTTTATTTGAATAAAAAAGGGACGGAAAAAACTATCTCCACCCCCCTTTATTTAATTATTTTCTGATTCCTAATTTTTCAATCAAAGCTCTGTAACCTTCAAGGTCAGTGTTCTTCAAGTATTCCAACAAGCCACGTCTGCGACCAACAAGTTGCATCAAACCACGTCTTGAATGGAAGTCTTGTTTGTTAGATTTCAAATAGTTTGTCAAATTGTTGATTCTTTCTGTCAAAAGAGCAATTTGAACAAATGGAGAACCAGTGTCGTTCTCAGATTTAGCGAACTCTTTGATAATCTCTTGCTTCTTAACTTTATCCATTAGTTTTTCCTCCACTTCTAAATTTGCCAATTCTCGAGCCATCTGAACCGGAAAAAAATTCAGCTCTCTCAAACGGTACGCGTCAATATTATCACATTTTTCAAAAAATGTAAAGTGTTTTTTTTATTTTATATATATATTTATTATTCAAAGAATCTGTTTACTGACTTGATTGCATCAATTGTCTTGAGTTTATTAATGAGCTGTTCAAGTTCTTTGTTGTTTTTAACACCAACGCAAAGTTCAAACTCAACTTCTGTTGAGTTAATTTCTTTTGCAAGTATTCTGCTAATGTTAAAATTTCCGCTAGAAATCATTTCAAACACTTTTGATGCCAAACCAATGCTGTCTTTTGCAACAATCTTTAGGTTAACGTCAAACACCTGACTCACCCCTTCTTTCCACGAAGCAGCCACCACTTTGTCTTTTTCTACAGTTTTGATATTTTGACAATTTTCAGTGTGAATCGTTATTCCATTTTTTGAAACAAGCCCCACAATATTGTCACCATAAAGTGGACAGCAGCATTTTGCAAATGCTAGGCTTGAAACTTTTTCGCAATCAACATCAACTGGTGAATTTTCATTAATGCTTTTTGAAATATCTTCCTGCAAAACATATTTCGTAATTTGAGAAAGTGTTATGCTTTCATAACCTATACTAGCATACATATCATCAAGTGACACAAAGTTAAATTCATCTTTTATTTTTGCAAACAACATGACAATATCACTTAATGTATGATTAATTTTTTCAAGTTCTGCAGAAAGCATTTTTTTGCCTTTTTCAATATTTTCAGGTGTTGTGTGTTTGTTTATATATTCTCTAATTTTTCTTCTAGCAAGTGAAGATTTCACAACTTGAAGCCAGTTTCTGCTTGGAGCTTTGTCTTTTTGACTTGTGAGAATTTCAACAACATCTCCAGCCTTTAAAAGTGTGCCAAGCGAAACTTTTTTGCTGTTCACAATAGCACCTGTTGCATTGTTTCCTATCTTTGTGTGAACTGCATAAGCAAAATCAATAACTGTTGGGTTTGAAACATTAACACAAATAGGTTTAAGTTTAGGAGTAAGCACCCACGTTGAATCTGGTGCAAGATCAGTTTTTATTGCGTCAATAAATGAGTCTGTTGAATTGAGCTTGTTATTTTCACCAGAAACAATCTCTTTAAGTTTGTTAAGTTTTTCAAAGTCTTCATCAAATTTTGTGTCTGAGTCTTTGTCTTGCCAGTATGATGAAATTCCATATTCACAAGTCTTGTCCATCTCTTCTGTTCGAATCATGACTTTAAAAGTTATGTCTGCATCTTCAGAAATCATGACCGAATGAAGAGATTGATAGCCATTTCTCTTTGGTGAAGCAATATGATCTTTAACCTGTCCAGGAACAGGCTTGAATAATTTGTGAAACAATCCTAATGCCCTATAACACTCATCTTCTGTTTTAACAATAACCCTAAAAAGCATTAAGCAGAAAATTTGATCAATGCCAGGATTTGAAATCTTTTTAAACAAAGAATAAGTGTGTTCTGGCCATCCAATAATTCTTGATTTTATGCCATTTTCTAAAAGCACATCTTCAAGTTTTTTTTCAATTGCATCAACTTGATCTTTGCGTTTTGTAATTTTTCGAACCATTTCAGTTTTAAGCCTTGTATAATCATCTGGATGCAAACACTTAAATGTTAATGATTGAAGTTCACTTCTAATTTTTCTAACACCGATTCTTTCTGCTATAGGAATAAATAATTCTTGAGTTTCTGTTGCCATTCGAATCTGTTTTTCTCTTTTTAAAAACTCGATGGTTTTCATGTTATGCAAACGGTCAGCAAGCTTGATAAAAATAACTCTTATATCATCACCCATTGCAATCAAAAGATGTTTCATACTTTCTTTTTCAGTAAAACTCTTTGCTTTTGCCTTAAACTCATTAATTTTTGTAACACCATCAACAAGCTTTGCAACAGTCGAACCAAATCTTTGTTCAATCTCTTCAATTGTCACATCTGTATCTTCAACAACGTCATGCAAAAGCCCAGCCATAATGGTTGAATAATCCATGTTGTTGTCAATCAAAATTTGAGCAATCGCAACAGGATGAATGATATATGGCTCCCCACTTTTTCTAAAAACACCATCATGTTTTTCGTTTGCAAATTTGTATGCATCAATAATCTTATCCTTGTTAACAGGATAGTTGTCCGATACATTTTTTATAAATTTATCGTCTAATTCAACCATAAATTTCTACTCCACACTATTATAAAATTTTGAACTTGAAAGTTCTGCTTTTTTAGATTTTAAAACCTTAAAACATGACAAAATATCATCAAATTCTAAAAAGTTTAATTCCATAAATACAATCAAACCAAACAAGATTTGAACTGCTGACAATGAGCTGTCTTTAATGCTCAATTTTAGAGCAAAATCAATCACATCATTTGCTTTTAACGCTGCAAAATTGCAAGCATGTTTATAAACACTCGCACAAACCGCTCTATCTTTGTTAATTTCAGCGTCAAAGCTTACTTTTTGCTCTGGTTCAAACACATTCATTTGCTGTGAAAAATATAAGTGTTCATTATCAAAATATTTATGCAAAAAGATTATATTTTTATAACCTTTGACATCTTTCAAATCATACACAGATTTAGAGCTTGCAAGCACCACATTTTGTGCATTTGCAAAAGATGAATGTGACAGATATTTTTCAAGACCAAGTTTCTCTATCATCTTCAAGTCTTCGTTTGTTGAAGCCACAACAACCGTGCCAAATCTCGACTCATTAAACTTCGAATTTATAACACTTTCAATGTCTTTTTCAATGTAATATTGGTCTTTGTTGTTAAAGTCAAAAATCGAATAATAAAGATTATAAAGTGACGCCATATAGTCACCTGTTTTGTCACCGTCAAACAACACTTTTGAAACTTTTAAACCTTTCGCAACAACATTGATACTAGACTTTCCTTTATAATTATTTAGTGATAAATCAACCAAAAAGGTTTTGTCACTATCACTTTTGCAAATATCAACATTTTTATAAAAATTAAACCCAGTAATCACCTTGTTTTGTGCAGTGAAACATCTGTAATGTTTAAACGCTTTTTCACTAATCGGTTCAACATTCATTTTAGATTGTTTAATCATAAACACAGGCTTTTCATTTTCACAGCCAAATGGTTCAAGCAGTTTAACTTGGTTATAAAAGTGTTCACAAAAATCGTCATCAGTGATTTCAATATCAAATTTTGACTCATCAATAACAAAGTCTTCAATGGTTGAAATTTCGCTTATTTTTCTATTTAGTTGTGTCTTAAACACTTCAAAATTATCTGGAGCAATTTCTACACCAACCGCCATTTTGTGACCGCCAAAATTTTCAAGCATATCTGGCATTTCGCTAATAAGTTTGTGTAAATCAATCGTTGGAATGCTTCGTCCACTACCCTTTAAATTGCCATCTTCGGTCTTTGTGAAAACAATTGCGGGTTTGTTATATTCATGGCAAACCCTTGAAGCTAAAATGCCAATAATTCCTTCATGAAAATCACCTTGAACTAGCACAGATGGTTCATTTATGTCATAGTTTTCTAAACACTTTTCAATAATTTTGTTGCCCCTGTCAATAGAAGCAAGTCTAAGTGAATTGTCACTTTCAATTTCTAAATATTTTTCTTCTAGTAATTTTTCATCATTTTCAATTAAAAAATCAAAAACTTTGAGAGCATTGTCCATTCTTCCACAAGCGTTAAGCCTTGGAACAATTTTGTAACTAATATCAGCAGATGTTAACTCTCCTAGCTCAAGTTTGTCTTTTAAGAAGCTGATGCTTTTCAAACAGTCTTTATTATTAATTTTTTCAATGCCAAGCCTGGCAATTGCACGATTTTCACCAATAAGCGGAACAATGTCTCCAACTGTTGCAATTGCTGCAATGTCAAGATATTTGTTTGATTCATCACGACCTGCTAATGCTTCAACCAATTTCATTGCCACACCAGCACCACAAAGTGCGTCAAAACCATATTCTTCGTTATCAAACTTTGGATCTAAAATCAAGCAATCAGGAACTTCTTCAAGTGGCAAATGATGATCAGTAACAATCACATCAATGCCTTCTTGTTTTAATATTTCAACCTCTTCAACCGCGGTGATTCCAAGGTCAACAGTGATGATTAAGTCTGGAGCATAATCTGCAACAATTTCTTCAATTGCATCAACACTCATTCCATACCCATTTTCAAATCTGTTAGGAATAAACACATCAACATTTGCATGTGCTGATTTTAAGTATAAATATAAAATAGTGGTGGCACAAATGCCATCTGAGTCATAGTCTCCATAAACCAAAATCTTTTTGTTTTGTTTTATGGCATCTTTAATTTTTTCTGTTATTTTGTTTATGTTTTTAAATTTTAAAGCATCATTTAAATCATCATAGCCAGAACTCAAAAACTTTTCTATTCCAGCATCATCAAGTTGATGTTTCTGCTTTAAAAACTCTATAATTCTTTCATCTGTTAATTTCATAAAAACTTACCCATTATTATTAAAAAAGATTTTAGCACGGATTATCTAAAAACTCAATCCTTTAAATTGCTTTTTAGAAAAAATTTTGAAAAAGAAAAAATGGGCGGTTTTTGCCCATTTTTATACTTACTTTTTCTTTGAAGTTTTAGATTTTGAAGAAGTTGTGGTCTTCTTTGTTCCAGCTTTCTTTTGTGGCGCTGGCTTAACTTCTTGAGATTCTGTCTTTTCTGCTTTAGCTTCGGCATTCTTTTTTTCTTCAGCCTTTTTTGAAGCAGTTTTGATTTTCTTTTGAATTTCTTTGTTTACGCTGTCGTTTCTGCTAACAATTGCTTTTAGATAATCATTTCTAATTTCTAAAAGTGCAACATAAGAAGCAGGACCAACAATAAGTGTTGTGTATGCAGTAACCAAGAGTGCAAGAATCATGCCAAGAGATGCAAATCTAACCATTGCAACAGGAGCAAAAAGCATCATTAAAGCAAACACTACAATTGCACCAGCAATAATGCCAAATGGCTTAACTGCAGTTTTTTCACATGCAATCATACGCTGTGAAATTGTTTGTTTTTCAGCAGTTTTGAGTCTTGATTGTTCTCTGTATTTTTCATAAATAACAATAAGAACTGCAGTCATAACAAGAGTCAAAACAACAATTGACGCAAGTGAAATAAGGTTAAGTTGAACTCTTGTCAAAATCATCATAGACAAGAACAAAATGATGTTGTGAAGATATGCCAAAATAAATGACAAACCCGCGAAAATGCTATATCTAAGCCAACCGAATGCAAACAAGCATACAACAATAATCGCAACAGCAATGCCTAAAAACAACACGCTTTTTGCTTTTAGAGCACTTGTTGTTTTTTCGATTGCAGAAATGTCTTTTACATCAATTTCAAGTTTTTCTGCAAGCGCGTTTCTAATGTCTTTTGCATCATCTGCAGAAATATTTTTGCTAGCGATGCTAACAACCAAACATCTGTCTGTAAATTCAAGGTCTTCATCACCTGCTTTGTATTTATCTTCTACAAATGCAGAGTCAACGATATATCCTTTGTTTGCAACAACTTCTTTAACTTTTGCTGTGTATTCTTTTGTGTCTGCATCGTTTGAAAGAGTGATTTCAAATTGGCTTCCACCAGCAAGAGATGTTCCAAGATTGATTCCAAAGAATCCCAAGATAAACAATGATGTAACAACAAGCACACATGAAACAATAATCGAAATTAAGAGTGGATATTTTTTAGCAGTTTTCATATTATTCTTCCTCCTTGTTGTTTTCTATTTCTGCAAACGCACTTCTCTTTTTAAGCATGAACAATTTTGTTCCAACGCCATCAAAAGAAATGCAAACTTTAATAAACAATGGAACAATCAACAAGTTTGTAACAATGCTTAAAAATGCACACATTGTAAACACAAGCACAGCACTTGAAAGTTCACCAAATGCAAAGAAGAACATAACAAGCGATGCAATAAACAACATTACATTGCTTGAAACAACTGCAGGAATTTGTTTTTTGTAAGCATGTTCAAGTGATGCTGAAAGAGATTTTCCTAAATTGTATTGCGTTTTCACTTCACTAGCAAAGCTGAATGCAAATGTGTATATCAGTGCAATTCCAATAGTTAGTGATGCAATAGTAGACAAACCAAATTCAACTGAAGGAATAATACACATTACTCCTAAAAATGCAAAGATGTTAAACATCAAAGTTGCGAGCATCAAAAGTGCATAGAATCCAAACTTAACTGCAAACAACACCATAATAAGAGCTGTCACAACAGCAAGTGTTGAAAACACAACAACATAAGCAGTGCTTGAGAAGAATGAACCATCAAATGGATTGCTTGAAGATTCACCAGCTGACAATCTTGCAGACATTGTGTTAATCTTTGCAGTGTCGGCATCAAGTGAAAGACTCATACAACCAAATTTAATTTTTTGTTCAAGAGCAATCAAGTTGTCCCAATCTGCGTTTTGAAGTGAAAGTTGACTAAAGTCAGTTGCACCAGCAACAGAGATTGATTGATTGTATTCACCAAGGTTTAAATAAATTGTTGAAGTCTTCTTGCAAAGTTCTTCATAAACCTTTTCACCTTCTTCATTGAAGATGATTGACATATTTTTTGTGTCATTGTTTGTGAACACCTTGATTTTCTTAACATGTTTGTGACCTTCAAGAATGATTGTGTCTTCTTTGATTTCTTGAGATGAAGTCAACTTAAATTGACCTGCAGGAACCCCTGAAAGCAAACTGTAAACACCTTCATAAGTGTCATCACCTGTTGGATAAGAAACCTCAACTCTTATCTTTGATTTTCCAATAGCATAGATGTTAATGTTTTTATATCCACTTTCATCAAGCACATCTTGAATGATTTGCATTGATTGAACCAACTCTGCTTTTGTAGGGTCTTTTGAAGTAATTTGATATTCGCCATAAATTCCACCTGTGATATCAGATGAAATGTTCATTGCACCAGAAAAAGACACAAATTTCTTTGCGCCAACTCTAATTGGAACAAAACTTAAAACCATTCCAACAACAAGAACAAGTCCAATAATAACTGATAAAACTATAGCTGTAGATTTTTTAAACTTTTTCATCGCTAATTTCCTTATTTTATAATCGTGATTATTATACTCCAACAAGTTTGTTTCGGTCAATCTATTATAAAAAATATTTTTCAAAAAAGCCGATTTTATAACCATTTTTATGTATTTTCACAATAAAAAAACTCGCCAAAACAAATTTTGCGAGTTCAAAATTTCTATTTTTAAAAAATTTAGACTTTATTCACTTTTACAATTCCAACAATACCGCCAACTAATGCCGCAAACACAAGGTCTAAAAAGGTGCTAATTCCAACAGAAAAACCACCGGCCAAAATTGAAAAAATCACAAATGCAAACACAACATAAACAGCCCCAAAGCCAGCACCTTTCAAAAGGCCTTTGCTTTTTCCACCAACAGCAAAAATCGCACCGACTAAAACACTTATTGCTTTAATAATCATCGTTAAAGGCATAATAAATCCATCACCCATTTCAAACCATTTTAACGAAAATGCCAAAACAATCACCAGTCCCAAACTAATCATCGTTGAAATTAAAAGCCCTTTAAAATATGAAAATATAATGTTTTCTTTTGATTCTATTTCGCTTTTTGAACCCACAAACATAACAAATCCTCTTGATAAAATATATTTGCAAAAATATGTGAATATGAAAATTTGTGGCACAAAAAAAAGCGAACTATGTCGCTTTTATTTTTTTTCTGTTGTTGTCTTTTTTGCTGTGGTTTTTTTAGCAGTAGTTTTCTTTGCAGTTGTTGTCTTTTTTGCTGGTGCCTTTTTTGCAGGAGCTTTTTCAGTTGCTTCAACTTTTTCTTCTACTTTTGCATCAGCTTTAACTTCTTCAACCTTTTCTTCAACTTTTTCTTCTGTTTTTTCTTCAACAGCTTTTGTTGACTTCAACACGCAATAAATCATTGTCATGTCAAATTCCATGTAAGACTTTTCAGTTTTTGAACCGGTCTCCAAAATAACTGTTTTGATGTCACCTTTATCAGTGATTTTTGTGATTTTACCGATGATTCCACCTGCAGTTTTTACAAGGTCGCCAACTTTCATAGCGTCAAGCATAGACATAAATTCTTTGTTCTTTTTTCTTTGTGTGAAATATGGCATAATAAGCATTGCAACAAGCGCAACAATCAAAACAACATAAATAATGATTGTGCTAGTATTTTTTGCTGGTTCTGCGCAAATAAAATTTAACATAATATCTCTCCTTTTTTAACTAGACATAGTTTATCAAATAAAAAATAATAAATCAACAATTTTTAATATTCTTGGTTGAATGATTGCTTAATATTTTGTAATCTTTTAATTGAAAATGGCTTTTTTAAACCAAATTTACAAAACTTTTTATTTGTAACCTGTCTTTTTCAAATATTCTTCTCTAAATTCTAAAATTCTATCTTCTTTGATTGCTTGTTTAATCTGTTCCATCAAGTGGGTTAAATATCTAATGTTATGTATTGATAACAATTGTGCACCTAAGATTTCATCAACATTAAACAAGTGTCTAAGGTATGCTTTTGTGAAGTTTTTACATGCATAACAATCACATTCACTGTCAAGAGAAGAAAAGTCTTCTTTATAAATTCCGTTTTTAATTACAACTTTGCCAGTGCTTGTAAGAGCTGTTCCATTTCTTGCATTTCTTGTTGGAAGCACACAGTCAAACATATCAATTCCACGAATAACGCCTTCAATCAAACAGTCAGGACTTCCAACCCCCATTAAATATCTAACCTTGTCATCTGGATAATGTGGAGCAAGTGCGTCAAGCATTTCATACATTTTGTCTTTTGGTTCACCAACTGAAAGCCCACCAATTGAAAAACCCACTGTTGCTTTTTTCTTAACGTTTTCAAGCGCCTGAACACGAAGATCTGCAAAGAAGTTTCCTTGAACTATTGGAAACAACAACTGTTTTTCTTTTTTGTGATAAGCAAGACATCTGTCAAGCCATCTTTCAGTGCGTTCAAGTGCTTTTTTTGCATACTTTTTGTCAACGCCATAAGTTGAACATTCATCAAATGCCATGATGATGTCTGCACCTAGTTTGTTTTGAATATCAATTGATTTTTCTGGTGTGAAAAAGTGCTTTGAACCATCTAAATGTGATTTAAACTCAACACCATCATCTGTGATTTTGTTCATATCAGCAAGCGAAAAAACTTGAAAACCACCAGAGTCCGTCAAGATTGGTTTGTTCCAGTTCATAAACTTGTGAAGACCACCCGCCTTTTCAACAAGTTCAGCGCCCGGTCTTAAATAACAATGATAAGTGTTTGAAAGAATGATTTGTGCACCAACTTCTTCAAGTTCTCTTGGTTCAACAGCTTTGACTGTTGCCCTTGTTCCAACCGGCATAAACACAGGTGTTTCAATGTCACCATGTGGAGTGTGCAGCACACCAATTCTTGCATATGAATTTGAAGATTTTTGTTTTTCTTCAAATGAAAAGTATTTGTTTTCCATAAAAATTTTCCCGTTTAAAATTTATTAGCAGAAGAAACAGCAATCGCCAAAACTGAAAAATCTATATCTTTCTTTTACTGCTTCTTTATAAACACCAAGTGTTTTATCTTTTCCTATAAATGCCGAAACTAGCATAATAAGCGTGCTTTCAGGCAAATGGAAGTTTGTGATAAGTGCATCAACAAACTTGAGCTTTACACCTGGATAAATAAATATGTTTGTTTCTTTTTGACAAGGCTCAATATGCCCCACTCTGTCAGCTGCAGCTTCAAGCGTTCTAACAGTGGTTGTTCCAACTGCAACAATACGTTTTCCTTCAGCTTTTGCTTTGTTTAATCTTTCAGCAACTTCACCCAAAACCACAATTTCTTCACTATGCATTTTGTGGTCAAGTGCATTTTCTTCATTTACTGGCCTAAAAGTTCCAAGTCCAACTTGAAGAGTAACTTCTTCAATTTGAACGCCTTTATCTTTGATTTTTTGCATCAACTCTTCAGTAAAATGTAACCCTGCCGTAGGCGCCGCTGAAGAACCTTTGATTTTTGAATATATTGTTTGATATTCTTCATCATCTTCAAGTTTTTCATGAATATATGGTGGAAGTGGAACCTCTCCAATACGGTCAAGTTCTTCTTCTAACGTTCCATGAGAAACATTAAAGCGAATTATTCTGCCACCAATTTCTTCTTGATTTTCAATAACATCACAATATAAATTTTCACTAAAAATCAACTTTGTTCCAACAGGGGCTTTTTTTGCAGGTTTCATCAAAACTTCATAGTCTGAAAGATTGAGTCTTTTAAGCAAAAACACTTCAATTTTTGCACCGGTCACCTTGCTGGCAAAGAGTCTTGCTGGAATAACTCTTGTGTTGTTTAAAACCAAAACATCGTTTGGTGTGAGATAGTCTAAAATATCCCTAAAAATCTTGTGTTCAATTTTATCTTCGTCTTTTTTATAAACAAGCATTCTAGCTGTATCTCTAGGACTCACTGGAGTCTGCGCAATAAGCTCTTCAGGAAGTTCATAAAAAAAATCACTAGTTTTTAATATTTCCATAATTTTTCCTTAAATAAATTCTAACAATTGCGGAAACTTATCAAAGCCTGACGCCATGTTTAAATGCCCGCCATTTTCAATCATAATTCGTTTAGTTGATACTTTGTCTGCAAAATCTTTTTCTGCTTCATATGCCACATATGGGTCATTGTTAGAATAAATGCATACAATTTCATTTGCATATTTTTTAACTTTTTCTATGTCATCTAAAAACATAGAAACATTTACTTCGTTATATTCTTTGCTAGGTGTTAAATAATTGTTAAATCCACAAACAAAAATCAGTTTGTCAACTTTGATTTTGTTTTCAATCAAAAACTTGCACACAAAAACAGGAGCTATACTATGTGCAAACAAGCACGACTTTTCACCCAAAACATTTGAGTTAACATAAGTTTTTAACAATGCCGACCAATTTTCATAATTTTGACGTCCAATACCTGTTGGAAATTGTGGAACATAGCAAATTGGCTCTTCTTGTGATTGTGGTTTTGTTTTTTCAATTTCGTTATAAAGCCAAGGAAACCAGTTTGCATAAGGATTAGAAAAAGAGCCATGAATAATAAAATAATTTTTCATACATTCTCCTACTTTAAAACTTCTTCGATTTTATAGCCCATGTGTGCAAATGCTGGTTCTAGTGGAATTCTGCCCCTAGGGGTTCTTGCAATAAAGCCAATTTGCAACAAATATGGTTCATAAACATCTTCGATTGTTTCTGGTTCTTCACCAGTCACTGCACCAAGTGTGTCAAGACCAACAGGCTTGCCCTTAAAGTTTTCAATCATAACTTTAAGCATTTTTCTATCAACTGCATCAAGCCCAATGTCATCAATATCCATTTTCTCAAGTGCGTGATTTGTTATTTTTGTGTTGATTTTGCCGTCATTTAAAACATCTGCAAAGTCTCTAACACGCTTTAAAATTCGGTTTGCAATTCTTGGGGTTCCCCTGCAACGCGAAGCAATAAGTGCCGCTGAACCATCATCAATTTCAGCACCCAAAATTTTTGACGAACGAATCACAATTTGTTTAAGTTCTTCTTTTGAATAAAGTTCAAGCTTACACAAAACACCAAATCTGTCACGAAGCGGACTTGCAATCATTCCCGCCTTTGTAGTTGCACCAACAAGTGTAAAGTTTGGAAGAGATATTCTCATTGATCTAGCCGATGGACCTTTTCCAATAATAAAGTCTAGGGCGTGGTCTTCCATCGCTGGATAAAGCACTTCTTCAACGCTGTGATTAAGTCTGTGAATTTCGTCAATAAACAAAACATCATTTTCGTTTAAGTTTGTGAGAATTGACGCAAGGTCACTTGGTTTTTCAATTGCAGGCCCTGATGTTTGCTTGAATGAAGAACCCATTTCATTTGCAATGATTGCAGCAAGAGTGGTTTTTCCAAGTCCAGGAGGTCCATACAAAAGCACGTGGTCAAGTGCTTCATTACGCTTTTTTGCAGCAGAAATATAAACCTTAAGGTTTTCTTTCACGCCAGACTGACCAACATATTCATCAAACGTTCTTGGACGAAGAATGTTTTCGATTTGGTCATCAGCTTCAATTCTTGAACTTGACACAAATCTCTCTTCATCATCATCTTTTGAACTTGTTATAAATTTGCTATAATAGTTTTCGTCGTAGTTTTCCATAAACCACCACTCCTTTTTTATTTATGCATATTTTTAAAGCAAGCAACAACCAATTGTTCACTTGTCATGCCGTCAACATAATTGTTTTTGGCAAGCTCAATTGCGTCATTTTTTGAAAGACCAGTTGAAATAAGCACTTCATAAGCTTCTTCAACTTCTTTTCGAAGTGCCACTTTTGTTCCACTGATGTTTGCTTCATTTGAAAGCAGATTTTCAAGTGAATCGCTTCCGCCAAGTTTTGAATTAAGCTCAAGCACAATGCGTTCTGCAGTTTTTTTGCCAAGACCTTTGATGCTTGAAAGTGTTTTTATGTCACTGGTGACAATCGCTCTAATAAGATCATCAATCGCAAGCCCTGAAAGCACAGTGATTGCCATTTTTGGTCCAACACCAGACACGAGCAAAAGGTCATTAAAAATTTTCTTTTCTTTTTGAGTTGCAAACCCAAACAAGCACATGGCATCTTCTCTCACTTGCAAATATGTGAGCACTGTTTGTGGTTCTTGCTTTCCAGTAAGTGCATATGCAGTGAATGCTGAACACACCACTTCAAAAGCCATGGATCCAGTGTCAACCACGATAGTGTTTTCATCAATCATTGAAATCTTTCCTGTAAGTGAATAAATCATTGTTTAGGTTTCCTTTTATTTATAATTTCATTTTTGTCAGTTTTCTTGAGATTGTTGTTTGTGAAAACTTGAACTTCAGCTTCTGTCAGTTTTGTGTTTGTTTGAGCCAAAGTAAGCGCAACAGCAAGAGCATCAGCAGCATCATCAGGCTTTGGAACTGACTTAAGGTTCAATATGGTTTTTGTCATATATTGAACCTGTTTTTTGTCAGCTTTTCCAGTTCCAGTGATTGAGAGTTTTATTTGCATTGGCGTAAATTCAAACACCTTTGGAACGTGTTGAATTGCAGTGCACAAAATAACACCTCTGGCTTCAGCAACAGCAATGCCAGTGGTGATGTTTTGATTAAAAAACAACTCTTCAACTGCAACAGCATCTGGCTTAAAACGATTGATCAAGCACTTCATTCCATCTTGAATCATTGCAAGACGAACAGGAAAATCTTCTTCTTTTGGAGTGTTTATTGCACCATAGTCAACCACCCTGCACTTTCCTGTTTTATCTTTTTCAATTACGCCATAGCCAACTATTGCATAACCTGGGTCTATACCGAGAATAATCATATTTATAAAATACCTTAATTTCATCTTAAAGTCAATAAACTAAAGCTCTAAATAAAAAAGTCACCCGTTTAAAGTGACTTTTTTGTTATTATTTATTATTGTTTTTTACAAGTGGAGAATATTCATTAATGATTTTATTAATAACCTTATCGTCAAACTCATTCATTAACTTTTCTTCTTCAATCAAATTCATCAATTCTTTGTTGTTTTCATCAAAACCTTCACTTGCAGAAACAGCAATCATTCTTGCCATAACTTCTTTTGCAAGTTCAATTTTGGTGTTGTTATTCATATATGGTTCTCTTTCAAGTTGTTGTTTTAGATAATCAGCAACCATATTTTCGACTTCTAAAATATATTTTTCATCAGTCTTGTCAGAAATTTGAAATTTCAAAATGTTAAGTCTGTAGAAAACTTCTGGCAAAACCCTCCAAGTTTCTTCGTCTCTAACACCCAAAATTGCAGCGTTTGGATCAGCATATTGCGTGGTGTTTAAATCATCAAAAAGTGGTGATACTGTTTCAACATTTTTCAAAATCAAAGCACCTTCTTTTGAAGAAAGTGAATATTTCAAAACAGAATTTGTTGGAATAAACCCACGGCCATAAACTTGAACAGCATCTGCATAGCCCTTGTCATAGATGCTTTGAGCAGTTGAAGGAATGCCTGCATATGCATATTTGTGGTTATTTTCAGTTACCCATCTGCACCAACCAACGTTAGTTTTAAATGCAAGTGATCTTTCAAGGGCCGAAGTTCTGCTTTCAACTTCACTAACAGCCATTATTCTCAAAACAATAGCATAGCCTTGCTTTCTAAGTGGCTCAAGTGTGTCATAAATAATCTCGTCATCTTTGAGTGTTTTGTGAATAACAAGATTATATTTTTTCTGCATAAGTCTATCAACAACAATTGCTGTGATTTTGTTAACAAATTCTTTTGTGATTGGCACAAGTTGGTCTGGATAATCTCTAAAGATTTCGAGAACGTCTGGGTGGAAATATCTATAATCGTCAACATCTAAAACAATAGCATTTTCAAACTCATTTAAGGTTGTTCCAATAAGTCCAGTTTTTCCTGCACCAGGTTGTCCACCAACAACAAAGGCGATTGGGTTTTCTGCAACTGTTTTTTCATAACAAAGTCTGTCTGTTATAGTGTCAACAATTTTATTAAAAATTTCGTCGTTTACTTCAAATGTCTTAATATTTTCTTCCATAAAAATCTCCTATTAACTTTGACCATTTAAGAATAAATCAAAGCCGTCTTTTTGTCAAATAAAAATATTGACACAAAAAAAAGACTTAAAAAAGTCTTTTTTGTTATTCTGGTTTTCTTGCACCAGCTTCAAGTTCAGCTTGATATAGATTTTGAAGTCTAACAATTTCTTTAATGAAATCATCTTCTGTTTCTTTGCTTTTGCCTGAAATTTTAGCGTATTCATCAGCTCTAACTTTAGATTTTTCAACTCTTTCAACAATTGTTGGAAGCATCTTGATTGCGTCAACATGTCTTGATTCATCGATTGCTTCTCTCGTTGATTTGTAGCCATGGTCTTCATAACCAAGATATGCTGGAGACTTGTAAACTTCTTCAGGAACATTGTTATTTAAAACCTTTTCATAAACACAAGTAAGGTCTCGTGGTTGACAATTTTTCATGATAACTTGAACAACATCAACAAGTTTTTCATCTTCACTCTTTTGACACATATCAACAAGGCCAGCCATTGTTTTGTTCATATATGGTGTATAAACCCATCTGCTGATTCCGTCTTTGTCACTAAGTCTAAGTTTTTGTCCTCTTTCAAGAGCTGACATTTTGCTCTCAAGATCACTAGTTGCAATAACTCTAAGCACCAATCCATAGCCAAGTTCTCTAAGTGGAATTAGTGTGTCATAAATCAAGCCTTCATCTTTAAATGTTTTGTGAAGCCCCAAGTTATATTTGCCTTCAAAAATTAAATTATTAACTTTGTGACTAACATCTGAAGCAAATTGTGAAGTTAATGGAACATAATGTTCTGGATATAATCTTCTAATTTCATCAATTTGTGGATGATATTCTCTAAATTCATCAATATCATAAATGATTAAATTTCCACCAAATTGCTTGCAACTCTCTGTCATAATACCAGTTTTTCCAGCTCCTGGTTGACCAACGATCACATATGCGATTGGATCATCAACTGGCACCATGCCTTGAGTCAACACCTTCGCAATGATTTCAGCTTTTTCTTGCAAAATTTCAGGTGAAACAGCATATCTGTTTTTCAACTCTTGCATATCAACTGTGCCGCTTGCTAGTGTTTTGTCATTAGTTTGTTTCATTTTTAAGATTCCCCTGTAAATAAATATACATATTCAATGCCCTTCCAACAGCGTCTTTGTCACCCAATTCAATGAGTTTTCTTTCTCGAATCAAAACAGAAAGTTCTTCATCTGTTTCATCGAATCCATTTGCTGTTTTTTCTGCAATCAAGTTATTGACAACTTTTTTTGCGATTGCAAGTTCTTCAAATTCATTCATACTAAAATCCATATTTTCTCCAAAATCGCTGAGTGGTGAATTTCATCATCAACAAATCTGCACTATGGCATTGTATACTAAAGTTAGTATGGTCTAATTTACCCCAATCTAACCCTTTATATAATAATTCATTTCACTTATCGGTGTCAAATTTATGGCTGTTTTCGTCTATATATAGTTTTTATCTAAACTATAACTAAAATTTAATAATTGCCGTTTATAAGAATTATAAATAGCTTTTATTGCTTACGTTTAACCATAATAAAACCGCCCTTTATAAGGACGGCTTATTTTTATTCATTATCTTTCTTCTCTTCAGTTTTAGAATTGGTTTTATTCTCACGCACCAACTTAACTAAATGATATGTGTTAACAACAATTAAAACCGCATTCAAAACCCCTGTGCTATATGCTGGAAGCAAAAAACCATAAACGGTAAAAACCATACAACCAGCGATGTTTGTTATTCTCATAATCAAACTGCCTTTATATGTCATGGTTTTACAACTCATTGAAACTAAAATCAATAAAGTTGCTAAAATACCTAAAATTTCAATCCACATATAATATATCTCCCCTATTCATCTAATGCTGAAAGGTCTGCATTTGTATAAACATTTTGAACATCATCTAAGTCTTCAAGACTAACAATAAGTTTGTTGATAGACATTGCTGAATCTTTGTCAAGTTCAATCATGTTTTGCGGAACATATTCAACTTCACTAGACAAAATTTCATAACCGCCAGATTCAAATTCTTTGCTAACAGCATGGATCATGTCAGGTGAAGTGATAATTTCAAAGCATTCTTCTTCATTAACAACATCATCAGCACCAGCATCAAGTGCGGTCATCATAACATTATCTTCTGTTGTGTTGGCAGTTTTCTTGATTACAATAATACCTTTGTAATCAAACATATATGACACGCTTCCGCTTGTTCCCAAGCTGCCGCCATATTTGGTGAACAAATGTCTAACATCTGCTGCTGTTCTGTTTCTGTTGTCTGACAAGCACTCAACAATAAATGCTACACCATGTGAACCATAGCCTTCATATGTAATTGCATCATAGTTGCCCGTATCTTCTCCACCAGCCGCCTTTTTGATTGAACGTTGAATGTTGTCGTTTGGCATGTTGTTTTGTTTAGCTTTTTGAATAACGTCATAAAGTTTGCTGTTGATGTTCGGGTCAGGGCCACCAAGTTTAACAGCAACTGTTATTTCACGACCAATTTTTGTAAAGATTTTTCCTCTTGCTGCGTCAGCTTTGTTCTTTGTGGCTTGAATATTGTGCCACTTTGAGTGTCCACTCATTTCTTTTTCCTCCTATCAATAGTAAACTATTCTCTAATTATTATATATATTTTGCCAGTTGTTGGCAATAAATTTTAACTGTTTAAAATATTAAATGCTAGAACCTAAAAGCACATACATCAAAACACTAGCTGAAACCCCAGCATTAAGTGATTCCATTTGGCTTTTCATTGGAAGCGAGATTGCATGACCTTTTTCTTTGAAAGTGTCACTCACACCCTGCCCTTCATTGCCGATAACAAGTGCAAAGTTTTTTGTTGTGATTGGTTTTTCAAAAACATTGTCACCACCCATGTCTGCAACCAAAAGTTCAAAGTTTTTCTTCTGAGCAAAATTGATAATCTCTGCTTCAGTCATTCTAAAAATGTCTGCATAAAAAACACCACCAGACGAACTTCTAACAACCTTTGGCGAATATGGGTCAACCGTGTCAATAAGCACAATTGTGTTAAACCCAGTTGCCGCCGCCGTTCTAATAATAGTACCTAAATTTCCCGGGTCTTGAATGCGGTCAAGCACCAAAATAGGCTGATTTGAATCAGGAGCAAACTCGCCTGTTTCACGCATAACCACTTCAGCAATAATGCCTTGAGGGGTAACATTTTCAGAAATTGATGCAAGCACTTTGGTTGTCACTGGAACAATCTTTCCATTAAACTTTTCTAAAATATATCCAAAGTCAGAAAGTCTTGATGCATCAACAAAAAGTTTTTCAACATCACACGCCCCACACACTGCTTCATAAACAAGTTTTTCGCCATCAACCAAAAACTTGCCATGAAAACGTCTAAATTTTTTATCATTTAAACTTCTAGCTTCTTTAATCATGCTATTGTCTAAACTTGTGATAATTTCACCCTTCATAATTTTCACCTTTAACAAAAAAACTTAATACGAAACCGTATTAAGTTTTCTGTTTGTCTATTTATTTTGCAAGAGCAGCTTTTGCTTGTTCACAAACTTTAGCAAATGCAACTTTGTCAGAAACAGCAAGTTCAGCAAGAACTTTTCTGTTAAGTTCGATGTTAGCTTTTTTAAGACCATCGATAAGTCTGCTGTATGAAAGACCATTAACTCTAGCTTCAGCGTTGATTCTAACAGTCCAAAGTCTTCTAAAGTCTCTCTTTTTAGCACGTCTAGCAACATATGCATAGTTGCCACTCTTCATAACAGCTTGACGAGCAACTCTAACAAGTTTGCTCTTTGAGCCATAATAACCTTTTGCAGCTTTTAAAATTTTAACTCTTTTTTTGTGAGCGTTTACGCCTCTTTTAATTCTCATTATCCTCGTCCTCCTTCTTAGCCTTGTTTACCTACAAGTTGTTTAACTGTTTTGATTTGTTTGCCTTCTACATAAGCACCTTGACGAGATTCTCTCTTTCTGTGTCTTTCTTTGCCTGCAAGCAAATGTCTGTGGTTTTGTTGGCCTCTTTTAACTCTACCGCTTTTCAAAACGATGAATCTCTTTTTTGCGCCACTGTTTGTTTTTTGTTTTGACATAATAAATTTCCTCCTGTAATACCTGTTTAAAAGTGATATGGTTTATTTCTTTGCATTTTTTGGAGCAAGAATCATAATGATATGTCTGCCCTCAACCTTAGCTGGTTTTTCAATGGTTGAAATTTCTTCCAAACTCTTAGCAAATGCATTTTCAGTTTCAACACCCCTGTCAGCATAAGCTTGTTGTCTTCCGCTCATTCTAATTGAAACTTTAACCTTGTCACCATTAAGCAAAAACTTTGTTGCATGCTTTGCTTTGATGTCAATGTCATGTTGTTCAATAGTCATTGAAAGTTGCACTTCTTTAAGTTCAACAATCTTTTGATTTTTGCGTTGTTCTTTTTCTCTTTTTGTTTTGTCAAAAAGATATTTGCCATAGTCCATAATTTTACAGACTGCTGGCACCGCACTTGGAGAGATTTTAACCAAATCTAATCCTTCTTTTTCTGCAATAGCGTTTGCTTCACGAGCCGACATAATTCCAAGCTGTTCGCCATTTGCACCGATAACCCTAATCTCAGCATCTCTGATGCTTTCATTGATTTGTGTTTCTTGTTGTTTAATAGCCATAAGACTCCTAAAAATTTTATTTCACAATTATTTGCAAAAATAAAAGTGAGTGGTTTACGTAAAGAAATCCACTCACTATATAATAATTCCAAAACTAAGGGTGCACATAAAAATGTGCCAAGTTTTAGGTCGATAGCATTATTATATTTGACCAAAGCAAAATCTTTCATTCGCTTGGTGGAAAGTGTTCTTTCTCTTCAATAAACACGGGTATTATACACCACAAAACCGACCTTGTCAACAGTTTTTTAATAAAAATATAACTATTTTACATTCCCGCAAAAAGGTCTTTATTAAACAAAAAGACAACCAAAAATGATTGTCTTTTGTTTTATTTTTATTCTTTGCCTTTTGTGACAATATCTTTATTTATAAGTTCAAGTGCTTTTTCAAGTGAAAGGTCTTTAATTTCTTCACCATTTCTCTTTCTAATTGAAACAGTTCCAGCATTTGCCTCGTTTTCACCCAAAATAATCATATATGGAACTTTTTCAAGTTGTGCAAGTCTAATTTTGTAACCAATTCTTTCGTCGCTATTGTCAGTTTCAACTCTAACGCCATTATCATCAAAGAAAGTTGCAACCTTGCTTGCATATTCTGCACTCTTTTCAGAAACAGAAATAACTTTAAGTTGAACAGGCGCAATCCATGTTGGGAATGCCCCTGCAAAGTGTTCTGTGATGATTCCCACAAATCTTTCAAGTGAACCAAAGATAACTCTGTGAAGCATGATTGGCATTTGTTTTGAACCATCTTTGTCAATATATGAAAGGTCAAAACGTTGTGGAAGTTGGAAGTCTACTTGAATAGTTCCCATTTGCCACTCTCTGCCCAAGCAGTCTTTCATTTTAATATCAATCTTTGGACCATAGAACGCTCCATCGCCTTCGTTGATTCTATACTTTCCTTCACCGCAAATGTCGTTAAGAACTTCTTTAAGTTCTGCTTCAGCCTTGTTCCAAGTAGCAATTTCACCCATAAAATCTTCTGGACGAGTTGAAAGAGTAAGTTCAAATGGCAAGCCAAAGTCACCATACATTCTGTTTGCAATGTTCAAAATATTTCTAATTTCAAAACCAATTTGGTCAGGTGTTACGAAGTTGTGAGAGTCATCTTGGTGGAACATTCTAACACGAAGCATACCATTAAGTTGACCAGATTTTTCATTTCTATGAATAGCATCAACGTCACAGAAACGAAGTGGCAAATCTTTATAACTTCTAACTTTTGTTTGATAAACCTTGATTGAGTTTGGACAGCTCATTGGCTTAATTGCTTGTTCATTTCCATCGCTATCTGTCAAAACGAACATATCCTCTTTATAGTGATCCCAGTGACCAGAGGTTTTCCAAAGCACACTTGAGTTAAGTTGTGGTGCTGCAAATTCTTGATATCCTTCTTTTTTATGGATTTCTCTCCAATAATTAATAAGAGTGTTGAACATTGTGAAACCCTTTGGAAGCCAATATGGCATGCCAGGTGCTGTTTCGTCAAAGAAGAAAAGTTCAAGGTCTTTGCCAAGTTTTCTATGATCACGTTTCATTGCTTCTTCTAAAAGCTTGAAATATTCGTCCATTTCGCTCTTTTTATCAAACACAACACCATAGATTCTAGTAAGCATCTTGTTTTTGCTGTCACCTTTAAGGTATGCACCTGAAATCTTTGTGAGCTTGAATGATTTGATGAGCCCAGTTGATTTAATGTGTGGTCCACGACAAACTTCAATGTAGTCACCCTGTGTGTATGTTGTAATCATTTCGCCATCAGGAATAGCTTCAATAAGTTCAACCTTGTATGGTTCACCCATTTCTTTCATAAGCTTGATTGCTTCTTTTTTAGAAACTTCTTTTCTAACAATTTCAAAGTTTGCTTTGATGATTTTGTTCATCTCGTCTTCAATAACAGCCAAATCTTCGTTTGTGATTGGAGTTTTGAAGTCAAAGTCATAATAGAACCCGTCTTTTGTTGCAGGTCCAACCCAACATTTTGCAGTTGGAAAAATTGTCTTAACAGCTTGTGCTAAAACGTGCGCTGTTGAATGACGCAAAACTTCTTGATATTCAGGGCTTTTTGTAGTGATGATTTCAAGCTTGCAATCTTCGTTTAGCGGAAGATTTAAATCAACAAGTTCATCTCCAATTTTGCCACAAACAGCCATTCTTGCAAGTCCTTCAGAAATCGATTTTGCAATATCGAGCGGACTAACGCCATTTTCAAATTCTCTTACTTCATCTCTTAGTGTAATTTTCATTTTATTCTCCTTTGGTTTGGCATAAAAAAATCCTTATGCCAAAAAATTTAGCATAAGGACGATAATCATTATCGTGGTTCCACCTTACTTCGTTGAAAATTCAACCTCGTTTGAAATGTTTAGTTGTTTAAAATGTAGGTGGTTTCAGTTATGAACTTGTTAAGGAAACTCACAGCCACGATTTCCTCTCTCTCAAACAGCCCGCATAACCTACTTGTTCTACAAGTGTATAAAATTATTATATTACAACTAATAATTTTTGTCAATATTTAAAGTCAGTTTAACAAATAAATTTTTTCTCCAAAAAGCTGTTCAAGTTTTTCTTTTACACTAATTGAAATTTGTGTCTGTTTTGAAATTTTTAAATTTAATTTTGCTGGATTCAATTTAACAATTTCTGCAAAAAATTGAGATATTCCTTGAAAATCATGTTTAAAATTGCGATTTTGGCAATAATTCTTTATGGATAGTCTTTTCTTAGAAATTGAAACATTCACACAAATTGATTCATTGTCACTAACCGCCAACAGATATTTCATAACATCAATCATAAGCTGTTCACTGAGTGAAATTTTGTTTTGATTTAAAGTTTCAACAGCTTTTGACCATCTTGCCCTTAAAAGACCAAGTTTAAAATAAAAAAAACTATCAATTAAAAACTCGTTTTTTAGTTCAATTTGACTTTGAACAATTTCTTTGTCATTTTCATAGTCAAACATGGTTATTGCTTTTAAAAACGCATAAAACAAATCACTTTCTTCATTTGGAAAAATGAATTCTTTATAATAATTAAATTTATAGTCATCAAGCACCATAAACAAAATATGATCCAAAATTTTTGACTTGTAATATTCTTTTTTATCTTCATCAACCGCCAGTGCAAGATATGCCCTGCCATTAAGGTTTTGTTTGGCAATTATCCCAGCATCACGCTTTATTTCGCACGAGAGGTTTGCAAAGAGTTTTGATAGATATAACTGTTTGTCAAGAGTTGTGCTTAAAGTTAGTTCAAACATTAAAAATTTTACCTCAAAACTAGTTTATGCAACCTTTTTATTATTTAAACAAACTTTATAAACTTAGACAATTTTTTTAAATCCAGAACGGAAATCTCTTTTCAATTTCTTCTTTTGCTTGTGGCGTTGTTGCAACATATTTCTTAACTTTCGTTTCAATATGAATGTCAAACTTTTTTATAAGTTCAAATAAATCATTTCTATCAAACAAACCAACATTGTTTTCTTCAGCCAAAATCCTTGCATCTTTAGAAAAATAATTGTTTGTTGCAACTATCACTTCATCAACTTTATAATGCTTTCTTGAAGCAACAATTTCTTGAACAGCCTTTACACCAACTGCTTTTGCGTAACATTTTGCCTGAATAAGCATTTTTGTTTTTTTCTTTGATACAATTAGGTCTGCACCATAGTCATGGCTCTTTTTTGTAAGCGCCACTTCATAACCAAGTTTTTGAAAAATGTCTTTCAATAACAATTCAAACTCTTCACCCGAAAGCGAATCAATTTGCGACATATTAAAAACTGCAACTTTGTCTTTGTTTATCTTTTTTTGTTTATGCTTGTTCACAGCATTCAAAACAAGCCAAACAAGAACAATCGGCAACAAAATCACAATCAGCACAATTCTTATGCCAAAAGCAAACCAATTTCTGTTATAACTTTTATTTCTTTTTCGCATAATTAAATAATATAGCAAAATGACAGAAAATCCAAATAATTATGTTTTTTATTTTGAATTTAAATCAAATTATTATATGATAGACATAGAATAATTTTAGGAGATTTTATGATTATTGCAATTGACGGAACATCTGGTTCTGGAAAATCTACCCTTGCCAAAAATTTGGCAAAAACATTAAACTATGGTTTTTTTAGTGCTGGTGCACTTTATAGAACAATCACCTTAAAAGCACTTAACCTTCACATTGATCCCTCTGAAGAAGACAAGCTTCAATATATGATTGATCACACTGAAATCATCTACACTTATGACGGAACAAACAGTGTTATGAACCTTGACGGAATTGATGTTTTTGATGAAATATACAGCGAAGAAGTCAGCTCAAACACTGCCAAATATGCTAAAATCCCTTTCATACGTGAATATGTGAGAAAACTTCAAAAAGACACTCAATTCCACAACGAAAACATTGTTATGGAAGGCAGAGATATCGGCTCAGTAATTTTCCCTAACGCAGACTTTAAACTCTATGTTGATTGCAGCGTTGAAACAAGAGCTAAACGCAGATTTGAAGAACGTCAAGCTAAAGGTGAAAAAGTTAATTTTAAACAAGTTTTGCAAGACTTGAAAGACAGAGATTATCAAGACATCCATCGTGAAATCTCACCACTTATTATGTGTGAAAATGCATATTTAATCGACTCAACCTTAAACGACCAAGACGATTGTTTGATGCTTGCTCTTAAAGAAATGCTTAGACGAGAGCTTGTAACTCGCGAGTATTTAAAAAATTGTGGCATTTCTTCGATTTAATTTAATAAAAACAAAAAAGTCATAGCAGTTGCTATGACTTTTAATATGTCTTTTTTAGACTTTCAGGTGCTTCAATTTGCTGAATTTTAAGTGCAAATTCACATCCGCAATAACTTTGACGATAAATATTATTTTCTTTTGAAAGTTCAACGCTTCGTTTATATCCGTCTTGTTTTTTAAAATTAGCCTCTAAATATTTGATGCCATATTTTTCTTCTAAACTTTTTCCTATTTGATTTAAAAGTTCTGCATTTTTATGAGGACTAACCGACAAGGTTGTTCCAAAAATATCATAATTATTGTTTTTTGCAACAAGAGCTGTTTTTTCGAGTCTAACTTTAAAACAAACAGCACATCTTGCCCCGCCTTCCCGCTCATTTTCAAGCCCTTTAACAGCATTGTAGAAAGTTATGTTATCATAATCGCAATCTAACATGTCAATTTTTATTTCTGGCTGGGTTTTGTGCAAAATTTCAATATATTTAATTTCTTCATTCTTTCGCTTAAAATACTCTTCTTCAGGATATATGTTTGGGTTGTAATAAAAAATAGTAATATCATAATCTTGAGCAAGTTTTTCAATCACTGCAGTCGAGCATGGTGCACAGCATGAATGCAACAAAATTTTTTGTTTTGTCATATCTCACCTACATTTTGTCTGGAATTTCAAACGCCAAAACATAAGCTCCTTGTTTGATTGCCTTAAGCACAAATGCAGAAAGTGCAAGATATGAATTTTTCTTTTGTTCATCTTTTTCTGTTAAAATTCTTGTGTCATTATAGAATTTTGCAAAGCTTGAAGCAAATTCATAAACTGCCAAACAAAGTGCATTTAATGAACTGTCTTTATAGCAAGTAAAATAACTATCTTGCAATTTCAAGAAATTGATTGCTATATTTCTTTGATTTTCATCTGCAATGTTAATATATTTTAACGCTGCAAAATCAGCATTTGCATCAACCTTTGCTTTTTTCAATAGCGAATTAATACGTGCTCCAGTATATTGAATATATGGACCAGTTTTGCCTTCAAATGACGCAAACTTGTCAATGTCAAAAACATAATCTTTTGAAACAATGTTTGAAAGGTCTCCAAATTTCAAAGCAGCAACACCAATTTTGAGTGCAAGCTCGTCATTTTCTTCAATTCCATTTTCTTTAAGTTTCTTTCTTGCACCATCGGTGATGAGATTAATTATATCTTCAAGTTTAATTGTGTCACCAGATCTTGTTTTAAAAGCTTTTCCGTCAGAACCATTGATTGTTCCAAAACCAACAAACTCAAGTTTTTGTGATGGATCAGAAATTCCTGCCATTTTAACTGCTCTAAAGCATCTTTCAAAATGACTTTCTTGACGCTTGTCAGTGAAATAAATCATTTTGTCTGGAGCAAAGTCTTTGTTTCTTTGATAAATTGTTGCAATGTCGGTTGTGTCATAAACATCTGCACCATTGCTCTTTTTTAGATAAACCGGTGGCATTGGGTTTTTGTAAAGTTGTGGATCGTTTGGATTTTTCTTTTCAATAGGAATGTTTTCACCTTCTTTTGCCACGTCAACAACAAGTGCGCCTTCATGAACTCTTGTTAATCCCTTATCGATAAACATTTTGACAACAGTGTCAACATACTCAGAAGCTGTGCTTTCGCCATACCACAAATCAAAGAAACAGTTTAAGTTTTCATAGTTTGCTTTGATACGTTTTACACTGATTTCTCTAATTGTTTCATAGATTGTCCAGTATGGTTCTTTTTTATCTTGAATCCATTTTGTGAAAGTTTCAGCTTTTTTTCTAAACTCATCATCTTCATTTTTTCTTCTTGAAGCTTTTGGATACTCTTCATTTAAGGTGTCAAGGGTGATTTCTTTATTCTTTTTGGTCTCATCAAAATAGCCATCGACATAACCATCGTCTTGAAGCTGTGCAATTGTAAGCCCCATTTGCAAGCCCCAATCACCAAGGTGTGTATCTGTGATTACTTCATTTCCCAAAATCTTATAAAGACGTGCCATACTTTCACCAACAACTGGCGAACGCAAATGACCAATATGAAGTTCTTTTGCAACATTTGCACCACCATAGTCCATAACAACCTTGATTGGTTCTTCAACTGTTCCAAGACACATTCTGTCATCTGCAAGAGCTTCATTTAAACATGCAGACAAAACTTCGTCTTTAATCTTGAAGTTAATAAACCCTGGTTTTGCAAAACTAACATCTGCTACGTCTTGGTCTAAATTTGCAATAATCGCATTCGCAACAACTTCTGGTGAAGTGTGCACTTTTTTAGCAATTGAAAATGCAGAGTTGCATTGAAAATCAGCACCTTCTTTGCTTGAAAATGCTAGTGTAATATCATCAAATGCATACCCTAAATGCAAAAAGGTTTCTTCTAAAGCCTTGTATAATGTATTTTTTATGTTCATATGTTCCCCCAACAACTATTTAATCATTGTTCTTAAACTATTTAAAACTGCAAGCAAGCTGACGCCCACATCTGCAAATATTGCAAGCCACATACCTGCAAACCCAAACGAGATTAATCCTAATATCAAAAGTTTGAGCCCGATTGACCCAATAATGTTTTGCAACACAATCTTTCGAGTCTTTCTGGCTTTTTTGATTGCTTTTGCAACCTTGCTTGGTTCATCAGTCATTATCACGACATCTGCAGATTCAATTGCAATGTCACTGCCAAGTGCACCCATTGCAATTCCAACGTTTGAATTTGCAAGTGACGGAGCATCATTGATTCCATCACCAACAAACGCAACCTTTTTGCCTGACTGCACCTTATCTGTTATTATATCTACTTTTTCTTCAGGAAGCAAGCCCGAATAATAATTTTTTATTCCAAGATTTGCTGAAATTGCTTTTGCAACATTTTCTTCATCTCCCGTGCAGATTGAAATGTCGCTTATTCCCAAATTCTTTATTTCGCTAACCGCATTTTTTGAATCCTTTTTGACGGTGTCAGACACTACAATATATCCTGCAAACTCTCCACCTATTGCAATATAAAGCACGGTTCCCGCCTTATTTGAAAGTTCAACAAATGAAACACCTTCTTGTTTTAAAAGCTTGGCATTTCCAACAATCACTGGTTGCATAAAGATGTTAGCTTTTATTCCAAGTCCTGCCATTTCTTTGTAGTCATCAATCCATGCACTATTGATGTCTTTTCCATGAAAAACTTCTTTGTATGCCTTAATAATAGACTTTGCAATCTTGTGGTTTGAAAAATTTTCAGCATATGCGGCAACTTCAACAAGCTCGTCATTTGAATGCCCTGAAGTTGCATAAATTTCAGATATTTCAAAATTGCCTTCAGTGAGAGTTCCTGTTTTGTCAAACACAACAGCATCAACCATTGAAAGTTCTTCCAAAAAGTTTGCACCCTTAACCACAATTCCATTTTTTGCACAAGCTCCAATTCCTGCAAAATATGACAACGGAACCGATATAACAAGCGCACATGGACATGACACAACCAAGAAGCATAACGCCCTATATGCATATGTCACAAAGTTTGAATAACCGCTAAAGATTGGCGGAATAAACATTATGATAAGCGCCAAAACAAGCACTGTTGGGGTGTATACTCTTGAAAATTTAGAAATAAATTTTTCAGACTTGGCTTTTGTTTCTGTCGCATTTTGAACAAGGTCGACAATCTTTGAAACAGTACTGTCTTTTTCAAGTTTTTCAACCTTTACCAAAAGCACACTCGACACATTAATTGAGCCCGAAAGCACTTTTTCATTTTTTTGAACAATCTTTTCTTTTGTTTCACCGGTGAGTGCAGACATGTCTAGATATGACACTCCATCAACCACCACACCATCTAGCGGAATTCTCTCACCTGGCTTAATTCTAATAATGTCACCAACTCGAACTCTTGACAAATCAACTTTTTCTTCAGTGTCACCAACAACCAAATTTGCATAAGGCTGTTTAATTTCAAGCACTGCTGTTATTGTTCGTCTCGATTTTGACACTGCAAGATTTTCTAATATTTCACCTATGCCAAAGAGCAACATAACCGCAATCGCTTCAACATATTCTCCAATAACAAACGCACCAATCGATGCAACACTCATTAAAAAATTTTCATCTGAAAATTTGGCATGAAGCACATTTTTAAAAGCATGGATAACGACGTTATATGCAACAATCACATACGCAAAAGCATACACCAAAATTTTAACCCACATGGTCTGCATAAAAATATTTGAAATCAAAAGCAAAAACGCAATTAGATATCTCGTGCAATTAAAAATTCGTTCATACTTTAACAGTGTGTCTTCATCAAGCTGTTTTTCATACGGCAAAATTTCAACCATGCTGTCAAACTTTTTAATTGCCACTTTAACCATGCTTAATGTTTCAGCAGGCTTTTCCGTTTCAATTTCAAGTTCTAAAACTTTGGTTACAAAACTAATCTTTGCGCTTACACCATCAAGTGTGTTTAGGTTCTGTTCTAGCGCAAGTGCACATCCCGCACAATGCAGTTTATCTAGTCGAAACTTATATTGCATAACCCAACTCCTTTATTATTTATGATAAGGCAATCCAGAAATAATTGTGAAAGCCCTATAAATTTGTTCTGTTAGCACCACTCTAAAAAGTTGGTGTGGAAACGTAATCTTTCCAAACGACAAAACAAGTGCAGACCTGCTTAAAACTTCTTTTGACAAACCGTTCGAGCCACCAATAACAAAAGATATCTCACTTGTGCCAGACACTTCTTTTTGTTTGATAAATTCAGCAATTTCAGGGCTTGAAAGCATTTTTCCACCGCCATCAAGCGACACAATAACGCCCTTGCATTTCGAAAGTAGTCGTTCTCCTTCAATCTCTGATTTTTTATCGATATTTGTTACAAATGAAGCTTCATCAACCTCAATTATGTTAAACGTGCAAAATCTAGAAAGGCGTTTTTTATACTCCTCAATTGCCTGAACAAAAAACTTTTCTTTGATTTTTCCTACACTTACAATATTTATCTTCATGGCTATAATATAATACATTCTATCCATTTTTGCAAATTTATTTAAGTTTACAACAAAAAAAGCAACCCTATCCATAGGGTTGCTTAAATTATTTTGCCAAAAATTTAGTGATAAGTGCAATAAAGTTTGATGGGTCGTCTATTGGAAGACCTTCAACAAGTTTGGCTTCATTTAAAAGCACAATTGCCACTTCTTTAAGCTCATCTTGATTGTCAGCATAAAGCGTTTTTATCTTTTGATAAATTTCATGCTCTGCATTGATTTCCAAAATCTTTTTTGCTTGAACATTTGGATTGTTTGCATCATTAGCAGGCATACTCCTAAACACTTTTTCCATTTCAAGTGAAACTTCACCTTCACTTGACAAACAAACAGGATGCGATCCAAGCTTCTTTGAAAGCTTAACATCAAACACTTCACCAGCGAGTGCATTTTTCACAAACTCTAAAACAGGTTTATCCTCCTCACTAACCGTTTCATTTGCATCTTCAATGCCAGTGTCTCCACCTGTTACATTCTTAAATTCTTTTTGTTCATATGCACCAAGATATTTAATTGCAAATTCATCAACATTGTCAGTCATACACAAAACGTCATATCCACTGTCAAGAACCTTGCTTGTTTGAGGCATTTTCTTGATTGCAAGTATTGAATTGCCAACACCATAATAGATATATTTTTGACCTTCTGCCATATTTTGAACATATTCTTTGAATGTCACAAGTTTATCTTGTTTCACTGAATAGAACATTACAAGGTCTTGAAGCTTGTCTTTGTCCATTCCCCAGTTGTTATAAATTCCAACCTTAAGTTGCAATCCAAAGTTTTTATAAAACTCTTCATATCTTGATCTGTCGTTTTCAAGCATAGTTGAAAGTTCTTTTCTTATTTGTTTTTCAATGTTTGATGCAATCTTTTGAAGCATTCTGTCATGTTGAACTGTTTCACGAGAAATATTGAGTGAAAGTTCGCTATCAACAAGCCCCTGCACAAAACCAAAATATTCAGGAATAAGTTCTTTGCACTTGTCCATAATCAAAACGCCATTTGAATAGAGTTTTAAACCCCTTTCAAAATATTTTGAGAAGAAGGCTTCTGGACATTTTTTAGGAATATATAAAAGTGCCTTATAATCAACCACACCTTCAACTGAATAATGCAAGTGCATGAATGGGTCTTGATAGTCATAAAACATGTCTTTATAAAACTTGTTATAGTCCTCATCAGTGAGTTCTGTTTTTGACTTTTTCCACATAGGAACCATCGAGTTAATGGTTTCCCACTCAATCTTTTTTTTCATTTGAGTGCTGTTTTCAGCATTCTCATCTGGCATAGCAGTCACTTCATTTTCAATCTTGATTGGATAATGAATATAATCTGAATATCTTTTAATTAACTCTCTAAGTTTATAATATTCAAGATATTCGCTATATTTTTCATCATCGGTGTCATCTTTTAAGTGAATGATTATGTCAGTTCCAAATGTGTCTTTTTCAGCGTCTTCAATTTCATAACCTTCTGCGCCACAGCTCACCCATTTGTGAGCCTTGTCTGTTCCATATGCTTTTGAAACAACCTCAACTTTATCACCAACCATAAACACTGAATAAAAACCAACACCAAACTGACCAATGATGTCAATATCTTCTTTCTTTTCATTTTCTTTTTTGAACGCAAGCGAACCACTTTTTGCAATCGTTCCAAGATTATTTTCAAGTTCTTCAGCGGTCATTCCAATACCATTATCAGAAATTATCAAAATTTTATTTTCTTTGTCAGCTTTGATTTTGATATCAAAATCGCCACGATTTAAACCAATATTTTCTGACAAACTCTTGTAATAAAGCTTGTCTGTTGCGTCAGAACAGTTTGAAATAAGTTCTCTTAAAAAAATCTCTTTGTGTGTATAAATTGAGTTTATCATTAAATCTAAAACTCTTTTTGATTCCGTCTTAAAATTTTTCATATTCGCCTCTTTAAATTTTTAGCACTCCAAACTTGAGTCTGCTAACAGCATAATACTAAAAAAAAATATTGTCAATCATCTTATGACAATATTTTGTAACAATTGATTTTATTTTGTTTAATTTGCACATTAAAATTTTATATCTTCAATTTCGACATTTTTTCCAACAGCAACAACATTGAAAATTTCTTCACTTGCAATGCGTTTTGCAAAGCTATTAACAGCATCAATGGTGACGGCATCATAAAGCCTTACTCTGTCTTCAAGTGAGAATGTTTTTCCATATAAATGTGCATATGTAGCGTTGATTTCTGCAACATCAGCATTTGTTTCTGATGAATAAGCAATGCAAGATTTTTTCCAATTAAGTGCACGTTCAAGCTCGGCTTCGGTGATGCCTTTTTCTGCCATGTTATTGATAACTTTTTTGATTTCTTTCACTGCCTTTTTAACATTCTTTGGACGAGTTCCAAAAATAATAAAGATACTTCCTGTGTTTGCCCCTGCATCATTAAATGCATAAATGGTGTAAACAAGCCCAAGCTCTTCACGTATAAGTTTAAACAACCTTGAGTTTTGAGAATTTCCCAAAATTGAAGTGTAGATGTCTGCAACTGCTTTTTCCGGGTCACAACTCTGCACGCTTTTTATATGCACGCAAACATTTGCTTGATTGTCATTTCTTTCAACAATGTCATATTTTTTGTCAAGAGCGATGTCGAATCTGTCAAAATTTACCATATAATGCTTTGATTCATAATCAAAATTTGACGAAAAATATTTATCAATAATCTCGCAAAGATAGTCAAAATCAATATTTCCAGCAACCGAAACAATACAGTTTTCTGGTCTGTAATATTTTGCCTTATATTCAAGCAACTCTTCACGTGAAACATTCATGATAATGTCTTCTGTTCCAAGTTCATCATGAGCAAAAGGATGCTCGCCATAATAGTTTTTAAGCACTCTTTCATAAAGCACTTGAACTGGGTCATCGGCACACTTTTTCATTTCTTCAACCACAACACCACGTTCTTTGTCAACTTCGCTAGATTCAAATTTTGCATGAACAAGCATATCTGCATAAATTTCAAAACACTTTTCAAAGTTTTCTTTCAAACACTTAAATGTGTATCTCGTAGCACTTCTTGATGTGTAGGCATTATAATCAGCTCCATAAAGCGTAAGCTTGTCCATAATTTCTTCTGTTGAAAAATTCTGTGAGCTTTTAAAATTCAAATGCTCAATAAAATGTGAATATCCTTGCTGATGCTTTTGTTCATTTTGAGAACCCACAAAAAACAATATGCTAATTGCAACAACATCTTTTTCGTTTTGCTCTAAAAACACTCTAAGTCCATTTTTAAAAGTCTTGTTAAAATTTGTCATATTACCATTCCCAACCATCGTCACCAGATTTCTTTTCAGGAATTTGTGAGATTGTTTTTATTTTTAATACTTCAATCATCTTTTTGTCATCAGCAAATTGAGCCTTTTGACCAGCATCATATTCATCACTTTGAATCGCATAATCTAAAACTTCTATTGCATGTTCACACAAAAGTTTCAAAATTTCAGGGTCTTTTTGATAACTCTCGCAAACACTTAGCACTTTGATTGGTTCACGTTCAATTTCAAAAGCAATTTTGCTTATCACTGAAAGTTTGTTTTCAGATTTTGTAATTGCATCATAAACCCCATCATTTTTAACCACCGCATAACCACCTGAAAATGCACCTGCTTGATCATATGCTTCTGCTGATTCATGACCATCTTCAAAAATAAAGGTCCACTTGTCATTGCTTGATTCATAATGAGCAACATCTTCACTTATTCCTGTAAGCCTTTTATATCCTTTTCCAACCGGAGCACCCTTATCGTTTAAATATTTAGCTTTGTGAGACTTGATCGCAAATGGCTTGTCATCTTCAACGCCACCAATATACGCAAACCAATCACTAACAGGTTTGCCATTTTTGTCAATTAGCACAAATGTATGCTCGCCATTTTCATCAAACTTGCCAATATATGCAAAACGTGGTCCAAAATTGCTAGCCATTAAAACAGGTTTTTCCAAAAGCTCGTTGCCTTGCATATCGATAAAGTTTTCACCTTCTAAAGCGCTAACCCTTGAAATACCATTTTTAAATGTGTAAATAAGTTTGTAACTCTTGCCTAGTTTTTGCCCATCAACCGTATAATATGCATATTTCAACTTTGGATTTTCTGGATTTTTTTCACACGCCGCAACAATATCATCTTTAATACATAAAACCCCAGCATAAGGTCCACTTCGAACTTTAAACTCTGTGTCTATAACAAAAACATCTTCACCTTGTTGAATTAAGGCATATCCACCATCAAAAAATGAAACTTTGTCATATTGTGAGCTAACCACCTTGAAATTCTTGTCGATAAAAGCCCATTTGTCGTTATCTAACTGAACTGCACCATATCCACCAGCAAAAACCCCAACATTTTTATATTCTTTTCCAAATTCAAAACCATCTTTGGTCACCCAACATCTTGTTTTGTCTTGCTTGGTCACAAGAGCAATACCATCATCTGTAAAGTGATCAATATCTAAACATTCACCAACAATAACTCTGCCAGAACCATCAATCAAAACATTTCTTTTAAAATCAATTTCAGCTTCAAAATAACCATCACTACGTGGTTTTATATTTTTATATTCATCACTAACAATTCTGCCAATCTTGTCAACAAGAACCTGCTTGTATCCAGGAACGCCAACAACAAATCGGTCATTTTTGCAATCATGTAATGTTTTTACTTCTTCTTCGAAAAAATATCTCATAATCTCACCTTAGCCATATTATAGCATACTTTTTCATAATTGAACACATTTTTAAAAAAACAATAAAAAAAACGAAGTCGTGATTGCTCCATCACACTTCGTTTTTGTCTACTTTTTTTAGTTCTTCTTGCGTGCTTGTCACATTTAAGCAAAGCGAGAACATATGTATCATAATAAGCACTTGTCTAAACACCAAACAAATATTTAAAAAGAAATTGCAACCATTGCTGTGCTTACACGTTATTCTTTTTAAACTCTTCTTTGTTTTCTGTTAATAGTAATTTCACTTATTTCTATTTGTTTTGGAATATTAATTAAATACAAAACTATATCGGCCAAATCTGTAGTTTTCAACCAATTCTCTGGATCAGTCATAACAAGACCATGATCTTTTTCATGCAATTTTGATTGAAATCCACCCATGTAAACATGAATAAGCCTACTTTTAGTTTTTTTCAATTCCATTGATATGTTATAGGAACCACCTCTTAAACCATATTTAGATGCACAGTAAGCAAGTTGGCTTTCCATACCTGAATGTGCATGCTGACTATGCGTAGTTCCAATATTAATTACATCTGCTTCATTCTTAACAATTAAATCGAATAATTTTGAAGTAAGATATAGCGGAGCAATTGTATTAACCTTCCAAGTTTTTTCAAATTTATTATAATCAATTTCATTAATTTTTGAATAGCCAACAATTGCTGCATTATTAATCAGTACGTTAAAATCACTATATTTAGTTTTTATTATATCTATTGCATTATTTATATCTTGTTCATTAGCCAAATCGCAAGCTATATTTTCAATCCCTACTAAATCAGATTTAGTTCTTGAAATATTAACCACTCTCCATTGATTATTTAAACAAACCTTTGCTATTGCCTTGCCAAGTCCATCACTCGCACCTGTTATTATAATAGTTTTCATTTAATCTTCTCCTCCGGAATTATTATATAAACATTCTATATTTGCATTACATTTTAAATAAAAAGCTTTACCAATATAATGATAAAGCATTATTCATTTTTATTTCACCAGTTTCAAATCAACTGATCTTAGACGTTGATTTTTTATTGTTTCTCAAACGATTGGAGCTGGGGAAGGGACTCGAATCCCCGACCCTCGCATTATTTCATAATTTTATTGCACAAATTAAAACCAAGTTTTTTTACTTCGTTTTCCATTTGAGAATTGATATGCATAATATACACCTTGTGTCTCAAATTCTCAGGCACAGCATCGGCAATTTCATACAAATATGTGTGCCATGGATTTTTTGTTAATGATGCTTCGTGATAATAATAGTCTATTTGGTTATTAATCAATAACTTAATAGAATCTTTATTTATTTCACTTGTGTCACCTGAATAATAAATTTTTTTGCCATTAATTTCAAACAAATAGCCATATGCATTTTCAAAATGTTTTTGATTAAACACCCCTTTTACATACTCGCTACTTTCAGGATTTTTCAATTGTGTGTGTTTTATTTCAACAAGCATCAATTTCAAAATTGTTTCAATGTTTTGACTGTTTGGGTAGTAAATGTTATATTCCACATTTTTATTGTTTACAATGTTATCATAAAACAAATAATCACAGAGTGCCGCAAGACCTCCTGCATGATCAGGATGCAAGTGAGTGATAAAAATTTGAATTTTTTTCACCCCATCTAAAAGATTTTGACTGATAATATCAAACAAAATTTTTGAACCACAATCAAAAAGCAACAACTCATCTCCATTTTTGAAAAATGCATTTGTGTTACCTCTATCAAAAGCAAAGGCTCCACCATCGCCAAAAAATGTTAACATAACACACACCCCTTTTTATTATTGGAGCTGGTGAAGGGACTCGTAAGGAGCAACCTATGGTTGCGACGGAATAGCGAGAACCTTTCGAGCGTCACATATTTCGAACTGTCACTTTCACCAGTATTTTGAGTTTGAGACTTGTTTTCAAACGATTGGAGCTGGTGAAGGGACTCGAACCCCCGACCCACGCATTACGAATGCATTGCTCTACCAACTGAGCCACACCAGCATAGTGTTGTGCAACCACTCTTGCACAACAATTATTATAACTTAGTTCAAAAAAATTACAAGCACTTTTATGCTGATTTTTTTTGAGCTTTTTTCTTTCCTTTCTTCTTGCGATTCACAAATTCATCAAGTTCAAGTCTAAGACTGTCCATTGCTTTTAAATAGTTTTGAAGATTTTGTTCCATTTCTTCAGGAGTAAGTCTCTTTGGATTTTCCCCTTCAATTTTTAATGGCTCACCAACAATAATGTAGTTCTTTCTAAAAAGTTTAGGTCTTCTGTAGATAAGCATTGGAACAATCTCACAATCGCCTTTTGATGCAAAAGTGATTATACCAGCTTTAGCATCCCCCATTTCTTCAGAACCAGATTTATTTCTTGTTCCTTCAGGAAAAATAAAAACTTGTTTGTTGTTGTTGAGCTCTGCAAGTGTTTTTTTGTAAACAGATGGAGTTATTTGACTTCTGTCAACAGGATAAGCTCCTAAACCTTTAAAAAACCAAGCTTTAAACTTACTATCAAAAAGTTCTTTTTTTGCCATAAATCTAAACTTAGTGAAAAATCTAAAGTTATACAAAAGCGGATCTAAATTTGAATAGTGATTGCTTGCAACAATACATTTTTTCTTTTTGTTAAGTCTATCTTTGTGAATAACCCATGTTGGAAATAAAATTGAAACTGGCAAATAGCAAATTGCGAACATTATTACAAAAATCATAATTTCTCTCCTTTACGCTCTCAAATCTTTAAAATCACTTGCAGCAGTCACTGCAGTTGCAAAAGCAAGTTGCAAGTTATACCCACCCGTTAGCGCGTCAATATCTAAAACTTCACCAACAAAATACAAGCCTGAAATGAGTTTGCTTTTCATGTATTTTGGATTAACTTCTTTCAAATTTACACCACCAGCAGTAACAACTGCCTGATTAAAACTTTCAAGTTTTTCAGGCAAAATTTCAAAGTTTTTCAACAAATTTGCAAAATTTTTGCGATTTTCTTTATTGAGTTGATTGGCTTTCATTGTCAAATTCACACCAAGTCTTTTGGCAAAAATCTTAACCAAACTTTTTGGAATAAATCCTTCAAGCAGTGATGAAACTTGTTTTGCACCAAGTGAAACAATATCCCTGTCAATTCTTGCACACACACCATCAAATGATATTGCTGGTTTAAAATCAATAAATATTTTCAAGTTGTTAAAATCTTGTCTGTTGACATAGCTTGAAGTTGAAAGAACAATTGGTCCAGAAATTCCATTTGACGTAAAAAGCATTTCACCAATCTCACTTTCATAAACAACTTTTTGATTTGCTTTTGAAATCAATTTAACATTCTTAAGACTCAATCCTTCAACCTGTCCACACTCGTCACCTTTAATCACAATCGCACAAAGTGAAGGAACTGGCTCTATAATTGTATGACCAAGTTCTTTTGCAAATTCATATCCATCACCAGTTGAACCAGTTGATGGATAACTAATACCACCAGTGGCAACAACAACTGCATCATATGCAACAAAATCACCTGCACATTCAACACCTTTAATCACGCCATCTTCTTGAACAATCTTATCAACTGATGTATTAAGCTTTACAGAAACCCCAGCCCAATGCATCGCAGTTTCTAACCCCTTGATTATGTCGCTCGATTTATCGCTAACAGGAAACACCCTGCCACCACGTTCAATCTTAAGCTTAACTCCAACATCTTCAAAAAAAGCCATTGTGTCATTTGAATTAAATCTGGTCACTGCACCCATAACAAACTTTTGACCACCAACAACATTCTTTAAAAAATCAGCACCCACTGCCACATTTGTGACATTACATCTGCCCTTGCCAGTTATATAAATCTTTTTTCCTAATTTTTCATTTTTTTCATAAAGCACAACTTCGTGACCTTTGCGTGCAATCATAGTTGCACACATCATGCCAGAAGCTCCACCACCAATTACACAAACTTTCATTTTTCACCTTATAAAGATTTTAAATACATAATTTCACTTGAACGAAGAAGTCTGGTTGTTCCCCTAGTGAGTCCACCAAGTTTAATGTTTCCAATTGCAACCCTTTTAAGGAATATAACATTGTAGCCGAACTTATCAAAAATCTTTCTAATTTCACGATTTTTTCCTTCAGTGATTTGCACTTCAAGCTTGGTTTTTCTATCTTGAACTTCAACAATCTTAACCACACATTTTTTAAATTTTGTGCCATCAATAAGTTCAACACCTTTTTGCATTTCATTTGCGTCAGCTTGAGTCACTTCACCTTCAACTTTTACTTGATAGGTTTTCACAACTTCTCTTTGAGGACGCATAACATGTTGAGCAACCGTTCCATCATTGGTGAATAAAAGCAAACCTTCTGAATTATAGTCAAGTCTTCCAACCGGCATCAAATGTTTAAATTCTGCTGGAAGCAAATCCATAACTGTCTTTCTGTCTCTATCATCAGAAACTGTGGTGAGATATCCTTTTGGTTTATGCATCATCAAATAAGTATATTCTTGAACAGGAATAATCAATTTTCCATCAACAAAAACCTTATCTTTTTCAGCAACATCATAACCAAGGTTGTCACATTTTTTTCCATTGATTTCAACCCTGCCAGCCAAAATATATTCTTCGCATTTTCTTCTTGACGCAAGACCAGCGCTTGCCAAATATTTATTAATTCTCATATCAAAATAAAAAAAACGATTTATTCTATTTTTCTTCGTTTCTTCCCTATATTATAGTATAAAATTTTACCACGAAAAATCAAGTTATTTTGTTATAAATAAAAAATCAACCACAATCCAAAAACAATATTTTAAGTTAAATTTCCACATAATTTATTGCAAAATAAAAACAAAAACTGCATTTTTCTGCAATTTTTGTTGAAATGTTTGCAATTTTTATTATTATAACTCTTTTTCTTCTTTCTTAAAATTTTTGGCAACAAACCTAGCCACTTCAGGAACTGTCTCAATCAATTTTTCAATTGCCGACTTTGCATCAATTTTTACTAGCTCAATTTCTTGATTTCTTATCACCAAAAATCCTATTGGCTTAATTGACATGCCACCACCAGAACCACCTGAAAAAGGATATTCAGCATCTCGCTTTTCTCTTAAATCTGCATTATACTCACCGCCACCAGAAACAAACCCCATGGTCACTTTTGTTAGTGGAATGATTGTCATGGACTCACTCGATGAAATCGGTTTTCCCACAACAACATCAATGTCAACAAGCGACCTAAGATTGTTCATCGCACTTGTCATAACTTCTTCTATTTTATTTTTATATTGTTTTTCTTTCATAACTTTCCCCCATTATTTTGTTTGCTTTTATAAGTGAAATAAATATTTTCAAAACACTCACTGCCACCACTCCATCAAATGTTAATTCAAGATTAGTTTCAAAAAATGTCGGGTCAATATCTTCATACATTTTGACATTTTTATATTTTTGTGACAAAACACTATAAAGTGACCTAACCATTGACGTGATTGACCCACACATAATTGCCGATGAATAAGAATCTTCTTCAAATCCACCGGTGAAAAATATTTCAACTTTTTTTATATCCATTCTTTTTGCAAGCTGTTTTGCAAGTTCAAATGCAAACTTTTTGTCCATATCACTTGAAAACATATTGTTTGAGTTTTCAATTTGAATCTCTCCACCAGCCTTCACCTCTGCTTTTCCGCAAAGCATTTTCAATCTCCAAATTTTAAAACAATAAAACACCTTTAATGACAATAGATCCACATGAGAAGAAAGCCGAATCTTAAATGGAAACACCAACAATAAAACCATTAATAGAGCAATAAAAAAAACTATAAGCAAGCTTTTCATACTTATAGTTTGTGTTAGTTTTATTTTTTTATTTATAATTCTTCATCGGTTTTTACAGTTTCTTGTTTTGACAATTCTTCAAGTTTTTTATCCATATCAGATTCTTGAATGGTTGGTTCAAAATGATTAAACAAACTGTCTGAATATGTTTCACGAATTTTTTGAACATTTTCTAGAAGTTCATTATAATCTGGAAGATCTGCAATACTTGTGATGTTAAATCGTTTTAAAAATTCATCAGTCGTTCCAAACAATGCAGGTTTTCCAACCGCATCTTTTCTTCCAACAATTTCAATGAGCTTGTGTTCAAGCAAAATGTTGATTGCATAGTCACAATTAACTCCACGAATCTCTTCAATCTCAAGCCTTGTAACAGGTTGTTTGTATGCAATAATTGCAATGGTTTCAAGCGTTGCTTTTGTTAAGTTTCTTTGTCTAATTGGGTTTAACACAGATGAAACATAATCAACATATGCTGGATTTGAAGCAAATTGCAATTTGTTATTAAAACATAATAATTTTATTCCACTTGCTTCATCATATTTTTGATTTAATTTTTGCACCGCCTTTTCAATTTCTTTTGGTTTCACATCAAACTTGAAACACAAGTCTGAAATTAAAACAGGCTCCCCTGCAACAAACACCACACTTTCAATAATATTTTCTAAATTTTCCATTATTTATCTCCATCAAACTCACTGGCAGCTATAGTATCTTCTGTGAGCCTTGAACTAATATCATCATTTCTAACAATATCAATCTCATTAAACAAACCTTCTTGTGACACGGTTATGTATTGCCTTTTCAAAAGCTCTAGAAGTGCCAAAAATGTGTTTATCATTTCACTTCTTGAATAATCACCTTCAAACATATCAGTAAATTTAAACCTGTCTTTTGTGATTAACCAGTCTTTTATTTGGGTTATCTTTTGTGCAACAGTGAATCTGTCTTTCACAATTTTTTTCTCTTGAACCACTTCTGCTTTTATGGTCATGTTTTGCATCAAATTTGTAAATGCTTGGATCAAACCATCAACAGGAAGTTTTTCTGGAAGCTCATATTTAAACTCTCCAACAGAATCATCAGGAGCTTTGTAAAACTTGCAAACATCTTCAATCTTTGACAATTTTTCACTTTGCTCTTTGAATATTCTATATTCTTCGATTTGTCTTTTAAGACGCACTTCTGGATCTTCTTCATCTGTTTCAATAGGATCAGTTGGAAGCAAGTGTCTTGACTTTATTTCAAGCAAAGTTGCTGACATATCAATAAACTCACTAGCTCTTTCCATATCAAGGTCATCAATATGTTTCATATATTCAAGATATTGCTCTGTGATTGCAGATAATGACACTTCAAAAATATCAATCTTTGTGGTTTTTATTAAATGCAACAACAAATCAAGTGGACCTTCAAACTGATCGAGCGTGAATCTATATTCATCATCTTCAGTTTCTTCCAAAATTTCTAATGACTTTTTGTCAAGTTTTGTCACATCAAAAACTGGAGACTTGCTAGCCTCCTCTACTACTTTTATTTCTTCAATTTGTGTTTCATTTGTTAAATTTTCCATCGTCACAACCTAAGAATCCACGCAAAAACTCTGGTTAAACCTTCAACCAAATAACCAGCCGTGTAAGTGTAATATATACTATAGATGCCTGTAACAGCAAGCAAAATATAGATAAGCAATGAATATTCTTTTGTTACCGCCAAAAACTTGTTGTCATATTTCACAAAACTTTCCAAGATTTTATGACCATCTAATGGATAAAGCGGAAGCAAGTTAAAGATAACAAGCATAAAGTTTAGTGAAACTGAAATATTTAAAAATTGATAAACCAAATAACCATATGCTGTGTCAGTGTAAAATTCTGGTGAAATCTTTAATATAAATAAGAATATAAACAAAAACAATGTGCCTAAAATCAAGTTTGCTAAAATACCTGCAATAGACACCAAAAATTTGCTTTTGCGTCCACGCTTAAAATTTCTTTCGTCAACAGGAACAGGTTTTGCCCAACCAAAACTAAATAGCAACAAAAACAAGAAACCACGCCAATCAAAGTGAGAATGAAATGCAAGTGTGCATCTGCGATGAGCCACCGCTGTGTAGTCACCTTCACGCTTTGCAGCAACTGCGTGCGCAAATTCATGAACAGGCATTGCAACAAACAATGCCGAAACAAGTGCAATAATGCCAATCAATGAATATATTAAACTTTCAGCAAATACTTTTCCAAAAAACATTTTGCACCTCCTAACGCTGATATTATATCAAACCACAATCATTTAGTCAATTTGTAAAAAAGGTTAACCATAAGAAAAAGCCGATTTGTTGTCGGCTTTTTCATTTTTACCACGCTTGAACAATTTTTCTTAATGTCTCTTTTACACCAATGCCCTCTATGTTTTGTTTTACAACTAGCTCAACTTCGTCTACAACCATATTGTTTTTATCAAACACAAACAACTTTCCAACCACATCACCAGACTTTAGTGGTGCTTTCACTTCGTCAATTTTGAAATCTGTGGTGAATGTTTCGTCATCGGTTTTTTGCATAAATTTAACGATATCATGTTTTGGATAAATCTCAACTGCCTTTTTTGCATGTTTGAATCTTGCAATTGTCACCGGCACATCTTTTGATGACACCATTTTGTTTTGGTAGTTTGAAAAACCATAATCGAACAATGTGCTCATTTCTTTAAATCGTGTTTTGCTGTCGTCAACACCGATCACAACACCAATAAGTCGCATGTTTCCACGAGCCGCAGACGCAGTCAAACAAAATCTTGCACTATTTGTAAATCCAGTTTTCCCACCTTCGATTCCGTCATAAGTTTTGATTAATCTGTTTGTATTTGTGAGCCCTGTTTTTCGTCCACTTGGATGAATAAAATCATCCATCCAAATTTTAGAATATTTTTTGTATATTTCATTGTTGCAAACCTTTTTGTAAATGACTGTCAAATCTCTTGCTGTTGAATAATGATTGTCATGTGGAAGCCCTGTTGAATTTTCAAAATGTGTATTTTTCAGCCCTAAATCTGCAGCCATTTTATTCATTTTTGAAACAAATGCACTCTCACTTCCAGCAACATGTTCGGCCATTGCAACCGTGCTATCATTCGCTGATGCAATAATCATTGTTTTTATAAGGTCAGTAACTTTATACATAGAGCCCTTGTCAATAAACGCTGACGACCCACCTGTTGCAGCTGCAGTTTTTGAAACTAAAACCATATCATTTTCTTTTACAATATCTTTTTTCATATAATCAAAAATAACTGCAAGCGATGCCAATTTTGTCATTGAAGCTATCGGCAATCTTTCATCTGCATTTTTCTCATAAATAACATTTCCTGAACCATATTCAATTAAAAGTGCTGACTTTGCAGAAATTTTAAAGTTTGATTCTTGAGCTGATGCAATCATTGTGACACTTGGCACAAAACAAAAGAAACAACTCAAAATCATTAAAAAACAAATAATAGATTTTTTCATAGAAATCTCCTTTCTAAGTCTATTATTTGTCGAAATTTGCAAAATTATGTGTATTTTTAAAAAATTAAGAAAATTGTATTTCTCAAAAATATTGGAAAAATGATGCACGCAAAAAATGAAACAAACAAAAGCACACCAATACAAATTAAAAACTTTGAAAAAAACACCCAATCAAAACCATAAGCAAACGACTTATATCTGTTTGCAAGTTTGGCCCGTTTCATGCAAACCACAACCAAATAAAACAGAACTCCAAAATAAATCACATTGATAGGAATCATTATAAAGAGCACATTCAAAAATCCTGACAATGCATAAGTCTTTATTACAGCCGAACAAGACAAAACAAAAAGTGCCGATTGATAAGTTATAAATAAATAACTAATAAAACCCGAGAAATAATTTAGATTTGTCGTAAATATCAAAATGGTTGGAATCAAAAATGACAAAAAACGTTTCCAAAACAAACCAAAATAGTCAGCTGTTCCATTAATAAAAGCATATAGCGATTTGTTGCTGCCAGTGAGCAGCCCCACAAAATGTGAACTTGTGAAAATGAGAACCATTCCAACAACTAGCCCAACGACAAGACATAAAAAAAGCATAAAATACAAGATTTTATTTTCTCTAAAATGATACTTGATGTCACTTTTTGAAAAATGTAATTTCTTCACCTTATATTTTATGCAAAATCAAATGTCTAGACGACTGTTTTTAAAAACTATATTTTTGTTTTTGAAAATCTCTTGAAATAACAAGTTTTGTGAGTTTTGACAACAGCTCTCCATTATGCGGATGCATAAGTGAGTTTTTCATATATTTAATCACGCAATTCTCATCAGCCTTTGCAAGATTATACATGGTGTTTTCAAAACAAAGTCGCATTGCTCTTTCAACTGACATTGCCGATGTTTTATATTTTAATGCAATAACTTCATAAATATCTTTGCAAATTGAAATATGGCGTTTTTCTGACAAGACATTCAAAAAAACAGCATCAAACCAATAAATATAACCACTTTTGTTTGGCGAGAGTCTAATCAACCTAAAGATAATATCTAAATCATGATGCACCATATGAAACAATTCTTCAGGAGCTATGTTTTCATCTTTTATGTCTGGGTTGTTGCTTAAATAATATGTCTTGTTACTATACTCAATATCTAAATAAGAATTAATTATATTTGTCATTTCCATACACAAAGTATATAACTTTATTTATCGTTTGGCAACTATTTTTGTTCTATTTTGAATATTTTTGAATGATTTTATAATTTTGTTCAAAAATATGTCTTTTTTATCATTTTAATTATCAATCATCCAATCAGCATAAACGCCATAGCCTTTTGTGGGGTCGGTCACAAACACATGTGTGACTGCTCCAACCAACTTTCCATTTTGAATAATCGGGCTTCCACTCATACCTTGAACAATGCCACCTGTTTTTGCAAGAAGTTCTTTGTCAGTCACTCTTATAAACATGCTTTTGTTGTCTTTTGATTTTTGAAAATACGTTTTTACAATTTCAATCTCATATTCACCCGGCTCTGTTCCGTCAATAGTGCACCTAATCTTCGCCTTTCCGTTTTTAACCGACTCACGACCAGCCACTTCAACAACGTCTTTTGAATAATTTTCAAGCGATTTTTCTGTAAATGTTCCATACACCCCAAACTTGTTGTTTTTGTCAAGATTTCCAAGCACCGAACCACTTCTTAAAAATAAACCTTTTAGTTCTCCAGGATTTCCCTTTACACCAGTTTTATAACCAACAATATTGCATTTAAAAATCTTGCCTTTCAAAATCGGCAGTGTCGTGCCAGTGTCAATGTCGCAAACCGGATGCCCCAATGCACCAAATCTCAAATTATCTTTTCTTATATATGTTAGCGTTCCAACCCCAGCTGAGTTATCTCTAATCCATAAACCAAGTTTATACTTTTGCAAAACGTCATCATAGATAGGCTTTATTTTTGTTGACATTTTCTCATTTCCACGACGAAAATCAACATCTAAAACCCTGCCAGCAAACACTTCTCTGTTGATTATGTCAAAAATTTCATCAGAGCTGTTGACCGCTATTTTTTCAATGTGAGTAATCACATCACCTTCTTTTAGGTTTGATGCTGAATCGTTTGAAATTGCAACAACCACAACTCCCGCACAATCCATCGTAAAACCCAAAGGATAACCACCAAGATAAACATAGGTGGGATTTTTTTTAGGCTGAACATCTTGATTTTTGTTAAATAACGTTTTAAAAAAATTTTTTAGGCTTGGAAGTGCACTTGTTTGTCCATAGCCACACACCATTGCAGGACTGTTTTTTATTGCAACAGGATTTAAAATATTAATAGAAAAACTAAGCATACAAACAAGCACAATAACAATCTTTGAAAATATGCTTTTGCCTAAATTTTTCTTCATAAAAAAACCACTCCTAACATAGAGTAGTTTTTGTAATAAGTTTAAAATTATGTAATTTATGAATTAAAATTTTTACCAGCTTCAAGCATCAATCTTGCATGACTTATTGAAAAGTCAGAAATGCTTCCACCAATAATTCTTGCAATTTCATTAACTCTTAACTCATCATCTAAAAGTTTCAAAGATGTTTTTGTCTTGCCATTTTCTTCAGCTTTTGAAATATAAAAATGATTTTTTCCAAAGCTTGCAACTTGTGCAAGATGAGTCACACAAACAACTTGATGAGATTTTCCAATCTGCGCAAGTTTTTTAGCAAGCACATTTGCAGTGTCTCCGCTAATTCCAGTGTCGATTTCATCAAATATCATTGTGTCAACACTATCAATGTCTGCGGTTATGTTTTTAACAGCAAGCATAAACCTGCTCATTTCACCACCGCTTGCAACCTTGCTGAGTGGTCTAAGTGGTTGACCAGAGTTTGCTGTAAACAAAAATTCAATCTTGTCAAAGCCTGTTTCATCAGCAGTGTTTTCATCTCCATATGCAAAATCAATTTTAAATTTTGCACTTTTCATTGAAAGTTCTGCCAGTTCATTTAAAACCTTTTCTTCAAGCCAAGTTGCATATTTTTTTCTAACCTGAGAAAGCTCCAAAGCTCTTTGACAAAGCTCATTTGTGGTTTCAACTTTTTCTTTTTCAAGCTTTTCAATTATTTCAGCAGAATTAACTAATTTTTCATATTCTTTCTTAATATTGTCAAGATACGAATTAATTTCTTCAATATTTGCACCATACTTCTTTTTAAGTGATGTGAGCAAATCTAAACGCTTCTCATTTTCAGCAGCAGCATATTCATCAAAATACAAATCATCTTTAATAGCCCCAACAGCATCAGCAATATCTTCAAGTTCATATCTTGCTGATGAAATCCTTGAAGCAAGTTCTTCGTTGTTTGGCAAATATTTCATCACTTCTGCAAATTCATGGTCGCATTTTTTAATCATTTCAACCAAACCATAACCCGAGCCTTGACCATCAAACATTCCAGAAAGCCTGTCAAGTGACAAAGCAATTTTTTCTTGGTTTAACACCTTCATTCTAAATTCTTTAAGTGTTTCTTCTTCACCAACTAAAAAATTCGCTTCTTCAATTTCATTGATTTGATAAGAATATAAATCCAACAACTTTTCACGATCTCTACTGTCAAAATTAAACCCAGAAAGTTGTTTTTTGATTTGTTTTAATCTATAAAAACATTGAGCATAATCACTCTTTATTTTAGCAATTTCTTTTCCACCAAAATCATCAAGAGTTAAAAGCTGATTAGAAATTTTCAAAAGTTCTTGATGTTGAAATTGTCCATGCAAATCCATAAGCGGACTTGTTATGCTTTTAAGCATTGAAAGCGTAAATGACTTGCCATTTACTCTGCATTCATTTCTTCCATCAAGCGACAGTTTTCTATAAATAATAATCGTGTTTTCTCTATCAAGCCCAAACTCTTCAAGCCTGTTTAAAACAAGTTCAGAGTTTGTGTAAAACACTGCTTCAACGCTCGCAAAAGTTGACCCATATGAAATCAATGACTTATCTGCTTTTTCACCTAACAAAAGTGCAAGCGAATCAATAATAAGAGATTTTCCCGCACCGGTTTCACCAGTAAGCACATTAAAGCCATCATTCAAATCAATGGTCAGGTCATCAATGAGTGCAATGTTTTTAATCGTTAAACTTTGAAGCATAAAACTTACTCTCCAATTTCATCTAATGGTTTTTCAATAAGCCCATCAAGCTCCGCTTTTATTGCCACAATCTTGCCGTCAGTTTCCTTAAGCATATCAAGGCAAGTTTTTGTATAATCAACGCTTTCTTTATAAAGCTTAATTGACTCATCAAGTGTAATTTCTGGATTTTCTAAATCATCTTTGATTTTGTTTAATTTTTCAAGAGCCTCTTCAAATTTCATAAGTCTATTTCTCCTTTTTCGTCTCTATCGACTTAACTTTAGCTGCAATTTTTGAATCACAAGTGTTAATCACAATTTCATCGCCAACATTTAAATCGGTTGATTTTAAAATCTTTTTAGAATCTTTTTCAATGATTGCATATCCATTTTTCAATACTTCTAATGGATTCAATTTTGAAATCACATTCATAACCAAATTCAGTTCATTCAATGCTGATTTTTGTTTATCTTCAATACGAATGCTTATATCTTTCGCAACCGACACAATTTCATTTCTTGACTGGGTTAGCTTCAGCTTTAAATTAGACGTTAGCAAATCATTCAAAACAACCAAGTCTTCTTTTTTATATTTTAATATTTTAGTTATGTTATAATAATTATTTTCAATAATCTTTTTTAAATTTCTAACCTGTTCAAAATAATCAAAAACTGCAACTTCTGCCGCAACTGACGGGGTTGGAACTCTAAGGTCTGCCGCAAAATCACAAAGTGAAAAATCTGTTTCATGACCAACTGCAGAAATGATTGGTTTGTTTGCTTCATAAATTGCTCTAACAATCTTTTCGGTGTTAAATGGCGCAAGGTCTTCAAGAGAGCCACCGCCACGCCCAACAATAATAACATCAATATCATCACGCGAGTCCAAATATTTGATTCCGCAAACAAGCTCATCTTCAGCGCCAACACCTTGAACTTTTGACGGATACAAAACTATGTCAGTGTATGGGTTTTTAGATTTTGTAACATGAATAATATCACGAATAACCGCCCCTGTTTCACTCGTCACAACGCCAATTCTTTTTGCAAATTTAGGAATCGGCTTTTTAATTTCTTCTCTAAACAAACCTTCTTTTTCAAGTTTTTCTTTTAAAAGCAAAAACTTTTGATATAAATCTCCAAGCCCATACGCCTCAGCTTTGCTCACAATAAAATTAAGTCTTCCCGACTTAACATAAAAATTAACCTTTCCTGTAACAGTCAAAAGGTCTCCGTTTTTAATATTTAAATCATAAGCCCCAAACTTCACACATGAAAGCATTGCACTTTCGTCTTTAAGGTCAAAATAGGCATGACCGCCAGACATCTTAAAGTTTGTAACTTCTCCAACAACACTAATGTTTGACAAAAATTCTTCTGCATCGAGAATGTTTTTCACAAATGTATTGAACTGCAAAATTGTTAATGTCAAAGTTTTCATAAACCTACCTCGCAAACTTAGCTAGCACGCCGTTTATATATTTTGCACTCTTGTCTGTTGAATATTTTTTTGCAAGATTAAGTGCTTCATCAACACTAACTTTAAATGGAACTGATTCTACATAAGAAATTTCATAAACCGCCAAAAGCAATATTGCAAAATCGACTTTATAAAGTCTGTCAAGCGCAAACTTTTCAATATTTTCTTCAATCTTTGAAGACAATTCATCATAATGACTTGTCACGCCAAAATAGACTTCTTTCACATAAGCCAAATCATCATCTGCCATTCCTGCAGTATATTCTTCAAGTGCTTCATTGTTTTCCTTTTTTGAAAAACCATATTCAAAAACAAGTTTGAATGCGATATCTCTTGCATCTCTTCTGCTCATAATAACTTCCTTTTAAGAATTAAGCCCCATGTCTTGTTGTGGCTCATCATATTCTTGTGTTTTATCTAAATCTTTTAATTTTTTACGTTCTCTTCTTTTATCTGGTGATTGTTTTTTATCATCAGCAAATGTTTCTGGAGCAAGTGCATCTGTCACCATTTCTCCCGTGGCAACAACTGCTTTTGTTGCACCTTCAACAACTTTTTGTGCAGTTTCAACAACACCTTCAACAACCTGTTCGACAATTTGTTCTGCACCGTCAACAATTTGTTCTAGTGGATCATAATCATATTTTCTGAATCTGTTGTTTCTGCTTCTTTTATTTAAGAACCCAAACAAGCCTTTTCTTTCTTGACGCTTTGGCATTTCTTTTTTCTCACTGTCAAGTGGTTTTGTTTGAGACACTGGTTCTTTAGAAGGTTTTGTGTCAACCTTTGTTTTTGAAATTTCTTCATCACCACGTGAAACACGAATCTTTGAAAGACGTGGACCCCCCTTCTTTCCAAGCAAATTTTTGCTTACTTTAAAGTCAACCTCTTCCATTCTTTTGATTCGATCATCGTCATGATATGCCTTATATAACTTGCCTTGTTCAAACACACCCTCTTTCATTGCAAGATTTGTTTGCATCATAAACATCAAAAAGAAATGATTAAATAAATCAATCAAAAGCTGTTTTTTCATTCGACGATAGAACTTGGTGTAGTCATAAAACGAAATCAAAACATCAACAGACCTTCCGCCTGTGTATTCATCAATCAATTTCAAGAACTGTTCAGCAAGTTCTTCATCACCAGCAATAAGCGCTTGAATATATTGTTTTTTCAATTCTTCAAGCACAGAATCTTTGTCTTTAACCCTTTTGTTTTTGTATACAAATGAAACAAGTTCGCCATCGGTTTTTCCAATTTTTTTTGTTCGCTTTGCTTTGTTTTTTATTGCAAAAACAATAGGTATTTCTCGTCCATTAACGATAATTGGTGGAACCCCTAAAATTTCGTATGGAGTCAATTTTCGATTGCCATTTTCATCAAATTCAGGAACAATACCCAAAATTCTGTAGATATCCAAAACATTGTCGACTTTCAAAAAGTCATTGGTGCTCAAACCAATGTCTTGATAAAACTTCAACATTCTAGAAATTTGCTCCTCTGAAAATTCTTCCATACATTCTTCCTTTTAATTAACTAATAAAATCGCTATCTGTTTCATTAAATGTTACACCAACAACATGAACATTAACTGCCATAACCTTAAATTCTGTCATTGATTCAACACTTGATTTGATGTTTTCTTGAACTCTAAATGCAACATCTTTAACTGAATAACCAAACTTAACATTTACAAAAACATCGATTGTTGCAGAATTATTTTCAAAGTTAACGATGATTCCGCGATTAATGTGTTTGCTAAGAGCACTCCTAACCACTGAGACTGCAGATCTGCTAATTGAAGCAACCCCATTAATTTCTTGTGTTGCCAGAGAAACAATGCTAATAACCACATTTTTCTTGTAAGTAACATTATCTTTTAAAGTTTCTTCATCAGAAACAACAATCTTTACACGTTTTGCCATAAATATTCCCCCAATTTAAACTAGACAAATTATAACACATCTAAATCACTAAATCAATTTATATTTTTATTTTATTTTATAAAAATAAAAAATGGTGAGAATTCTCCCACCAAAAAGCAAAAATATAATAAGCCCTAAACAGCTGAAACTTTAACATTTGTTGCTGACACACCAGTTTCCTTAACCAAAATGCCCAAAATCTTTGCAACGTCATCACTTGTAAGGTTGCTTGATTTAACCATAACCGTGTATGACCCGTCAGTGTTTGTCACAACAGCATCTTCATATCCTGATGCCATAATCATACCTTCAAGCACTGTTTCTGTTTCCATTCTTGAAGCAAGTTCTGAAATCAAAGCATTGGTTGCAGTGATTTGTTCACTGTCAGTTGATGACTCAATAATTGAATCATAAAGTTCAAGCATGGAGTTTCTGGTTTCAAGTTTACTTGCACGATAACTTGAAAGCAAACTCACTGATGAATAGTTTGTTTGTTGAATATCTTCAGTATCTTTTGCTAAAAACATATTAAGACAACCTGTCAAAACCAAAAGTGCAACCATACCAAACAATATTAGCACTTTTTTCTTTTTAGATAACATCTTATTTCCCTCCTTAAAATAAAAAATCTTCATAACATTTCTCCTTTTACCTGTCCTGTAAAATACTTATGCAAGATGATTCAATATTTAGAACAGAAGCAACTGAATTTGCGATTGCAAGTTTTGTCGAAGCATCAACTTTGTTTATAAATATCAACACACCTTTTATTTTTGGATAAACAATCTTTGTCTCAATCGGTGAAGAACTCGAACCATCTTTTCTATAAACAACTTTTGTAGTTGTCGTGGTAGTCGTTCCAGATTGATTTGAAATCTCAACCGTTTCAGTTTCAGTCAAATATTGTTTTTCAGGTGAAGCTTCAACCATCACCAAAACCTCAACATGGTCAACCTGTTTCAAATTCAACAGTAATGATTCAAGTTTGCTTTCAATATTTGAAACATATTCTCCAACCACCACTTGCTCATTTTTAAGCGTTTTTTCATCACTATTTTTTTCGCCAAAAAACACAAAATATCCACTAACTAAAATAATCAAAACAAGAGCCAAAGAAATAACAAAAAGTTTTTTATTCTTTTCATATGAACCTTTTAAAAATTCCTTGATTTTTGCAAAAACAACCTTAAATTTCATTATTTACCCCATATTTTTAATTAATTTTGACATTTTTTGCGTTTTTATATCAATGCAATCAAGTAATCGCATAATGCATAAAGCATGACTATCAGCGAAAAAGATTTTATTGTAAGCTTCATATTTTTTGACGGAAAAACTATTTCTATCAGTTCATAAATTAAATTCATAACAATCACAAAAATCACAATTTTAAAAAACATTAAACCACCGACACAGATACAATCAATATATAAATAAAAATAAACATTATCAAAAACACACCAACAAGCACACTAACAAAATATCCAAGACACTTTGAAACATTGTCAAACATATCACTATAAGTATCACTTGAAACATACGAAACAAAAAGCGATAACATTTTAAACAAAAAGATATATGCAAAATATAACAGCAATGGTTTCAAAACAATAAACAATAAAACAATTATTCCACACACACCAAATGCATTCTTAATCAAAACCGAACACGCATGAACAAAATCAAATCCATCAGAAACATAACCACCCAGCACTGGTATATAATTTTTTAACGCAAACTTTGTAATCTTTAAACTGACACCATCTTTAGCACCAACACTTACCAAATTAACCATTGAAAACAATCCAAAGATTGCAAACATTAATCCAATAACAAACTTAAAAAACCATTTAAATATATTAATAGTTCTTTCAAAACGCTTATTTGAAAACATTGAACCAACCAAACTCAGCACTAATATAGAAATTGACAATGGCATCAATACAAATTTAAAAACATACGCACCAGTGTTAAGCAAAAATACAGATAATGAGCCATAAACCGAATGAGTTCCAACAGCACCTGAAATTGAAACCAAAGTTAATAATATTGGAAAAAGAATTTTGGAAAATGAAAATATTTTATCAATAACACCACTTATTGACTCAGCAACATCTTTCAGCAAATATGCAACAAGTAAAACAATAAATAATGAGAAGATTAATTTTACAGATTTTTTCAAATCAGCATATTTGTCCACACAAAAATTATTAAACATTTCATGTAACAAAACAATTGCCAAAAACATCACAAATATAGACAATAGCTGTTGCAAATGATTTTTTATCACTTGCCCTATATAATCAAATAGCGAATCATATTCATTAAAATAACTTCCATTTAAAACTGACAGCACAACATCTTTAAAAGATGACTTATTCAAAAAATCAAGGTTAAAATCATTACTCAAAAAATCATCAAGTTCATTAGTGTCTATATCATTTAAAACACCATCAATTTTATCATTTAATTCCGCTTCAATTTCTTCATCAGTCATTTTTGCAAATGCAACTTTTTGAGAATTCCCACCAGCACAACTCAATCCAAATAAAATCAAGAAAACAATGAAAACAAAATAACAAACATATTTTTTATAATTGGAAGAGTCATTCCACATATAACAACTTTACCTCCAAGCAAAACTTTTGAAGCAATCATTTTATTTCCAAAATCTTCAGCAATATCAGCAGTAAATTCAGTCACATAGCCAATCCCCACAATTTTTAAAATCACCGTTAAAAAGTCAAAATTTAAATTCGTCATTTCATATAGTTCAACAAAATAATTTAATATGTCATGAATTTCATCAATAAGCAATAAGAAAATCAAAACCCCACCACAAATGTTAATCATGGTAGAAAACTCTGCACTATATTGTTTTATGCATGATGATAAAAATAAACAAATTATTGCAATAATAATAATTTTAGATAGCATATTTTAATACTTTTTATAGTTTTTTGCGTTTTTAATATAGTTCAAAAAGATTCTTAACACTTCCAAATAAATCACTAATCATGCCAAGAACAATCATTAAAACAATCACAAGCCCCGCCAGTCCAGACAATGTGGCAAAATCACCCTTGCCCTGATGTTGAAAAACCTGACTTATCACAATGGTTAAAATTCCAATAGCTGCAATCTTAAATAATATAGAAACATCCATAAATCACCATAACAAAATAGAAACAACCGCACCAATAGCTAGCATCAATTTAAAAATTAAATCACCTTTCATTTTAACATCATCTTCTGTATGTTTAATTTCTCTTTCAATCGTTTTTAAAAACTCATCGAGTCGTTTTTCTTCATGAATATACTCACTTCCACCCTGCACAGCAAAATACTTTTCCATGATCAAAAACAACTCTTTATTAAAAATGTTATTTTGCAATATTTTTAAATCAATTACATATTTTTTGCGGTAATTTAATTTTAATAAACAATATTTTGCGTTTTTATTTTTATGCGTAATAATATAATTAAAATTAATTTCTTCTAAATTATTTTTAAAAAGTACAAGATTGTCTTTAAAATAAAGCAGATAATTTTTTAAAGTTTTTAATATTGAAAGCTGTTTTATAAATTTGTTTTTGTACAAATAACCAACGATGCCAAATATAAAAATTATGCTTGATATTAAAATTAACTTCATATTAAATATGGCAGATATATCCCTTTCAAATTTTCATCATAAACACACTCAATGGTTCCAACCCCATTTCGTTTTGAAAGCACAACCATTCTCTCAAAATACCCACCCTCAATCAATGAAGATAAATATTTTTTTATTTTCAAGTCATTTATGTTTTCCGCGTGAGCTGTTGCTATCACTTTCACACCCGACCTAATCGCCTGCTTTATTTCTTCAATATCTTCTTCTTTCGATATCTCATCTGTAACAATAACGCTTGGATTCATGGTTTTTATACAACCTTCAAAAGCAAATGATTTTTTTGAACCCGAAATCACATCAACACCATCTCCCAAATCAAACATTTCTTTATGAGACCCTGCAATTTCAAAACGTTCATCAACAACCAAAATATTTGTTACATTTTTCTCATTAGACAACTTCTTGGTTATATCTCTAATCATCGTAGTTTTTCCTGCGCCTGGTGGAGATATTATGAGTGTGTTTTTTACAAGTCCATTTCCTGCAATTAAATCAATAATTTTTCGCGAGCAATTATAAACCTCGTGACTAATTCTCAAGTTTAATGAAGTAATATTTTTTAACGTTGAAATCTCGCCATTGTTATAAACAACTTCGCCACAAATTCCAATTCTTATTCCGTTATCTGTTGTTATATACCCCTCTTTTATTTCGTCATTATAGGCATACAGAGAATGTTTTGTCGCAGATGAAATTATATACTTGATCAGGTCGGCGGTTGCAATTACAAACCTGTTCTCATAGCCATCTCTAAAAGTTATTTTTTCATAATTATTTTTATATCCCACAGCAATTGGCTTTCCCAGCCTAATTCTAATTTCATATAAATAATCCTTCAAATAATCATTTGAAATCTTTTCATACAACCACTCTGGCAAAATATTTCGCACTCTAACTCTCCTTAATAAAAACTATTTAACAAAGTCAATTCATATGAAATTTTGCACAAAAAAAATATGCCAGTTTTTGGCATATTTTTTCATTATTTATACAATAACTATTAAACTCTTGACATATATGTTCCAGTTCTTGTATCAACTCTGATTCTGTCACCATTATCAACAAACAATGGAACTTGAAGAACAAAACCTGTTTCAAGTTTTGCTGGTTTGTTTCCAGCTTTTGATGTGTCACCTTGAACTCCTGGTTCACATTCAACAATTTGAAGTTCTACAAAGTTTGGTGGTTCAACACTGAACGCTTCACCCTTATAGAAAGCAATTTGAACATCCATGTTTTCTGTGATGAATTGAAGAGCTTCTTCAACTTGATCTTTGTTGAGTGGCAATTGTTCATATGTTTCATTATCCATGAAATAATACAAATCACCATCACTGTAAAGGTATTGCATTTGTTTTCTTTCAATTTGAGCTTTTTCAAACTTTGTTACTGGGTTGAAAGTCAATTCAATAACTTGTCCAGTTACAACGTTTTTCAATTTTGTTCTAACGAAAGCAGCACCCTTTCCAGGTTTAACGTGCATAAAATCAACAACGACATAAACTTTTCCTTCATATTCAAAAGTAACGCCTTTTCTTAAATCGCCTGCAGTAATCATAAATTCCTCCATATAAAAACTTTTGCTAATCGCAAATCTCTAGTGTTATATTACCATAAACACACACAAAAATCAATGTATTTATTTTAAATTCTAGTTGTTATCAAAAATATTTTTCATTAAAAGCGCATCTCGTGTTTGTTTTCCACTTGATTCGCAAATAACTGAAGCATCAACTTTAAACTTTTTTAAAACTCTTGCCAGTGGTTCAAACTCTGGTCCAAATTCTTTGTCATCAAAAGTTAAATGACAAAGTTCACCTTTTGCTCCATATTTAATCTTTGAAAAATGAATATGTATTTTATTAAATCTATCGCCCAAATATTTCTTTAAAATAAGGAATACTTCTTCATAATCTCGCTCAGTTTTTAAAGAGCCTAGTCCAAATGAATTAACATGACCAAAATCAATTGTGGGAATAATTCTGTCGTCTATTGCACAAATTTTAGCAATTTCTTCAACGGTTCCAATTTGACCATGCTTGCCCAT
>JAZOTD010000012.1:0-10571 GCA_045657465.1 Clostridia bacterium | reverse complement strand
ATTAAAAATTTAGCGCATGTCAACAAAATCATTAATAAAGGGGAGAATATAAAAAATCAGCTTTCGCACAAAAAAAGGAAGACTTGCGTCTTCCATTTTGGCTCCATAACATCATTGAAAATTTTTTTCTTTTTTTATCGTTGGTATTTCTATTATTGTTTTTTCATCATTAAATCTTCCAATAACGCGTCCACCATTTTTTATCATTATTTTTATGGTCGCTTCATTATTTTTGTGTGGATAAAGTTTAATTTTATCAAAACCAAATTTTCCACATTCTTTTAACAATTCTTGAAATAGAATACTTCCATAGCCCCTGCCGCGATATTCTTTTGAAATGCCATATCCTATTTCACCTGCACCAAGAACTGTTTGTAAATATTCAGTTGTTCCATGTCGCATTCTTCCAATACCAACAGGAACACCATCTACCCACAAAAAATATGTCGTATAAGGAATCCACCCCTCTGGCAAGTTTTTGCCTAAATGATAATCATCCATATTTATGAGCCATTGTTTATATTCTTCATATGACACTCCATAAACTTCATTCATAAAGCCATTTTCACCATTTTCAATGCCCTGCAACATTTTATAAACATCCAAACCTAAATCTTTATTGCTTTGTTTTAATTCAATCATATAAAATCTCCTAATTAAATTGTATCATAATTAGAATTTTTTGCAAAAAAAATTCTAACTCATTCGAGTTAGAATAATTTTGGCTCCCCAGGTAGGGTTCGAACCTACGGCCTATCGATTAACAGTCGAGTGCTCCACCACTGAGCTACTGGGGAATATGTAGTTTTCGTTCACAAGAACAATGGTATTATATAACACATCTTTAAATATTGCAACACTTTTTTGCAATTTTTTTAAAAAAGTTTTTTAGGCTTATTTATGTTTGATTATTCACCAAATCATGTTTATTTATAACAATATTTCAAATAGCAAAAGTCACAAAATTAAACAGTAGCCTTTAAATAAAACACTATAAAAAGATAAAAACAAGAGAATATTCTCTTGCTTTTATTTTTTATATTAGTCGTTATAATATTTTTTAGGCAACTCATAGATATAATTGCGTTCAATCAATCCAACAAGATAATACTTTTGTATTACCGACAAGTCTTCAAAGTTTTTATCAAAAAGCTTTTTCCACTCTACATATTCATCTTTATCAGAATTATATAAGGTTGGGGATATGGAATTAAATATATTCCAAATTTCTTTTGCAACGACATTTTGACCATAATTGTCACGCATTGCAGCGGCTTTTTCATATTTATCATTTTTTACATCTTTCATGCTAAGAGAAGTTGCTTTTGATTTAAGCTTTCTATATTCTGTATAAATTTCTAACAATTCAGGAAATTTTTCAAAGTTGAACGTATAAAATATACCTGTCTTTACTTTTTTCTTTTTAAATATATTAAACAATCCCATATACTTTTCTCCTATAAATAAAGTATAGCATACAATGCCAATTTTTGTATCATTTTTAGCAAATATTTTCAATTTATATTAAGTTGTGATAACTTAAGCTAATTCTGTTAATTTTATAGAATAAATTGTCAAAAATCCTAATAATATTTTTGATAAAAAAAGAAAGAAATAGATGTTGCACTATCTCTTTCTATGTTTGTGTTTTTTAGTATATTAGGTTTTGTTTTTTATTTTAAGTTATTTAAAATTGTGGTGATTGTTTTTTCACTTAATATGAATGGCATATTTGCAAAACCGATTTCTGGGCGAAGATTGTCTTTGATATGAAAATCCGAACCAATTGTTGTGAAATATCCGTTATTTTCTGCGAAAGTGTTCCAAAACTCACATTCATCAAAGAGTTTGTCATTTCTGTCAACATAAATGTAGTTTGCTTCAATTCCGTCGACTTCCATATTTTTTGCAAGTTCTTTGATTTCGTCAGGAGTGGTGCCGTCTTCATGGGCGTATGCAACGGGGTGGGCAAGCACGACCTTTCCACCGGCTTGGTGAATGATTTCACTTGCTTTTATAGGTGTGATTGTGAATTTTTGTGTGTATGCTGGGCAACCTTCGTTCATAATTGTTTCAATAAATTCACCCTTTGAAGGAATGTGACCAAAAGTTTCAAGCAAAAGGTTTTCATTTTCGGCATTTTCAACAATGTTTAGTGCAATATGTGCTTTTGTTACGGCAGGAATTTCGTCAAGTTTGTCAGTGTCAACTTTGTAGCCTAAATTTTTAAGAAGAGCAGACACATTTTCAAGGTAGTCATGACGAGCATTTCTTAATTTTGAAAGGGTTTCAGTTAAAAGTGGGTTGTTTGGGTCAAAATTGTAGCCCAAAACATGCACGCCGAGTTTTCCTTGGTGGGTTGACATTTCAACTGCCTGAATAACGTCAATATTGTTTAATTTTGCATACGCAAAAAACTCTTCTGTGTATGCCGCAATTGTGTCGTGGTCGGCAATTGCTATAACTGAAACATTATTTTTTTTCGCTTCATCAACAATTTCTAATGGAGAAAGTGCTCCATCTGAACAAGTGGTGTGAATGTGAAGGTCTATAATTCTTTCCATGATTCAATCCTTTTTGCGAAAGCTTCTTTAAGCTCAGGTGTTTTGTGACGTCTTGCAACGCAATCTGGACCCGTTTGAAGTAAAAATTGATAGAGCTGGTCAAGAGAATATTTTTTTGCAATTTCTCTTCTTGTTTCATTGAGTGATTGTTGAATTTTTGGGTCCATTTCGAACTCTGTGAAACTTGACAAATAATCATGAATGAAATTATATGCACAGTCGTCTTTTTGCCAGAATTTTCTAAGTGATAGTGGGTGAATTGGCAAAAGCGGAACCTCATTGTTTTTTAAGCAATAGTCAAGTTTGTCAGGCACTTCACATATTAACGAATAAAGGGTTGCTGCGTCAATTAAATGAGTGTCAATTGGAAGATTTTTTGTTGGCATTTCATTTCTTTTTAGGCTAGACGCAATTTCTGTAAGTTCAAAAATGGTTTTTACTGGGTCTATGTCAGATGTGTTAAAGCCAAAATATTCGAGCTGGCTTGCAAGGTGATTTGCGGCATTCGCCATGTCATTTTCGTCGCACACCATCCAAAGGTCTAGGTCTGGCAAACGATTGATGAGTTTTCTTGGTTTTAGTTCGTTTTCTATGTTTGGACATATCTTGCAGATGGTTTTAAGGTCTGGCATTCTGGCGTAATTTTCTTGCAAGCAGTTTGCACATCTCCATTCGTCATAAATGCTGGTTTGTGCTTGAGTTATAAGCTCGTTGTTATATCTAATTTGTTCATCAATTACTGGAAGGGCACCCTGTAAATTATTGTCTAGAACATAAAAAGGGTAACCTGTTCCAAAAGTTCCCTTACGCTCACATAGAGTTAATGTTATGTTGTTGTATAAAATGATATTGCTTATGATATATTGACGTTTTAGTTCAGTGTTCATAAGCTCAAAATCGGTTGATGCATTTGCCGTCATGGTGCAAAATTCTAGTGGTGATTTCATAAGCTGTCTCCTAAAAGGCGGTTGCCTTGTTTTTTTTACACAAATATTCTAACAAGGGGAATTTGTGTGGTCAAGGCGAAAAAATAAAGTGAGACATAACTTTTTGTGATGGGGTTTATAATCATTAAAAGAAATTTTGCAAAATAAAAACCGACCAAATAATTAGTCGGTTTAAAATTGTTATCTTAAAATGATTGTTGTGCTGGTTGGGCAAATTTCGTCGCCTTCAGTAAGCACAATTTCTTGACCATGCTTATATTCTTGAACATAGTTTCCAATTCGAACATTAAATGTTGTCATTTTGTCATTTGATGCCAAAATTGTCCATTTTCCTGGTTGAATGTCAGCATGTTTGCCAACAACTGCAACTTTTCTTGGTTTAATTGTGATGTCGCCTTTGATATAAGTTACGTTATCGTTTCCTTTTTCATCAACGATTGTTGCTTCTGGAGTGTAACGAACACCATGTTTAATAACTACTTCATCAACTTCACGTGTTTTTTCTTCGGCTCTAATTTTTGCTTTTTTAACAGTTCTTACAATTCCAGCTGTGAACGCTGCAACGATAGCTGCGATAATTGCGCCGCCAATAATGTATTCTACCATAAAATATCTCCTTAACATTACATTAACTAAAATATATCACAATTTTTTTAGAACTTGCAACTAATTTAACTTTGATGTGTGAAATTTATTAAATTAAAGTTTGCCGCCTCGCGAGATAGTTCTTTTTCGAGTTTAAAGTAACAATTTGAAATTTTTGTTCTGGAAATTTGATAAATTTCACCATAGTCGGCTTTGAGTTTTAACTCTGCGTTGTGTTTGCAATCTTTGCATGTTGTGCCATGAATGGTTTTGTAAGGGCAGTGTGCAAAAGTCATGAGTGGAAAACGTCCATTTTTAAACCAAATTAGGTTATGTTTGTTTGCAAATTCTAAATCTATTTCAACACTTGAACAAACAAGGTGAATGTTGTTTGAGTTTAAACAATTAATTGCGAATTTATTTTTTATGTTTAAAAGTGGTGATGCGATGACGTTGTAGCCAAGATTTGCGTAGTGGAGTCCGTAAATATTATTCGCAAACAGCCAAATGTTTTTAGGTAGTGTGTTTAAGAGTTTATCTAAAACAAGTTTATCTGCATAATTCAAGATTGTTGGAAGAGACAGGGCAAAATTTTCCGGTTTGACTTTTTGCAATACAGATAGAGCGTCGCAATTTGAATAATCGGCAGGTGAGTAGACAAAGATAGTATGTTTGTTAGGTTCAAAATTAATGTCATCAACAATGGTTATATTTTTGCCAGTGCAATTTGTTTTTTGTGACTTTAATGAGTTAAAGTTGCTTTGATTAAATGAAACTTTTAGGTGTTTTTCATTTTCTGCAATAGTTGCATTTAAAAGAGTCATAACGGCATTTCTTCTAAGTTCGTTCAAAACGCCTTTTGGAACAAACACCCCGTCTGTTTCAAGAGTTAAATTGTTGAGAGTGAAAGGGGTGTTTGATAGTTTTTCAAACTGGGATACAAAATCATCTTTTGTGAGTGGAAGTTTTTTTGCTGGTTCTAAAATAAAATCACTCTCATAGGCTGTTTCAGCAAACTGGTTTTTTAAAGTGATTTTTAGTAGTTTTTTTGAAAATGCTGAAATCGATACATTAATGCCAAGCTTTTGAGTGTTTGAAAGTAATGAGTTTTCATGTTTTGCATCTTGTGTTAAATGCACGTCAAGACCAGCAGAAAATTTGTTTTTTGTATAAATTGTGTATTCATCATTGCTCAAAATATCAACATTTCCAACACCAAGACTGCAAATTTGTTCGTGAGTTTTTGGGTTTATTATTTTGAGTCCATCACCACTAGAGAGTGGGTGAGAAGATTTGAGTTTTACCTTAAACAAATCATTTTTGAAAGGTGAAACGTTTAGCACAGAACCAATTTTTGTGCCGATATGGTTTTGATAGTCAGGGTAGATTATGTTGTCTGTTACGCCACTATTAAGGTATGCAAAAGTGTTGTAGTCACCCCTTGAAAAAGTATTTTTAAATATTTTTTCAGCATTTTTTAAATATTTTTCGTCTATTTTTTGTGCTAGATTTAAAGTGACATTTTTGTAGATAGAAGTTGCGGTTGCAACATAGCCAGAATGACGCATTCTGCCTTCAATCTTAAGGCTTGTAACTCCAGCATCTATAATGGTTTGAAGGTTATTTAGAAGTGACAAGTCACGTGCACTTAAATAATATTTTGTTTCACCGGTTTGGTTGTTTGTGAATGGCAGACGACAAAGTTGTAAACATTTACCTTCATTTCCACTTAGATTTTTTTCAAGTGATGAAAGATAACAATTACCAGAGAATGCCACACAAAGGGCACCTTGAACAAAATATTCAATTTCAAGGTTTGTATGTTGTTTTATTAGTTTAATGTCTTCAAGTTTGGTTTCTCGAGATAAAACAATTCGTGAAAAGCCAAGTTTTTCTGCAAACAATGCTCCGTCTAGATTATGAATGCCCATTTGAGTGCTGGCATGCAAAACAATTCCGTCAAAACAAGTTTTTAAGATATGTGCAACGCCATAGTCTTGAACAATAAAAGCGTCGGCTTTGGCGTCTATTAAAACCTTAACCATTTCTACAAGTTCGTCAAAATCATCATCTTTTAAAAGAGTGTTTATGGTTATGTAAACCTTTACGCCAAATGTGTGGGCGTGTTTGATAAAATCACGAATATTGCTGGTGGTGAAGTTTTCAGCTCTCATGCGGGCATTAAAAGAAGAAAGCCCCAAATAGACAGCATCGGCACCATTGTTTATAGCAGCATAAAAACATTCAGGGTTTCCTGCTGGTGCCAAAACTTCAATGGGTGATTTGTTTAAATTATTCATATTGCAATTAATAAAAAATGATACAAGGTTGTATCATTTTAAATTTTTCCTTTTTCTGTTAATATTTTTGTGATTAAGTCGATTGCAAATTCTGCGGTTTGTTCAATGTTTAAGTTTGAATTGTCAAGCAGGGTTGCGTCTTCAACTTTGATAAGTGGGGCAATGTCTCTGTGAGTGTCACGATAATCACGTTCATGAAGATTTGCCAAAACTTCTTCATATGTGCAAGCGATATTTTTTTCAACGTTTTCTTTATATCTTCTTTCAGCACGAATTTTTTCATCAGCACAAAGATAGATTTTTACATCGGCATCAGGAAGAACCACACTTGTGATATCTCTGCCGTCAATGATGCAGTCATAATTGTTTGAAAACTCGCGAACGATTGCAAGATATTTTTCACGAACAATTCCAAAAACAGAAACTTTTGATGCCATTTGACTGGTTTTTTCTGTTCTTAAAAGGTGGGTTATATCTCTGTCATCTAAAAAGATTTTTTGAGTATTTTCTTCAAAAACGACCTTTACATTTATTTTGTCAATATTGCTTTTTGCACATTCTTCATCAACGTCGTCAAAGCCAAGTTCGACAAAACCGCAAGCAATGCCCCTGAAAATTGCACCAGTGTCAAGGTGTTTTAAGTTAAAGTGTTTTGCAACGGCTCCAGCAAGTGCACCTTTGCCGCTGCCAGAAAGTCCATCAATACCAATTTTTATCATAAGTTTTTCTCCTAAAGTTATAATAACTTTTTAAAATTTGTGTGTCAATCAAAGTTTGTAGATTGACAAAAGTTAGAGAAAATTAGATAATTTAAACATGAGTGTAAAAGATAAAGTTTTAAAGGCGTTGAATTTTGTTGAAGATTTGTTTATGACAAATCACAGTTGTGTTTGTTGTGGCAGAGAAATTGTTGATGGAACAAAATTTCAAGTTTGTGAAAAGTGTAAAGAAAAATTTGATTTATTGACAGGTGTATTGTGTCAAAAATGTGGTGAATTGGTTGCCAAAGATGTAAAGATATGTAACCATTGCAAAAATTGTGAATATAATTTTGATCAAAACCGCTCATATGCATATTATAACGAAGTGACAGCGAGTGTGGTTAAAGGGCTTAAGTATAACAAAAAGAAATATTTTGCTAGGCACATTGCGGAAATGATGTGTGAAATCAAAGGATATTTTGATGATGTTGACATAATTTCATATGTGCCAATCTCTAACAATCGTAGAAAAGAAAGGGGATTCAATCAAGCTGAAGAAATAACAAGAGAAATGGGAGACATTTTAAATTTGCCAGTTGAAAAACTTTTAAGCAAGGTTGAAAACAAAAAGCATCAAGCAGAACTGTCTCAACAAGAAAGACTTAAGAACTTGATTGGAAGTTTTGTGGTTTGTGATGAAGCTAAGCAAAAGATTGAAAACAAAGTTGTTTTGATTGTTGATGATGTTTTCACCACAGGTGCAACTTTAAGTGAATGTGCGAAAACCATCAAAAAATGTGTTCCAAGCAAAATAAAAACCGTTACTTTTGCAAAAACAAAGTTTAATAATTTGTCTTAATCGTAATGATTCGGCAAAATATTTGGTGATTTAAAACAAATAGCTAAAACAGAACTTTACAAACGGGTTAAAATATATTATTATATAAGCTGTTTAAGGAGAATTATATGGGCTTATTTAGTGCACTTAAAAATTTTGATAACAACAAGAGTTTGAAAAAGCTTGAAAAGATTGCAAACAAGGTTGAAGCTCTTGCTGAAAAATATAGCAAAATGGATGACGGTGAACTTAAAAATCAAACCGTTATTTTGAAAGATAGATTCAAAGCTGGCGAAACACTTGATGAAATTTTGCCAGATGCATATGCCGTTGTTAGAGAGGCGTCTACTAGAGTTTTGAAGATGCGTCATTTTCACGTGCAAATTCTTGGTGGTATTGTTTTGCACCAAGGACGTATTGCTGAAATGCGAACTGGTGAAGGTAAGACTTTGGTGTCAACCCTTCCTGCATACTTAAACGCACTTTCAGGAAAGCCAGTGCATGTTGTTACCGTAAACGAATATCTTGCAAAACGTGACGCTGAATGGATGGGAAAGGTTCACAGATTTTTGGGGCTTTCAGTTGGATTTATTTACACTGGTCAACAACAAGATGAAAAAAGAAAGGCTTATGAGTGCGATATCACATATGGCACAAACAGTGAGTTTGGTTTTGACTATCTTCGTGACAATATGTGTGCAAGAAAGCAAGATATGGTTGGTCGTGGTCTTGACTTTGCGGTTGTCGATGAAGTTGACTCAATTTTGATTGACGAAGCAAGAACACCGCTTATTATTTCTGGACCTAGTGGCGAATCTTCTGACCAATATGTAACTGCTTCAAAATTTGCAAAGACATTAAAGGCTGATGATGTTGATATTGATGAAAAACAAAAAACAATCAACCTTAATGAAAGCGGAATTTCAAAAGCTGAAAGATATTACAAACTTGAAAATTTAGCTGATATTGAAAACACAGACATCAACCACAACATCAACAATGCTATTCGTGCAAGATTTTTGATGCACAAAGACGAAGATTATATCGTTCGTGATGGCGAAGTTTTAATCGTTGATGAGTTTACTGGTCGTATTATGGTGGGCAGACGTTATAGTGATGGATTGCATCAAGCAATTGAAGCAAAAGAAGGTGTGAAAATTAATGGCGAAAACAAGACTTTTGCAACTGTTACTTTCCAAAACTTCTTCAAGCTTTACAAAAAGATTTCTGGTATGACCGGTACTGCAAAAACAGAAGAAGGGGAATTTAGAGAAATTTATGGGCTTGACGTTGTTACAATTCCAACAAACATTCCTTCAAAAAGACTTGATGAAAATGATGTGTTCTTCTTCTCTCATGAAGCAAAAATGAATGCTATTTGTGAAGATATTAAAAGAACTCATGAAGAAAACCGCCCTGTGCTTGTCGGCACACTTTCTGTTGCAAAATCTGAAGAGCTTGCAAAACGCCTTGTAAAAATGGGCATTAAGCACAATGTTTTGAACGCTAAAAATCACATGAAAGAAGCTGAAATCATTGCGCAAGCGGGCAGGCTTGGTGCGGTTACTATCGCAACTAACATGGCTGGTCGTGGAACTGATATTTTGCTTGGCGGAAACAGTGAATTTATGGCAAAACAAGCCCTTAAAAAAGATGGCTATGATGAATATACAATTGACATTGCTGCATCATTCTTTCCAGTAGAAAACGATGAGCAACAAGAGGCTCGTGAAAAATATGCGGTTTATAAACTCAAATTTGATGAGTCTGTAAAAGATGAAAAACAACAAGTTGTTGAACTTGGTGGTCTTAGAATTATTGGCACTGAACGTCATGAAAGCAGACGTATTGACAATCAGCTTCGTGGTCGTGCTGGTCGTCAAGGTGACCCTGGTTCTTCAGTGTTCTACATTTCTGCTGATGATGATTTGGCAAGAGTGTTTGGAAGTGAAAGACTTAAGAGAATGGCTGAATTTTTGAAGCTTGAAGATGATGTTTCTATTAACTGGAAATTCTTCTCAAAGAGCATTGAAAATGCACAAAAGAAGGTTGAAGGTCATCACTATTCAATTAGAAAAAATGTTGTTGAATATGACAATGTTTTAAATCACCAAAGAGAAGAAGTTTATAAAGAACGTAACAAGATATTAAACGGCGACGATATGCATGATAAAATCATTGGCATGATTCGTGATGTTGTTGATGATATTGTTGATGAATTTTCAAACTTCCAAAAACCAGAAGATGTTGACCTTGAAGCATATAACAGAGAACTTGAAAAACGTTTGCTTGAGCCTGAAACAAACTTTGCAACCCTTGCAGTTGTTTCAGATTATTCAGCAAGTGAAATCAAAGATGAAATTTATAAACGTGCTTGTGCGAGATATGAACTCAAAAAGGCTGAGTATGAAAAGCAGGGCATTAATTTTGGTGCTGTTGAACGTGACATTTTGCTCAAGATTTTAGATAGAAAATGGATTGATCACATCGATGACATGGATAACCTTAGAACAGGTATTGGACTTCGTGGTTATGGAAACAAAAATCCTATCACGGTTTATCAAGCTGAAGGTTTTGATATGTTTGATGAAATGATTGGTTCAGTTAGAAAAGATGTTGCAAACTTTTTGATGGGT
>JAZOTD010000011.1:0-28458 GCA_045657465.1 Clostridia bacterium | reverse complement strand
AATAATATGTCAGGGGTATACCTATGTTTTATAGAAAAGATGATATTATTAATATGTTAATATCTTTGTTAAATACTTATTTTATCAGCGTTTACAAGTTTATAACTTATGTGAATTACTTGTTTTTTAATGATTTTTTTTAACATTAATTAACATTTTTATTTATTTTTAGTTATCAAATAAAAATCATTATTGATAGAATTTAAAATTTCGTGACTCTTTTTGCCATTTTTTGCCATATCGTTTATGTTTTTAGTGTCAATAAAAATGACATCTTTTTTATAATGGCCATATATTAATATAGAAGTTCTTTTATTATCTATATTATATATATAAGAAGTTGGTAAATTAAAATATTTAACAATATCATCGACAGATATAAATTTTTCTTCAATAATAAGTCCAATAATTTTTTCGTTTTCATATTTTGGTTTTATATTAGTTATTGTTGTAACGCTTATGTTTTTAGATGATAAAAATTTTAAAATGTCGGCTTTTGAAATTTCTTTTTGCCAATTGTTTGAATTTTCAAATATAAAGATTTTATCTGTTTCAATTTTTAAATTTTCACTATTTGATCTTTTCACTATATTATATATGTTTTCATTTGTGTGTTTTTTATTTTGAATATTTTTGGTTTTGTTTAAATTAGACCTAAAATATAAAGAAAGAGATTTGATTGTTTCTTCTTCGAAATTATTTGACCCATCAAGTTGTTCGATTTCATAAGCTATGATTGAATCATAATCTTGAGCACTCGCGAAAGAATTTTCTTTTTTTGAAGAACAAGAACAAAATGAAAATAATATAAAAAAACAAAAAATCAAACTTAAAATTTTCTTCATATTATTAGTTTTTTATAAATAAAAGAAATTATGCTAAATTCTAAAAAATTACAAAAAAATTAATCCATGTATTATTTTTTAATTGAGTAAAAATTTTATTTATGATAATATTGAAATGTAAAAATTTATAGTGAGAGATTGTTTTATGATAAAAATTCCTTCAGAGTTAAAGAACCTAGCTCAAATTTTTAAAGATAATAAAAAAACACTATACATCGTCGGTGGATATGTTCGTGATTCGTATTTAGGTGTTCAAAGTTTGCTTAGAGACGATATCGATCTTTGTTCAAATGCAACGCCAAAAGAACTTAAGAAAATTTTGCAAGACACAAGTTTTCAAGTTAAACACATCAATGAATCTGTTGGTGTTATGGCAATTTATGGAAAAAGAAGATATGAACATGCCACTTTTAGAAGAGAAATTTATGAGTCAGAATCTCACACTCCTGACAAAATTGAATTTATAAATTCTCTTGAAGAAGATGCAAGACGTCGTGATTTTAAAATTAATGCTATATATTATGATATATTAGAAGGAAGTTATGTTGATCCACTTGGTGGAATTAATGATATAAAAAATCGTGAAATAACAACTGTAAAAGTTCCTAAAATTGTGTTTAATGATGACCCTGAAAGAATTTTGAGACTTATTCGTTTTGCTTGTTCGTTGGGGCTTACCATTCCAGAAGAAGAAATGTATTATGCAAAACAAAATGCTTGGAAGGTTAAGTTTATTTCACAATATAGACTCAAAAACGAATTTGAAAGATTGCTTACCTGTGATCAAATTTATCCTGAACTTTTATATACAAAAGATGCACACTTTAGAGCGATGACACTTCTCACAGAACTTGATGTTTGGAAATATATTTTGCCAACAATGGATGATATGAGAAAAACACAAATCACAGACGATAAGGGTGAACAAATTTATAATCATATTTTAAATTGTTTAAAAAATTCATCTCCAAAAATCAGACTTGCTGTTTTATTGCATGATGCTGGAAAAGTTAAAACTATGGAACTTCGCAAATCATTTTTTGGTGCAAAAGAATTTGTTGAAGTTATTGTTGAAAAAAATCTTGGCATAAATGGGCTTGGATTTAACAAGAAAACAATCAGCAATGTTACAAAAACCATTATTGGATATGATTTTAATAAACATTGTTTAGCTAGAAGAAGCACAATTAAAAAATTTATTTTTGAAAACAAAGATGTTATTGAAAATATAATTGAAATTAAAAATGTTATTAAAAACGAAAATAAGATTTTTGGAAGAAGAGAACGTTCTGGTGAAATTTTAAGAAGAGTTTATAATGATATGCTTAGAAAGGGTGCACCATTTGATGCACGTGATCTTCAAATTAGGGGAGATGATATCATTAGAGCTCATCCACATATAAATCTTGAAAACCTTGAAAATCTTTTATCGAGAATGTTGCTTGCAACAGCGCTTTGCCCAAGAAAAAATAACAAGCAAGATTTGCTTAAAATGGCTAAACGAATGATAAATTCAAAACGTGATTATTATTTAGAAGAATGTTAATTTTGGCTATTTTAAGCTTAACCATTTTCTTGTTTTTGATGTTTGGGTTTTTCATTAAAAAACCAAACACACAAACAAGAAATTTTAAAGATAAATAATTTTGTCGAAAAAACACATAATAAGAGTATGAAAAAAGCAAATAAAGCTTTGATTATACTCTTATTTTTTTTGCTAACTTTTAGCAGTCCTTTTTCTTTTGATACTAAACCATATGCACAGGCAAAACAAAATATAACAATAAGCAATTATAATTTTGAATTTATTTATGCAAATAAAAATTTTAATTTTTCAACTAATGATTTTTTAGAAGATATGAAAATATCTAAATTTCAACAAAATATATTTTACAACAATCAAAACAGATTAAAACTAGCACAGGCTTTGGTTGGTGAAGGTTTTTTAAAAGAAGAAGCCATAAACTATGCATTTCCGGAAATAAAAGAAATGATTGATATTTTAAAACAAGAGCTAGAAATAAAAGAAGTTCAAGAATCGGTTGTTGTTGAAAAAAATAAATGTCGATTAAAATTTAACAGTGGTGTTGATGGAAGATATTTAAATTTAGAAAAAATATATTGTGACATTTTAAATAGTGATGGGTTTAATTTAAAAATCGAGTTGCACTTAAATGAATTTAAAACCAACCAAAACATAAAAAATGATTTTGTTGAAAAGGGGTGTTTTTCAACAAGTTTTTATTCAAGTGGAAATGCTCGAAAAAATAATATAAAAACAGCATTATCAAAATTTGACGGATTGGTTTTAGAAGTGGGTGAAGTGTTGAGTTTCAATCAAACAACAGGTCCAAGAACAGAAGAAAATGGATATCAAAGTGCAAAAATTATTTCAGGCGGAGTTTTTGTTGATGGATTTGGTGGTGGAGTGTGTCAAGTTAGCACAACACTTTATAATGCGTGTTTGCTTTCAGGTCTTGAAGTTTTAGAAGTTCACAGTCATTCACTTCCTGTGTCTTATGTTGAGCCTAGTTTTGATGCTATGGTAAATATTGGTTCGAGTGATTTAAAAATAAAAAACAACACAGGCGGAAAAGTTTTAATAACAACCAGCTATGAAAATGATATTTGCAAGGTTAAAATTTTTGGACAAAAGAATGATTTTAAAATCACAAGAACAAGTGAAAAAATAAAAATCTTAAAAGCCGAAGAAGATAAAATCGAAAATGATTACAATAAATACAATATCAATCTAAATATAGGTGAAGAAAAGAGATTGAGTTATTCAAAAGATGGTTATGTATCTAAAGGTTATCTAAAATTTTATGACAGATATGGCAACCTTTTAAAAACGGAAAATATAAGAAAAGATAGTTATGCTCCAACAAAGGGTATTATTTTAAAAAGAGAAAATTAGAAATAAATAAAAAATAATATAAAATATTTAATTTTTATTGAGAAACAAAGAAAATCGTGGTATTATAAACTCGTTATAAAATTTTTAAAACGAGGAAATTGCTATGAAAAATTACAACCCTGCCGAGATTGAGAAAAAATGGCAAAAATATTGGGAAGAAAACAAAACATACAATGTCGAAAACCATGCTGAAGGAAAAGAAAATGAATATATATTAATCGAATTTCCTTATCCTAGCGGAAGTGGTTTGCATCTAGGTCACTGCAGATCATACACTGCGATTGATGCTGTTGCTAGAAAAAAAAGACTTTGTGGAAAAAATGTGCTCTTTCCTTTTGGAACTGATGCTTTTGGTTTAGAAGCTGAAAGAACAGCTATTAGAGAAAAGAAACTTCCTCAAGAAATTGTTAAGAGAAACATTGAAACATTCCATGGTCAATTAAAACAAATTGGTCTTTCATTTGACTGGGGCAGAACAATCAATTCATGTGATGAAGAATATTACAAATGGACCCAATGGCAATTTATTCAATTCTTCAAAAAAGGTCTTGCAGAAAAACAAGAAACAACTGTTAACTGGTGTCCAAACTGTGGTGTTTTGGCAAATGAAGAAGTTGAAGACGGAACTTGCTGTCAATGTCATGCTGAAACAACTCAAAAAGCAAAAGCTCAATGGGTTTTGAAAATGACCAAATATGGCGAAAGACTTGCTGATGACCTTGATAAAACAGATTATCTTGACCATATCAAACTCAGCCAGCTTAACTGGATTGGAAAGAGTGAGGGTGTTGAAGTTGATTTCAAAATCAAACAAGGCGGAGAGTTTTCAATCTTTACAACATGTATTGAAACAATCTATGGCATCACATTCATGGTGCTTGCTCCAGAAAGTAAAATTGTTGATGGTTTGAAAGATAAAATTAAAAACTGGTCTGCAGTTGAAGAATATAGAAAAGAAACTGCTAAAAAGAGTGAATTTGACCGCACAGAAATGAATAAAGACAAATCAGGTTTGAAACTTGAAGGTATCACTGCAATCAACCCAGCAAATGGCAAAGAAGTTGATGTTTATATTGGTGACTTTGTTCTTGCTGGTTATGGAACTGGCGCTGTTATGGCGGTTCCAACACATGACCAACGTGACTATGAATTTGCTGACAAGTTTGGCATTCCAAAAATTCAAGTTATTGAAGGTGATGTTTCTGAAAAAGCTCTTGAAAAATATGATTACCTTGGAAAAGGCATCAAACTTGTAAACTCTGAAGAATTTACAGGGCTTACTGTTGAAGAAGCAAAAGTTGCAATAACTGATAAGCTTATCAAAATGGGTGTTGCTAGAAAGAAGCTAAACTTCAAAATGCGTGACTGGATTTTCTCTCGTCAACGTTATTGGGGTGAACCAATCCCTATGGTTAATTGTCCAAAATGTGGTTGGGTTCCAGAAAAAGAAGAAAATCTTCCAATTAAACTTCCACAAGTTGAAAGTTATGAACCAACCAAAGACGGCGAAAGCCCACTTTCAGTTATTGATTCATGGGTTAATGTGACTTGCCCTTGCTGTGGAGCTCCTGCAAAACGTGAAACAGACACAATGCCTGGTTGGGCTGGATCTTCATGGTATTTTTTGAGATATTGTGATCCACACAACAACAAAGAATTTGCTAGCAAAGAAGCTCTTAATGCATGGCTCCCTGTAACGCTTTATAATGGTGGAAATGAACACACAACTCGTCACCTTTTATATGCTAGATTCTGGGTGAAGGTTCTTTATGATTTAGGTTTGGTTCCTGTTGACGAACCATTTAAAAAGAGAATCTCTCAAGGTTTGATTTTAGGTGCTGATGGAAAGAAGATGAGTAAGAGTGCTGGCAACGGCGTTGATCCAAGAATCATGGTTGACAAATATGGTGCAGATGCTCTTCGTGTTTGGATGTCATTCATTGGTGAATATTCAGAAAAGGCAACTTGGAGTGAAGAAGGTTTGAAAGCTTGCAGCAAACTATTGTCTAGAATTTGGAACTTGCAAGAAATTGTTTCAGGTGAAGGAACAACAAAAGAATTGTCATTTGTTTTAAACTCAACAATCAAAAAAGTTTCAAGTGATATTGATTCAACAAAATTTAACACAGCAATTTCTGCTATTATGATTTTGGTTAATGAAGTTTATAAGGTTAACAAATTCACAAACGATGAATACAAAACATTGCTTACACTCATTAGTCCATTTGCTCCACATATTGTAAATGAGCTTTTTGAAGTAATGGGTTATGGTGATGTTGAAAAAGCAAACTGGCCAGTTGCTGATGAAAAAGCACTTGTTCTTGATGAAATTGAAATTCCAGTTCAAGTTAGTGGAAAAGTTAGGGGGGTTATCAAAGTTTCTGCAACAGCCTCTCAAGACGAAATTTTAGAAGTTGCAAAAGCAAGTGATGAGGTTAGCAAATATCTCACAGGTGATATTGTTAAAGTAATCTATGTTCCAAAGAAAATTTTGAATATCATCGTAAAATAACAAAATATACAGATTTTAAAGAAGTGGTTTTTTCCACTTCTTTTTTTGTGTGAAAACAAGACATATTTTTGACGAAGATGAATAAAATTATAAGATAAAAAATAAAATAGAAAATGAAATATTTGTCAAATAAAAAACACTATTTTTTAATAAATTTTCTTTATTTATTTTTGATTTTTTCTATGTTTTTAATTGACAAAATAAAAAATATTTGAAAATAAAAATTAATTCAAAAAAAATAACAAAAAATAAATAAAATTGTTTTACATAAGTTAAATAATAATGTAAAATAAAATAGTAAAAAATGGGTAAAAAGGAAAATTAATGGAAAGAGGTTGTGGAATTTTATTACCAATATCTTCATTGCCAAACAAATATGGTTTTGGCTGTTTTTCACGCGAAGCATATGATTTTATTGATTATTTAAGCTCTTTAGGTATGAAATATTGGCAGATTTTACCACTTGGCCCAGTTGATGGCGTGGGTTCTCCTTATAGCAGTGTTTCTGCATTTGCTGGCGAGCCTTTATATATCGACATTGAAGATATTTTAGATGATGAAGAAATTGAATTTTACAAACTCTCAAACAATCTTTCTTTTGATGAATATAGAAAGAGAAAAAATGAAGCTTTAAAATATGTTTTCAGCAAACTCTATTATTCAACCAACATTGACAAATTTATTGAAGAACATGAAGAATGGGTTTATGACTACGCGGTTTACATGGTTTTAAAAGATAATCTTGGTGTTGCTTTTACTAAATTTCCAAAAGAATACAAAGACCCAGATTCGCCAGAAACAATTGAGTTTGTTCGTGAACATTCAGAAGAAATTGTTTATTATATTTTCTTGCAATATTTATTCTATGAACAATGGCGAGAAATTAAAGCATACGCTAATTTTAAAGGCATAAAAATCATTGGAGACGTTCCAATTTATTGCGCTATGGATAGCGTTGATATGTATGCCAATAAGAAATGTTTTATGCTTGACGAAAATGGCATTCCAACCTATATTTCGGGCGTTCCTGGTGATTATTTTAATCCTGATGGACAGATTTGGAACAATCCACTTTATGACTATGAATATATGAAAGACACAAAGTTTGCTTGGTGGGTTTATAGAATCAAACATATGTCAAAACTTTATGACTGGATTCGTATTGACCACTTTAGAGGTCTTGAATCATTCTTTGCAATTCCTCATGGTGAAAAGACCGTTAAAAATGGTGTTTACATGAAAGGTCCTGGAATGGATATTTTTGATTCTTTTTACAAAAACGGAATCAAGAATTTGATATTGGAAGACCTTGGTGAAATTTCTTATGCGGTTAGAGCTCTTCGCAGACGAACTGGTCTTGCGGGAATGAAGGTTATGCAGTTTGCTTTCGACGGCGACACAAAAAACACACATCTTCCACATGACTATGAGAAAAATACAGTGGCATATCTTGGCACTCATGACAATGACACATTTGTTGGATTTTTAAAAGACAAAGTTCAGCAAGAAAAGTTCTGTGAATATTTCCACTTGCCACAAAACACATCAAATGAAATCATCACAAGAGTTGCAATTGAAAACTTGCTTTCAACAAACTCAAATGTGTGCATCTTAACAATGCAAGATATTTTGTGTGAAGGTTCAGAGTCAAGAATTAACACCCCAGGCACAGCAAAAGGCAACTGGATTTATAGACTTAGACCAAACTATAGAGAAGAAAAATATAACACTTATTTAAAAGAATTGATTAAAAATAAAAATCGTTAATAAAAGGAAAAAATATGGAAAAATCTAAAGAAATATATTTATTTCATCAAGGCACATATTATCATGCCTACAACCTTTTGGGTTGTCACCCAGAGAAAAATGGTGCATGGTTTAGAGTGTGGGCTCCAACAGCAAAAGCTGTTAGTGTAATTGGTGATTTCAATGAATGGAATCCTGAAACTCACAAACTTAGAAAAGTAGACAATAGCACCGTGTGGGAAGTTTTTGTTGAAAACACAAAACAATACGACAATTATAAATATCAAATTATCACAGCAGACGACAGAACAGTTTACAAAGCTGACCCATATGCATTTCACAGTGAAACAAATGGTGCAACCGCTTCAAAGGTTTATGATTTAAAAGATTATGATTGGACAGACAAAAAATATTATGAAGAAAAAGCAATCACCAATCACTTTGAAAAACCAATGAATGTCTATGAAGTAAACTTTGTTTCTTGGAAAAAACATGAAGACGGTTCAAATTATTCATATCGTGAACTTGCAGACGAACTTGTTCCTTATTTAAAAGAAATGGGTTACACACATGTTGAATGTATGCCACTCACTGAATATCCATACGAAGGTTCTTGGGGTTATCAAGTTACGGGTTACTTCTCAGTAACAAGCAGATTTGGAACTCCTGAAGATTTTAGATATTTCGTAAATAAATGTCACGAAAACAAAATTGGAGTGATTTTAGATTGGGTTCCAGCACATTTCCCAAAAGACGAACATGGTCTTGTTGAATGGGATGGCAGTTATTGTTATGAAAATCAAGGTTGGGACAGAATTGAATTTGAAGAGTGGGGAACTAGAAGATTTGATTATGGCAGAACTGAAGTTCAAAGTTTCTTAATTAGTTCGGCAGCATTCTTCTTTGACAAATATCATATTGATGGTCTCAGGGTTGACGCAGTTGCTTCAATGCTCTATTTAGACTACGGCAAAAAAGATGGCGACTGGGTTCCAAATCAATATGGCGACAACAAAAACATTGAAGCCATTGAATTTTTAAGAAAACTCAACTCGGTGATTTTAACAGAATATCCAACAGCACTTATGATTGCTGAAGAGTCAACCGCTTGGCCAATGGTTACAAAACCAGGTTTCATTGGCGGACTTGGCTTTAATTATAAATGGAACATTGGTTGGATGAACGACACACTTTCTTATGTGTCACTTGATCCATTCTTTAGAAAAGATAATCATAGCAAATTAACATTCTCAATGTTCTATGCATTCTCTGAAAACTTTGTGCTTCCAATTTCGCATGACGAAGTGGTTTATGGAAAGCGTTCACTCTTAAACAAAATGTATGGTGAATATAATCAAAAGTTTGATTTGATGAGAACTTTCTTGATGTATATGTATGCACATCCAGGCAAAAAACTTACATTCATGGGTAATGAATTTGCACAGTTTGATGAATGGAACAACGGCAAAGGCATCGACTTTATGCTTCTTGATTATGAAAAACATAACAAGATGTTTAAGTTCACAAAAGACCTTAACCACATGTATTTAAACAATAGCGAATTTTATGAAATCGATTATTCGTGGGAAGGTTTTAGATGGCTCACAGCAGACGACAACACAAACAATGTTGTTGCCTTTGAAAGAAAGAACAAAGCCGGTGAAGTTATTGTATGCATTGCAAACTTTTCACCTGTTAGACATGAGCATTACAGAATTGGTGTTGATGCTGGCAGTTATGAAGAAATTTTAAACTCAAACCTTTCAATTTACGGCGGAAATGGCAGACATTATGGCACAATTGAAAGCTATGCAGTTAGAGTTAATGGATTTGAAAATTCAATCGAATTAACCCTTGAACCAAACTCTGCAGTATATTTCAAAAAGAAAGCTCTTTCTGTTGATATTAAATCAAAATTCAATCCACAAGAACACAGTGCTTCAGAACAAGTTGCAAAAGACCTTGTAACAAAAATAATTGAATCAAAACTTGCAGGAAAAAATATTTTTGATGAACAAAAAACAATAAACAAATTTGTTCCAACAGAAATGAGAAATAAAAATAAAAAAGCAGATGAAGAAAAAGTTGAAGAAAAAGAAACTCAAGTGATTGTCGAAGAGATATCACCTGAAATAAAAAATGAGCCAGCCACAGAAGCTCAATCAAAAAAACGTGGCAGACCAAGAAAACCGGTTGACCCAGAAAAAGCAAATATGCCAAAAAGACCAAAGGGTAGACCAAGAAAACCAATTGACCCAGAGCTAGCAAATAGACCAAAAAGACCAAAGGGTAGACCAAGAAAAATGGTTGATCCAGAGCTAGCAAACAAACCAAAGAGACCAAAAGGTAGACCAAGAAAGGAGGCTATTAACGTTTAGTTAATATCAAGGTAGGAGAAATTATGGAAAAAACAACAAAGAAAACAACAAAAAAATCAACAGCTGAAGCAGTTGAAACAAAAAAAGAAGTTGAAGTAAGAAAAAAAGTTTTATTCGTTGCTTCAGAAGCACAACCATTTTGTGCAACAGGCGGGCTTGCTGATGTTTGTGGAAGTCTTCCAAAAGAAATTAGAAGAGAAGATCCTTCAATTGATATTAGAACGATTATTCCTCTTTACAGCAATATCCCAAACACCTTTAGAAAAGACTTTAAATACATAGGTCACATCTATGTAACACTTTCTTGGAGAAAGGAATATTGTGGCGTGTTTGAATATGATTATGAAGGTGTAAAATATTACTTCATTGACAATGAAAAATATTTCAAACGTGATGGCGGTGAATATGGTTACTTTGATGATTGTGAAAGATTTGCATTCTTCTCAAAAGGTGTGCTTGATATTTTGCCTGTAATTGATTTCTTCCCAGACATCATTCATGTTAATGATTGGCAATCAGCACTTATTCCAACATATCTCAAAACATGTGAATGGAATGATGAAAGATATTCAAAAATGAAAGCAATCTTAAATATTCACAACATTCAATATCAAGGTAGATATGGCAGTCAAGTTCTCACTGACGTTATTGGTATTGACCAAAAATACGCAAGCATTCTTGATTGTGATGGTGATGTAAACATCTTAAAAGGTGCAATTGTTACTTCTGACAAAGTTATCACAGTTAGTCCAACATATGCTGAAGAAATTAAAACTCCAGAGCATAGCAACGGACTTCACTTTATTGTTCAAGAAAACGCTTATAAACTTCGTGGAATTTTAAATGGTCTTGACTATTCATTCTACAACCCAGCAACAGATAAAATCATTTACACAAACTATGATGTTGACAACATGGCTAACAAAGCTAAAAACAAAGAGTTGTTGCAAAAAGAAATGGGTCTTGAAGTTAATCCAGACAAACCAATCGTTGCTTTCTGTTCAAGAATGAACGTAACAAAAGGTTTCGACCTTGTTAAATCATGCATCGAAAAACTCATCAATGAACTTGATATTCAATTTGTTGGTGTTGGTTCTGGTGACAGAGAATATGAAGATTTCTTTAGATATTTAAACAACAAATATCCAGGCAAAGCTCACATTTCACTTGGCTTTAGTTTAGAAATCGGCAAAAAGATTTATTCTGGTGCAGACATCTACATTATGCCATCACTCACTGAGCCTTGTGGTCTTTCACAAATTGTTGCAAGTAGATATGGCGTTGTTCCAATTGTTAGAGAAACTGGCGGTTTAAAAGACACAATCAAAGACTTTGGTTGCATTGGTGGTGGAAATGGTTACACATTCTCAAATGCATCAGTTGGAGATTTTGAATATTCTATTAGAAGAGCAGTTGCAGATTATGCTGACAAAGCAGGTTGGGCTGAAAAAGTTCAAACAGTCATGACAATCGACTTTAGTTGGAACAAAACAGCAAAAGAATATGTAGAAACATATAATGAATTTTAGGAGTAAATAATGTTAACAAAATCACAGATGGTTTCAGCAGAAAAAGCTTTATCTGCATATTTGTTAAATCATTATGGCACAGACATAAAAAATGCGACAGAGATGCAACTTTACGTTGCACTCTCTGCTGTCGCAAACCAGGTTATTTATGAAAAACGTGGCAAGTGCTTTAATGCAAAAAATGCAGAAAAAAAGACAGTGCATTATATGAGCATTGAATTTTTGATTGGTAAAAATTTAAGAAATAATCTATGGAATTTAGAACTAGAAGGTCATTTTGCAAACCTTTTAAAGGTTAACAACAAAAACATAGACGATGTTTACAGAATTGAAAAAGATGCTGGACTTGGAAATGGTGGTCTTGGAAGACTTGCATCTTGCTTTTTAGATTCACTTGCATCATTAAATTATCCAGCTTTTGGTCACTCCATCAAATATGAATATGGTTTATTTAATCAAAAAATTGTTGACGGAAAGCAGGTTGAAAATCCAGATGAATGGCTCAGCACAGGCAAGGTTTGGCTTGAAAAACGTTCAGATCAAGCAGTTGAAGTTTCATTTGGTGGAACCTTAAAACAAACATATTATGACAACAGATTGTCTTATGAAAATGTTAATCCAACAATTATTCGTGCAGTTCCTCATGACATGATGATTACTGGTTACAAATCAAACACAATGTCAACCCTTCGTTTGTGGGAAGCTCGTGCTGTTGGAAAATTTGATATGAAGAGTTTTGACAGAGGTGAATTTGCAGAATCGCTTAGAGAAAAAAATGAACTTGAAGCAATCAACAAAGTTCTTTATCCATCAGACAATAACGAAAAAGGAAAGAGTTTGAGACTTATTCAGCAATACTTCTTGGTGTCAGCCGCAATGCAAAATATTTTGAATAATTATTTTGCAAAACATCGCGGTCTTGACAAGCTTCCAAAACTTGTGTCAGTTCATATCAATGACACTCATCCAGCACTTTGCATTCCAGAACTTATGCGTCTTTTGATTGATAAATATTGTTTTGGTTGGGATGAGTCTTGGGAGGCTATTAAGAAGGTTGTGAGTTACACAAACCACACAATCTTAAGCGAAGCTCTTGAAGTTAAGAGCATGCACATGATTGAAAAACTCATGCCTAGAATTGCCATGATTTTAAGAGAGTTTGATCGTCGTTTTAGACTTGAACTTGGTGAGTTTTTCAAAAATGACTTTAGAAGAATTGAACAAATGTCTATTATTAGTGGCAATAATGTTTATATGGCAAATCTTTCAATCTATGCATCGCACACAGTAAATGGTGTTGCAAAGATTCATACAAACATTTTAAAAACACGTTTATTTAATAACTTTGCCGAACTTTATCCAGAAAAATTTAAAAACATCACAAATGGTGTAACTCATAGAAGATGGATTTCTCAATCAAACCCACTTTTAGATGAATTTATCACATCAAAAATTGGCAAAGGTTATTATGAAAATCCAAACGAGCTTGCAAAGCTTGACAAATATATTGATGACAAAAATGCACTTAAACGCATTGGAGAAATCAAATTTGAAAACAAAAAACGTTTTGCCGAATACGTAAAACGCACACAAGGCATCGACATCGACCCAACTTGGAGATTTGACGTTTTGGTTAAGCGTATTCATGAATACAAGCGTCAGCTTATGGATGCACTTCGCATTATTTATATTTGCAATAAAATCCGTGAAAATCCTGAAGAATATGTGACACCACAAGTGTTTATTTTTGCGGGAAAAGCTGCAGCTGGTTATGTGATGGCAAAACGCATCATTAAACTTATTAATCAACTTTCAGTTGAAATAAACAATGACCCACTTCTTGCAAGTAAAATAAAGGTTGTTTTTGTTGAAAATTACAGTGTTACAGTGTCAGAACTTTTGATGCCGGCAACAGAAGTTACTCAACAAATTTCTCTTGCAGGACGTGAAGCTAGCGGAACCGGAAATATGAAAGCGGTTGCAAACGGTGCACTTATGATGTGTACAGTTGACGGAGCAAATATTGAAATTGCAGACAAAGTTGGTGTTGAAAACACCTATGAATTTGGTTTGCTTGCTGATGAAGTTGAAAAAATCAAAAGTCGTGGCTACAATGCCACTGAATATTATATTGCCAGCGACAAAGTTAGAAGTGTTGTTGACAAACTTAATGCAGGGCTTGGTGGTGAATCATTCAGCGACATCGTTGATTATTTGTTAGGACATTCTGATTATAAAGATTCTTATATGTGCCTTGCAGATTTTGATTCATATATTGAAGCACATTATAAAATGGATAGAGAATATGCCGATAGAGAATGGTGGAACAAAAAATCACTTCACTGCATTGCGTCAATGGGGTATTTCTCATCTGACAGGTCTATTGAAGATTATGTTTCAAAAATTTGGCACTTAAAAAGAAATGAATTTTAATTAAAGGCAAAGGGGAACGCTTGATGGACAAACTAATTAAATATGACCCTTTGCTTTTTAAATTTCCAAAGGGTCCAGTAGAAAAAAACACCAACACAAAATTTTTCGTATGGGTTGATGAATCACTTTCACCAAACGAAGTTTTGTTTATGCTCCGTGAAGACACAGAAAATGATTATCGTTATTTACCTATGCAAAAAACGCAAAAAGGGTATGTAATTGAATATAATTTTGAAAATTTTGGGCATTTTTGGTATAATTTTAAGATAATTTTTAATGATTATTCAGTATTTTTAAACAAGACATATAATAACTTTTCTTATGTGTCTGGTGACAAAGGTGAAGATTTCTTTCAGCTTGTTTTAAACAAGGCTTACACATGCACAGATTCTTTGCAAGGTGGTCTTATTTATCAAATTTATGTTGATAGGTTTTGTAAAAAAGGCAAAGTTTCAGCACGTGAACCGCTCATTATGCGTGATGACTGGGGTGGTGGCATTCAAAAAAACACAAAAGACCCGCTTGTTATAAACCAAGAAGTTTTTGGTGGAAATTTTGCAGGCATTATTTCAAAGCTTGACTATTTAAAAGATTTGGGTGTAACAACCATTTATTTAAACCCAATCGGCATGGCAAACAGCAGTCACAAATATGACACAGCTGATTATATGCGTGTTGACCCAATGTTTGGTTCTGAAAAAGAATTTAAACAGCTTATTGATGAGGCAAAAATGCGTGGAATTGGCATTGTGTTTGATGGTGTTTACAACCATACTGGCAGTGATTCAATCTATTTTAATAGATATGGCAGATTTGACACGCTTGGAGCATATAAAAGCAAAAATTCTAAATATTACAAATGGTATGACTTTTCAGAATATCCAGACCGCTATGCAAGTTGGTGGGGTATTGACACCCTTCCAGCAATAAGAGAAAATTGCACAGATTTTCATGATTATATTGCAGGCAAAAATGGTGTTCTTGACAAGTTTTTAAAACTAGGTGTTGCAGGTGTTAGACTAGATGTTGTTGACGAAATTACTGACGAGTTTGTTAAAAAAATTTCTGACAGAGTGAAAAGTTATGGTGACAACAAGGTCATCATGGGTGAAGTGTGGGAAGATGCTTCAACTAAAGTTGCTTATTCAAGACGCAGAAAATATTTTGCGGACAATGAACTTAACAGTGTTATGAACTATCCTGTTAAAGAATCAATCTTAAGATATGTATGCGACCAAGACACAACAAACTTGGTTTCAACTATAAGAATGCTTCAAAACAACTACCCAAAAGTTGTTATGGATAACTTGATGAATTTCCTTAATACACATGACACAGGCAGGCTTTATTCAGACCTTATCAATGTCGCAAATGGTGACAAGGTTGTGGCTTTCAAACTTTTAAAAATTGCATCATTGTTGTCGTTTACCGTTGTGGGTGTTCCGTCAATTTTCTATGGCGACGAATATGGCATGGAAAACAATGATGGTTCATCGCGCGGTTGTTTTGATTGGCAAAACTATAAAAATGAAATTTTTGAGTGGTATTTAAAACTCACAAAAATTAGAAAATTAAAAGTGTTTAAAGATGGCGAAATGAATATTTTGTATGCAGAGCATGGCAAGTTTATTTTTGAACGAGTTTCAAACGATGAACGTGTTGTGGTTATGGTCAATATGAAAGACTCGCCACTTGCAATTAATTTAGAAGGAAAATATAAATCATTCTTTACAAATAAAAAAATTAATTCATTCATCTTAGAAAAACACGGTTTTGAAGTTTTAATAGAACAAAAATAACACGGAATAATTTCCGTGTTATTTTTTATTCATTTGTATTTTTAAAATAAAATTTATTAAATTTTTACATTTTTAGAAATAAATTATTAACCGTTTTGTGGTCCAGATTGTGGATTGTTGAGTTTAACGACTTTCATTGTTTTTAAAAGTTCAACTTTTTCCAAAAGATATTGATAATATTCAAGTTCGTTTTCATGAACATAAATTTGGTCAGTTTCATAGTTATTTTTTGAACTAAAGATATTTACTCCGGCCATCAAATCATAAAAACCAGCATAAATATCTGCTGTTTTATTCATAACCGGTGTAGAGTTTGCCCACTTTAAACGAGTCATTAAAGATTCAGTTAAATGGCAAAGTTCAGAAACAAAACCATTTTGGTTTTCTTCGTGTTCAAAGCAAGCTAAGAAATATGAATAATTTTCTTTTGCTGCTTGTTTTTGTTCTTCTTTGCTTGTGTCTAATCTTTTGTAAGCTTTGTCTTTTTTCTTTAACGCGTTTTTATAAGAAACATCAACACGTTTTTTGTGTGAAAGTGCAAGTGCGTGCATTTCTTGAATTTTGTCAGCTGAAAGAAGAGTCACGCCCTTTTGTGGTTTTTGAAACATGAAAGTTTTGTAGCCTTCACTATTTAAATCATCACACAAAGAATTGAAAATTTCAACATAACCTTCATATATTTTTAATTGTTTATAATATTCAAGATATCTAATGTAGTTGTAACACAAACACTTAAATGCTGATGTGTCTTTTGCAAGGTGGTTTTGAATATCTAATTTGAAATAGTCTTCTTTAAATCCATGGTGTGTTATTTCATATCCGTCAAAGCAATCATCAAAAGTTCCTGATGGGCCATAAACTTCTTCAAAATTTTCCATAAATGAAACTTTATAATTTTCTAGTGCTTCAACAAAATTTGGACTCATTTTTGTTGCAACAGTTTTGCTTATGGTGTTGATATATTCATTTCTTTTTTTTGCAACAATTTCAACTTTGTCTTTAAGCCAAGTGGAACCTGAAAATGTAGGGAGTTCAATTGTTGAATCTTGATTTTCACGTGCGGCGGCTTTTAAACATTGATAATTTGCTGTGTAAACACGATTTATATCTTGGTTTAATGCATCAAAAAATGACATTGTTTGTTTATCCATATTTTCTCCGTTAATTAATCACTGATTTAATTATACCATAATTTAGAGTTAATTTCAATTATTGTGGCTGTGGTGCATCGTTTGATGCTTCTTGTTCTTGTTCGTCGTTATTAATTGAAACAAGTTTAAGTTGAGATAAAAACTCAAGCTGACTTGCAACATAATCAAGATGATCACGTTCAAGTTGGTGTATATATGTTTTATCTGTGTGATAATTATTGTTTTTATCAAAAATATTAACCCCAAACAAAAAGTCGTTAAAATTTTCAATAGTAGAAAGCTTTTTATATTCTTTGCTGTATGTGTTTGCGCTTGCAAGTCTGGTCTTTAAAAAGTTAACCATAGAATAAAGTTCGTCGGCAAAAAATGAATAATTGTCATAATGAATATCATAATAATCAACCGCTCTAAATTCTTTTTTTAATTTATCAGTAACTTTTGGATTTTGGACTTTCTTATATAGTTTGGCACGTTTTTTTGAAAAATGGTTTTTGTTTTTATCAACTTTTCTTTTAATTTCTTTAGCTAATTTTTCAATTGTTGAAATTTCTTCAGCTGAAATAAATGACACATTTTCGTCAAGTGGTTTTTCGAAATAAAATGTTTTGTATCCGCTTTTTGAAAGGTCATCATTTAATGTTTCCATGATTGACGCAAATGCAATAAATGAGCAATGTGTACGATAATACTCCAGATAGTCAAGATATGTTTCACATAAGTGTTTAAAAGATAGCGAGTTGTCTACGCAGATGTTTAATATGTTGTATTGAAAAAATTTATCAGCAAAATCTTCATCAATAATATTAAACCCCTCAAAACATTCATCAAAAGATTTTTCTTCGTGATAATGCACACGATAAGCTCGCATTACTTTATCTTGTTCTGTTTTTAAATAATCGTCAACATTGTCGCTAAAGCATTTAGTGTAAGAAGATGTGATTGATTCAAAAAAACTATTGCGATCTTCTGCAAGAGCTTGATGTTTGTCATTAAACCAATCACTTGCCAAATCGCTTGGTCTGGTGTTTTGTGATCTTGTGAGAGATCGTAACAGTGCATAGTTTGAATGAAACATTTCATTTAACATTTCATTAATCATTTCAATAAATTCTTCAGTGTCTTTTCTCATAATAGACTCCTTCAAGAGATTAATGAAATTATAACACAGCAATCATATAAGTTCAATATGCAAATTTATTTTAATAAAAAAAAGACCCCGCGGGTCTTTTTAATTAAGATTTAACTTTAAGGCTGCCCCACAAATCTGCAGGATAATCACCCTTTTCAACAAGTTCTTTAATAGAAGCAACAACTTTTGGCTTGTCTTCTTTGTATGTGATGCCATACCATGTTGCAGTTGTTGGTTTCATTTCAACTTCAACTTCGCCTCTTTCAATAAGACTTGTAACCGTTGTTGGAAGCAAGCTTTCTGCTTTTGAAAGATCATCTTTGTGAATTTCTAAAAACTCATCGAATGATGTTTGCAAATATTTGCCAAACTCTTTTGTAAAGCCAAACATATTCATTGAAACAGGTGTTTCATCTGCAATGTATTCTGGTGGAATGGTTTCATCTTCAAGTGGTTGAGCCAAGATGTTTCCTGTTTCATCTCTACCCATTACGCATTCAATAATTCCACTAAGTTTTCCTTCTCTAAGTTCGCAAACGCCACGTTTAACAGTTCCGTTTTCAGCAAGTGTGTTTGCTGCTTGATATCCAATAACAGCATACTTATTTTTTTGTTTGTTTGATTTCAAGAAATCAGCAGCTGTTTTAAATGCGTCATAACCATAAAAATCATCGGCGTTGATAACTGCAAAACTTGAATCAATTTCAGGAACTGCACAAAGCACAGCGTGGGTTGTGCCAAGTGGTTTTTTTCTGTCTGCAGGAATTGTGTATGTGCTTGGAACATTTGTGTTTTCTTGGAAAACATATTTTGTTTCAACAAATTTTTCAATACGTTTGCCTACAGTGTTTCTAAAAATATCATAGTTTTCTCTTTTTATGATAAATATAACTTTATCAAATCCGCATCTAATTGCATCAAAGATAGAATAATCAATAATAAAGTTGTTGTTGTCATCAATAGGTTCAATTTGTTTAAGTCCACCGAATCTAGAACCCATTCCGGCAGCCATAATTACAAGATTCATAAGATCCCCCTAAAATATAATATGTAAAAACACACCATGTGCTTACACGATAATTATAGCACCAAACAAATAAACCTATCAAGCAAATTTTAAAAATGACCCATACAAAAAAGATATAATAGTTATAAAAAATACTTGAAAAAAAATTATAATATATTAAAATAAAAGTATCAAAAATTTTTACAAAAAGGAGAAAAATATGTTTAAAGAAATATGGAATGATATTGTCAATTTCTTCACCAACAACGTTTGGGATATTGTGTTGTTCTTTGCGGTTTTGGTTTTTGGCATTATTGTTGCAAAAATCATTCTTAACATTTGCAGAAGAATGTTAAAGAAAACAAAAATGGAAGGAATAACTCAAGGTTTTTTAATGGCGTTCATTAAAATTGTATTATATCTTGTTCTGATACTTTTATTGCTTAGCATTATTGGTGTTCAAGTTGGTGGAATTATCACAGCACTTTCAGCTGCAATTCTTGCCATTGGTGTTGCTCTTCAAAACATCATTGCAAACGTTGCAAATGGAATTGTGATTGTTTCAACACATATGTTCAAAAAAGGTGATTGGATTTCTGTTGGAAGTGCAAGTGGTTCAGTTACAAATATTAACTTTTTGTTTACAACACTTACAACAGCTGACAACAGAAGAATAACTCTTCCAAACTCAATGCTTATTAACAATGAGGTTACAAACAATGGAAGTTATGACACAAGAAGAGTTGAATTTACCTTCTCGGTTGCGTATGAAACTGACGTTGAGCTTGTTAAAAAAGTTGTTGTTGATGTAATGAAAAGTAATGGAAAGGTTAGACTTGACAATGAGCCTTTCTGTAGACTTAAAAATTTAGGTGCAAGCAGTCTTGACTTTTTTGCAAATTGCTGGTGTGATAATACAGACTATTGGGATGTTTATTATTATGTTGTAGAAAATGTTTATAATGAATTTAAACGTCACGATATTTCTGTGCCATTCAATCAACTCGAAGTTCGTGAAAGAAAAGACAATGTTAAAATGCCTGTTATTGGCAAGGGGCTTCCTGAAAGAGTTGAAAAAGTTAGAGAAGAATCTACAGATATCGACCTTGAAACAGCAAGTCTTTCAGAGATTATAAACATGAGAAAGAAGACAAAAAACAAAAAATCAAAATCTAAAAAGTAAATTTAATAAAAACACTGACAATGCGTCAGTGTTTTTATATTGCCTAAATCAAAAAACTTGGTCAAATGTACGCGGTTTAGTGTGAATTATCGCCAAAATATCAAAATGTAAAAACTTGACGTTTTGATATGAAAAAACACAATATAAGGGCGGGGTGAAAAACCTGCCTTTATGTTTGGTTAAATTGTAACAATTTATAATTATTTTTGAAAAAACTACATTTTAGTTGATATAATAGTCACTTTTTTGGTATAATAAAAGAGGACAGAAAAGGAGATTATTTTTATGGAACATATTGTAAAAGATGATGAATTTTACTTTGCAAAGCTTAGAGAAACAGCAAAAATCCCAACTAAAAAACTTGAAGATGCTGGGTTTGACACATATGCTGATTTTGAAGAAGATTTCTTTGTGATTAAACCAGGTGAAACAAGACCAGTTCCAACAGGAATTGCAACTGCTTTTTCGCCAAAATATTATGTTCAAGTAGAAGAACGTAGTGGCATGGCAAAGAATGGAATTAAAAAATCAGGTGGTGTTATTGATTCTGGATATCGCGGTGAATATTTTATTTTGACATACAACACAAACAAAAAACCATTTATCATTTCAAAAATTGCAGAAGCTGATCTTGATGATGAATTTGTGGTTAATGGAGAAACTTATCAAAAAGATGAGTGCATTATCTATCCATACACAAAAGCCATTTGTCAACTCGTTGTTCAAGAGGTTCCTGCACTTGAAGTTAAAGAAGTGTCATATCAAGATCTTTTGCACTTTGAATCTGAACGTGGTGATGGCAGATTTGGTCATAGCGGAAAATAATAAAAAATATCTTAAAAAAAGGGTGGTCAATTTATTTGACACTCTTTTTTTGTTATAATATACTATGCGTATAGTTATAATAAAATAAAGGTGAAATTATGTCTAAAATTTTTATTGAAAAGAAAGAGATAAAATTTAAAGTCCAAGAAACCATTGAAGACACGTCATTTGATATTGTTGATGGCAAATATGTTGAAAACACAAAATTAAACAGAAAATATATTTCAGACATCTACACATATCTTGATTTCAATGTGCTCTTTGCAATGGAAAACTTGTTTGATGAATTCTATATTAAAATCATTTTGTTTAACGATGAAAAAAAAGTTGGCTACAATCTTATTAGTTTGTCAAACAATCTTGATATTTCGGTTAAACGTGTGTCGCCAAGAAATTTTTTGATTTTGGGCATAAACAAAGATCAAGAAACGCAAGGCCAAGCAAGTTTTTGTTCTCTTCAAACTGATGGTTCTGTTAATGAAGTTACAATCAACTTTAACTACATCAACCAATATAAGGTTGTTGAACAAAAATATTTCTTGTTAAACTTCATTGAAGTGCTCACTAGTGAGTTTGGAGAAAATAAAGGCTCAAAGAAATATATCAACACAATCGCAATTTATCGTGAAGATGGTTCAATTTTGAAAATTGTTTATGAAGAAACATTAAACATTAAACGTGACCTTATGTGTGACATTGATGGAGACACTCTTTTGGTTTATTATAAAGATGATTCTTCAGTGGTTAAAAAAGAGTCAATTGCAAATCTTTTAATATCTTAAATAAAAATATTAAAAAAAATAATTTAATTTCATTTTTTAATTATTTTTGTTTGATTTATTTTGGAGTTTATATTAAAATATTAATTAGAAAAGTGTTCACAAATTTTTGTGGCGCAATTTAGGAAGAAATTTTTAAAGGAAGTAGAAATATGTCAGAATTCGAAACAGTAGAAAATGTAGAAGTAGAAGAAGTTGTTGCAAGTGAACCAACAGCTATGCCTGCTCAACCACAAGGAGAGTATACACGTATCATTGGTCTTGACGTGGCAAACTCAACTCTCAAAATTTGGACAGATGAGTTAAACTTAAAATATGTAAACACAATCAGACAAATCAACGATGCTGGTCTTGTTTATTCATTCAAAACAGACTATCAAATGTATGTTTATGACAAGGCAGTTTATGAAGTTGGTGTTGTTTCTGCTGCAGGTTCAGGCGGACGTGGCATGTCAAGATATGGTTCAGAACAATACAAAATTGAATCACTTATCGGCATCACATCTTGTCTTAAAGAAATTCCAAACCTTTCAGACCATGAAGTTTTGAGAGTTGTTACTGGTGTTCCTAGTAGTTTGGCTAAAAACCAAAAAATCATCAGCCAAATCAAACAAATGTTAACTGGTGTTCACGAAGTTAAGTCAGTTACATGGGAAAATGTTAGACCAATCACATTCGAAATTAGAGAAGTTATTGTTGTTCCACAACCACTTGGAACAATGTATGACTATGTATACGATCCAGAAGCAGATGCTCTTAACGAGAAATTGTTAGACCAAAGAGCAATTGTTATCGACATCGGTTGGGGAACAACTGATATCGCTATCTTGGAAACTGCAAGAGTTCGTTCAACATTCAGCTTTGACATCGGAACTTCTGATTACATTTCAGATCTTCAAGAAGATGTTAACAGCAACGTTCCAGATGCAAGCATCTTCTCACTTTCTCCACATGAACTTGACCTTAGTTTGCTTGAGTCTCCTGTTGTTGAAACTCCATTTGGTCAATATGACCTTTCAGCTTATGTTGAAAAACATTGCAAAAACCAAGCAAAACGTGTATATCAAGAAGTTATGGGACTTGGTTTAGAATTCAACAAATTCTACAAAATCATCTTAACCGGTGGTGGCTCTCTCCTTTATGAAAAATATTTAAGAGAGTTCTTCAACGATCCAAGACTTGTTATCCAAAACAATGCTGTTATGGCAAACTGTAGAGGATTCTGGTTACTCGGAAATTATTAATATATAAAGAGGACCGTTTATGACAATCAACGAATTAGAACAAGGAATAAGAAACTTAATAGCTTCTCAACCTATGGCTGTTGCTGGTCCAAATGGCGATGTTATTAATGGTATAAATTCGCTAATTGATGCATTTAGAAACTTGAGTTTCAGAGTTCAATCTTATCCATGTCAAGACGTAATGAAGTTTGGGCTTGCCAATGAATCTGCAAAACTAGAAAACACCTTGTCTAATTTGGCTTGCCAAGTGCTTCAAGAACGTGGAATCAACATCATGTTGTATATTCCAAGAAATAATGCGGGTTATGGTTCAATGGTCAACAACTTTGGTGTTGTTGGCGGAGTTGATCCTAGCATGATGATGGGTCAAATGATGTATAATGCAAATCAGTTTGGTCAAATGCCTTCAATGATGGGTCATATGCCAAACGCAATGCCAAACACCGGCAGAGCTCCAGCATATAATCCAATGCAACCACAAATGATGGGTGTTTCAAACACGGGTTATGCAAGACCTAGCAGACAAACTGCTCCAACATTTCCAGGTTACACATCACCAGACAGACCTGTTAAGCTTGAACCAACACAAACAACAGTTCAAAGCATGAAAACAAGAACAGCTCCACAATCAAAAATCAAACCTGTGACAAAAGCAGCAACCGCTGCAACCACAGCAGCGACTGTTAAAAATGAAACAGCTCCAATTCCAGAGCCTGTTCCAGAAATTCCAGTTGCTCCAGCTCCAAGCCCAGCAGAAATGATGATGGGTGGTGGCGGTGGTGATGGAAAAGCCAAAGGTCGTGATTATTTGATGGAACTATTGAAGAAATAAAATCAAGAGATAACATTTGTTATCTCTTTTTTTGTGTCAAAATAAAACTGCAAAATAATAACAAAAAATCGCAAAATAATAGTTAAAATATCATAATTAATGACTTTTGGGCAAATTTTGAACTTACATCAAACAAAAAATCGTATTATAATTGTAGTGTAAATACAGCGAATATTTTGCGTAAGTTACAAAATTTAGGTGTGAAATTATGATAAAAATAGGAGACGTTGTTTTTGTTCAAAACAAAGGAATTTGCAAGGTTGAAAACATAGCAAAAAATGCTTTTGTGGGTGCAGATAAAACTAAAGAATATTTTGTTTTAAAACCAGTTGATGTGTCAAACAATATGATGGTATATTTTACAACAGATACTGTGGTTAATATACGAGGTCTCTCTTCAAAAAATCAAGCGAAGGTATTGCTAGAAAAATTTGATAATCTTGAAGATATTAAATTTAACAATGAAGAAGAACGATTTGAAAGGTATAGCGAAATTTGCAAAAGAGGTAACCTTGAAGAATGGTGCAGGCTTTTAAAAACGCTGCTTGTTCGAAAATCAAAAATGCAGAAAAAACAATTCAATGCTCAAGAACAAAAATATATAAACATTCTTTCATCTTGTGTGATTGCTGAAATAGCATATGTTTTAGGTGAGAGCAAAGAAGAAATTAATCAAAAACTTTTTGAAAATTTGAATAGTAATTTTTGGTTATTTTGATGTGTGTGACACGACTATTTTAATGACAAAACCTTATATATTTTGGTAATATATAAATATAAGGAGAGATTTTATGAAATATGCGATTTATGGTGCGGGTTCATTGGGGATTGTTCTTGCGGCTTTCTTGGCAGAATCTGGTGAAAATTTTGATGTCGTTGACAGAAATGAAAAAAGTGTTGAAGCTTTAAACAAACTAGGCGCAAGAGTGGTTGGGACAACCACCAAAACACAAAAAGTAAATGCCGTGCTCGACACTGAAGTAAAAGAAAAATATGACATTATTTTTCTTTTAACCAAACAAATAGGAAACAAAAAGATTGTTGAAAAATTATCAAAAATGCTCACAAAAGATGGTGTTATTTGCACTATGCAAAATGGACTTCCAGAAAAAGATGTGGCAGATGTGATTGGAGCAAATAGAACCTATGGCTGCGCTGTGGGTTGGGGTGCAACAAGAAAAGAATATGGTTTGTCTGAATTGACATCAGCACCAGAAAAAGAGTTTTTGGGATTTAGTTTTGGAAGTATGGACGGTCACAAAGACGAAAAATTTAACGAAATTGTTAGAATCTTAAGCATTATGGGTGATGTTCATGTCGAAGAAAACTTTATTGGTGCTAGATGGGTTAAACTTTTGATAAACAGTGCATTTTCTGGAATGAGTGCTGTGTGTGGTGACACATTTGGTGCAGTTGCTAAAAACAAAGCAAGCAGAAAAATAGTTCAAAATATTATCAAAGAATGCATAGATGTTGGACATGCAAACAATATCAAAATTGAACCAATTCAAGGCAAAGATGTTGTTAAGCTTTTAAATTATAAAAAGAACGGTTTCAAAAAATGGTTTAGTTTTATGATTATTCCAATTGCTATAAAAAAGCATAGATTATTAAAAGCAAGCATGCTTCAAGATTTAGAAAAAAACATTCCATGCGAAATTGATTCAATTAACGGAATCGTTTGTGAATATGGTGATATGGCAAATGTTGAAACGCCGTATAACGATAAAGTGATTGAAATTATTCACAAGATTGAAGAGGGTAAACTTAAACCAAGTTATGACAATATTAAGTTGTTTGAAAAATTATAATTTATTTGTTTAATTGTAGATAAATTTGTTATAGATTTAAAATTTTACATTTTTCATTAAAAAAAGGAGTAATTATTATGAATAAAGTTGTGCTTGTCGGTTGTGGAAATGTGGGTATGAGTTATGCATACAATATTGTCACCACAACAAACTCTGTTCGTGAGTTGGTGCTTATTGATGTTAGAAAAGAAAAGGCGGAAGGTGAAGCACTTGACCTTTTGCATGCTGCGGCATATAGCAATGCAAATATAAAGATAAAGGCGGGCACTTATGCAGATTGTGATGATGCGACAATTGTGTGCATCTGCGCTGGACGAAATCAAGAAGTGGGTGAAACTCGTCAAGACCTTATTGATAAAAACGAAGCGGTTTTTCATTCTATTATTTCAGAAATAAACAAAACAAATTTTAAGGGCATTTATTTAGTTGCGACAAACCCGCTTGATGTCATGACTGCGATCACTTGGAAAATGTCTGGTTTTAAACCATCAAAAGTCATTGGAAGTGGAACAACTCTTGACACTGCACGTCTTAGACACATTTTAGGTGAAAAGTTTAAGGTTAGTCCAAAGAGTGTGCATGCATATGTTGTTGGAGAGCATGGCGATTCAGAAATGATTCCTTGGAGCAATGCAACTATTGGTTTGAATAAAATAAAACTTACAGAAGCTGAAAAAGATGAAATATTAAGTGATGTTCGAAACAGTGCATATGACATTATTTCAAAAAAAGGAAACACCAGTTATGGAATTGGTGTGTGTTTGATGAAAATTACTAATGCTATTTTGGGTGACAGTAAAGAAGTTATGGCGATTTCAACCTACAACAAAGAACACGATTGTTATTTCAGCATGCCAACCGTTGTGGGCAAGCAAGGTGCAGAAAAAACCTACTTTTTAGAAATGAGCAACGAAGAACATGTTGAACTTTCAAGAAGTGTTGCGTTTTTAGAAGATGTTACTCACAAAGCTTTAAGCAAAATTAGATAATGGAGAAATTATGAATAAAATTTATAAAATTGAAACATTTGTTCCAGTTGAAGCACTTGAAAAAATTAAGGCTGCATTATATGAAAAAGGTTTTGGAAAGATTGGGAACTATGAAAACTGTTTGTCGTGGCATAAGGTTGAATCTTCATGGAAACCTGTTGCTGGAGCAAATCCATATCAAGGAACAGTTGGTGAAACAGAGTTTGCAACAGAATATAAAATTGAATTTAGATGCGATGAAGAAAATTTGGGTTTGGCAGTTGATTTAATTAAGCAAAATCATCCATATGAAGAAGTTTGTATAAATGTGATTCCAATTATGGTAATTTAATGCAAACAATAATGATAAAAAATGAAGAAATAGGCTGTGGTCTATTTCTTTTTTTGTGCAAAAAAAGTCGAAAAAAGTGACTAATAAATAAAATTAAAATCAAATAAAAATACTAGAGATAGGAGTTTTTATGCAAAAACAAAAGTCATTTATTGATGAGATAGAGTCAAGGTTTAGTGAAGAATCAGGCGTTGCACAAAAGAATATGAGTGTTTGTGGTGAGAATGTTTCGTTGTTTTATATTGAAGCGTTGATTGACAAAAAGTTGTTTGCTGATGGAGTTCTTGCACCCATTGAACGAATTTCACAAACAAAAAAACAATCAAAAAATGTATTGAAAATCATTGAAAAAAGTATTGTGTCTGTGTCGGGTGGTGAGAGTCTTGACAAGACAGATGATGCCATTCAAAAAATTTTGGCTGGTTGCGTGATTGTGGCAACTGATAATGGGATCTTGTCATATCCGGTTTATGGTCTTCAGGCGAGAAGTGTGCAAGAACCACCAACGTCAAGGGTGGTTAAAGGTCCTAGAGAAGGTTTTGTTGAAGACATTGGAACTAATATTGGGCTGGTTAGAAAAAGAGTTAAATCTGTTAGCTTAAAAATTGAAGATATGTTCATTGGCAGAAAGACCCATACCAAAATATCACTAGTTTATCTTAACGATATTGCAAAGCCAGATGTTGTTGAAAAAGTTAAAGACATTCTAAGTAAAATTGATATTGATGCAATTATTGATTCGTATTACATAGAGTCTTTTTTAGAAGGCGAAAAGATAAAGTTTTTCAGGCGCGTGGGCAACACAGAAAAACCAGATGTGTTTTCATCAAAGATTTTAGAAGGCAGGGTGGGAGTGCTGGTTGATGGTTCACCAATTGCGCTCACTGTTCCATTTGTTTTAATGGAAGATTTACAGAGCCCAGAAGACTATTACACCATTCCAACATTTGCAACATTTGCAAGAATGATGCGTTTTATGGGTCTTATTTTTGCAATTTTGGTTCCGGGTATTTTTGTAG
>JAZOTD010000010.1:0-37073 GCA_045657465.1 Clostridia bacterium | reverse complement strand
ACTTACTGACCTTATCGACAAAAAAGTTCAAAAGTTTGAAAAGTATCTCGATGCTGGTGCAAATGCTAAAGTTGTTTTATCTAAAGCTGGCTCTCAAGAAAGATACAAAATGGAAGTTACTATTAAAGATAAAAACTTGTTCGTAAGAAGCGAAGTTGAATCTGACAATATGTATGCAAATCTTGACACTTGTCTTGCTAAAATTGAAAGACAAATTGTTAGAATTGCTGGAAAAGTTAAAGATAGCGTTAAATCTGTTGATCCAATGGATTTGTTGTTCTTCGATGCAGTTCCTGAAATTGAACCTGCAAAAATTGTGAAAGTGAAAGAGTTTGAACTTGACCTTCTTTCTGAAGATCAAGCAGTTGACCAACTTGAACTTATCGGCAATGACTTCTATATTTATAGAGACAACACAACTGGTCTTGTTAATGTGCTTTATAAGAGAGAAGATGGCAACTATGGTTTGATTAAAACAAAATAGTTTTTAAAATTAAAAAGACGTGCAATTTTGCACGTCTTTTTGTTTTGTTCTTTGATTTTTCTATATGGCGTGATATAATGAATTTATGAAAAGATATTTAGAGTCAATTAAATTGTGTTTTGCATATTACAAACAGCCATTATGTTTAAAAGACATAAGTTTTGTTTTGCCTAAAAATAAGAATTTATTAGTATTGGGACAGACAGATTCTGGAAAAACAACGTTGTTAAAATCACTTTCTGGTTTTGACAAAACTTATATTGGAGAGATTAGGTTTGAAGAGAAAGATATTAAGAAAATAAGTGATAAAGACAGAAAGTTTTCACTTGTTTTATCTGAGCCTGTGTTGTTGAATGGCTCTATTAGAAAAAACTTCGATTTTTTGTGTGATATGATAGAAATTGATAGGTTAAATGAGTCTGCTTTAAGCGAGCTTCTTTTAAAATTTAAGATAAACAGGCCAGATACAGCAAAGATAAAAGAGTTGTCGCTACTTGAAAAACGAAAATTGGCACTTGCAAGGGCATTTGTTAAAAAACCAAACATCTGGTTTATAGATGACCAGTTTGTGGGGTTGATTGATGATGAAATGGCTGAAATGCAAGAAATTTTAGACATTATTTTTAATATTGGCTCAACAATAGTTGTTGCAAGTGGTGGCTTATCGTTTGTGAAAAATGCTGATTTTTATAAAAACATCGCATTTGAAGAAGTTTTGTATTTGGCTATGCAGAAGGGATATAAATATAAATCGATTAATGAGTTTGAAAACAAAAAAATTAATTTTGGTGTAATTGATTTTGTTGATACTCACAAAGTTGTTGATGGGTTTATTATAAAAAAAGGCGGAGCTTATTTTTTCGGAAGAGATGATGTAGAAACTTTAATTAAGTTTAATGCTGGGTTTTATGACAAGTTGTCGCTTTTAACTATTGTTGAAGGTGAGTCTGAAAATGTCAAACTTTGCATTTCTAACAAAATTGATTTTGAAAAAGTTAATGACCGTGAATTCAATAAATATCTAGAGTTAGGAGAGTTTTTGTTATTTTCTGAAATTGATAATTCGAGGGTTATTTAAAAATCTTCGACAAAATTATTGAAATTAGATAAATTATTTGTTATAATTGGCAATGATATAAAGGAGATTTCTATGGATTATTTATCTGGAAAGCAATCTATTGTTGGTCAAATCAACAAAGGCGAAAAAGTTCAAAAGAATCAAAATGTCAAAGAATCTGTGTTTTCTGCGTTCTGCAAAACCGTTATTGGTTGCTTGAATCCTGATGAACAAGCGTCTATTTCAGAAAAATTTTTGACACCAGAAATTATTTCAGTTATGAAAGACAAAGAACTTGTTGAATGCATCAATGCGTTCTTTAAGAACAACCTTAACATTTCTGAAACTAGTCGAAATGCGTTTTTGCATAGAAACACTTTGCTTTATAGAATTGAGAAGATTCATAAAATTACTGGTCTTAACATCAGAAACTTTGAAGAAGCTATGTCATTTAAACTTCTTACAATAGTGTATGATAAGATGAGCGAAAGGCTGGGTAGAAAGTAATGAAAAAAGATGTTTTGGATATAATTAAGGAAGTTGATGCGCTTTATGACAATCCAAAATGTGAACTTGTGTTTCATTCAAACTACGAACTTTTGGTGGCGGTTATTTTATCGGCTCAATGCACTGATAAACGAGTTAATGCTGTCACGAGTGAACTTTTTAAAGAGTTTAACACACCTGAAAAAATGATTACTTTGTCACAAGCAGAACTTGAAGAAAAAATTCGTGCTTGTGGCTTTTTTCATAATAAAGCTAAACACATTTTGAGAGCAAGTCAGGATATTATTGATAGATTTGATGGAAAGATTCCAAATACGAAAAAAGAACTTAAAAGTCTTGCAGGGGTTGGTGAAAAAACAGCCAATGTTGTGATTTCAACGGCATATGATGTGCCAGCTATTGCAGTTGACACGCACGTATTTCGAGTGTCAAACAGGTTGGGACTTGCTTGCTCTATGAATGTTTCAAATACACAAAAAGATTTGGAAAAAAATATTCCAAAAGACAAATGGACAAAATTTCATCACTCGCTTGTGTTGCACGGCAGATATGTTTGTAAGGCGATAAAACCAAGATGTGATGATTGCAAACTAAAAATGGTTTGCAAGTTTTATAAAAAACAATCAAAAAGACATAAATAGGAGATATTATGTATTTAGATAGAGTTAAGATTTTTATCAAAGCTGGAAATGGTGGAAATGGAAAAACAAGTTTTCACACAGAAAAATATGTTGCTAAAGGCGGACCAGATGGTGGTGATGGCGGACATGGTGGCAACATTGTTTTTGTTGCAGACAGAGGCATTGACAGTTTGATTGATTTTAGATTCACAAAACACTTTAGAGCAGAAGCTGGTGGAAATGGCGGAAGCAAGATGTGTCGTGGAAAAAATGGTGAAGATTTAATCATAAAAGTTCCTTGTGGAACAGTTATTAGAGATAACGAAACAAACTCGATTATTGCAGATATGTTTGAAGATAAAAGTGAAATTGTGGTTTTGAAAGGCGGACTTGGTGGACTTGGAAATGCTAGATTTAAGTCTTCAACAAGACAACGTCCATCATTTTCACAAACCGGACAACTTTGCGAAGAAAAAGAAGTTATTTTGGAACTTAAAACCATTGCAGATGTTGGACTTATTGGATTTCCTAATGTTGGAAAGAGCACGATTTTGTCAATGCTTACAAATGCAAAACCAAAGATTGCAAACTATCACTTTACAACACTTGCGCCAAATATTGGTGTGTGCAAAGCTAATGACAAATCATTTGTTATTGCAGATATTCCTGGGCTTATCGAAGGGGCTAGCGAAGGTGTTGGTTTAGGTCATTATTTCTTGAGACATATTGAAAGAACAAGACTTTTGCTTCATGTGGTTGATATTTCAGGAAGTGAAGAGCGTGATCCATATGAAGATTTTAAGATTGTAAACAACGAACTTAAAAAATACGGTGAAGAAGTTTCAGCTTTGCCACAAATTGTTGTTCTTAACAAAATTGACCTTGTTGATGACGAGAAGAAAATTAAAGACTTTAAAACAAAACTTTCAAGACTAAAAACAAAATATTCGGTAGTTGAGGTTTCTGCGGTTGCAAACAACAATCTTGATGAACTTTTGAAAGTTACTCTTGAAAAACTTGCTCAGCTTCCACCAAAACAAAAGCTTGAATTTGAACCTTTTGTTTATGAAAGACCAAATCCAAATAGATATGAAATTGTTGTTGCTGATGATGGGGCTTTTGAAGTTGTTGGTGGTTTTATTGATGAACTTGTTAGAGGCGTTGTGCTTTCTGATTCACAATCTTTTGCTTTCTTCCAAAAGGTTTTGAAAGATAAAGGTATTATTAAAGAATTAAAGAAAATGGGTGCAGATGAAACATCTATTATTAGAATTAAAGATATTGAATTTGAAATTAAGGAGTAAGAAATGTTAAATTCTAAACAAAGAGCAAAACTTAGAAGTTTGGCCAGCACTATTGATGCAACAACCATTGTTGGAAAAGATGGTTTGACAGAAACTGTTCTTGCACAAATCGACAGAGAACTTCATGCAAGAGAACTTGTTAAGGTTTCTGTGTTGGAGGGCGCGGAACAGTCAGCAAAAGAATATTTGCAGATTGCTGCATTTAATTTGAAAGCTGAAGAAGTGTGTTCTATCGGCAGAAAGTTTGTGCTTTATAGACTTTCAAACAAAAAGGGCATCAAACACGTTGAGTTTTAAGCAATTAGTTGACAAAAAAATATTATTATGCTAGACTACAATCAGTTTTTAAAAGCTGTGAAGGTGATTTAGTAGTTTTTAGAGATAGGTTTTAGAGAGTTGTTGCCATGGGCTGAAAGCACAACACCGAGTCCTAGAAATGAATTTCGGCACTGGAGCTGGATGCAGAAATGTATCTCGGTTAAACTTCCGTTAAAGTAAACAAGGTGAATTTATTCACGAATTAAGGTGGTACCACGCGAAAGTCTTGCGTCCTTAAGTTAGGGCTTGCAAGGCTTTTTCTTTTTTATGAAAAAACCGCAAGCAAACCAATAGGTAAAGAAAATATATTATAGGAGACAAAAATGGAATTAAATATTATTGAAGATGTTGAAAAACAATATGATGAAGATTCTGCAAATGTTGAAAATTTGCAAGCACTTGAATCTTTAAGATTAAAGTTTTTGGGCAAAAAAGGCTTGGTTGCTGACATTATGTCTAAATTTAGAGAAGTGCCAGTTGAACAAAAGAAAGAATTTGGTCAAAAGGTTAATGCGCTTAAAACAAAGATTGAAAACTCAATTGAAGAAATTAAAAATGCGCTCGCTGAAAAAGCTGTTAATGAAGAAATTCAAGCAACAAGACAATTTGACTATTCACTTCCAGTAGACACAGAAAGTGGTTCGCTTAACCCAAGAACAATTATTCAAAAGCAGGTTGTTGATATTTTTAAAAACATGGGTTTTGTTATTGAAGATGGAAAAGAAGTTGAGAGTGAATATAACAACTTTGAATCAGTTAACGTTCCAAAAAACCACCCAGCAAGAGATATGCAAGACACATTCTGGCTTGATAATGGTGAACTTTTGAAAACTCAAACATCAGCAGCTCAAAACAGAATACTTAGAACTTATGGACCTGTTTGCAAAGTTATTTTCCCAGGTAGAGTTTTTAGAAATGAAGAGCTTGATGCGCGACATGAAAACACATTCTTCCAACTTGAAGGTGTGGTTGTTGGAAAAGATATCACTGTTGCAAACTTGATTTATTTTGAAAAAGAAATGCTTAAGGCATTGTTTAAAAAAGATGTTGAAGTTAGACTTCGTCCAGGATTCTTCCCATTTACTGAACCAAGCTATGAAATGGATGCAAAATGTCCGTTCTGTGGCGGAAAGGGTTGTCACACTTGTGGTGGTTCTGGCTGGATTGAACTATGTCCTTGCGGAATGATTCATCCAAACGTTTTGAGAATGGCTGGCATTGACCCTGATGAATATAATGGTTTTGCTTTTGGTATGGGATTTGATAGACTTGTTATGATTAGAACAAATCTTGATGATATTAGACACTTAAACAGCAACAACTTAAAAGTTATGAGTCAGTTTAAAACAAAAATGTAGGTGACATTATGAAATTTGAATCGGTTAGAAAAATCTTAAAGAATGGAGAAGAGATTGTTCTTTGTTCTCCTGAAGTTGAAGATGCTGAAGGTTGTGCATATCATGCGAACACTATTTCACATGAAACACAAAACCTTGTTATTTCTCCAGAAGACGGAGAGTATACCATCGAGCACGAAATTGAATGGATTAACAGATTTTTAGAAGCTGAGCGTGATGCAATAATTTTGGCGAAGTTAAACGGAGTTGTTGTAGGGCTTGCAAATATTTCAGCTAAGTCAAACAAGTTTCGTTTGAGACATCGTGCTGGGTTTGGAATTTCTGTTCAAAGCAAATATTGGGGGCTTGGAATTGGCAATGCTCTTATGGAACAAAGTTTAGATCTTGCTAAAAGTCTTGGGTTTGAGCAGGTTGAGCTTTCTGTTATGAAAGACAACACAAAAGCTCAAAACTTATACAAAAAGTTTGGTTTTAAAGAATATGGAATTTTTCCAAACATGTTAAAGTATGCCGATGACAATTATAGCGATTCAATTTTTATGGTTAAAATGTTAGACAAATAAGAGGAGTAAATTATGAAAATTTCTATTAATTGGATAAAAGATTATGTAGATTTATCTGGAATTGAAGTTGATGAACTTGTAAAAAGATTCAATCTTTCAACTGCAGAAATCGAAGATGTTGAAATAAAAGGTGAAAAAATTCAAGATGTTGTTTTTGGAAAAATTTTGAAAGTTGTTGACCATCCAGAATCTGACCACTTGCATATTTTAAATGTTGATGTTGGCAGTGAAGTTTTGCAAATTGTTTGCGGAGCTCCAAATGTTTATGAAGGAATGGTCACTGCAGTGTGCAAGGTTGGCGGAAGTGTTCTTGCAGGAAAGATTAAGCCATGCAAACTTGCTGGTGTTGAAAGCTGTGGCATGTGTTGTGCAGAAGCAGAGCTTGGTCTTGGAAGTGATGATGAAGGCATTATGGATATCAAAGACGATGTTGTGATTGGTCAAAGCATTAAAGAAGTGTGGCCAATTGATGACGTTGTTTTAGATATTGACAATAAGTCGCTTACAAACAGACCAGACCTTTGGGGTCACTATGGAATTGCCCGTGAGTTTTCAGCGATTTTTGATAGACCACTTGCAAAAATGCCTATTGATAATTTGGACGCATACAAATCATTAAAAACAGTTCCTGTTCAAATTCACACAGAAAATTGTTATAGATATTCAGCAATTACTGTTGATAATATTAATGTTAAAAAATCACCACGTGAAATGGCGATCCGTTTGACATATGCAGGAATGAGAGATATCAACTTGCTTGCAGACCTTACAAACTATGTAATGCTTGACATTGGTCTTCCAATGCATGCATTTGACAACAAGATTGTTGATGCAATCAATGTTATTGAATCTGACGGAAGCATGAAGATGCTTACGCTTGAAGGTGAAGAACATGAACTTCCAGCAAACGCTCTTGTGATTTCAGACAAAGATAAAGACCCAGTTGCAATTGCAGGAATTAAGGGTGGATTGAAATCAGGTATTTCAGAAGATACAAATTCAGTGTTGTTTGAAGCTGCAGTGTTTGATTATGCAACTATAAGAAAAACTGCACGTGCTATTGGTCTTATTACTGATGCATCTCAAAGATATGAAAAGTCACTTGACCCAGAACTTACACCAGTTGCACTTGCTAGAATTTTGTATTTGCTTAAAGGAATTGATTCTGGTGTGGTTGTGACATCAAGTTTCAGTGATTGCTACAACAAAAAGTTTGATGAAATTGAAATTAGATTTAATCCAAACTTTATTGGCAAGATTGTTGGTGAAGATATTTCTAAAGAGTTTATCGTGAAAACATTAAAAGCTCTTGAGTTTGAAATTAAAGAAGATGGTGAAGAACTTCTTGCAAAAGTCCCTTCATTTAGAGCAACAAAAGACGTTTCAATCAAAGAAGATTTGGTTGAAGAAGTTGCAAGACTTTATGGTTATGACAATATAGAGCCAAAACCATTAAAAGTTAACTGTGAACCACAAAAACTTATTGGTTCAATTGAATATGAATATGACACAAAGCTCTTGCTAGCAGAAAAATATAATGCAAATGAAATTCATTCATATTTATGGAATTTTGAAGACTTTAACAAACAACATAAAATTGACATGAAGTCTTATGTTTCACTTTTAGATTCATCAAATGCTGGTCAAAGTGGAATTAGAAGTGAATTGCTTCCAACATTGCTTAGAACATTAGATGAAAATAAAAACCTTTATTCAAATGTTAGGGTGTTTGAAATTGGAAGAGTTGTGTCTGGTCTTGATGAAGAAAATAGATCTATTGAGCAAAAGAAACTTGCAGTGCTCTTTGCTAGTCAAAAGAAAACAGAATTTGAACTTTTCACTGAAATGAAAACAGCGATTATTGATATCATTCAAAACATTGTTGGCATTGATGCTGAACTTGCAGAAGGTGAAACAGTGCCATATTTGCATCCAGTTAACTCATTTAGAATAAAATCTAGAATGGCAGACTATGGATATATGGGTGTTATTCATCCAAGTGTGAAAAAATCAATCGACAAGAGATTTAATGTTGTTGGTCTTGAAATTGATTTTGAAAAACTTGCAAACACAAAGGCATTTGCAAGAAAAATTAAAAATATATCAAAATATCAAGCTGTTCAAATTGATTATAACATTCTCTGTGATGAGAATATGAAATACATTGAACTTTCAAGAATTCTTGGAAAATTTAAAAGCAAGCTTTTGTCAAACTATGAACTTGTTGATATTTATGAAAATAAAGAAGTTTTGAAAGATAAAAAATCTGTCACACTCAGATTTAATCTTTCAAGTTTTGACCACACACTTTCTGGTGAAGAAATTGAAAAATTTAGAGCTGATTTAGAAGAATTTATTTCTAAAAATGGTCTTGAAATTAGAGGATAAAAAGTAGTGCTTTAAGCACTACTTTTTTATTATGTCAATTAATTTTTCTTTTGGTTTTTCGGTTTGAGTTGGTTTTGATAAGAGACAAACTAATGATAAAAAAATAAGGATTGTTCCTATTATTAAATAATAAAACATGAATGGTAAAAATAATGATATTGCGATTAACGATAAACCAGAAAACAAAAAGTGTTTAAAGTTTTGTTTTAAGAGTGATTGTTTCAGTTTTGTTTTAATTAATTTAAGTTTTGAGAAATTTTCTTTTGCAGATTGTTTTATAGGAAAACAATCTTTAACTTTCATAAGTTCAAATAGTTCAGTTTGATTGTATAGTGTGTAGGTGATTGGTGATGAAGTTAATGTGTTTTTAAAATCTTCAGTTTCTGCAATTGAAATAAAAAATAAATTTTTATTTTGTGAAGAAGATAGTTTATATTCATTGGCTGTTAGAAAGTCGTTTTCGCATAATGGTTGTTTTATGTTTATATAAAAAATCTGATTGTGATTTTCATATAAATTCATGGCTTTGTTTTTAGAATTTAAGAGCTTTTCAAAAAATGTTATTGATTCGTTATCAGGACAATATTTTAGATGATGAAAACATTTTTTTGCAAAATTCAAGTCTCTTTCTTTTAAATTTTTAAGATTGTGTTTTTTGATAAAATATTTAAAAAATAGAAAAAACAATAAAACTAATGCGATATTACAAATAAAAAATGATAAAAATGCGTTTTTTAGATATCTATTTATCCAAACATACAAAATAAAAGAGCAGAGTAGGCTTATGAAAATAGAATCTATTGTTATAGCTAATTTTGATTTTATCATAAATAAATTCTTGCCTAAAAATCAAAGTTTATTAAATTACTTTAAATTTTTATTGGCTTATGTTAAAATATAATATATAAGCAGGTGGGTCATGAGTGATATTGTTGAATTAAACAATTTTATAGATTTAACACTGGTTGATGCAAGGGTTACAAAAACTGATCTTGAAAAGTTGTGTGATGTTGCCTACAAGAATCAATATTATGGTGTTTGTGTGAACTCATGCAATATTGCTTATGTTGCTGATTATATTAATGCAAATTTGCTTGGTGGGCTTAGAGTTGTTTCAATGATAGGATTTCCACTTGGTGCAGTTAAAACTGATGTGAAGATTTTTGAAATAAAACAAGCAATTCAGGATGGCGCAGATGAAATTGAAGTTGTTTTAAATATTGCAAAATTAAAAGATAGTGACTTTAAATATTTAAAACACGAGCTGACTCAAATTAAAAAGGTTACCAAACAAAAAGTTTTAAGAATTCTTTTAGAGACGTGTTATTTGTCGCAAAATGAACTGGTTAAGATTTTGGAATTGTGTGTTAAATTGAAAATTGATTATGTTTCAACTTCGACTGGCTTTGGTGTTGCTGGTGCGAATTTGGAGCTTGTTAGTTTTATGAATAAAGTACTTGCAGGTAGATGCAAGATTAAGGCATCTGGTGCAGTGAAGGATAGAATGCAGGCGATTAATTTAATAAATAGTGGTGCTAGTTTGATTGGTACTAGCAGAGTATTGTAGAGGGAATATGGTTACTGAATTTAGTTCAAATAGTGAAAAAGAAACATTAGAATTTGCGTCTAATTTTGCAAAGACTTTAAATGAAGGAGATATTATTCTTCTAGATGGTGATTTGGGAGCGGGAAAAACAGTGTTTACTAAAGGTGTTGTTTCGCAGCTTTCAAATGGCAATGTTGTTGCTGTGTCGCCAACGTTTGTTATTGTGAATATTTATGACACAACTCCAAATGTTTATCATTTTGATTTGTATCGAATTTCTGATGTTTCAGAACTTGATGCGATTGGTGCAGAAGAATATTTTTATTCAAATGGAATTTCTATTGTTGAATGGCCTGGGCGTGCTGCAGGGATGTTTCCTAGCTCTGCGATTAAGGTGTTTATTAAAAAAGTTGATGATGAAAAAAGATTGATAAGGATTGAAAGATAATGAATAAATTGATTATTGATTGTTCTGCTGGAATGAGTGTTTATTTGTGTAAAGGTAAACAAGTTTTGTCTAAAGTTGATGAAAATCAAAAAAAGCATACTGATGAACTTTTGGTTGTTGTTGATGAATTGCTTAATCTTTCTGGATTGAAAATGAGCGATGTTGATGTGATTGGTGTTTGCATTGGCCCAGGTAGTTTTACGGGTGTGAGAGTTGCTATTTCAATTTGTAAGGGGCTTGCAATTGGCAGCGGTGCGAAAGTTGCAGTTGTGTCAAATTTTGATTTATTTAAATGTGATGATGAAAAGCATTTTGTGGTTCTTGAAGGATTTTCAGATTATGTTTATGTTCGTAATGTTGATGGAGATTTGGTTCAAGATTCATGCGTTTCAATAAGTGAATTTGCTGGTGAATTTAAAGAAAAATATTTAAATTGTAAAATTATTGCAGATAATGAAAAAACGCAAAAAAGATTAAAAATGTTTGAAATTAATGCCAATATTGTTGAAAAACAAACAATTTCTGCGATTAATGAAAAAATCGAGGCGAATGATTTTATTGAATTAAATGAAATTTCTCCGGTTTATTTGAGAGCATCTCAAGCTGAAATTGAAAGAAATAAAAGACTTGGTGGTGGGGTTTAATGGCTGATAATTTTGTTGTTAAAAAACTTACCCATGAATATGTTGATGATGTTCTTTTTATTGAAAAAGAGCTTTTGGGATCTGGATTAAAAGAAGATATTGAAAAGACAATTTCAAGTGATGTGCTTGATTATTATTTGTTGTTTTTAAATGAAAAAGTGATTGGATTTTTTGAAGTGAGCAATGTTGCTGGCGAAAGTGAGCTTTTTGACATCGCTATCAAAAAAGAATTTCAAGGGCGTGGTTATTCAAAAATTTTAATGGAACATCTGTTAACCGTTTGCAGAGAGAAAAAATCTAGAACTATTTTTTTAGAAGTGAATAAAATAAATTTGAGAGCTATTAAACTTTATGAAAAGTTTGGGTTTAAGGAGTATGCAGTTCGAAAAAATTATTATGGTGAAAATGATGCCATTTTAATGAAGTTGGAAGATTTTTAGGCTTATGTAATTTTTATGAAATTTATAAAGGAAGGCGACTCAAAAAAAGTTATTGTGTTTCTGCATGGCTGGGGTCAAGACAAAACAGCTTTTTTGTGGACAAAAAATTATTTTAATGATTGGTGTAAAATTTATGTTGACTTTGCAGGTTTTGGTGAAAGCACTGAACCTGACAAAGTTTTTTCTTTGACTGATTATGTTCAAGATTTAAAAGATTTGTTAGATAATTTTGAGATTGAGAAGTTGGTTTTGGTTGGGCATTCTTTTGGTGGAAGGGTGGCAATCAAGTTTGCGTTTTTACATCAGGGTCTTTTTAAAAATTTTAAACTTTGTTTGGTTGATGCCGCGGGGTTGAAACCAAGAAGGTCGTTTGTTAAGTGGTTGAAGATTAAGAGATATAAAAGCCTAAAAAAGAAAGCAGAAAAGAATGCGAAGCTTAGGCAAAAACTTGATGTATATGGTTCTGCTGATTATAAAAAATTATCACCAAAAATGAAGCAGGTTTTTGTTAAGATTGTGAATGAAGACTTGTCTCAGGCGGCGAAATTTATAAAATGCAGAACGTGTATTGTTTGGGGAAAAGATGACAAAGAAACGAAACTTTATATGGCAAGAAAATTATTTCGGCTGATAAAAGATTCCGAACTTTATATTTTTAAAAACGCTGGACACTTTTCTTATTTAGATAAACCGCAAGAGTTTTTAATTATTCTTGACACGTTTATAAAAAATTAATAAAATTAATATGAGGTAATTAAAATGAAATTTATGCTTGCTCCTTGGTTTGTTTCGAACCTAGACTTGATGATGTTTATTGTTTTGGCAGTGGTGTCTACTGTCATGATGATTTTTGTTGGATATAAACTTTTGCAAATGTTGCAATTGTCTGGTTATAAATTGAATGGCTTTAGAAAGTGGTTGAAAGATACGAAATATTCATATGTTTCAAGACTTTTTATGTTGTCGTTTTTGTCACTGGCTGCAATGCTTATAACCAATGTGCTTTTGGCTGACTTCTTTGTTGAAGAAATTTTGTCGTATGCTAGTGTTTTGTTTTATATTTTGTTTAGCGCATTGTTTATAGCAAATTTGTTTACTGCAAAACAAAAAACACCACTTAAATATACCAAGCGAATGACAAGACTTGTTATTGTGTTTGCAATTTTGGTTGGTGGATTTACTTGGGCGATGCAATATGTTGGGTATAGGTTTGTTCCATATTTAAGATTTGGTCTTATTGGAATTATTCCAGTTACGCTTCCTGTGTTTGTTATTCTTGCGTATTTGGTTACTTGGCCAATTGAAAAGTTGATTTCAAATGCCTATATCAAAAAAGCAAAGACAAAGCTTAAGGCTCAAAAAAATATTGTTGTGATTGGTGTGACTGGTTCATATGGAAAGACAACTGTTAAAAATATTTTAGAAACAATTTTGTCTGAAAAATATAAAGTTTGTGCAACTCCATCAAGTTATAACACTCCACTTGGTCTTGCAAAAACAATACTTTCAAATCTTGAAAGTGATGATGAGATTTTTATTGCTGAAATGGGTGCTAGACAAATGTTTGACATCAAAGAGCTTTGCAATATGGTTGAGCCAAAGTATGGTGTTGTGACTGGTGTTGGAAATCAACACTTGCTCACATTTGGAAGTTTGGAAAATATCTTAAAAACAAAAGGTGAGATAGCAGAATATGTTTCAGCTAATGATGGAAATCTTTTTGTGAATGTTGATGGAGAACCTGCAAAAGAACTTGCTAAACAATATTCAAAAGCAAAGACTGTTTCAATTGCTGATGAGAAAGGTGAAATTTATGCATCAGGAATAAAAACGTCTAAAGACGGTGTTGTTTTTGATTTGGTTTTTGGTGATGAAAAAGTTAAGTGTAAAACAATCTTGCTTGGAAAACATAATATTTCAAATATATTGCTTGCAAGTCGTGTTGCGCTTGATTTGGGTTTGACTTTAAAGCAGGTTGCTGCGGGTATTGAAAAATTAAGAACGATTCCGCACAGACTAGAAATTTTGAAATCTTCAAGCACTTACACAATCATTGATGATGCCTATAACAGTTCGGTTGAAGGTTCATCGGCTAGCTTGGAAGTTTTGGCAGAGTTTTCTGGAAATAAATTTGTTGTGACTCCAGGTCTTGTGGAGCTTGGTGCTGACCAATTTAATTCAAACTTTGAGTTTGGAAAGAGAATGGCAAAGGTTTGTGATTATGTCATTATTGACAGTGCAATCAACTTTGAAGCGTTAAAGACAGGACTTTTATTTGAAAATTTTGATGAGAATAAAATTATTCAAGTTGCAAACTTAACTCAAGCAGTTGAAGCACTCGCAAAGTATGCTGATTTTGATTCAGTTGTTTTGTTTGAAAATGACCTGCCAGATAATTATTCATAAGTGTAAACGCATGATTATCATGCGTTTTTTTGTTTGGCTTAAAAGATATAGAAACATAACTATTATGTTGATGAATTGAAGTTGATTTAGTAACCTTATTTTTTTTCATTCATACAATAAAATAGGAGAATTTGTATGAAGAATATACTTTTGGTTTTTGGTGGAAAATCTTATGAACATGACATTTCAGTTGTGACCGCGTCACAGATTTATGGCAAGGTTAAGTCTGAACAATTTAAACTGATTCCGCTATATATTTCAAGAGATAACAAAATGTTTGTTTATGAAAAAGAAAAGTTCGATGTTAACGATTTTTCAAAATTAAAATTTTCAGGAAAAAACAAAAAATTTAAAGAAGTGGTATTTGTTTCTGGTGAAAATAACAAGTTGTTTGCAAGAACGATTTTTGGTTTAAAAGAATATATTGGCGTAGAAGTTGCGATTTTTGCATGTCATGGAAATGCTGGGGAAAATGGAAAATTGGTTGCTGTTTTTGAGCAGATGAATATTGCGTGTTCGGCTGGTGGGGTTGATGCTTTAGGGGTTTGTATGAATAAATTTTTGTTTAAGCAGGTTATGAAAGGTCTTAAAATTCCAACAGTGAAGGGGTTTAAAATTAAAAAGAATCAGTTTCAAAACAAAGAAGATTCAATTATAGATTTGAAGCTCAGGTTTTTAGAATTTCCAGTGGTGTTAAAGGTTAATAATGGTGGAAGTTCGATAGGAGTGTTTGTTGCAAAAAACAAAGAGGAATTTGATAAATTTATGGTGCAGGCTTTTGAATTTGATGATGTCGTGCTTGTTGAAAAGTTGATTGAAAATGCACGTGAATTTAATGTTGCAGTGATTGGAACAAGTGATGAATATGAAATTTCAGAGATTGATGAACCGTTAAAAAACGGTGAGTTGTTGTCGTTCGCTGATAAGTATTTGACAGGCGAAAAACAATGTTGTGGTTGCAAAGGAAAACTTGGTTCAATGGAAGGTTTAAAAAAGAATTTTCCAGCAAAAATTTCAAACGAACTAAAAGAAAAACTGCAAAAATATGCAGGTAGAATTTTTGAAGAACTTGGTCTTTGTGGGGTTGTTAGAATTGATTTTCTTTATGATGAAGAAAATAACAAGATTTATGTGTGTGAAGTTAATGCAATTCCAGGTTCTTTGGCATATTATTTTTTTGAAAGGGGCAAGGTTTTAATTAATGAATTTATTGATAAACTTGTGAAAATTGCTGAAAAACAGCGTGATTATACTCATAATTTCAATGATGATTTTGTTACTGAAGTTTTGGGGTGAGATATTGATTCGTCATAAAAGTCATGGCGAATCTTTTTTATTTTAATTTAAATTTTGGCTTATTTTGTTTTGTAATATTTTCTAGTTATTGTATACTAATATTAGTATTTAGTATAAGGGAATATTATGAACAATTTTTTCTATAATGAATCAGATTTCTCTTTGTTTAGAAAAGCTTTAAAACAAACTGAAAGTGAGCCAGTTATCATTAACATTTTGTCAACTGACAGCAGTTTGAAAGAAGCAAATAAACATGAAGAAGCTCCTGTGGTTCGCAAAAACTTAAGTAGTAAATTTAAGCCTAATCCATTCAACAAGTTCTTTGGGCCTAGAAAACAAAGAACAACTCCTGTTGATATGGGCAATTTTTCTTCGTGGAAAAATAAGAACTATCGTGAAGCAGAAAAGAAAATTGGTTTGGCTGAAACAACTGAAACAAAATTTTCACTCACAGATTATCTTAACAAGAATGCAAGTGAAAAGAAGTTTAATGATGTTGATCAACTTAAATCAGATAATCAAAAGCCTATCAATCAACTTTCAACTAATGATCCAATGTATAAAAAATATTCTCTTGATAGTTATTTGAATAAGCTTGAACAACAATCAAAAGTTAACACTGAATTTGAAGAAAACAGTGACATTTTAGAGCCACTTGTTGAAATGCAAAACGTTGTTCCAACATCAAGTCAAGATGAAGTGTTTGGAAATGACAATGCAGTTAATGTTGAAGACTTTTCATTTGATGAAGTATTTGCTGGTGAAAAGTTTAGATTTGAAACCGAAGAACTTGAAAAGGTTCGTGCTAGGCTTGATAAGTTAGAACGTGAAGCTTCTAACACTAAATTGAAACCAACAGAAAAGGTTATTTCAACCAATGAACTTACAGATATTGCAAAAGATGGTGAAGAAGACGATTTTGACCTTGCAAATCTTGGCATTGACGAAGATGAACTTTTAGATGATATTGAAAAGGTAAACGACAAACTTGGAGCAGAAGACGTTCAAGAAAAAGACGATACTCCAAAAGTTCAGGGTAAGCGCTTTGTTGAAATTAATCGTAATCCAGAATCTGCAAAGAAACGCGGTGCTGTGATTGAAAAGGATATTGTTTCAGCGGCAGAAGAAAGTGCTGAAGAAAAGAAAGATGACAATAAGCCAGAATCAAAGGATGCTGAAACAGAGGCAAAAACTGATAATGCTGAAAACTTGACAGAAACACCAAAAGTTGAAGATGAAAAGGCTGATTTTGTTACTGGAAAAACTATTTCTCGTGAAGATATTTTGACAAAAGAAGACTTTAGAACCATCACAGATGAGTTTATGTCTAAGTTTACCGAACTTTATGGAAAGTCTGGTGGAGAAAAGACTGCCCTTGGATCTCAAGCTGAAAAGGCTAAGGCTGGCGGTGTTGAGATTAACAAAAATGAAGATAACTTGCCACTTGTTGATGATGAGATTGATGCATATGCTCCTGAACAAATGCAACAATTTGGAACATATGCTCCAATAGATAGTCAATATTTGCAAATGCAACAAAATGAGTTGCAAGCAAAGATTATTGAAATGCTTGACAGAAACAACAAGTCTGACTTTGAAGCAGAAGAAAGACTTAGAATGGCAAAACTTGAAACACAAAGAGTTGCTGAAGAATATGAATCAAGACTTAAAGAACTTGAGTCATCATTTAGAAAACGTGATGAAGAACTTCAAAAGCAAGCATATCTTGACAAACTTAAGAGTGATATAAAACTTAAAAAAGCAGAAACAAACTTTAAAAAGAAAGAAGAAGAATATAGAGAAATGGCGAATGAGTCTTCTGAAAAAGCGAAGTTTGGTCTCATGCTTAAAAATGAACTTGAAAACAACTTAAATATTTCAAATCTTGAAATGGATAAAAAGTTGCTTGAGGTTGCTTCAAAACACAGCAAGAAAGTTGAAATTGAAGAGCCAGAAGTTGAAAATATTGATGATATTGAAGAAGAAATTGTGGAAGATGAAGTTGAAGAAGTTGCTAAACCAAAGAAGTCGGCAGCTAGAAGACCGGCTTCTAGAAGAAGAACTTCTTCAAGATCAACTTCAAGAACAACTCGAACCCGCACCAGATCGCCTAGAAGAAAAATGGATAGCGATATTATTGGTGGCATTGATTTTGAATAGTCTAGGTGGGCCTGATGAAGAATTTTTTGAAAAAATTTCGTGAAACATTTTTAGCACTATTGCCAATTTTGGCAATAGTTCTTTTTGTGCACATTTTTTTCTATAAATTTGACACAAAGGTTTTGTTGTCGTTTATTATCGCAATTGTGCTTGTAAGTATTGGTGAAGTTTGGTTTTTAACTGGAATTGATTCAACGATTATGCCTATGGGCGAACTTATGATTGGTTCGGTGAATAAGGCTTCAAAATTTGTTATTTTTGTTGTATTTGCAATGGCGTTTGGTATTTGTGCGACAATTGCTGAGCCTGATGTAACGATTTTTGCAGGTCAGGTTGTTGAAAGTGGAATTGGTGTTTCAAAATCGCTGCTTACGTTTTTCATTGGTGCTGGCGTTGGAATATGTATTGCTTTTGCAATTGTTAGAATAATTAAAAATATAAACGTCAAATATATTTATCTTGTTATGTTTGCAGCAATATTCTTGCTTTGCACACAAGTTAAAAGTGAATATATTGCAATTGCATTTGATGCAGGTGGTGCAACGACAGGAATTATTACCGCACCGTTCCTGCTTGCTATTTCATCAGGAATAACTGCAAAATTTACTGATAACAAAAACAATGACGAAGTTTTTGGTATGGTTGGTATGGCGTCTCTTGGACCTGTTATGGCGGTGCTTTTGGTGTTTACATGCGCTGGTGACAGCATTGGAAAAACCATATCAATTGAAGAGCTTAATGTGTTTTTAGAAGTGCTTAGAAATGCTGCTTTTGCGGTAATTCCATTGGCACTAGTGTTCTATTTATATGATCTTATTTTAATTAAACTTCCTATGAGAAAGAAAATTGAACTTTTGATTGGGTTGTTAGTAACCTTTGTTGGTTTATATTTGTTCTTGTTTGGAATTGAATTTGGAATTTCAGATATGGGACATTATGTTGGAAGTTTCATTAAAGGACTTGACACTTCACTTGTTATTTTGTTCTGCGTTGTGCTTGGATTCATTATTACATTTTGTGAGCCTTCGGTTATAGTGCTTTCAAAACAGGTTGAAAGTGTCACAAAAGGCAACATTTCATCATTGGTGGTGTTAATTTCAATTGCTATTTCAATGGCGTTTGCAATTTTAATTTCTGCTTTGAAAATTTTGTATCACATCAACTTTTTATATATAATTGTCGCAGGGTATGTAGTGGCCCTAGCGCTGATGTTTATAGTTCCTTCAATATTTACTAGTTTGGCGTTTGACTCGGGTGGTGTTGCATCGGGTCCAATGACTTCAGCGTTTGTTTTGCCGATTATGATTGGACTTGCGTCTGGAACTCCAAATCCGCTTGATGCGTTTGGTATTATTGGTATTGTTAGCATGTCTCCAATTATTGTTTTGCAAATACTTGGACTTGTTTATAAATTTGAACTTGTTTATAAAGAAAGAAAAGAACACAGACATGCACTCAAACTTACTTATAGTGCTGAAATGTATTCAAATATGGAAGACCTTGAAAATGAATATAAAGAAATTTTAAGAGAGAAGAAGAATGAAGGATAAGAAAAATAAAAAGAAATATGTCATAGTCTCTCAAAGATTGCATCCTTCACAGATTAGTGAATTGTCAATGTGTTGTTTTGTGGTAGGAAATTCAATCTTAGATGATGTTTTGCAGTTTATAGTGAACAATGGTGGCAGAGTTGTTGCGGCGGTTCCTGGTAATGGAATTTCACGAAATTCTCTTATGGAGAGTGTGAGTGGATATGCTGATGCATATTGCGTTTTGGCAATTTGTCAAAAAGAGATTGTTGATATTTTTATGCTTAACATTTCAAAAGAATTTAATTTACATAAACGTGGAAAAGGAAAGGCGTTTGTGCTTGATATACTTGGATATATGGGCGGAAAGGGTCCGTTTGTTGAATAGGAGAAAGTGATATGGAAAAAGATGTTTTTGAATTTGAAGAAGAAAATATTTTTTCTGACGATGAATTTAAAATGGTTATGTCTATTGTTAAGCGTGGGTTTGAAACTGAAGTTCTAGAAGCTGCTAAAGCAGTTGGACACTTTGGTGCGTTTATTATGCAAGCAAAAGGTGTGAGCAAAATTCAACGTAAGTTTTTGGGATTCAGCATTGACCCAGAAAACACAGTTGTTATGATGCTTGTAAAAAAAGAGTTGGTTGTGCCGGTTATGAAATCAATCTATTCTTCAGTTGACTTTACATCTGAAGCTAGGGGAATGGTTTTTGCACTGCCTGTGTCTCAAGTTGTTGGCATGCGTGACACATATGAAAAAATTGATATTGATTAAGCAAAAACACATAGCGTCTGCTATGTGTTTTTATTTTGTAAAATAACATCAATAATCTTTTTTGTTCCGTCTTCAAATTTTGCATTTTTTATCTTATTTTTGACATTTTGTGCATTATTTTTTAAGAAATTTAATAAATTTTGCAGTTTTTCTAATGATAATTCATCTTGATTTATGGTTTTTGAAACACCCAATCTTTCAAGATGTTTGGCGTTGTCAATCTGGTCTCCACGTGAGGCTGTTTTTGGCAATGGAATGAAAATTGTGAGAATGTGATTTGACAGTAGTTCAATGATTGTGTTTGCACCTGCTCTTGAAATTGCATAGTCGGTAGCTTTAAAAAGTGTCCACATGTCGTTACAAAATTCAATTTGCATATAGTCATTGTTTTTGATTTTTTTATTGAGATTGTTTTTGCCAACGAGATGAACAATGTAATAATTTTTTGTTAAAGCATTAACATTTTCAAAAATAAAATTGTTTATTGCCTGTGCTCCAAGACTTCCGCCGGTCACAAGAAGAATTGGTTTGTTTGTTTTGATTTTTAGTTTTTCTTTTGCCTGAATTTTTGTGAGTGGTGAGAGTTTTAACGGCATGCCAGTATAGATGCATTTTGAACCTTCAGCTTCAGCTGTTTTTGCAAAGTTGGTGCAAATTTTGGTTGCATATTTTTTTGCAATTTTGTTGGCAAGCCCCATAGAAATGTCACTTTCATGACATACCACAGGAATGTTTAATTTTTTTGCTGCAATAACAACAGGTAGACCAACATAGCCACCTTTAGAAAAAACTATTGAAGGATTTTCTTGTTTGATAATTTTTTTTGCCTGTTTGATTGCTTTTAATAAAACGAATGGAATTTTTAGGTTTTGAAAAAGTTTTTTTCTAACAAGTTTGCAGGTTGAAATTTCATGATATTCGTAGTTGGTGTTTTTAGTGACGAGTTCTTTTTCAATGCCTGCTTTTGAGCCGATATAAACGATTTTGTTAAAATGCTTATTTAGTTCATCTTTTAAATTTATGTTTAATGTGACGTGACCGGCAGTTCCGCCACCGGTTAATATTATGCAATTGTCTTTCATATTTCTAGTTTATGTTTTTATTTAAATAAAAATTCAAAAGAAAAACACGGAAGTCCGTGTTTTACATAAATTTTGTTAGCCACCATACTGCTGGGGTGCATCTGTATAATTTTGAAAGACGTTTATTTTTCTTGATATATGGAATGCTATTTTTAATGATTGATTTTAAGCTCTTTTTTAATTTTTTATCTTTGTATTTATCACGCCATGTGTAATAAAGAATTTCTATTGCGATAAGCCCTTGCATTGATTTTGCACAAGTGAGAAGTTCTTCGTCTTCACCAAGTTTGTTAATGATTTTTTGATAGCAGTCAACACAAGTAACTTTTTTTAGATTAAATTTGCTTGTAACCAAACTGTTTTTGCGAATGATGTAATGATAGAGTGGTTTTGGAGAATAAGTAAATTTGTTTGCATTTTGGAATATTTTAAAGCAAAAATCTAAATCTTCACCATAGTGAATTGCTGGGTCAAAATCAACATTTTTTAGAAGTGATGATTTATAAAGTTTTGCACATGCAGAGCCGTTGAAAAGATTTGATGAAATAAGCTCGGCGAGTGCTTCTTGTTTGTTTAAAAACACAACAGGTTCTGCATCTGTTAGATATGGGGTAAGGTTTGGTGTTTTGTGTTCATAGTGTCTTTTTCTTCCGCAAATTGATATGTCTGCATCAAAAGAGGTGAGATTGCGATAAAGAGTTTCAATGTAGGTTGGTTCGGCATAGTCGTCAACATCAAAAAATGTAAAATATTTTGACTTAATTTTTCCAAGTAAGAAATTTCTGGTTTTGGAAATATTGCCTTCATTTTGTTTTGGATAGACTTCAACGTTTGAATACTGTTTTGCATATTCATTTAAAAGTGCAAGTGAACCATCTTTTGAGCCATCTTCTGCGACAACAATTCTAACGTTGTTATATGTTTGTCCAAGAAGACTGTCAAGACAGGTTTTTATGTATTTTTCAGCATTGTATGCTGGAATTAAAATATCGATAATTTCATTTTCTTTCATAGATAATTCCTTTAGTTGATTGATATTGTTATTATAATTGATATAATCTTTTTTAGCAAGTGTTATTTAGTTATTGAAATTGACATAGTTTTTGTTAAATGTTATAATTTAAGCAAGAGGTGCTTTATGAGCGATAAGATTAGAGAAGAAAAAGAAAGCTTAAAGAATGTTTTTGATGATTATAACAAAGCGGCTCCGCTTCCAAAGGGGTTTAACAATAATGATATTGATGGCATTTTGTCTGGAGAATCTGGAAAAGAGATGCCAAAAAAGATTGATGAGTTTGGCAAGCTTATAAAAAGTGCTGAAAAGTCAATCAATGATCGTTGGAAAAATAGAACCAATATTACTGCGATTCGCATTAACAATATTGATACAAATTCAGATCCAAACAATCCAACTATTTTGCCAAAAACAACAATGCAGAGCACTGGTGTTGATAATGGAGTGATGGTTGATTTGTCTGTTAATGTCAACTTATCTAAACTTAGTTATCTTCCTGCAGACAGGGTGTATTCTCAAATTGTGTCTGCTGTTGAATTTTCAGTTTTTAACAAAGAACTTGATAAAGACCCTGAACTTGCAAAAGGTGATTCAGAAAAAGACAATATGGCTTTTGGCAGAGATGCTAAAGAACTTGAGTCTTTTGAATCTTCTGCTAATGATGGTGTTGCAACTAAGAATTTAATTACTTATTTGTCAGCAGGTATTGCGAATTTTATTAAAGAACTTTTTGGCATTGAACCAACTGACAATCAAGTTAAAAACATTGCAAATGAAGTTGTTCAAGATTTTTCGGGCAAAAAGGCATATGGAAGTGCTGAAAATGCATATGATTCAATGTTTGACAAAAGCAGACTTTCAAAAGAACCTAGTTTAAGAGAACTTCAAGGCGCTAGAATTGGCAAAATGTTAATTGATGCTGAAACTGCATTTGATATGGGTGAGTATGATTCTGAAATGTCTTATAGAGAACAAGCATCAGCATTGATGTCTGAAAGTATGAAAAAGGCATTTACCGATAAGCTAAAATCAAAAAACCCAGAAGAGGTTCAAAGTTTCTGCACACAGTATATTGCATCATTGTTGCAATCGAATAATTTTTCAGCTGAATCTGTTAGTGTTTCATTTATAGCAAATGAAGAAACAAACTCAAAAGGTAAGTTTTATCAAAATGGTCCTAGTGGGGTTGGAAGAGAAATTGTTATTAATCTTGCGCCAACAAATGGAAAAGAAATGAGTTTGACAGACCTTGTTATGACACTTACTCATGAAACAAGACACGCAATGGACTCACTTATCAATGAAGAACGTGGCGTTGAAAGTGGTAAAGGTGGAAACTTGGTTTATGCTTGCAAAACCACAAGCAAAAAAGATAAAGTTGAAAGAATGGGAATGGTGCCTGGCTCTGAAGAATATAAACTTTTGACTCTTTTAGACAATATGGCGTATGCGTTGGACCCTAATGAAATGCGTGGAAGAATGGCAGAACTCACAGCACTTGAATTTATGGCGCAAATGGGTGACAGCAGTATGGCTGATGATATTGAAAGAAACAAAGCTGCATTTGAAAGATATCAAAAGAAGACTGAAACATATGCAATGGGAGTTCTTGATTCTTCAAGCGAGTTTAATCTTGATAAATTATGGGAACAATATCAAGAATTGAAAAATGCAGGAGAGCTTAGTGCAGAAGCTGTTTCAGCTTTTGAATATCAGTTTAAGTATCTTAAAGAACTATGCAAAGAAGGTGGAGTTGTTCAAAAAATGATTCCAAAGATTCAGCAATCAAGACGTGAAGCAAGTATGGTTGGAAAACAACAACAAGTTGAAGAATTTTATGGTCAACAAATGGAATAATTAATTTTTAGATTTTACTTGAAAAACATGCTCGAGTAGTGTATAATACTTATGGCCTTTTTAAGGTATATAAAAAATAAGGAGTTTAGTTGTGCTAAATAACATAGAAGTACAAAACTTACACGAAAGATTAGCTTGCTATTTTAGCGGGAATGATGCACCGATTGATGAAAGCCTTTGTGATGTAATTTTGGAAGCTATTTTAGAAAACGTTGAAATTGATGTTTCAAGATTAAGCGTTGCACTTGAATGGCTTGATCAATTAAAAGCTCAAAACAAATCAACAGACTTTAGACAAGTTGACAATATGTTTGATGTTTCAACTCAAACTTCAAAAACATATGTCAAAGGATTTATGTCTAAAGGCTTGCCAATTTTATATTTTTATAAATCGGGAGACAAGTTACCGTTTTTTAAGATAAAATCTGTTTTAGGAAATTCCACTAAAGCGGTTAAGATTGAAACAGCAAGTTCTGCGAAAGTTTTGGCAGAATACAAAAACAAACCAATAGAAGATGATATATTTTATTTAAAGACAATAGATGTTGTAAGTGGGGCTGGCGGAATTGAAACCACTCAAAAAACAAGAATGAAAGCTGGAAATCAAGATCCAATTATTGTTTCAAAAAGCTCATATAGTGATGAATATAAATTATTTTTTGATTTCATACAGAACGCTTTAAAAAATAATGGAATAGATGTTCCAGACACAATGTCGGCAGTTAAATTTGAATGCGTGTTTTTAGAACTTTATGAAAGATTAAAAAAATGTGTTGGTGAAGTTGAAGATTTCACTATGACTGATCTTGTTATGATGATGAATTCAGTTATTAATGACAAGTATTTTGATGAAAAAATTGTTGTTGGTGACGGAACTTTAAGACACAATAATATGTCACTAGTTGCACGAGCAATTGCTAGTTCTGGTTATAGTGAAAAAAATAGACGTGCAACATATTATGCTACTGGAGAAAATTCACAAGAACAAGATGTTTTTTCTGTTGTTAAGGCTAGCAATTATGCATCGATCGATATTAAACGAAAAGATGCCCCATATGTATCTTATATGATGGGTATGACAAATCAAGGATTTACATTATTTAAATCATATAGGGGACAAAATAAAGAAAAGGGTGACTTTGCAATGTTGACCTTTAACTTGACTGATAATTTGTTTAGATTGTCAGCATCTTATGAAAAAGTTGTTAATTCAAAACCAGCTGAAGATGTTATTATGAGAGTGTCTAATAACGGCGAGATTGAATTAAGTACAGTTTCTTACACTGAAACAGCAAATGAGATGTCTGTAGTTGCTAAACAAGCTGTGAATGAATAATTAAAAGGCAAAAATATTTTATTTTTGCTTTTTTTTATGGCAAAAATGCATATAAATACGCAATTTATGTGGGTTTTTAGATTTTTTGTTTGCAAAAAAATATTTTTTATTGTTATAATTAAGGCATTATAGGTAGGGGGCTAGAAATGGCTGAAAATAAAACCAAGACAACGGACAAAAAGAAAGAAACAACAAAATCAAAAGCATCTGCAAAGGCGTATGATGCAAAAGATATTCAAATTTTAGAAGGCCTTGATGCTGTTAGACTTCGTCCTGGTATGTATATTGGAACAACTGGAGTTAAAGGCTTGCACCATTTGGTTTGGGAAATTGTTGATAATGCTGTTGACGAAGCTGCAAATGGATATTGCACAAGAATTATTGTTACACTTCACACAGATGGTTCAATAACGGTTGAAGATAATGGAAGAGGTATTCCTGTTGCAATACATCCACAAAAGAAGGTTTCTGCTGCTGAAGTCGTTTTCACTGAACTTCATGCGGGTGGAAAATTTAATAATGAAAACTACGCTTATTCTGGTGGTCTTCATGGTGTTGGTGCTTCGGTTGTTAATGCACTTTCAAGATGGCTTAAACTTGAAATTAGCAGAGATGGCAAAAAGTATATTCAAGAGTTTGAAAGCAAGGAAGATAAAAGCGGCAAGGTTAAGGGTGGCGTTCCAAAATATTCACTCAAAGAAATCGGTGTTGATGTTGTAACTGGAACAAGAGTAACATTCATGCCAGATGACAGAATTTTTGAAACTGTTGAGTTTAATGCTGATACAATCAAAGAACACTTGGAAGAAGTTGCATTTTTAAATCGTGGACTTGAAATTGACTTTATTGTTGAAGCTGACAAAGACACAGATTCAAAGTCTTATGTGTTTAAATATGATGGTGGTGTTATTGACTTTGTTAAATATATTAATGAGTCAAAAACAGCGCTTTATCCAGAACCAATTTACATTGAAGGTGAAGTTGATGGAATTAAAGTTGAAATTGCCATGCAACACACTGACAGCTATGCTGAAAGCACATTTTCATATGTAAACAACATTCAAACACCAGATGGTGGAACTCATGAAATTGGTTTTAAGAGTGGTCTCACAAAAGCTCTTTCAGATCTCGCAGCAAAGAGTGGTTCACTTAAAGGCAAAAACCAAGCATCTCTTGTTGGTGATGATTTTAGAGAAGGTTTGACAACAGTTTTGCTTGTTAAGATGAAGACTGTTGAATTTGAAGGACAAACAAAGGCAAAACTAGGAAACCCACAAGCAAGGCCAGCTGTTGAAAGTGTTGTTTGCAAAGGGTTAAATGATTTCTTTTCAAACAAGAAAACAAGTAAAATTTTGTCTTCAGTGATTGAAAAAGCTGTGTCTGCAGCAAAGGTTCGTGAAGCAAGTAGAAAAGCTAAAGAAATTGCAAGACAAAAGAACTCTATTGAAAACTCAACACTTATTGGAAAACTTGCATCTTGCACTGGCAAAAACTATGCAAATAATGAAATTTTTATTGTTGAAGGTGATTCGGCTGGTGGAAGTTGTAAGCAAGCAAGAGATAGACACTTTCAAGCAATTTTGCCACTTAGAGGTAAACCATTAAACGTTGAGAAAAAGAGAATTGACCAAGTGTTGCAAAATGAAGAATTTAGAACATTGATTTCTGCACTCGGTGCGGGAATTGGTGAAGACTTTGATGTTGATGCAATTAAATACAACAAAGTTATCATCTTGGCAGATGCTGACCAAGACGGTTTCCATATTCGAAGCATTTTGCTTACATTCTTCTTTAGATATATGAAAAAACTTATCACAAACGGACACGTGTTTATTGGTCTTCCACCTCTTTATAGAGTGGCAAAACGTGATAAGATTGAATATGTTTATTCTGATGCGGAACTTCCTGAAGCAATCAAGAGAGTTGGAAAGGGATATAAACTTCAACGTTATAAAGGTCTTGGTGAAATGGATAAAGACCAGCTTTGGGATACAACAATGGATCCAACACAAAGAACACTTGTTCAAGTAACCATTGATGATGCTGCTGAAGCAGAAAAGATGATTTCAACTTGGATGGGTGACAATGTTGAAAGTAGAAAAAATTATATTTCAGACCATGCTAACTTTTCAAGAATTGATTCATTGTCTGAATTGATTAGCACTAAAAAGAAATAAATTTATGAGAGGCTATGATGAGCGAAGAAGAAATCAAATTAGAAAATGGCGAAGAAAACGAAGAAATTGTTGATGAAATTGATGAAAACGTTATTGATGGTTCGGGTTTTGGAAAGAGTGTTATTCAAAAAGACATTGATGTTGTTTTGAGTGAATCAATGATTCCTTATTCAGAACACGTCATTCTAGAAAGAGCGCTCCCTAGAGTTGAAGATGGATTAAAGCCTGTTCAAAGAAGAATACTTTATACTCTTCATGAACTTGATATTACTCCAGATAAAGAATATAAAAAGAGTGCAAGAATTGTTGGTGAATGTTTAGGTAAATTTCACCCTCATGGCGACACTTCTGTTTATGATGCGATGGTTAGAATGGCTCAAGACTTTAACATGAGAGAATGTTTGGTTGATGGTCACGGAAACTATGGTTCTGTTGACGGAGATGGTGCGGCCGCGATGCGTTATACTGAAGCTAGAATGGCTCCGCTGGCACTTGAAGTGTTGAGAGATCTTGATAAAAATACCGTTGATTGGACACTAAACTTTGACGACACATTGCAAGAACCAATGACACTTCCTTGCCGTTTTCCTAATATTTTGGTCAATGGTGCAAACGGCATTGCGATTGGTCTTGCAACAAACATTCCAACACACAATCTTGGAGAAGTCATTTCTGCAGCAATTGCAATGATTGACAATCGAGACATAACTTTAGATGAACTTATGAAAATTGTTCCTGGGCCAGACTTTCCAACGGGTGGTTATATTGTTGCTGGTGAAGAACTTAAAACTGCTTATGAAACAGGAAAAGGCAAGATTTTGATTAGAGCTAAAGTTCATGTTGAAGGCAAGTCTAATGAAAAGAAAAATATTGTAATTACTGAACTTCCATATCAGGTTAACAAAGCAAAATTATTGCAAAGAATTTTGGAAGTTAGAGATAATAAAAAATATGACCTTTCTGGCATAACCGAGATTTTGGATGAATCTGACAGATCGGGTATGAGAGCTGTTGTTAGGGTTAAGAAAGATGCTGACGTAAACAAAATTATTGAGATTTTGTTTAAGGAAACCGATATGCAAATTTCGTATGGCATCAACATGGTTGCAATTGCTGATGGAAGGCCACAACTTATGGGTCTTCAAGATATTTTGGCTTATTACATCAACTATCAAAGAGATGTTATTTATAGAAGAACAAAATATGATTTAGACATTGCAAAAGAAAGAGAACATATTTTGCTTGGTCTTATTGTTGCAGTTAGAAATATTGATGAAGTTGTTAAAATTATTAAAACTTCTGAAGACACTGCAGAAGCAAAACGCAGACTTATGGAACGTTTTGAGCTTTCAGACAGACAAGCACAAGCAATTCTCGATATGCGTCTTGCAAGACTTACTTCTCTTGAAATTTACAAGCTCGAACAAGAACTTAAAGAAGTTCAAGCTTTGATTGAAAAGCTTTCAGCAATCTTAAATTCTAAAAAATTGCAATTTGACATTGTTAAGAGCGAAATGCTTGAAATTAAGAAGAAATTTAAAGACCCAAGAAGAAGTGTTGTTATTGAATCACTTGATAAATTTAAAGTTGCTGATGCTGAATCATTGGTTGCAAAAACATCACAAAATGTTTATGTTTCACTTTCTGCAAATGGATTTGTTAAGAGCATGACACCTTCAATGATTTCTGGTTCAAGCAAGGTTTGGACAGATAAATCAAGACTTACTGAAGTGCATGTTGCATATGCAAAAACGACAACAACGAAAGATGTTTTGGTGTTTACAAACAAGGGAAATGCATTTAAGGTTGACGTTAACGGGCTTCCACTTTCAAAGTTTAAAGAAAAAGGCATTGAATTATCAAAACTTGTTAGCGGACTTTCTTCTGGTGAAGTTCCTGTTGCTGTTATCGAAAATCCAACAGAACAGAGTGATAAGATGTTGTTGTTCTTCACAAAACAAGGTATGATTAAAAAGACAGCACTTAATGAATATATAATCGTTAAATCATCTTATCAAGCAATGAAACTTAAAGATGGAGATGAACTCATTTCAATTGAGTTTGACAAGCCAGATACAACAATTATGTTTGTTACTAAAAAGGGTATGGGATTAAACGCTGAAAAGTCTGACATTCCAGAACAAGGCAGAATTTCTGGCGGTGTTAAAGGTGTTATGCTTGCAGATGGTGATGAGGTCGTTTCTGCAAATCAAGTTGTTGCTGGTCAAAACATTGTGCTTGTGTCAGACACAGCTTATGCAAAACAAATCAATGTTTCTGAAGTTGATGTGCTTGCTAGATATAGAAAAGGTGTTAAGGTGTTTGATCTTAAAGGCAATGCTTCAAGTGGTGATAATGTAATGTGTGCTGGTGTATTTGCTGATGGTGATGATGTTGTGATTATTACAACTGATGAAGAGTATTCAGCAATTTCAATTTCTACAATCGCAGAAGATTTGAGAAACGGAAAAGGCAAGTCACTTTCAGTTGAAGTTAAGAGTATAAATTATGCTGTTGTTAGACATAACAGTGCAAATTAATAAAAAGCCAACTATTTTAGTTGGCTTTTTTTGATTTATTAAATTTTGCTAATTAGGGTTATAACATTTGACCTAAAATTTTGCCTTTGATATAATAATATTGTAGTTTATTGTAAGCATAAAAAGGAGAGCAGTTTTTTAATTATGGCAAAAAAGAAAAAACAACCAAAAATTGAAAAAGTGTTTGATGGTTCTTCAAAAGAAGAACAACTTTTGTCTGCTGAAAATGACGAAAAGAAAGAAGTCTCTGCAGTTGATGAGTTTTTGGAAGTTTATGATGACTCTGTTGATGATGGGCTCACTGATTCACAACGTGAAAAGAAAGAGAGACTTGATAGTGTTAAGAGTAAAATTGCTCAAATTTTAAAATCACAAAACATTGAGATTGTCGATGAAAACTTTGGTGATGAATATGAGACTGGTTCTGGTGGTTCAACTGAAGAACGTTCGCAACAAGACTATGATTCATTAAAAGCGCTTTTTGGTGACAAAGACAAAGGCAAAAAGCAAGAACTTACACTCACTATTGATGACTTTGATTATACATATGTTGGACAATATATTGATGAATATGACCTTATGCATATGAAAAACATCAAGCGCATCAAATTGCAAAAGAAATATCCAAAATGGATGAAAAAGGCAATTATTGCGGCGTCAGTTGTTGCGGTTGTTGGTGTCGGTGTGTTTTTAGGTATTTATCTCACAAGAGACATTCCTGTTTATTTGAAAGGTATTTCACTTAGTCAGGTTGAAAACGATTATTATGTTGATGAGGTTTTTGATTACACTGGGTTATATATTATTGCTGAATATTCAGATGGGTCAACAAAGCAAGTTAAACTTGACAAGTCACACTTAAAAGGTGTTATTGGAAGTGTTGATCGTGTTGGAGATAATGGTGAAGATGTTAAATTTTTGAGAGGAACAACTGCATCATTAACTTTTGACTATGAAGGTTTTGAAACAACATACACAGTCAATATTTTAAAGAAAGTTGAAAAAGGTATTGAAGCAATATATACAGATGGTTTGTTTAATTTAAAAGCTGATGAATATATTTCTAGTTCGGTTTTGAATTTGCTTGTTGATTATGGTGCTTACGGAAAAACATCAACAAAATATTCGAGTTCAAATTTGGATATTTATATTGATGATTCTGCTGAAAAACTTGCATATGTTTCAGGGCAAGGTTACAAGCTTACATCTGATTTGACAACAGGTTCAAAAATTAAATTGGTTTACAAATATAATAATGGTGAATCAACAATTGAACTTGTGATTGAATATCAAGAAGGTGTTAATGTTTCTAGCGTAACAATTAATTAAAAAAAATAGGGCGATAGCCCTATTTTTATTTTGCAATTTTTTTAAATTTTAATTAACAGAATTGTTTAATTCTTGATAAGGTGTTCTGCTTGCTCTTGGTCTGTTGTTTAATATTCTTGAACTAGGTGAAATGTATTCATTATTTGGAGTTCTGTCAGCGCGCATTGTTTTTTGATTACTTTCATTATCATTTTGGTTTGTTTGAATATTTCTAGAAGTGTTGTTGATATATGAATTATTGCTAGTTTGATTGTTATTTCTTGAAATATTGCTATTTGAGTTTTGATCATTTGTTGATTTGTTAGAGTTGTTTATATAATTTCTAGAAGTGTTATTGTTTTGGTTGTTGATATAGCTTCTAGAATTGTTGTTTTGATTTGTGCTTGACGATTGATTGTTTTCATTATTAGAAGAGATGTTTGTGTTTGATGATTGTCTTGAATTTTGACTATTGTTTTTAGAAGTTGAATTATTCATTCTGTTTGTTCTTGAATTAGAATTAATATATTGCGAGCTATTGTTTGTCAAGTTTTGGGTGGTAGGTGTGTTTTGTTTTAAATTAAATGTTGATGTGATTTTGTCCGCAAGAGTTTTGTATTCGCTTGAACCATTTGAATCTTGACCTAATGTTCTGGTGATTTCAGTGAGATTTTTGTTGTAATAACAAGAGTTTTGATTTAAATTTTGTTCTAAAATATTAATTACTGAATCAATTTGAGTGTCTTGATTTGAATTTCTCATTTTTGAATTGGTTGCAGAAATGGGTGAAGATTGATTTAATTGTTGCTCAAGATTATATCTTTCATTGTCATCTAATGTGATATTTCCTTTGTATAGTTCGTTTGTGTATATTGTCAAAATTGAGCGTTTCAAATTATAAGAATCTGAATTTGATTCACTTGAAGAATTTGTTTGTTTTTCACTAGAAGTTTTGCTTAGGTTGATATACATATTAATATGAGAGTTGTTGTCATCGGTTGACATTGTGATGTATGGTGTTTCTGACAACACAAAAAGACTCATTGAAGAACTGCTATTTGAGATGTTGTCTTCAATGTTTTGAGAATTTGAGTCGCTTAAATAATTTTGGTTGTTTTGAGTTGTATATGAATTTTCATTGGCAAAGTTTGTTGTTGATGTTTCAACGATCTTACCAAGTTTTTCGGCTTGCGACTGTGCTTTTGCATTGTTGGAATGGTTGCAATTTGGGCATGCAGCCATGGAACCAAGAGTGGTTAAAGTTAAGGCTGAGACAAGTGATGATTTCATTATTTTTTTAATTTTTTCGTTCATAATTTTCTCCTTTTAATTACTTTTAGTATCTTCAAAAATTACAAAAATATTTATAAATTGAATAAAAACATATGCTTTTGACGATAAATTAAGTAAAAATTGCGGAAAATTTTAAAAAGAGGTTTTATGAATAACGAAAAAAGAAACGAAGAATATTTGATGTATGTAGAAAAACAAACGCCAAAAACAGGGTGGTTTAATTCGCTGTTTCATTCATTTATTGTTGGTGGGATGATTTGCTGTTTTGGTCAAATGTTTGGTGATATTATCAAGTCGTATAATCCAACAATGGACATTTTGAGAGTGGGGTCTTGGGTTAGTGTGATTGTGATAACCATCACAATAATTTTAACTGCATCGGGTGTGTTTGACAGAATTGCCAAGTTTGGTGGTGCGGGAACATTTGTGCCAATTTCAGGGTTTGCAAACAGTATTGCTTCGTGTGCGATTGAATATAAAAATGAAGGTTTGGTTTTTGGCATAGGAGCAAAAATGTTTTATGTGGCTGGTCCTGTGCTTGTTAATGGTGTTGCTTATTCAATCATTGTTGGTTTGGTTTATAGTTTGATATTGATATTTTAAGGTGGTTTATGAAAAGAATTGGGAAACAAACATTAGAACTAGAAAATAGTTGTTATATAATTGGACGCGGTTCGCTTGCAGGTGAAAAAGAAAAACAAGGCAGTTATGCAAAATATATAAAAGACTATGTTAGTGATGATAAGATGAATGAAAAAACATTTGAAAAAGGTGAGCGAAAGATGCTTGAGATGATTGATGAAAAAGCCATTAAAAATGCAAAACTGAAAAAAGAAGACATTGGCATCTATCTTGGTGGAGACTTGTTAAATCAGTTGGTTTCAACAAATTATGTTGCTGAAAAATTGCAAGTTCCGTATGTTGGGATATACTCTGCCTGTGCAACAATAACTGCTAGTTTGGGGTTGGGTGCAATGTTGATTGAAAGTGGTGCGTTTAAAAATGTTTTATGTTCTGCAATAAGTCATTTTAGTTCTGCTGAAAGGTTGTATCGTTATCCGTTAGAATTTGGAAATCAGCGACAATGTTATTCTCAATGGACGGTTACTGCCGGTGGTGCATTTGTGGTTTCGAATAAAAAGTCTAATGTTAAAATTTCAAAAGTTTGTTTTGGACGAGTTCAAGATTTTGGTGTGATTGATATTGCGAACATGGGTGCAGCAATGGCACCTGCAGCGTGTGATACATTATGTAATTTTTTCGGAGATACAAAAACAAAACCAGATGATTATGATTTTATTGCAACGGGAGATCTTGGAAAGTTGGGCTCAGATATTTTGCGAGATTTAATTGCTGAAAAGGGGTTTACTCTTGGTAAAAATTATGCCGATTGTGGACATGGAATGTATTTGTTTGAAGAAGAGTCTTATCAAGGTGGAAGCGGTGCGGGGTGTTCTGCGTTGGTTCTTGCGACATACATATTAGACAAATTTCAAGACAAAACGTTTTCAAAAGTTTTGCTTGTTGCGACTGGTGCTTTGATGAGTACTATAACAAATCAGCAGGGTGATTCTATTCCTGCGGTAGCTCATTTAATTGAGCTTGTTAGAGAGTAAAGGAGTGGTTATGTGGAGTGCAATTTTTATGTATTTGAAAGTGTTTTTAGTGGGTGGAACGATTTGTATGATTGGAGAACTGATAGAAATAAAAACAAAAATTACACCAGCCAGAATACTAGTTATGTTTTTAATGGTGGGCGCTATTTTGGGCGGGTTTGGAATCTATAATTATTTGGTTGAATGGGCCGGAGCCGGTGCAACACTACCAATAACTGGATTTGGAAATGCGCTTGCTCGTGGTGCAATTGAAGGGGCTGTATCTAATGGTTTGTTTGGTGCTATTGGCGGTGGTTTGATGGCCACGTCGGCAGGGGTTGCTGTTGCAATTGGGTTGTCATATATGGTTTCATTTTTTACTTCGTCTAAATCTAAAAAAAGTTAAAGTTGTGATAAAATCGAAGGCTGTTTAATATAATTTAATATGACGTCTAAACGCAAAAAATATCGTTTAAACATAATAAAAATGCCAAAATTGCATTTAAAACATAAAGTTTTTTCGTTTTTTCTTATGCTGGTTTTATTGTTTGTTTTATATTTAAAATATTTACTTATTCCAATAGTTGTAGAAAATACAAAAACTCAAATGAAAACATTTGCGACTAAGTCAATCAACTATGCTGTTGCTGATACGATGAATCAAAATTATAGTTATGGTGATTTGATTAATGTTGTTAAAGATTCAAATAATGATGTTGCATACATAGAAGCAAACTCTGTTAGAATCAATATTTTATCAAAGGCGATGAGCAAGGTTGTTATGACTAATTTTTTGGAGCTTGCAAAAAGTCCAATAAAAATCTCGTTAGGGTCCTTTTCTGGAATTTCAATTTTAGCTGGGTATGGCCCAAAAGTTGCATATCAGGTTAATCCATATGGAGAAGTGTTTTGTTTTTTTACTTCAAAATTTAATTCTGCTGGCATCAACCAGACTTATCACAAACTTTATTTGAATGTTACGATTAATGTTTATGTGGTTTTGCCGTTTGAGAGCATGAGTATGCAAAGCAGTTCTGAAGTTCTTTTATCTGAAACTTTGATAGTTGGAAATATTCCTGAAGTGTATTTAAATTCTTCGAATTTAACTGACATGTTAAACTTGGTTCCTGAAAGGTTTAGTTCTTGACAAAATAGGTGATTTGATACATAATATTTTTATGGAAAAATTATATTATTTAGACAATGCTGCAACGACTAAAGCGTTTGATGAAGAATTTGATTTGATGAAGAAAAACAATGAAGAATGTTTTTATAATCCAAGTGCTTCGTATATGGTTGCTAGAAATGCAAAAAAGTCTTTGGAAGAATCAAGAAAAATTATTGTTGATGCTTTGCATGGCAAGACTGGATTTTTATATTTCACTTCGAGTGCTACTGAATCAAACAACACTGTGTTTGAAGGTGTTCATTTAAGAGCAGGGCAGGTTGTTTTGATTTCTGCTGGTGAACATCCAGCGGTGTATAATGCTGCACACCGTTTAGAAAAAAAAGGTGTTGTTGTTAAAGATATTCCGCTTGCAAAAAATGGTCAGGTTGATTTTGAAGAATTTAAAAAACTTATGACAAAAGAAGTTGCTCTTGTTTCTATTATGCATGTGTCAAATGAAACAGGTGCAATAAATGACATTAAGTCACTATGCTCATATGCAAAGTCTGTTAATTCTCAAGTTGTTTTTCATAGTGATGGCGTGCAAGCTTTTGGAAAAATTCCTGTAAATTTAATCACGCTTGGCGTTGATTTGTATTCAATTTCAGCTCACAAGATTTATGCCCCTAGAGGCATTGCTGGGCTTTGGGTTAAAAAGGGAGTTGTTGTTGATGCTCTTTTGGTTGGTGGTGGTCAAGAAAATGATTTTAGATCATCAACTGAAAATGTGGCTGGTGCAATTGCGTTTGCTTATGCAGCAAAAAAGGTAGTTGCTGATTTAAATGCAAATCACCAAAAACTATTATCGTTCAAAACTGAGTTTTTGGATAAACTTCAAAATTCAAAAATTGGTCAATGGCTTTTGGTTAATTCAAATGATGAATGTGTTCCGCACATTGTTTCACTTTCGTTTTTTAACATAAAGGGTGAGGTTTTGATGAATTCACTTGAGCAAAGTGGTATTTTAATTTCAACTGGTTCAGCTTGTTCTTCAAAAAAAGCAGGTAACAGAACACTGGAAGCAATGGGTGTTGATGAAAAAAATGTTATTGGAAGTGTTAGGGTGAGTTTTTCACCATATGCTCAATATGATTTTGATTATATTGCTGATGCGTTTATTAAAAACGTTGAAAGATTTGAAAATAATAATTTGGTAAACAAAGGATAGATTATGAAAAAAGTTATACTTATTAGATTTGGTGAAATCTTTTTAAAAGGAAAAAATCGTGGTTATTTTGAAAAGGCACTTTTAAGAAATATTAAAACAGCGATGGAACCATTTGGTGCAGAAGTTGTGAAGATTCCTGGAAGATATATAGTGACAAACTATGCTGAAGATATTGAAAGTGATATCATTGACAGAATTTCAAAAGTGGCAGGTATTTTTTCATTTTCACCAGCAATTTGTTTTGAAACTGATATGGAAATGATTGCAAGCCAAGCAGTTGAAATGATGGCTGGAAAAACAGGAACATTTAAGGTTATAACAAATCGTGCAGATAAAACCCTTAGCAAAAACTCAATGCAAATTTCAGCAGAAATTGGTGGAAAAATTTTGGCTTCAAACAAAAGCCTTAAGGTTGATATTAAAAATCCTGACCATGTGCTAGATATTGATATTCGTGAAAATAAAGAAACATACATGTATGTTTTAGTTATTGCGGGTGTTGGTGGAATGCCTGTTGGAACATCTGGTGGTGGACTATTGTTGCTTTCTGGTGGAATTGATAGCCCGGTTGCTGGATATATGGTTGCAAAACGTGGCGTGAATGTGTCTGCTGTGCATTTTCATAGTTATCCATACACATCAAATTTTGCTCGTGAAAAAGTTGAAGATTTAGCAAAGATTATTGCACCATA
>JAZOTD010000009.1:0-28092 GCA_045657465.1 Clostridia bacterium | reverse complement strand
GACCTCCGACCCCCACCTTATCAGGGTGGTGCTCTAACCAACTGAGCTACAGTCCTATATGGTGGAGATAATCGGAATCGAACCGATGACCTCCTGCTTGCAAGGCAGGCGCTCTAGCCAGCTGAGCTATACCCCCATATATGTGCCTTTATTCAAAATGCTCTTATATAATATCAAACCAACTTGCTTTTGTCAATGAATTTAGCAAAAATATTTAAAAATTTTTTAAGGCTTGTTTTATAATTTTTTATTGTCATGTTTTTAATGAATAACACATTTTTTTATCTTTCATAAAATAAACTAGAATCTTTTTTAATTTATTTTGGAGATGTTGTTATGCTAGAAGTTGTGCTTGGAATGATTATTCCGTTTATGGGAACGGTGGTTGGTTCTGCCTTGGTGTTTTTTATGAAAGGCAAGTTAAGTGAAAAATTCGAAAAATTGCTTTTGGGGTTTTCGGCAGGAATTATGGTGGCTGCTTCGATTTGGTCGCTGCTACTTCCTGCAATAGAGCAGGGTTCAAATCTAGGGAGTTGGTCATTTGTGCCGGCATTAATTGGATTGCTATTAGGTTTTTGTTCGCTGTTGCTGTTTGATATTTTTATGGAAAAATGTGAAAGAAAAATAGAAAATACAAAAACAGACAAGATGTTTTTTGCAATGACGCTTCACAATATTCCTGAAGGACTTGCTGTTGGTGTGGCGATTGCAGGATTTTTTTATGGTGATGTCGGTTTGAGTTCTGCATCAGTCATCACGTTATCGATTGGTATAGCTGTGCAAAATATTCCCGAAGGTGCAATTGTGTCAATGCCGTTAAGAAATCTTGGACGATTAAAAAGCAGGGCGTTTTTTAAAGGAGTTGTTTCTGGGGTTGTTGAACCAATTTCTGCAGTGGTTGCGTTCTTGATTACTGGAGTGGTTCGCTCGGTTTTGCCATATGTTTTAGCACTTGCTGCGGGAAGTATGCTCTATGTTGTTGTGACAGAGTTGATTCCTGAATCGCAAGAAGGTGAATTTTCAAAAGTTGCCACACTTGGTTTTGTTTTTGGCTTTGCTTTGATGATGACGCTTGATGTGGCGCTTGCATAATAAAAACACCAGTTATTCTGGTGTTTTTTGATTTTGTTTTTTTGATGTAATATAAGTTGAAACTGAGTAATAAAGCATTACAAGTGCAAGGCTTAAAATTATGCTTGCAATAACGTCAGTGAACCAGTGAACTCCTGCTAAAAGTCTGGTGATTGGTGATAAAACAGCAATCAAGCAAAGAATGGTTGTTATTGTGATTTTTAAAGGTTTGTTTTTTATGTAATCAGGAACTATCAAGCAGGCTGACAAGCAAATAACACAAATTAGAAGTGTGTGTGATGATGGATATGATGCTTTTAACATTCCTTCATCAAGAAGAGGGCGATAATTAATAATTACAAATTCAAAAACCACATAAAAGATTGCTGTGAGAACATATAGCAATGCAACTAAAAGAAGTTTGTGATTAATTTTAAAAAGGCTTTTTGTTTTTATCATTTCCTTAAGTGCAATAATTGCTAAAACAACAACGACAATTCCTGCAAAGATAAATAATATTGCTGAAATAACGTTCCAATCGTTACTAACTCCAAAAAAATTAAAGAGTGGTTTGTTGATTGACGATAAGCCTATTTTTGTTTCAGTGGCGGCCACTACGCTAGTGTCTACAAATTTTACTAAAATCGTGAAAATGGCAAAAATGAGAAATAGTGCTGCAGTAATGCTGAAGTTTAATATGTTTTTTTTCATAAAATCATCCTTTGTTTAATTTTTCTTTGGTCTAACAAATGTTAAGATTGTTAATGCGACTTGTGCTGGTATGCCGATAAAAAATAGTAAGAATAAGTTGTATTTTAAAAATTGCAAATAGAAGCTTGCAAGGGTTGTCCAAATACAAATGGTTGAAAATGTGAATGAATAAGCCCTGCTATTGACATAGTTGTTAAAAAACAACAAAATTAAGCATGAAAGTGGAACTGCCCAAACAAAGATTATCCACAAATTTTGTTTTGTGAATGATTCAAAATAGAAAAACACAACAACTGCGGCAAGCCAAACAAGTGACACACACATCAAAATTGCAACAAGTTTTTTAAGTTTGTATGATTTTTCATTTTTTTCAACTTTTGCAACAACATTTTCTTTGATTAATGATTCAAGTGACACGTTATAAATGTTTGCAATTTCTTGAAGAGTTTCAATGCTTGGAGTGATTTCGGCGTGTTCCCATCTAGAAACTGTGTTGTCTGAATAATTTAGTTTTTTTGCTAGTTCATTTTGTGTAAGATTGTTCTTTTTTCGTAATGAAATTAAATTTTCTGCGATTATTTCTTTAATGTCTTTCATACGTTTCTCCTTGCTTGTATTGTAACAAATATGGTTAAAGATTGCAACATAAAAAATAGGGGTGCGAGAAAAAAGCGTGAATGAAATCATTGAAATAATTGGCAATTGCAAAACAATTCCCAGAAAATGGGAATTGTTTTTTCAAATTCCCATACCTAAAAATAATGTTGGAAGTATTTTCCGGCATATTAACTTGCGAATGATAAATAAAATATGTAATAATGTGCATGTTCAAATTTTACAAAAGGAGAATTTTATGGATTTGAAATTTAATCAAAAGAAAGAAATTCCTATTTTCTTTTCTACAGATGACAACTATGTACCTTTTTTAGATGTGGCGGTTAGATCTTTGAAACAAAACGCATCTAATGAATATAATTATAAAATTGTGGTTTTAAACACAGGACTTAAAGAAGAAAACATGGCAAAGGTGAAATTGCTCGAAGATGAATCTTTTTCAATTCAATTTGCTGACATTTCTTATGCCGTTGAAGATTTGAAGAACTTGCTTCCAAATCAATATCACTTTGGGCTTGCAACATGGTATAGATTGTTTATTCAAAACTTGTTTCCTGAATATCACAAGATTTTGTATTTAGATTGTGATATTGTTGTTGTGGGGGATATTTCAAAACTTTATAACGTTGATCTTGAAGAAAACTTGACTGCTGGTGTTGTTGAGCAATTTATTTTAAGAACAAAAGAATTTTCAGATTACACAAAATACGCTGTGGGCGTTGATGCAGAAAATTATTTAAATGCGGGCGTGCTTTTAATTGACCTTGACAAGTTTAGAAAAGAACGCATTGAAGAAAAATTCACTTATTTAATCAACAAATATAATTTTGATGTTATTGACCCAGATCAAGCATATATCAACTTTTTGTGCCAAGGCAAAATCAAATATTTGCCGGTAGAGTTTAACAGAACTCCACTTGAATGCATTGATTGTGAAAATCCAACCATTGTGCACTATGCGCTTTATAAAAAGCCATGGCAATATGATGATGTTTTCTTGGGTGAGTATTTCTGGGAATATGCTGAAAAATCGCCATTCTATGAAGATATTTTAAAAATTAAAAATGCTTTTGACGATGAAGCAAAGGCTAAAAAAGAAAGAGCTGGCGAAGAAATCAAAGTACATGGTGTTAGAACCCTTAGTTCTAGCAACACATTTGTTAAAGTGTTTGAAATTAATCCTGAAGAAAAAGATGGCATTTTAAATTCTTGCAAAGAAGAATATGCTTTTCAAAATTTTATAAATACTCAAAGAGTTGGTGTTTAATGGAAAAATCTGAAGGCAGATTAAAAGTTTTAGATAGAATCAAAGAGTATGAAAAGAATCAATGGTGGGACAGAGATGTTGAAGATGACCCAGAAACCATTGAACTTTTGCCAAACAAAGTTGACTATTTAAACAAAAAACTTTCGAGCAAGATTTTGACGGTTTTTGCAAACTGGGCTGGCACAAGATTCTTTGAAAAAATGCTTAAGAACAAGCAAATGATAATCAAAGATATCAAAGGAATTGAAAACTTTTTAAGTGTTAAAGGCGGGGCGATTTTGACCTGTAATCACTTTAATGCTTGTGACAATTATGCGGTTTGGCGTGCAATTAAGCCTTATATGAAAAAGAAAAGACTTTACAAGGTGATTAGAGAGGGAAACTTCACAAACTCTCCAGAACCATTTGGTCTTATTATGCGTCATTGCAACACGCTGCCACTTAGTTCAAATATGGACACGATGAAAAAGTTTATGTCTGCAACAAATGAGCTTTTGACTCGTGGCGAAAAGATTTTGGTTTATCCAGAACAAGGCATGTGGTGGAACTATCGCAAGCCTAGACCAATGAAAGATGGTGCGTTTAAGTTTGCAGTTACAAGTGGTGTTCCAGTGATTCCGGTATTTATCACGATGGAAGATAGTGATGTTTTAGACGGAGATGGTTTTTTTGTTCAGGCATACACGGTTAATTTTTTGTCACCAATCTATCCTGATAAAAACCTTTCTAAAAAAGAAAACATTCAAAACATGAAAGATGAAAACTATAATCTTTGGGTGAAAACCTATGAAGATTTTTATAAAACAAAATTAACATATGACAATTAAGGATGTTTAAATTATGGTTCTTTATATATGTTCAATTGTTGGTGCAATGACCCTTATTGCGGGGTTTAACATTTGGCTGGGCACTCCAACTTTTGGTTATTCTGCTTGGTTTGTTGTGCTTGCAGTTGCCAGCACAACTGTGTTTCAAATCGCAATCGATGGTTTGTTTGCATTTATTGTAAATAAACTTCCAAACAAATGGTTTGATGAAAACAACAAACATTTTGTTGTTTCAAAACGAGCTGTTAAGTTTTATGAAGTCTTAAAAATTAGAAAATGGAAAGACAAGGTTATTGAACTTGGCGGGCTTGGTGGGTTTAGAAAAAATAAACTCCGTGAACCTGATGACCCTGAATATATCAAAAGATTTATCATAGAATGCAACAAAGGGATTGTAACTCACAGAATCGGTTATTTTGTTGGGTTTTTAGGTGTGTTTTTATTTCCGCTTAAATACGCACTCGTAATTGGCATTCCTGTGGCTGTTGTCAATTTGATTTTAAACATTTTGCCAACCATGATTTTGAGATATAATGTGCCAAAGCTCACAGTGGTTTTAAAAAGACTTGAGAGACAAGCAAAACTAAAAACTGAAAACTCAAAAACTGAAAAAGAAGAGATAAAAGAAGTGTAATGCACTTCTTTTTGTTTTTGCGAAAAGGATTGATGAATATTTGTTAAAGTTTTTTGAATATGTTAAAATATATGCGAGAGGAGATGTTTATGGAAAAGAAAGAAACAGAGGTTTTATTTGCAGACAAATTTGAAAATATGCTTGATAAAGATGAGAAAATTGTTAAAGTGTTTAAGCCAAACAAAACAAAATTCTTTTTTGCAAATTTATTTTTTGCAGGCATCACATTTTTGGTTTTTGCGTTGCTTGGAGTACTTGTGTTTTTGTGTCCAGAAGAAGGATTTGAACCAAGTGTTTTAGGTGCTGTGCTTTGCGCGGCTGGATATGTGGTTGTTATGCTAGTGTTTTATTTGCTTGCATATGTGTATTACAAAAACTTGTTTTATGCCTACACAAACAAGCGTGTGATTGTGCGCTCTGGAATATTTGGTGTAGATTATAAGAGTTTAGATATGGCCATGATTGGAGCTGTTGATGTTTATGTGAGTTTGTTTGATAAGATTTTGAGAAAAAACACAGGAACCATTGCTTTTGGAAGCATGGCAAGCCCTATGTATCATGCAAATGGTGGATCAAGTTATCGTTTTTCACACGTTGTTATGCCATATGAGACATGCAGAGAAATAAAAGAAACAATTGATGAATATAAAAATAAAAAGTAAAGCAAAAAACCATTGAAGATTATTCAATGGTTTTTTCTTTGTCTAAAATTTCATCAGTTTGAGTCATCACTTGGTCGATTTGATAAATCAGGTTTTCGCCTTTTGACTTTGTTGGCGAAATAGACATATGCATTTCTTGTTTTAGGTCATCATAACAAATTTCGCATTCAGGGAAGTGTGAGTTGTATCTTAAAAATAAATACATGAACTTGTTGGTTATGTTGTTTTGGTCATTGTCATGTTTTTCGAGCTTTTCTGCGGGTGATTTTCCTTGAGAGTGGCATTTGCTTTCAATGGTAGCTCTATTTGCATAATATCTAACAGGCATAAAATCTGGGGCTATAATTTCTTTGACGTTTGATGTTTTTAAAAATGACATGAACAATGCTAAAGACACAAGGGCATTTGGTGAAACGTTTCGCTCAACACCTTTCGTGTGTGATTTGAGTGTGATTGTGTGAAAATATGTTTCCATGTTTTCGTGAAATCTAGTGTATAAGATTGGTCTGCCATTTTGCAATGTGTTTACATATTTTCCGGTTTGTGGGTTAAAAATTCTTTCATTAAAGTTTTTAATTGCATAAATATATACCTTGTCGTCAGCAACACCAAACGTTATTGAAGGGAGGGAATATGTGGCTCCAATAGTATCGGCAGAAAATTCAAAATTGAAAGGACCTTCTAAATTTGAGTGATTTCTGCTAATTTTTGCATTAATATATGCACCATTTAATGTTCCAAATTCAAAATAGTCTTCGTGTATATTTGAAGTGAGTTGTTTTGTTTTTATGTCGAGATAACTATAAAAATCTTGAAAGTCGTAGTTTGTTGCACTTGCGAATAAATCTGAAATAAGTTTCTTTTTGTATCCTTCATTTGTGAGTTCGAAATAGTATTGGTCAGCAATAAAGAAAGGCTCAGCAACTTCTAAATAGTTGTCTATTGCAGAAGCGAATTCATCAAGATTGTGCACTTGAAGCTCTGGAATATTTGTGTCAGTCGCATTGGTTTTTCCATCGATACGTGTATAAAAATGAATGCGGAATTTATGAAATGCTCCTTGCTCTGTTTCCAGCAATAATTCGCCATTAGCGGTTTCATTAAAAATTTCTAAAAGAATATTTTTGGTTGTCATAAAAATCTCCAAAATATTTGTTATTATAACATATTATACACAAAAAAGAGAAATATGGCAATAGGTCACAAATAAAAGCACTCAACTTATTGTTGAGTGCTTTTTGTTACATGAATGGTGAGATTATTCTAAATAATCCAGCCAAAATGCGATGAATTAAATTGTTGTTTTTCTTATGCTTTCCTGTAACCATCAATGAGTTTTTGATTGTCTTTTTAAAGTCATTTTCGACTGCTTTTAAGATTTTTTCATCGTTGGTGAACACAGCACTTTCAAATTGTTGAGTGAAACTTCTTTGATCGACATTGATTGAACCAACAATAACGGAATGTTCATTCAAAACAATTTTGCTATGCACAAAGCTCTTTGTCATGGTGAAAAGTTGAACGCCTGAATCTGTCAATTTTTCAGCAATGCTTCTTGAAACATAATAAACAAAATGTTTGTCTGCAATGTCAGGTAAAATTAGTTTTACATCAACACCGGCTTGAGCTTTTGCTGAAATCATGCTAATGATGGTTTCGTCTGGAATAAAGTATGGCGACATGATGTAGAGTTTTTCTTTTGAGTTTGCAATCATGTTTAAGTAGGCATTTCTGCCGATGCGGTCATTTAGGTTTGGTCCGTCAACAAATGGAACAACCGCTGATGTGCTTTTTTGTGAAATGTGTTTGTTTAAGAAGTTTTCATAGTTTATTGTTTCATTTGTTAAGAATTGCCATTGTCTTAAGTATTCAATAACAAATGCATTGACGCATTCTCCTTGAAGACGAATTCCGCAATCTTTCCAATAACCATGCATGCGTTTTTCATTTATATATTCGTCTGCGAGGTTTGCGCCACCAGTGTAGGCAACTTGGCCATCAACAACAACAATTTTGCGGTGATTGCGAAGATTGAGTGCAATGTTGAACATTGGCACAAGTTTGTTGAATGGTTCGAGCTTAATGCCGGCATCAACAATTCGTTTTTTGTTTTTTCTAGAAAGTGTGTTGTGGCTGCCCATGTCGTCATAGATGATTCGAACATCAACACCAGCCTTTGCTTTTTCGGCAAGTATATCAAAAAAACGATTGAAAAGTGTTCCGTCAGCAATGATGAAATATTCAATAAAAATATATGATTTTGCTAATGAGATTTTTTCTAAAACATCATCAAACAATTGTGTTCCGCTTGAAAAATATTCAAGCGATGAGTTTTGGTAACAAGAAAAATTTCCTGCATTTTTTAAGTAGTTGCACATTTCTTTTACTTCAGCAGCGACTTTGGTTGGAATATGTGTTTGTGGAATTATAGCTTCGGTGTCTTTATGTATTTTGTTATATTTCTTTTTTGATGTTCTAAACAAAATGCGTTCATCTGAAAGAAGGTATATAATAAAACCAAATGATGAGCAAATGAGCAAAAATAATATCCAAGTGGCTTTAACTTGTCCGCTTTTGTTTGATGAAAGAACATATATGCAGGTGATGAAACTAAAAATAAAAGATAATAGTGCAATCCATTGAAAAACATGGGTTAGGTAAATATAAGAAGTGATCAATACTGCAAATTGAACAAAAATCAAAAACAAAATAACAAGTGTTTTTAAAACGCCAAGTGTGTTTGATTCTGTTTTGATTTTTATTGTGTTAAGATTGCTGTTTACTGCAATTTTGGTTGAAGGAGAATTTTGTGTCATGTTATTTTCCCCCTGCTAGTTTTTTTGCTTTTGTGCAAATCGATTCAAGGTCATCTTGTAGTTTTTTGCGGTTTTGCTCAAAGGTTTCTTTTTCGGTTTTAAAAAGCTTAAGGCATACAACAAAAACAATCATGCAAGATAACAAGCCAAGAATAATAAGTGTTCCACCCAAAAGAATGTTTAAAAGGGAATTTTTTAAGATGATGATTCCTGCGATTAAGATTGCTAGTGACAAAACCCCAAAGCACAATCCATAAGAAGTTGATTTGGAGTGTTTGTGGCGTTCAAGGGAGCCATATTTGTTTAAAGAGTCTTCCATATAGACTTGCATGAGTTGAAGGTCATCTTTGTTTTTGAGTTTATGTGGTCGTTGAAAAGTTAAGTCAATGGTGTCGCTATATCGGTCATTTTCTTTTTCTTCGACAACATTCCAAGAAAAACTTTGATAACACGATTTGATGTGGTCAACCTTGTTTTTTCTGGCATATATTGAAAGGGTGTCAAATTCGTTGTAATTGTTGATTTCCATTTGATAGCTCCATAAAAATTTAAAATATATTGTTAGTATTTACTATTTTATGATTATATAATAGCACAAATTATTGAAAAAAGTGGTATAATAAAAAAAATATTCAAACAAAACCAATTGTTTTGTAGTTTTATTTTCGCAATGGTATAAAATATGTATAATAATAACAGGAGAATGTGTTATGAAAGTAATTTTTAATAAAGACGAAAAGACAGTGAGTTTGATTAGGGAAGGGCTAAAGAAAAAAGACGGCTATTGCCCATGCAGACTTGAAAAAACACCTGAAAACATTTGCATGTGTGAAGAGTTTAGAAATCAAATTGCAGACCCTGACTTTGAAGGGTATTGCCACTGCAGGCTTTATTATAAATATAAGTAAAAAAAGAAAAAGACATATTGCTTCGTGCGATATGTCTTTTTTGTTTATGCGTTTTGTGCTGTGCAATTCAAAACAAGTGTGATTGTTGTTGAGTTCACATTTGAACTTCCTTGTTTTGTGATTGAAACAACAATAATTCCTGCAGTGGTTACGACAAGTTTGTTGTCTTCAATGGTTGCAGTTCCAGTTGTTCTTTCGTCTGTGGTTTCAATCTTAACGATTGGGTCACCGTCAACAAATGGTGGGTTTTCAAACGGAGTAATTGTTGGAAGTGTCCATGAGCTATTGGCATCAAGAGTGATGTCAGCTTCAATTTCTGTGTCTTCGTCAATTCTAATTGGATTTTTCTCTAATCCGTTTAAATAAACTCTTTGATAAGCTTTTGAAATTGACCAATCAAAAGAAACAGATGTTTCGTTTGATGCAGTTTCTCCGTCTTGTGAAAATGCAATGTTTGGATTGCTTGCAAGATTTAAAGTGAGTGCGTAATCACCAGCATTTACATGTGTGTCAAAATTTCCAGTCACAAATTTTAAAGCATCTTCGGTGAGCCAATCATTGAAATATTCAGGGGCGTTTGCAAGGGTGATGCCTTGTTCAATTGGTGTGCGGTCGCTGTTTTCTTGATAAGTAAAGCTTGGAAACTCTTCAGCTTTTGTTGGAATTTTAATTAATGCTTGATGAAGTGTTAAGGTACAATCAAATTCTGTTTGGCTATAATCAACATATGGGTCGTTTGGAACAAGTTTTACCCTTAAATCAACTGTTGGTGTTGTGCTTGAATATTTGATTTGCAAATCTGAGTAGTCTTCATTCCAAATAATATCTCCGTCAAAGTCCATAAGCGTTGGCATGCCGATTTCTTCGACTACTTGGTCGAGAGTTATATAATCTCCATTTAATGTGTTTAGATTGAAAGTGTAATCCATATTAAACACGAGATGTGAAAGGTCTAAAGATTCTCTTGTTACAGTGCATTTAACTGCGTTTGTGCAAGTGTCAATGTGGTTTTGTCCATTATCTACAACAGCCACAAGATAGTATGTGTTTGGAACGAGTCCATAACTTCCAGTGTAAAGTTTTGCATTGTTTTTGAGATATTTAATTTTTTCTGTGTTTTTTGTAATTTGATTAAATGAAGTGTATTTGCTTGAAGAAAGGTAATATGTTTTATATTCATAAACTGTTTCGTCTTCAGGGTCTGCACCAGCACGTGAAATGTTTAAGATAGGGTCGTTACCAAGAAGAGGACTGCGATCATATTCCCACTCTGTTTCGGTTTGGCTTTCGTTAATTTCAAATGTATATGATGCAGTGCTTGCAACTTGAGCAATGTTCAAAACGAGAGATGTTTCAACTGTGCCATATTTTGTTTCAACTGTGCACTCAAAGGTGTATGTGCCCGCATTCCATTCAGTTGGAATGGTGTTAAGAGTTGTTGTGGTTGAAAAGTCATCATATTTCAAAGTGAAATTGATGTCATCAAGGTCATAGTCAAGAGTTTCTTTTTTTGCTTTGATTACAAGTTCAACATCATCTAAAACATCTTCGATGTCATCGCCATATTTGTAGTTTAGAGTTGAGTTTTCAATAACTTTGTCATCTAAATAAAATGCGTATGATTTGATTTTTTTGCAACCTGTGAGCATAAATGCACAAGGCAAAACCAAACATAATGCAAATAAATAACTGAATATTTTTTTCATAAATTAATCCTTTTTAAAGATATTTTATAATGATATTTTATCAAAATATTTTTGTGTTTACAATTAAATTAAAGTGGTAGTCAAAATTTGTTTTAGAAAGTGATTGGGGTGTGTTATTATTATTTTGTTTAAAGGAGAAAAAATAATGCAAAATAGTTTTGTTTATAAAAGAAAAATTAATTATTATGAAACTGACAAAATGGGCATTGTTCATCATTCAAATTATATAAGGTTTATGGAAGAAGCAAGGGTGGCTTATCTTGACAGCATTAATCTTGGATATGACAAGATGGAAGAAATGGGTGTTATTTCGCCAGTCGTTGCTCTTGAATGTGATTATAAGACGCCATGCAGGTTTGGTGACGAGATTGATGTGTTTGTTGAGTTTAAAGAATATTCTGGTGTTAAATTTGTCTATGAATATAAAATAATAAACTCAAAAACAAACGATATTGTTTTTCTTGCAAAAAGTGAGCATTGTTTTACAAATGCCGAAGGCAGACCAATCATAATCAAAAAGCAATTTCCTGAACTTCATGAGATTTTTTCAAAAATCTTGGAAAAATAAAAAACACTCAATTTTGAGTGTTTTATTTTTTGTCATAATCGTCTTTAAAGTTGTGAGAAATTCCGTCTTTGTCTTTATATTCAATTATTGTTGAAAGGTTGACATTTTCAACGCTTCTAAAGATGTTATATTCAATTTGTGGGTCGTCTTTTTTAAGTTCGGCGATAAGCTGTTTTACTTTTTGTCGTTTTGAACTAATTTTATCAGCATTTTCTTGTTCGATTTTTATTGTTTCAGTAAACTTGCAAGCACATTGCAAGAAGGTTAGGTTGTTGTAATCACGCCATGCAATAATATCTTTTTCGCGAATGAGATACATTGGTCGAATAAGCTGCATGCCTTCAAAGTTGGTGCTGTGAAGTTTTGGCATCATTGTTTGAACTTGTGCACCATAAAGCATACCCATTAAAATTGTTTCAATAACATCATCATAGTGATGACCAAGAGCAATCTTGTTGCAACCAAGTTCTTTTGCTTTTGCATAAAGATGTCCGCGACGCATTCTGGCACAAATGTAGCATGGTGATTTGTCAATGTTAAGCACGCTATCAAAAATGTTGCTTTCAAAAATTTGTATAGGGACATTTAATATTTTTGCATTGTTTTCTATTTGCTTTCGGTTTTCAGGGTTATAGCCTGGGTCCATAACCAAAAACACTAGTTCAAAATCAAACTTGTTGTGTTTTTTTAGTTCCTGAAAAAGTTTTGCCATAAGCATTGAATCTTTTCCACCAGAAATGCAAACCGCAACCTTGTCGTTTGGTGACAAGAGTTCATATTCATTGATTGCTTTTGCGAAAGTGGAGAAGAGTTGCTTGTGGAATTTTTTTCTAATGCTTTCTTCAACCTTGTTTAAAATTTCGTTTTCCATAAGCAGATTATAACATAAAAAACGCAAAAAGGAATATTTTTAACAAAACTTTGCACAAAAAAAACACTTGATAAATTTCAAGTGTTTAAATTTGAGATGGTTGAGCAGCTTCAGCAGTTGCAACAGCAATTTGTTCAGGTGCTTTTTCTTCTCTCGAATTTTCCCAATCGCAAACAGCTGTTCGAATATTTGAATCTTGATTCATGGTAATGATATATCCAAAATAATCTTGAAGATGCAACAGGTCGTATCTTGCATGGAGTTTTAAATAACCAAGAGCTGCAGGAATGACATCTAATGTCATTGATCCATTTTTTGCTTGAACAAATACAGCATTGGTGCTTTTGTCTTCTCCTAAAACATCGATATAATCACTAATCATAAATTTCTCCTTAACAAATGTTTCTTTTTGGCCATGGTCTTCACCAAGAATGTTTATAAAATCTATTTTTGTCATACATTTCTCCTTTAACAATTAGTCTAAATGTGCGCCCAAACGTTTTGATATTGCAATTCTTCAGCAGAGTCAAAATCAACTTGTGATTCTGGTGCTCCATTTCTAAGCATGTTTTCCCATTTGATAATTGCGGTTTCTACATTGTCTGTTTTGTCGAAAGTCATGATATGTCCAATATAGTCTCTAAAGTGAGCAATTTTATATTTTTTTGAAGCTTGCAACAAATTAATTGCCGATGGAATACCATCTAAAACAATTGAACCAGATGTGGCTTGAAGAAAGACAGCATTTGTTGATTTGTCTTCACCTAGTATGTTAATAAAATCTGAAATCATATATATTCTCCTTTTTGGTACAAAATTATTATATCATGTTTAGATAAGGTTGACCAAGTTGGTTTGATTAGTTGAATATATGTATTATTTCTATGAAAATTAAATTTCATTTATAAAAAAACACTTGGAGATTTTCCAAGTGTTTTTGTTTTAATTCATTTTTATTGTGACGTTGCCGGTTTTTAAAGTTTCTGGCATGTCAATAATTCGTTGGTTTGATGAACCTCTAAACTTAAGCGTTATGTTTTTTAATGCTTCAATAAAAGGTCCGTCAACTAAAACGTCTATGTTTTGCATAAGTTCGTCAGTTGCTTCTGTGTGGGCTCTGCCACCAGAGAGAAGGTCTTTGTCATAAACAAAACCTGTGTAACACCAAATAGTTTTTGAATTACCAAATTTTTCTCTAAATCTTTTAATAAACGGAAGTAGGGCAACTTGGTTTTTTGGTTCCATAGGTTCACCACCAAGAAGTGTTAAACCTTTTATGTATGATGGTTCAATCATTTTTAAAATAGTGTCTTCAACTTCTTGTGTGAAAGGTTTGCCATAACAAAAGTCCCAAGTTTCAGGGTTGAAACAATTTTTGCAATGATGCGTGCAACCAGAAACAAACAAAGAAACTCTTACGCCTTCGCCGTTTGCTATGTCAGTGTCTTTGATGTTTGCGTAGTTCATGATGCATCTCCTTTAAATTATAGGTGCAAAACTCTTTCTCTAATCTCTTGAGTTCTGCCTTGGTTCCAGAATTGTGAACCGATATAACCGCAAGTTCTTCTTGCAACGTTCATTTTTGTTTGGTCAAGGTTTCCGCAGTTAGGGCATTTCCAAATAAGTTTTCCGCCGTCATCTTCGTGAATTTGAATTTCTCCATCATATCCACAGCACATGCAATAGTCGCTCTTTGTGTTGAGTTCGGCATACATGATGTTGTCATAGATAAATTTCATAACTTCAATAACTGCAGGAATGTTGTTTTGCATATTTGGAACTTCTACATAAGAAATAGCTCCACCTGGGCTAAGTGCTTGGAATTCACTTTCAAGCTTTAGTTTTGCAAACGCATCGATTGGTTCAGTTACGTGAACGTGATAGCTGTTTGTGATATAGTTTTTGTCAGTTACACCTTCAACCATGCCAAATCTCTTTTGCAAGCATTTTGCAAATTTGTATGTTGTTGATTCAAGTGGTGTGCCATAAAGAGAATAATCAATATTTTCTGCAGCTTTCCACTTTTTGGTGTATTCATTAAGTTTTTGCATGATTTCAAGGCCAAGTGCTTTGCCTTCTGGCTCAGTAAGTTTTTTGCCTGAAAGATAATATACAGTTTCCCACAAGCCAGCATATCCAAGAGAAATTGTTGAATAGCCACCATGTAAGAGTTTGTCGATTTTTTCGCCTGGTTTAAGTCTTGCAAGTGCACCGAATTGCCACAAAATTGGGGCTGCGTCAGAAAGAGTTCCTGTGAGTCTTTCATGTCTACATTGAAGACCTTTGTGACAAAGTTCCATTCTTTCATCAAAGATTTCCCAGAATTTCTTCATGTCTTTTTTAGAAGAAAGGGCAATGTCGATAAGGTTTACAGTTACAACGCCTTGGTTGAATCTGCCATAATATTTTGGTTTGCCATTTTCGTCAACATATGGTGTCAAGAAACTTCTGCAACCCATGCAGGTGTAGCAGTGGCCGTCACCATTTTTGTCAACTTTGAGTTCAAGCATTTTCTTTTCTGAGATATAGTCAGGAACCATACGTTTTGCAGTACATTTTGCAGCAAGTTCAGTAAGGTAGAAATAAGGACTATCTTCATGAATGTTTTGTTCTTCAAGAACATAAATAAGTTTTGGGAATGCAGGTGTGATGTAGATTCCTTTTTGGTTTTTAACGCCTTGAATTCTTTGAGTTAAGGTTTCTTCAATCATCATTGCAAGGTCTTTCTTTTCTTGTTCATTTTTAGCTTCGCCTAAATACATAAACACAGTAATGAAAGGAGCTTGTCCGTTTGTTGTCATCAAAGTTACAACTTGGTATTGAATAGTTTGAATACCTTTATTGATTTCGTCTCTAACTTTACTTTCAACAATTTGAGAAATTTGGTCTTCAGAAACTTCGATGCCAAGTTCTTTGAATTCAGCTTCGGTTTTTCTTCTAATTTTCTTTCTAGAAATGTCTACAAATGGAGCAAGGTGGGTGAGTGTGATGCTTTGACCACCATATTGGTTTGAAGCAACTTGTGCAATGATTTGAGTTGCAATGTTGCAGGCTGTTGAGAATGAATGTGGTTTTTCAATCATTGTGCCTGAAATAACGGTTCCATTTTGAAGCATGTCTTCAAGGTTTACAAGGTCACAGTTGTGCATTCTTTGTGCAAAGTAGTCTGCGTCATGAAAGTGAAGCAAACCTTCATCGTGTGCTTTCATTACATCTTCTGGAACCAAGAAACGTTTGCAAAGGTCTTTTGAAACTTCACCTGCCATATAGTCTCTTTGAACAGAGTTAATGGTTGGGTTTTTGTTTGAGTTCTCTTGCTTAACTTCTTCGTTGTTGCAATCAATAAGAGACAAAATTTGTTTATCAGTTGTGTTGTTTTGTCTGTTGAGTGCTCTTTGATAACGATATGTGATATAGTTTTTAGCCACATCAAAAGCACCCATTTGCATAATTTGGTGTTCAACCAAATCTTGAATTTCTTCAACGCTTAATGCCCTCTTAATTTTTTTGCATCTTCTCTCAATGTTTTCAGCAATGTCAACCAATTGTTCGTCTGAAAGTCTTAAAGATTCTTTTACTGTCACGTTAGCTTTGTTAACGGCGCAAATAATCTTGCTTAAATCGAATTCTTGTTCTTCACCACTTCTTTTAATAATTTTCATACGACCTTTCTCCTTGAGTGTTTTGTTGAATCACGACATCTTTACTACAAGATATTGTGGTCCAATTTCGCTTTCCATAATACAATATCTTGTGTTTTTGTCAAAGTTAGCATAACAAGTTCTTGTGTTTTTGTTTAAAATATACAAAAATAAAAATTTTTCAAAAAAACTGCTCACAAAAACGAAATTTTGTGAAATTGCGATAAAATAAGCATTTGCAGAGTTATTAACAATTTGGTCAAATTTGGTCAAATAAAAATGCACCGTAATTTTAGGTTTTTTCTGCGATTACAAAATTGTGTCAAGCAAAAAACTGCACAAAAAATAATTTGTGCAGAATATATCACATTATAAATTTTATTTAAAATTTGCTCTTGTGGTTATTGAAAAAGGTTATGTAACAAAGAAAAAAGATAGGGGAGTGCCCTATCTTGTGTTTATTTTGTAAACAATGTTTCAATTCGTTTGAAACTTTTATCTAAAGGTTGCGTTCTAAATTCATTGGCATGTCGGCCTATAGTGTGCATACTGTTTACAAGTGATTCTTCAGACATTAATTTATTATAATATGATGCGACAAAACTTGATCGGTCGTTATCTAACATATCTTGAACGGATGCGATTTCATCAATATAATTATCTAAATCATATGATGACATATGTTTTGGGATGGCCCTAATTGCACACAAGCCTGCACTTTTGTCACCTTGTGGGTAATTAAATTGAATTAATCCATAATATGTATCTGGACTACCATCTAGTTGTTTTGATGCGGTGTATGTTATAGGTGGTGTGTTTTTATTTTCTAAATTTAAAGCGGTAAATAAAATCCCGACATCTGGAATGCATGTCCCTAATAAAAATGCTTGTATTTTTTGATTTAGTTTTGTGATTCCCATCAAACTATAATCATCAAGAAGAATTAAAACAGTAGAATAATTTCCTCTATTATATCCAGCTTGTGTATTTTCCAAAAAACTCCACGCAACTTCGGTTTCATAAACTTTTAAAATGTCGCTCATAGATTATATCTCCTTTGTTAGTTTTATTATAGTGTGAATAAAAATGGTTTGTCAATAGTGAATGCTGGTTTGGTTGTATAATTTGTTTAGTTTGTTATTTTTGAGCAAGCCATTCGGTTTTGGTCATTTTTCTCATTATTGAAGCCGTTGGAAGTCCGTCTGTCCAATTGCGGTAGTTTTCTAGTTTGCCAATGATTTTGAATCCTAGTTTTTCTTGAACTCTGCCACTTTGTAAATTTTTTTCAGCATGTGAAATGTATATTGCAGGAACGTTTAGAGTTTCAAATGCATATTTCATCACGGCTTTAGTGGCTTCTGGCATAATGCCTTGTCCCCAAAATTCTTCTGCAAGCATAAAGCCGATTTCTTTTGAGTTTGGTTCGACATCGATGTCTGGGTAGCGTTGAGTTTTTGTGTTCATAAGTTCAATTGAACCGATAACCTTATTTTGAGACTTTAAAACTATTGCAAATTGATGAAGTTTAGACATTTCAACATAAAGGCGTTCTTTTGCACTTTGTTTTTCTGTGTATGGCTGCCAACCGCAACGTGGACCGACATTTGGATTTGAAACATATTTAAAGTAATCTTCAAGGTCGGTGATTTGATAATTTCTCAAAATTAAACGTTTTGTTTCAAGAATTGGTCTGGTGTCATCAAGATAAATCCAAAAACGCTTAAAGTTTGTGCCGTCATCTTTTGTTACAATTCCATCAAAAACGCCACCAGCTTTTAGAATTGATTTTTCAGAAGCAATGTTGCCTTCGACACAGGTAAGCAGAACCTTGTTAATCTTTTTTTCTTGGGCTTTTTCAAGGCAGAGTTTGATTTGCTTTGCAGCGTATCCCTTGTTTCGTTCATCTGGATGAATGCAGTCACCAATGTGTCCGCCAAATACAGATAAATAATCGTGGTTGATATGATGACGGAGTTGAATCATTCCAACAAGTTTGTTGTCAGCTTTTCTATATGTTAAATATTGAGTTGCGGGAACTTTGCCTTCGCCAACAGTTTTTTCATCTAAACTATTTATTGTTTTTTCAAGCCATGCAGAATATGTGTCATATTTTTCAAGAGAACCAGAACCTGCGATTGTTTGGCTGGTTTTTAAAAAAGCGGTTTTAAAATCAAGAACATTTTGTTCATCTTCAATCGTGGGAAATTTTAAATATAATTCGTTTTCCATAGAATCTCCTTAAATCTTGAGATTGTATTCAACCAGTTCGACTTCTTTTCCGCAAAGGGTGTTGGTTTTTTGCGAAACGATTTTTCCACCAAGTTTTTGATAGAAATTGTTTCCAATAACATTATCTTTTAATGCAAACCAATTGAGAAGTGAAATGTTGTTTGCTTTTGCAATTTCAATAGCTTTGTTTATTAGAGTTTTTCCAAGTCCATGACGTTGATAATCTGGAGACACATAAATGGCATGAACTTCTATTTTTGTCATGTGTGGTTTGATTTTATCAATAACCATCATTGCGGCTAGCTTGCCGTCAACAGTGGCGACATGCATTTTCTTGTCTAAAATAATTTTTTTTGTTTCGTTTTTATATTTTGGATTTCCAATCTTTTGTGCAAAGTGTTTAATAATTTCGTCCTTAGAAAAAATATGGCTATATGCAGAAAGCCAGCTATCTCGTCTAATAATTGTTGTTTGTATTGCTTCACTTGGAAGGGCATGTCTAACTATAACGTTCATAATTTGCCTCGAAAGTTTGTTTATAATTAAATTTTATCATATAAAGAATGTGCTTGCAATTATTTTTTTTTATAAGCAAAGTTTGTTTGATATTTTTTGATATTTTTTTTATAATATGCTTATATTAATTACAAAAGGTAAGATTTATGAAATTTAAATTTAGAAACCTATTTTTTGGTATGCTAGCAATCATTTCAGCATGTGTGTTTGTTGGTTGCAAAGACAAAGATGAAACTCCAGAAGAAACAAGGGTGAATCCAACTGTTTCAGTTGTGGTTGAACAGAGAGATTTTTATGTGGGTGACAAATTGTCAAGCATTGAAATTTCGCTTGGTGACGGTTCAACTGAAGGCACAGTGACTTGGAAAACCCCATCTAAAGAACTTTCAGCTGGTGACAATAAGTGTGAATGGAAGTTTGTTCCAGCAGACAAAAAAACATACTTTGAAAAAACAGGAAGTGTGACAATTGTTGGTCTTGATGGTTATAATGATCCAGTAGTTGGTGTGAGTGTTGTAAATGAAAAAGTTTATGCAGAAAATAAACTTTCGAGTGTTCAACTTGGACTAAGTGCAGGTTCAACAACAGGAACAATTGAATGGGTTTTGCCAGACACTGTGTTGGTGACAGGTGAAAATGTTTGCAAATGGAAGTTTGTTCCTGAAAATCAAACAAGTTTTAAAACCGTGTTTGGAAATATCACACTTAATGCTGTTGAACAAAAGGTTGTGAGTTTGGAGATTAAAACAAATCCAGAAACAACAACGTTTAATCCTTATAGAACAACAAATCTTGCAGGAATGGTTTTAACAGCTACATATGATGGTGGAAAGGTTCAAGATGTCACAAGTGGTTGGACTGTTGGTTATGAAAATGGTGAATCATTTACAATGGCTGACACCAAAGTGTTTGTAACCTATGAGGATGTAACAATCGAACTAGCAATCACTATGGAAAAGATTGGGCTTAACAATCCACAAATTGTTGGAACTTATGTTTATAATGGTGAACCACAAACAGCAGTTATTAGACAAACTGCTTATTCAAAATATTATACAGTTACTGAAAACACTTATACAGATGCAGGTACTTATCAAGTAAAATGCACAATAACAGATATTGATAATGTGAAATGGAACAATGCAGACACTGAAGTTTTATATCTAACATTTGTGATAAGTGAACAAGAACTTAGTGTTTCAAGAGAAGAATTTGAGGGTGTTTATGATGGAAATGCTCAAACGGCAAGTGTTTCAGCCGAGCATTCTACAAACATTTATTATTCAACAGAACCTTTAACAAAAGAAAATTATGCAACTCTAGGTCAGCCAGAATTGATTGAATATGTCAATGCTGGTGAATATAAGATTTATTATTATATTGTTGCAGAAGATAACTATAAAGACGCAAGTGGTGAACTTACAGTTTCTATTGCAAAAGCAGAACAAGTCGCAAATGTGAAATATACTTATGCAGTGTTATCTGAAAACAATGTCAACATTCCACTTTCATATGTTGAATCAAAAGATGTTGACGGAGAAGATTTTGATTTAACTGATAAAGTGACATTTGTTTATTACACAAACTATTCAAAGAAAATCAAAACGACAACTGCAAGTGGGGCAACTGCTTCGGGGCTTGCACCAAAGAATATGGGCACATATTATGTTGAAACTACAATTTTGGGCGATGACAATTATAAAGATGCCACCATTGTTTCAAGACTTATGATTGCTCCAGATGATTGTTTCTTGGCATGTGTTGGTGAAGAGTGGTTGTTTGCATGGCGTTCAGCTGATGGCGATGAATATGGTGAGCTTGCAAAAACAACAGAAAATGGGTTTGTTGAACTTGTTCTAAAATCAAGATTTGATGGTGTGCTTCATAACGGAAGAGTTTATATGCAAGATTCAGTTTGGTTTGTTGAATATGAAGACCTTGAAAAAACTTATAAAATTCAAAGACAATCTGGCGATAATGAAATTACATTTATAAATGAAGATGAAAGTGAATATGCAACACTTGAGAAATGGACATTGCCATATTATATTGGAACATTTGAACATTCTTCAGGTGCAACAATTGCCATTTATAATGATATTGGACTTATTAGATTTACACTAACCTCAACAAAAACTGGTACAAAGTCGGGAATTATTAATTATTATGAACAATCAAACACTCTTGTATTTAATCAATACATTGGTGAAACAAGTTATGGAAAATATTTTAATGATGTAACAGGGCTTGATTTAACAAAAAAAGTCAATAAAATTAATTTGCAAAAGAATGGTATTGCTGACATTAGTGGAGAATATGTTAGAGTTTCATAAAGCAAAAAAGAGTTCGAAATTCGAACTCTTTTTTATTTTAATTTTTTCTTAAAATGCAAAGAAATTTAATTGTGTTTTATTTTTTTACAATTTAACTTTGAAAAAGTTGATTAATATCTTACGACGCCACCGGTCACTGAAAGCACTTCGCCAGTGATGAATTTGCTGTCGTCACTTGCAAGAAAATAGATTGCATCTGCAACATCTGCAGGGGTTCCAAGTCTGTCGAGTGGGGTGCTGTCAACCACACATTGTTTGTCTACTGTTGAAAGGTTGCTTGTCATTTTTGTTTCAATACAACCTGGTGCAATTGCATTCACTCTCACGAATGGTGCACACTCAACAGCAAGAGATTTTGTGAAACCAATAATGCCTGCCTTACATGCAGAGTAAACAGATTCAAGACTTCCGCCAGAGATGCCATAAATTGACGAAACATTGACAACAGTGCCATGTTTTTGATTCATGAAATGTTTAATAACTTCTTTGTTAAACAAGATTGTGCCACGAAGGTTTGTTTGAATGATGCTGTCAATAAGTTCAGTCGATTTGTCAATTAACATTTCGGTTGGTTCAGCCTTGCCTGCACAAGCTACAAAGGCTGTTATATATTCAAATTCTTTGAATGCACAGTTGACGAAATTGACGATTTCACTTTCACTGTTTTGGTCACAATGCATTGCAAAAACTTCAATGCCATAAGTTTTTAATTTTGAAATAAATTCAGCATCAAACGAATTGAGATAGGTTAGGGCAAGGTTGTAGCCGTTTTGAGCAAATTTTTCAGCTGTGGCTTTGCCAATATCTCCAAATGCGCCTGTGACAATAGCGGTTTTTCTAAGCATAAATTTCTCCTTACGAAATGCATTTTAGCATATTTATTTAAGAATTTAAATATATTTTTTAATATTTTTTCTTATTTTTGCGATTTTTTGATAATTTGTTTTGCGAGTTTTTCAATATCAACATTTGATGAGCCGTCAGCAACAAAGTCGAAGTCGTTGTCACTAAAAGTTATTGAGTTTGATTCTCTTGCGTCAAAATATTCGCTTGTGATGTTGTCACGAGATAAAATTCTGGTTTTTCTAACTTCATCGTCTGTCTTAACCAAGATTTTAAAAAATGCGGTTTTAAAATATTTCATTTTTGGCAAGAGCAAATAGTCTAAAATGACATATTCGTCATCAAGTTCGGTTAATTTTTTGTCAATGATTTTAACCATTTCTTCATGGCAAAGGTCATTTAATTCTTTGAGTTTTTCTGGTTCAAAAAAAGCAAGTTTGCCAAGTTTTTTTGTGATAATGGTGTTGTTTTCAAAAACCTCTGTTGAAAAAGTGCGTCTAACAAAGTCTTTGACATTTTCAAGAGTTAGTGTTTGATGAGAAATTTGGTCAAGGTCAAAAACCTTGCAGTTTAGTTTTTTTGCAAGCAAGTTTGCGATATATGATTTTCCTGAACCACTCTTTCCGCTAATGACGATTGTTTTCATACTGTTCTCCTAGATAGATTTTATCACAGGCTTTGTGTGGTTGTCTAATTTTAGTGCATAAAATACTAAAATTAAATTATTAAATAATTTATTTTGAAAAATAATTTAATTGTGATAGGATAAAATTAACAAATAAAAGGAGCTTTGTTATGTTTAAGATTGTTAAGAAAAAATATTTAAATCCAACAGTCTGCGAAATGGATATTGAAGCGCCATTTGTTGCAAAAAAAGCGGATGCTGGTCAATTTATTATTTTAAGAGTTGATGATGCTGGTGAAAGAATTCCGCTAACTGTGGCTGGCTTTGATAGAAAAAAAGGAACCGTGAAAATCATATTCCAAATTGTTGGTGCAACGACTGAACTTTTGGGTCACAAAAATGAAGGAGAATTTATTCAAGACTTTGTTGGTCCACTTGGTGTTGCAACAGAAACTGAAGGTTTGAAAGAAGTTTGTGTTGTTGGTGGTGGTGTTGGCTGCGCGATTGCACTCCCTATAGCTCAAAAGTTGTTTGGTCAAAAAACAAAAGTTACAAACATTGTTGGTTTTAGAAATAAAGACCTTGTGATTTTAGAAGATGAGTTTAGAAAATGCTCAAACGACTTTGTGCTTATGACTGACGATGGAAGTTATGGCAATCAAGGTAATGTGTGCGTTCCACTTGAACAAATTTTGTCGACTGGCAAAAAGTTTGACAAAATCATTGCTATTGGACCACTCGTGATGATGAAATTTGTTGTTGAAACCGCAAAGAAATATAATATTCCTTGCACAGTTTCAATGAACCCTATCATGATTGATGGAACTGGCATGTGTGGTGGTTGCAGACTCACCGTTGGTGGAGAAACCAAGTTTGCATGTGTTGACGGGCCTGATTTTGATGGTTATTTGGTTGATTTTGATGAAGCGATGTGGAGAGGTGGAATGTATCGTGACTTCGAAAGACACGCTCATGAAGAAACCTGCAATTTATTTAAAAAGGAGGTTAAATAATTATGCCTCAAATTCCTAATATGTCATTAACAAAAAATGAAATGCCTGTTCAAGACCCAAAAAAGAGAGCTCACAATTTTGATGAAGTTGCTCTTGGTTATGAAGAGGCAATTGCAATTGATGAAGCAAAGAGATGTTTAAACTGTGTGCATATGCCTTGCGTTAGCGGTTGTCCAGTTAAAATTCATATTCCTGAATTTATTGCGAAGATAAAAGAAGGAGATTTTGAAGGAGCTTATCAAATTATATCTCAAACATCAAGTCTTCCTGCTGTTTGCGGAAGAGTTTGTCCACAAGAAACACAATGCGAAGCAAAGTGTGTTAGGGGGCTTAAAGGCGAACCTGTTGGTATTGGCAGACTTGAAAGATTTGTTGCTGACTGGCACAATGCTCATTCAGCAAAACCAACAAAATGTGCAAAGAGCAACGGAATCAAGGTTGCGATTGTTGGTTCTGGTCCATCAGGGCTTACATGCGCTGGTGACCTTGCAAAAAAAGGTTATGACGTAACCATTTATGAAGCACTTCACAAAGCAGGCGGTGTGCTTGTTTATGGTATTCCTGAATTTAGACTTCCAAAGAAGATTGTTCAAAAAGAAGTTGACAACTTGAAGGCTATGGGCGTTAAGGTTGAAACTAACATTGTTATTGGCAAAACAATCACAATTGATGAGCTTTTTGAAATGGGCTATGAAGCGGTGTTTGTTGGTTCTGGTGCGGGACTTCCTAGATTTATGGGTATTCCTGGTGAACAACTTAATGGTGTTTATTCAGCAAATGAATTTTTAACCAGAAGCAATTTGATGAAGTCTTATGAAAAATGTCCAACTACTCCAATTATGAAAGGTGGAAAGGTTGCAGTTGTTGGTGGCGGAAACGTTGCTATGGACGCTGCTAGAACCGCTCTTAGACTTGGTGCAGAAAAAGTTTATATTATTTATCGTCGTTCAATGGAAGAACTTCCTGCAAGAAAAGAAGAAGTTGAACATGCTATTGAAGAAGGTATTGATTTTAGACTTTTGAACAATCCAGTTGAAGTGCTTGGTTATATGAATAAAGATGACAGACGTGACCCTAAAAATGGTATTGTTTGTGGCATCAAATGTATCAAAATGGAACTTGGTGAGCCTGATGAACAAGGCAGAAGAAGACCTATTGAAGTTAAGGGCAGTGAGTTCGTTTTGGATGTTGACACGGTTATTATGTCTATTGGAACTTCTCCAAACCCACTCATCAAAGCAACAACAAAGGGCTTGGAAGTTAACAAGCATGGTGGAATTATTGTTGAAGAAAACACTGGTGCAACTTCAAAAACTGGGGTTTATGCTGGTGGTGACGCTGTTACAGGTGCTGCAACTGTTATTTCAGCAATGGGTGCAGGAAAGGTTGCTGGTCAAGCAATTGATGAATTCTTGCAAAACAAAAAACGCAAATAATAAGAATAAAATGTTAAAAAATATATAAAAAATAACAAAAAATATAGAATTAATGTAAAAAAGGAGACTTTTATGTTAAAAGGAAAAGTTGCTATCGTAACCGGTGGAACTCGTGGAATTGGGCTTGCTATCGTTAAGAGTTATCTTGACAACGGCGCAAGTGTTGTGCTTTGGGGCTCAAGAGAAGAGTCTGTGAATAAGGCACTTGCTGAGCTAAAGAGTATTAACAAAAAATATAAAGTTGATGGTATGTGGCCAAATCTTGCAGACTATAAGGCTGTTGAAGCTGCAGTTAATGCAGTTGCAAAAAAATATGGAAAGGTTGATATTTTGGTTAACAATGCTGGTGTTTCTGCTAGAGAGAGTATTTATAACTACGAGCCGGCTGAATTTGATAAGGTGATTATGCTCAATGTTAATTCTGTGTTCTATGGAATTCGTGCAGTCGCTCCAATTATGAAGGCAAATGGTGGCGGTGTTATCATTAACACTTCATCAATGGTATCTATTTATGGTCAACCTGCTGGATGTGCTTATCCAACATCAAAATTTGCCGTTAACGGACTTACAAAATCATTGGCAAGAGAGCTCGCTTGTGATAAGATCCGTGTTAATGCAGTTGCTCCTGGTGTTACAGATACTGATATGGTTGCAAATCTTCCAGAAGAAATGAGAGAAGGCATCAAAAAGACAATTCCTCTTGGTAGAATTGGAACTCCAGAAGATGTTGCAAATGCGTTTTTGTATCTTGCTAGTGATAACGCAAGTTATGTTACTGGCGAAATTTTATCTGTTGACGGTTGTGCTAGAGCATAAAATAATAAAAAAGAGCCGATTGTGGCTCTTTTTGTTTTGCAAAAAAATTGGCTTTTTATTTTGAATTTTCGCTGTTATGATATATAATTGAAATAGGAGATGTTTTATGGACTTGAAAAAATTGGCACAAAACCGAATTGTTTCATATGTTATAGCTTCTGTTTGCATTGCATTAGGGGTTTGCTTTTGTGTTGTTTCTGAAACAATGTTGAGTTTTTTTGAAACGGCAATATGTTTTGCACTTATTATTTATGGTGCGTTTAATTTGGTGGTTTATTGCTTGGTTGATTCAGACTCAAAACAAAGAAGTGCTGTTTTTAAAGGTATTGTCGCAATATTTATTGGATTGCTGATTATCTTTGTAAGAGCTTTCTTTATGATTGCAATAGGTATTATTATTGGTGTGGTTTCGCTTTTGAGAATCATTAGAGCTGTTAAAATGCAAGAATTAAAAATAAAAAACTGGATTTATTTATTGGTTGTTTCAATCATTTTATTAGCTGCGAATATTACATTGATTGTGCTTTCAATATGTGCTATATCAAAAGTTACATTGATGATTGTTGTTGGTGCGATATTGTGCGTTCAAGGAACATATGATTTAACAATGCTTATTGTTGAAGACAAAAACAAGGTGAATGTAACAGTTAAGCCAGAAACTCAAATGGAAGAAAAAGAACAAGTTGTGGTTGAAGGTGAAGTTAAGCAAGAAGAAACAAAAGCTGTTGATGAATCAACTGAAGAAGTTGCAAAATCGCAAGGTGAAGGCTCAAGCACTGAAATAGAAAAATAAAAAACAACAAAACACCTGAGAAGGTGTTTTTCTTTTGCATAAATTGTTTTGTGGGGTGTGTGAATAGAAATTGTATTTGGGGTTAAGATTTATACAAGGAGAATATATATGAAAAAAATCAACCCATTTTTAGAAGAAAATGCAATTGCAATTGATGGAACTTATAAGAACTGGAAAGAACTTAATTTAAAGCCTTATGATAAAAACACAGCTTCACCATACACGAAAACAAGAGTAATTTTAATGAATGGAACCGAGTTTGAATCAAACTGGTTTTTACATCAATTTTCTAGACACTGCACAAACAATGAACTTAGACGAGAAATTGCAATGGTTAGGCGTCATGAACAGCAACAACAAAAGATGATTTCGAGTTTAAAGCCTATTGATGAAAGCAATCTTGAAACGACAATTGCATATGAACAATTGGCAGTTGACCTTACTGCAATATTGGCAAAGCATGTGAAAGATCAAAAGGTTAAAAATGCACTTAATTTTGCTTTGCTTGAAGACTTTGACCATTTATATCGCTATGCAAATCTTTTGGAGATGGAGCAGGGTGTTTCAGCACAAACCATAACAAAGGAATATACTGAAATTATGCCTGGAAGACCAACAATTGCAGAACACAGACACCCAAGAGATGCAGTGAATAATATTATATGCAGTCCTTGCACTGATTTATTTACAAAGCTTGCAACACATATAATCACAGGTGCTGAGCAGCAAACTATGAACTATTATATGAATATTACCAACTTTGCTTGTTCGGATATGGGGCGTAGGCTGTACGAAGAAATCGCGCTTGTTGAAGAAGAGCACGTTACGCAGTACGAATCGTTAATGGACGCCAACGCCACGTGGTTGGAAATGTTGCTTTGGCACGAATATTGCGAATGTTATTTGTATTGGTCGTGTTATATGACGGAAACTGACCCGTATGTGAAAAATCTCTGGGAAGAAAACCTGTATATGGAGATTGCGCATTTGCATAAAGCCGCCGAACTTTTGCAAAAATACGAACGCAAAGAATGGCAAGAAGTTATTCCATGCGGCGAATTTCCCGCGCCGATCGCCTTACACGAGAATATCGATTACGTGCGCAAGATTTTGGGCGAAACGGTGCAATACACCTCTGATCGTGAAAAATACGTCCGCGTAAAAGACCTCCCTAAAGACGCAGACTTTTTC
>JAZOTD010000008.1:0-11699 GCA_045657465.1 Clostridia bacterium | reverse complement strand
AACAAGTTTTTATCTTTAATAGTAACTTCCATTTTGTATCTTTCTTGAGAGCCAGCTTTAGATAAAACAACTTTAGCATTTGCACCAGCATCGAGATACTTTTCAAACTTTTGAACTTTTTTGTCGATAAGGTCAGTAAGTTTTTCCTTTGCCACATAATTTCTTTGAACAATTTCAATTTTCATAATCTTTACCTCCATCTTTGTTCTACTTTAATTATATACAACTTTTTATATATTTCAAAATGATTTTTTATTCAACTAACACAAAACTTGAAAAATAAATTTTCCATTTTCAGCATCAACTTTCACCGCCGAACCATTCGCGAGAGACCCTGAAACAATCATGTTTGCAAGCGGATCACGAATCTCTTTGTCAATAACCCTCTTAAGCGGTCTTGCGCCATATGCTTCATCATAACCCTTGTCACAAATCAAACTTCTAGCAGCTGTTGAAACTTCAAGCACAATTTTTCTCGTTCTGTCCAAGTTCTTTTGCAATGACTTTAACATTAAATCAGAAATCTTAAGCAAGCTTTCTTTAGTTAAGCTGTCAAAAATAACAACTGAATCAATTCTATTTAAGAGTTCTGGCTTAAATTTGTCACGAAGTTTATCCATCAAAAATTCATCGGTTGAAACCTTTTTCTGTTCAGGGTGTTCTCTTTCAAATTTTCTTCTAGCAATCAAATCTTGCACGCCATTGTTGCTTGTTAAAATAATAAGTGTGTTTTTAAAGTTCACCTTCTTTCCACTTGAATCAGTAAGCCTTCCCTCATCAAAAATTTGAAGCATTAAATTGAATATGTCAGGGTGAGCTTTTTCAATCTCATCAAATAAGACAATTGAATAAGGATTTTTTCTAACCGCTTCAGTAAGCTCTCCTCCATCTTCATGTCCAACATATCCAGGAGGAGCCCCAATGAGTCTAGCAACAGAATGACTTTCCATAAACTCACTCATGTCAAACCTAATAATTGAATTTTCACTATCAAACAAAACATCAGCAACTGCTTTTGTAAGTTCTGTTTTTCCAACACCGGTTGGTCCTAAAAACAAGAATGAACCAATAGGTCTGTTTGGGTCATTTATGTCTGCCCTAGACCTTCTAATTGCACTTGCAACAACTGACACCGCTTCTGGCTGACCAATAACCTTTTCGCCAATCAAATTTTCAAGATTCATCAATTTTTCTTTTTCACTTGAAGATAGTTTATTTACAGGAATTTTCGTCCAAGAAGAAACAACTTTTCTCACATCATCACTAGAAATTTCAGCAAAACTATTGCCTGTCTTTTTTATTAATTCGTTTTTAATAAAATCAATTTTTTCGTTTAAAACAGCGATTTTTTTATTAATTTCATCGGCTTTTATGTAATTTTGCGTTTTTTTACATTCTTCTTTTTCTTGTTCCAAAACAATAATTTGCCCATTTATTTCTTTCACTTCAGCAGGCACTGCACTAGCATTAACCTTTGCCTTGCTGCACGCTTCATCAATAAGGTCAATTGCTTTGTCTGGTAAAAATCTGTTTGTTATATACCTAATTGAAAGATTAACTGCAGATTCAATTGCATCATCTGAAATTTTTACACCATGAAAATTTTCAAATGATGATTTAATTCCTTTTAAAATCATAACAGCATCTTCTTTTGAAGGTTCTTCAACATTAACCGGTTGAAACCTTCTCTCAAGTGCTGGATCTTTTTCAATGTATTTTTTATACTCATCAAGTGTAGTCGCTCCAATCATATGAAGTTCACCACGAGCAAGATATGGTTTCAAAATGTCAGCTGGAGAAATTTCACCGTCTTTCGCCCCAGCTTCGGCAAGCATATGAATTTCATCAATAAACACCAAAATATCATCATTTTCCAATATTGCTGAAATTGCATTTTTTAATTTTTCTTCCATGCTTCCACGGAACTTTGTTCCGGCCATAAGCGATGCAAGATCTAATGAAAAAATGATTTTATTAGCAATAATTTCAGGAACATCTCCTGTTAAAATTCTTTGTGCAAGGCCTTCAACCACTGACGATTTTCCAACTCCCGCCTCACCAATTAAAACAGGATTATTTTTTGTTTTTCTGCACAAGATTTCAATAACTCTTTCAGTTTCTGCATCTCTACCAATAATCTTCGCCATTTCTTTTGATGCTACTTTTTTAGTTAAATCATACCCTAAATCTTTAAGGGACTCAGGCAATGTGGCATTTGCCCTGCTAGTATTTTTTAAAACTTTCTTTGTTTTATTTTCTTCTCTTTCAAGTTCATTAAGTTGCAAATAATCAGCAAGTTTTGTTCTTATTTTTTCAACATCAATCTTGAATTTATTGCTTAAAATTTCAACAGCTCCACAGTTTATATCTTTTAACAATAAATGCAAAATATATTCACTTTCTTGCGATTTTAACACGTTTTTTTGTACTAATTGGTTGGTTTTTGCGAAAATTTGTGAAACTTGTTTTGATACTGCAACATTTTTAGATTGTTGATTTTGATTATTTTTTTGGTATGATAACATAACCTTTTTGTAGGCATCTTTATTAATCCCAAAACCAACCAAAATCTTGCAAGCATATGAACTTGAGTTCATCAAAATCGCATAAAGCACATGCTCACTTTCGAGCCTGTTTGATCCAAGCATTTTAGCAAAACTCATTGAATCTGAAGCTATCTTATTAAGCACTGTTTCGTTAGCCATAATCTCTCCTATTTAATTCTTTTGGTTTTTAAAACATTAGCCAAAAACTTAGCCCTATATTTATCTATTTCAGACATGGTTACTTTTGAACCTGACAATTTTGTTAGTGAATAAGGCATAACATCAATCATTAAATTCTCAATAAAGTTAACATCTTTAAATCTAACAAAGTCAAGCGCAACGCCCATTTTTAGTTCGCCCAAAAATTGTTGAGCTTCAGTAACCGACAATTTGAAACAATTTGTCAAAATTCCCCATGCTCTATATATCTTATCTTTAACATCATCTACAATTCCAGCAGAAAGCATGTCATTTCTTGCTTTTATTTCCATTTCGCAAATTCTAATTGCAAACTCCGTAACTTTCACAACATAGTCAGTTTCTTTTCTTCCAATTGTTGTGGCATTTGACAAAATATAAGTATATACCTGACTCTCAATTCCATCATCAGCAATCGCATTAAAATCAAACCCTTGTGAAGAAAGACTGTGTGCAATTTCTTTAATCTTATTTGCAGTTGTTAATGCCGGCAAAAACAACTTTATACTTGCTTTAAGTCCCGTTCCAACATTATTCAAGTTCGATGTCAAAAACCCAATTGAATCATCATAAGCAATGTCAAGTTTCGACAAGAGCTGATTGTCAAGTTCATTAATTCTGTCATAGACACCAATCAAATTCAACCCACTGCTTACAGCATTTAGTGACAAATGGTCAGTTTCGTTAATCATAATCGAAAGTTTTTCATCATCGGACAAAACAACAGCACCCCAACCTTCAGCATCCATAAGTCTGCTTGAAATTAGATTCTTTTCGTGCATAACATTCAAATCTAATTCTGGCAAGGTTTTCACTTTGTAAAGTTTGAATGAATCATCAATTTTTAAAATTGCATCTGCAAGCTTGTTTAAAACCTTAATTCCTTCATCGCCGGCAAGCATTGACGGGAATTGAAACCCTGACAAATTTCTAAGAAGTCGAACTTTGCTTTCAACAACAATAGAGCTATAATCTTTCATTTAAAGTTCTCCTTTCAATTTGTCGATTTGATTTTTTAATGACTCAGCAAGAATATAATTCTCTTCTTCTGCAGCTTGTTCTTTTTGACGTTCCAACTCTTCAATCTTTTCCTTGATTTTAATTTTTGAAAAATGTTTTGAAGATATTTTTCCAATATGGTTAATTGAACCTTGTTTATTCAATAATTTTGAGTGAATATCTTGTTCAAATACCTTGTAACATGTTGCACATCCAGCAACTTCACTTCTCAAGAAGTATGAAAGCAATGTTCCGCATTTTGGGCATGATTTATCTTGGGCAAACGAATCTGCACCAAAATCATCAAACATATTTAAATTATTTCCACCAAAATCAAACATAACTATCCTTTAATCATGAGCTGAAGCAAAATATTTTTAAACGCCTTAGCCCTCACTTTATCCTTAATCGTAAATGGCATTGCAAGTGAATCTTCTGAAAGTGACGCTTCAATTAAAACTTTTTCATTTACTGTTAAAATTGAATCAGCAACCAGTTTGTCACAGATTTGACTCATTCTCTTAAAAGTCAGTTCTTCACCAATACTTTCAATTACCAAACTGTTTAAATATGCATTGTCATCAGTGTTTTTAAGCTTTGAAATCTTAATAAATCCACTGCCACCGCGCTTGCTTTCTTTCACAAACCCACGATCAACTGTAAATCTTGTGTCAAGCACATAATTGATTTGACTTGGTGCACATGAAAAATATTCAGCTAGTGAATTTCGAGAAATATCAACCGTGTCATTTTCCCCCATTGTTGCAATAATAAACTGCTCAATTGCTTCAGAAATATTAGCCATAATCCCTCCAATTAACCATTTTAGTCAAAGATGGTCAAAATACACTTTTATGATACCCAATCTAAAAATTCAAGTCAATTAAAAAGCATACAATTTAAAAATAAAAAGGAGCTTTTTTAGCTCCTTTTGTAAAATTAAGTTTTTACTTTTTAACAAAAATAATTCCCACAGTTCCAGGGCCACAATGTGCACCAATAACTGGACCAACTGACAATCTTCTAATTGCAACATTATCGCCTTTTGTTCTAACTCTTTCAGCAAAATCATCTGCAACTTGCTTGTTGTCTGCGTCCAAAATAAACACTTCATATTTATCATCATTATTATATTCTTCTTCAAACTTTGACAGCATAAAATCAAGTGCCTTTCTTGAACCCTTAACAGTTGTAAGTTTTTCCAATTTGCCATCTTTTACGCTTAAAATTGGTTTAATATTAAGCATCGAACCAAAAACAGCAGAAGCAGCTGAAATTCTGCCGCCTCGTCTTAAATAAAGCAAACTATCAACATAGAAATAAATGCTAATTTTGTCTTTAAATTCAGTTAAAAACTGAACAACTTCTTCATCACTAGCACCAGCATTATGCAATTTGCAAGCTTCTATAGCCTGAATTCCTGCACCAAGACAAATATTTCTTGTGTCAAAACAAGTAATCTTTCTTTCAGGATATTTTTCTTTTAACTCATCAATTGCAGCCTGCATATGATTAAAAGTTCCAGAAAGCTCTCTTGAAAAATGCACATACAAAACATCTTCACCAGCAGCTAAAACCGGTTCAAAATAATCTAAATATTCTTGTGTGTTAAGTGCAGATGTCGTAACAACTTCTCCCGCACGCATTTCATCATAAAACTTCTTAATGTCTGTGTTTTTTCCAAAATCATAAACATGCTCTTCATTTTTTAATGTGTATGGCATGCCAATAACTTTCATATTTAAACTTTCAGCATCAGTATAATGCATTTCACAATCGGTATCAGTAAAAAATACGCTCATAATATCCCTCCTAGGTATGCTTTGATTCTATCATAAATATATACGAGAATCAAAAGCGAAATGATAAGTTGTTAAATTTTTAGTTAATTTGATATTCAACAAATGCTTCTTCATAAAGCTTTCTATCAAAATCATTGTGAACACAGAACACAACTTTGATTGGATTATTGTGTTCTTTGAGCCAATCAGAAACAGTTTTAACAGCAATTTTAGACGCAAGTTCTCTAGGAAATCTAAACACCCCAGTTGCAATACAACAAAACGCAATTGTTTTAAAACCATTAACAACCGCAAGCTCCAAACATGATTTGTAGCAATTCATCAAGTCAATCTTGTCATGATATGAAACCCTATCAAAAATCATTGGACCAACCGTATGAATAATATAGCTTGCTGGCAAATTGTAACCTTTTGTAAGTTTTGCCTTTCCATTTGGCTCATCATGACCTTGTTTTTGCATCAAATAATTCAATTCTTGTCTAATTTGAAGCCCACCTGCCGACATAATAACATTATCAATAGACGGATCACAAGGCTCAAAACTGCCAAGCATTTTCGGGTTTCCCGCATTTACAATCGCATCAACTCTAAGTGCGGTTATATCACCCTGAAAAATGCACATGTTTTTTGAATATGCAAGTTTATTTACTTCAACAATCTGCTTATGCGCTCTTTCATACGACAAAATTTCATCCTGAAGACGCATGAATTCAGACGTGAGTGGAAATGGTCTTCTTTGGTTAGAAAGCCCCCTAAACACCAATCTTTTATCGCTGAGTTCCATGTTTGCAAGATCAAATTTTGCAATATCAATATCTTGCTCATCGCACAGAATTTCAATCAATCTATTAAGTTTTTCATCTAACTCTTCAATAGTATATTCCATTAAATCACCTAATTTAATTATAACATCTTCTTCTTTGTTCTAGCAAACAAAATACCTGTTAAAATTCTCTGGCAGAAAATTTATTTTTCTTCTTTTTAACAACCTTAACAACGCCTTCAGTGGCTTCAATTTTATCAATATATTCTGTTGTGACTTCATGTGTTTCTCTCAAACCCACAACCTCATCAGCAATTGATTTGTGCTCATGTAAAACTTCTTCAGCTTCATCGTGTGCTATCTTTTCAATTTCAGCAGCAACCACTTCATATTCATCAAACAACTTTCTCGCTTTTTGAACTTTTTTAACATATTGCTTAAGTCCACTCTTAACAATTTGTTTTGTTCCAGACAAATCTGTTTCAGTTTTTGTTTCATTCAAAACTGCCAAAAGTTCACTTTCAATTTTTTTAAACTTTTCAAACAACCCTGTTTGTTTTTTAGCCATAATATACTCCTATTAAAACCCTGCTTTTCCTTTCAAAAAATTTAATCTATCAACTTGTCCACTTTTTATAAGTTCTAGCCTAGATAAGGCTTTTTTTAGTTTTGCAAGATATTCTTTAATTGCAGAAAACTCTTCAAGAATAAAGCTTTCATCTGCATCTTTATATGATGTGTATTTAAAATATTCATGCACAAAATAATTACGTTTTTCAAGCAGTTCTTTAAGCTCTCTGGTTTCATCATAACTCAAACTCTTTGATTCATGAATAATGCCAATCAGTTGACCAAATGTCATGGTTTGCATTTTATCTTTTAAATAATTAACATCATCTAAAATTTGATTGTAATCATCTTTTGTCATTTTTTGATGTCTGCCAAACTCTTTGATTATTTCACTATTTTCACATATATCAATCAATATTGTTTCTATAAACTGTGTCACTTCTGCAACTTTTCCAATTGCACAATAAATTCTATTCATGTTTTATCCTTTTTGATTAGTCTTGATTTTTTAAATATTCAGCCAATGCTTTCAATCCGTCAGTGCTCCAAAGATTCCACCTTTCTTCATCAGGAAAACACCCTAGCGTTTTTGTTTGCCCGTCTGGAATAAAAATAAAGTCCCAACTCCAACCATATGTTCCTGATTTTTCAAGAGCAATTGTTCCATAGGTTATACCTTCAAACACAACTGGTTCTTCGCCTTTTTTGCAATATGCAAAACTTTCAACAAACTTTGCTTTTCTGTTTGTTTCACCTTCCATAAGTTTCAACAACCCATCAACACCAAGCTTATCTTCAACATAATGTGTATATGGTCCAGGAAAACCACCAAGAGCATCAACATAGAGTCCTGAATCGTTTTTTAAAACATCTTTGCCAAGCTTTTCACTGGCATACTTTGCAGAATAAACCGCAACTTCAGCCGCAGTATCAGCCTGAATTTCAACCGTCTCCATTTTAATGTTCTCGATTTCAAAACCAAGCGGTTCAAGAAATTGTTTTGCACTTTCAATCTTTGCCCAGTTTCCTGTAACATAGGTTATCTTTTTCATAACACATTCTCCACAATTACATTTTAACAAAAAACAACACAAAAGCACAATCAATTAAAGCGTCTTTCAAAATAAAAAACACTCTCGAATGAGAGTGCTTCATTAAAGTTCTTTAATAACTTTTTCAACGATTGGAACATCTGCAGGAGCCCAATCAAGTGTCATAAGTTCGCTCTTGTCAAGCCACTTAAAATCATGATGAACATTCATCTTAAATTCTTTGCTTTTTGCTTCGCAAACAAAAGAATACATATTCATTGTAAAGTCTGGATATTCATGATAAACATCTAAAAAATGTCCTTTAATTTCAACATCCATTTCCATTTCTTCACGAAGCTCACGCTTGAGTGCTTCTTCTTTTGTTTCACCAACTTCAATTTTACCACCAGGAAATTCCCACTTGAAAGAAACATAATCATATTTTCCTTGATCTCTTTCCATACACAAAATTTTTCCGTCATGTTCAATAACACCTGCAACAACTTCAATGTGTTTCATAATTTTTTCTCCTAAATAAATTTAAATTTCTGCAACCAAATCAAGCATTTGCAAATATGTGGCAAGCTGAATAGCAAGCTTTGAATCTTTTTGTGCAAGCTTCAAAATCATTGCTCTAAGTTCCTCACGAGATGTAGCTTTTGTCATTGCAACACCATAAGTTCTGTCAATGAGTCCAAAAAACTCTTTCTTGTCTTCAGGAATCAACTTCATTGCATCACCCAAAGTGTTTGTAAGTTCAATTGCGTCACATTCTTCAAGCGTTGGAGCATATTCAGGATTATGTTGAAACAACACAATTTCTTCAGCTGAAAACCCTGCTTGTTTAAATCTTAAAAGTTCTTCTTCAGAAAATTTCTTACCCATAACCAACTCCTATTAACTCATTTCCAAAATACCTTTTAATCTTTCATTGTTAAGCCATTCATTAACAGCGTTTTGATACCCTTCAATAATTGTTTTCAAATCTTCAAAACCACCTTCATCTGCAAGGCTATACACAGTATCTAACAAGTGTTTTAATCTCTTTGAGCTATCAATAAACTTATCAACCGCAGCAACTCTTGGATCATCTGTTGCATCACAAATTGTTCCAAATTGATCTTCCAATTTATCATAATACCTTTTCTTATAATCATTAAGTCTTCTTGTAATTATCGCTCTTTTTGCTTTTTCTTCAGCCTTCTTGCGTTCTTCTTCCTCATTATAAGCATTAATAACCGCGTCGCATTGACCCAACTTCATTCTTGCTTTTTGACAAATCATTTGAACATATTGCAAAGTGTCTTTGTTAAGATCCTTTTGAAAATCTTCAGATGATAATGAATCAAATATTAGTTGAACAGTGTTTTTATAATTTTTCACATCTTCAATATCATCAAAATCAATGTCAACATCAACGGCGTTTTCATTATCTTCTAATTTAAATAAGCTCATGTCACGTTCTAGTCTTATTTGTCTATTCTTGATTTTATTATTAAACACATCGTTCAATTCACTGTTGAGTTTCAAATATTCAGTTGTTTTGCCAACCGAATCACAATAATCACTTAAACCTTCAGAATAAAGTAAATCATCAATATCATAATACATTCTTTTAGCCTCATCGAGTGCCATTTCATCAACACCAGCTTTAAGCTCCTCAATTTTTGATTTTGCATCTTCAAGTTTAAACTCAAAAACTTCACCTGCTGTTTCTTTTGCTCTCACATCATTGTTAAGTACTGCATATTTTTGTTTTGCATTTCTTAATCTCAAACCATCTCCATCACCAGAAGGAACAATTCCAAATTCAGTTTCCAACCTTTCAAGATTTGCATTAACTTTATTAAGTGCTTGTCTAGCATTAACAACTTCTTCAGCAAGATCATCTCCCAATGTGGCAATATCAAAACGTTCACCCGGCTCAAACAATTTCAAAAGATTTTCTGATTCAACCAACAGATTTTCAATTGTAGAAGCTTTTTCTTTTTCTCTTCTAACATTGTTAAGTTTGCCGTCGTTGTCTGTTTTTAAACGACTATATTCATTTGAAACCTGCACGATTGAAAGTGCATCCAAACCAATATCATCAGCAATCGCTTTGGCGTTTGCAAGTGTCATTCCATATTCTGCATCGCTTTCATATATTTCTTGAATATCATTGTTATAATCTTCATATTTTGATTCATCATCACCAGTCACAAGAGTAACGGCGTTTAATGCATTAATCTTTTCAGTAGAAGCTTCATCAATAATCAATTGAGCGCTGTCTTTAATGGTTTCAATTTTAACATCAGCATTGTCAACCAGTTCTTGAAGAGTGGCATTGTCAGGATATTTTTCTAAAAGTTTTTCGGCTTCTTTTTTCTGTGCCTCAAGTTTATGAACCTTTTCTTGTGCATCAACAAGATTTTCAATATCTTCTGTCACACCTTCAATCTCGCCAGAAAGCTCGCCTATCTTTCTTTCATCTTTATCTTTTGCAGTTTCATAAGATTCGTCAGCCAAAACACCATCTTCAATTTCATATCCGTTTTCTTGTGCATATTTTCTTAAGTCTGCAAGTTTTGCAACAAGATTTTTTCTTTCTGTTGGGTTTAAACTATCGTCTTCCAAAGCTGCTTCAAGTCTTGAAATTTCAGCCTGATTTGAAAGAAGAATTTGTTTTTCAGCTTCTGAAAAATTACCTTTCTTTCCAAGATTTTTCTCATATGGGCGTCTTTCACTTTGCACCAACTTGCCCAAATCAATATTTTCTTGAACTTTTGCATTTTCAATAGCTTTGAATTCTTTTTTAGCTTTAATCATTTTCTTGATAAACGGAATTGTTCCCACAATTGGTAACAACACTGCACCAACAAATCTCCAAAACTGTGCTCTTTCATATTTTTCTTGATCTTGAGAAATAGTGCTCATTGTGCCAGAGTCTGACTTGGTCTTTCCTAAACTTTCAAATGTTGCGGTTTTGTCATTAACATAACCAACCGATTTAGCAGCAACAATTTCATTGTCTAAATCTCTAAGCAAAGTTTTAAGCTTTTTAATTCTTGCAGTATATAAATCAACAAAATATTTCTTTGTGTTTTCATCAATAGACTCATCACTTTGCATCTTTGTGAGCTTTTCTTCATAATAATTGATAGCTGTTTCAAAATTATCACGTGTCATCTTATTGATATTGCCGAATTCAATAGCCATCTAATGCCTCCAAAACATTACAATTTATCAGTTTTATTTTATAACATAAATTCACAAAATACAACATTATTTAAGACTTTGACGAAAATTATTCTTTATTTCAAATTAAAAACCTGAATTATACCCTTTTTCAAAAGCTAAAATCATCACCACATAATTTTTGCAACAAAAAAACGACCAATTTCTTGGTCGTTTTTGGTGGGCTGTGAACTACCATAAACGACTCAAACTCTGAAAATATAAGCATTTAAAATAGGTTAAATTTTATTTGTTTTTTGAAGATATACAAGCAAAACAAGGGTCTATATCTGAAATTGTTCCATAATTTACCCTTGCAGATTCTCTACAACCACCGTCACACTTATCATTATTTTTACAATTCTTACACATCTTAGGAAGAAAATCTCTTAACAAATATCTATTCCATGTTTCATTTTCTTTAAGTGATTCAATTTCATCCCACTTACATAATCTTTCTGGAGAATGATTACACACTTTAATATATCCTGTAGGATCAGTAACAAATATATATTTTGCAGCAGCACATGATGTAGAAACATTAAGACTATTATATTTTTCTGGATTTTTTAAT
>JAZOTD010000007.1:0-70955 GCA_045657465.1 Clostridia bacterium | reverse complement strand
CTTTAAACCACTGTAAGAAAAGTTGTAGTCTTTAATTTTTTCTTTCCACATATTAGTGAACTTCATTGTAACCTTTCCAAGTTCGGCTTGTTTTTGAACATTAGGGCCGCCTGGATATTCAAGTCCACACTCTCTCGCAACCTTATCAAACGCCTCACCAATGGCATCATCGGTGGTTGTTCCAATAAGTTTTCGGTCGGTGTAAGATTTCATTTCCACGTTGTTTTTCATTGTGAATATAGTTAATAACCGCAGTTTTTAACCCGCTATATGAAAAGTTGTAATCTTTAATTTTTTCTTTCCACATATTAGTAAATTTCATAACAACGTTGCCAAGCATCGCTTGTTTTTGAACGTTTGGACCACCTGGATATTCAAGCCCACATTCACGAGCCACTTTGTCAAATGCTTCACCAATTGCATCGTCGGTGGTTGTTCCAATAAGTTTGCGCTCTGTATAAGTTTCCATTTCAACAAGTGCAGTGTGCCCACCAGAAACAATCAAACATGCAAAAGGTGGTTTTAAATCGGCATGAGCAATATAATTTGCTGCAATATGCCCTTCAATATGATTAACCGCAACGAGCGGTTTTCCTGTTGAATAAGCAAGTGCTTTTGCAAAATTTACACCAACAATAAGAGCTCCAAGCAACCCTGCACCATAGGTAACAGCTATGGCGTCAATATCATCAATTGTCATGTTTGCTTGCTTTAACGCTTCTTTGTAAACAGTGTCTATGTTCATAACATGATTTCTTGACGCAATTTCTGGAACCACTCCACCATAAAGTTTATGTATATCAATTTGAGTGTTTGTAACCATTGACAAAACTTCTCTGCCATTTTTAACAACAGCAACACTAGTTTCGTCACAACTCGATTCAATACCTAAAATAAAAATATCTTTAGCCATTCAAACTATCCTTTTCACGTAAATATTTTCTTATATCCTTGCAGGTTTCAATTCCCAAGACAACACAATCAATAAACACCCCAATGCCAAACAATCCACCAGTTACGGCAAAAAACAACCCTGACAAAATTTTACCTTGCAAAAATCTATGGACACCAAACCAACCACAAAAACAACAAACAATAAATAACACCAAGTTTCTAGTTTTTAGTTCTGCATTAACTTTTTTTGCATTGGCTTTCAATTTTTCTTGTTTTACAACCTCTTTAACCTTTGCTTCAATTTGCTCTTCAGTCATCACAGGTTCAGCTGGTTTTTCTTCTTCTTTTTTATAAACTTCAATTTGTTCATGACAATATAAACATTCATAGATGTTTTTTGATGGTTTTTTATATCTTGTTGCTCCGCAACATTTACATTTAAATCTATAAACTTCCATAAACTTTTCCTTCGAACTATTGTTTGTCTTGCTTTAATTTTTCAACTATAAAGTTTTTGATGTCGCCATCTAAAACCCCTGTTGTGTCACCTGTTTCATAATTTGTTCTGTGGTCTTTGACCATATTGTATGGACAAAGCACATAAGACCTTATTTGGCTTCCCCATTCAATTTTTCTGTGCTCGCCAAGTTTTTTAAGCTTTTCTTCTTCTTTTTCTTTTTCAACTTTTTCTGCAAGTTTTGAATAAAGCATCTTCATGGCAAATTCTCTGTTTTGAGTTTGACTTCTTTCATTTTGACACGCAACAATAATACCTGTTGGAATATGTGTGATTCTAACAGCTGATTCGGTTTTGTTGATGTGTTGACCACCAGCACCACCACTGCGATAAGTGTCAACCTTGATGTCTTCTGGTCTAATTTCAATAAATGTTGTGTCTTCAACAATTGGAGAAACTTCAACACTGGCAAACGATGTGTGTCTGCGTTTGTTTGCATCAAATGGAGAAATTCTAACAAGTCTATGAACCCCTCGTTCACATTTTAGATTGCCATAGGCGTGCGTGCCTTCAATTAAAAGTGTAACACTTTTATAGCCCGCACCATCACCATATAAATAGTCAAGCATTTTGCATTCAAGCCCACATTTTTCAGCAAACCTAGTGTACATTCTGCATAGCATTTCAGTCCAGTCTTGGGCTTCTTCACCACCTGCACCAGAGTGCAAAATAACAAGCGCCCCTGCATTGTCATTTTCTTCTGAATAAAGTGTTTCTTCATATAAGTTTTGGATGTCGTTTTTTGCAATTTTTAACTCTTGCTCAAACTCTTTCCAATCTTCATCAGAACCACCACTCACAAGCAAATCATAAAGCACTGTTAAATCTTTGATTTCTTTTTCTGTAACACTAATTTTTTCAAGCACCGCTAATATTGACTTTTTTTCAATGCCAAGAGTTTTCATTTTTGCCACATCGCTATAAAGCTCTGGATTTTGTTCTTCTAGCTCAATTTCAGCAAGCCTTGTTTTTAACCTAGCAGAGTCAAAGACAGTGTGCTGTTTGCTTTTGCATTTCACTTAAACTTTTAAGTTCTTCAAAATTAAACATATAGTCTCCTTTAACAAACATATTATATTATCAAACACAAAAAAAATCAATTGAAAGCATGAAAAAAACAGCCGTGTGGCTGTTTTGTTTAAGATTCAATTAACTTATAACCTGTGACAACATTATCCCCAAAAACATACCTAACAGTATATTCATTAACTTCTTCGATTTTTTCACATTCATAAATTGGGTGAATAATATCAGCTTCACTTATTTCAATGGTTTCCATTTCAATCAATTCTTCACCGAGTTTTAACGCAATTTCGTTTGCGATTTGTTTGATTGCAAATGACTCGCCATTTCCAAGCCCAATTGAGTTTTCTAAAATCTTAATTTTCATCAACACAAAGGTTGGAATTTTTTCATTTTCATCTAAAATTTCTTCACTGACTTTTACACCTTCTTCAAGTTTGGTGGCATAGAACAAATTGTCATATTCTTTAATTTTGTCATAGTTGTAAAAATGATTGATGTATACCGCTTTAACATTTTTTAGAGCATCAACAGTAGACTTTCCTTTAAGCTCAAGTTCTTCTAGATTTTTTGCATATTTTGTATTTAAAAATCTGTCAAGTGTTGTTGAAACAAACAAGCCATCTTTTGATTTTAAATACGCAATTTCTTCTTTTGCAAGTGCCTTGACATCAACGCCAAACGGACTGATGTGACTGTCTGCCATAACAAGCCCCCACTTGTGAGTTCTTTCACAAACATCAACAAACTTCTTTAAAAAATTATATCTAATTTCTGGGTTGTAAAACATCCAGTCTTGAGACTTGATTTCATTGTAAATGTATGCAAAATCATCATTGGTTGACTTTTTGTTAAGTGCAGCGATTTCATACACGATTTCTGAAACGTCTTTTTGTTGGTTTTGGAATAATTTTTTAACATCTTCTTTGATGTTGTAAGATAAAAGTTTATACTCGGCAAGCTTTTCAACAATGCTTGCATAATCAAGTTTTTCATAAAACTTTTCAAATGAGCTTGAGAATGAATGTAAAAACTCATATCTTTCACTGATTATTTTGTTTACTTTGTCTTTTTCTTGTTTTAGCACTTGATAAGCAATGTCTTTTTCTTTCTTTAAATTTTGGAGCAAGTATGCACTATCATGAGATTGTTCTTCTGCTTTTTTAGATAGGTATCTAAACACCCCCGAGAGTGACTCAAGCAAAACAACCGCTGACACCCCCACAATGATGGACATTTTCAAATCAAGCACCTTAATCATATAAAGTGAAATGGTTAAAATTGTGGTTGCAATCCCCAAAACAAAAAACATAACAGCGAGCACATTAAATAGTTGTGCAGAAATCAATTTTTTTGCATATTGGTTTGAGCCTTTATCGTGAACAAGTTTCTTTTCTTCATAAACTTGTTCAACTTTTGAAATATTAGCTTCGGCGTCTAAAACTATTTGTCTGCTAACCTTTTTATATTCTTCAAATTCAATTTCAATATCTTGTCTGTCAACAGTCTTTTCATCTTTTGAATAAGAAGCAATGGCATAATACACCACCTTCAAATATTCAGCTGAAAGTCTTAATGTTTCAAAGCCAAGTTCAGAGGCATACATTTTCATGGCAAGACACAAGCCATCAAGACAAAATTGTTTTTTTACAAAACAAAAATTTGGCAAATCATTTTTGTAATCTGTCGTAAATTTTTCATATGCATCGAAAAACGCAAACATATCTTTATAAAAAACAGCATTCTTTGTGAATCTTGAATTAGATAAAATTTTTGCGTCATCACTTTTAATCAATGAAAACATATTTCACCTCACACAAACATTTTATCACAAAAACGATTTAACCCCAAACATTTTAAGCTTAATTTAAATCTTATTTTTTTATATTTTTCTTTTATTTTTGACACGATAAAACATTTTTCAACAACGCACTTTTAATTTTTTTAAATAAAATAAAATATGTAAAAAAAATCAGGACACCCCTTCTGTTTCTTGGTGCCCTGATAAAATCAATCATTTATCTTTTGTATTTCAATTTTTTTCATTTGTGGATTTTGTCATTTGTGGATCAAAACTTCTTTAGTTTTTCATTGATTCATCTATCACTTTTCTTTTGTATGATTTTATTTTATCATGTGCTTTTTTAGAAGAAAAGACTTTTTTCAAGATAAGACAATATTTCTTTTTATAAGCCAAAATAACTCATTTTTCTGCAAAAATCATAATTTTCAACCAAATTTTCAATATTTAATTATTAGGAAAATTCTGCACAAAACGCATTTTTTGATTAAAATGCTTAATTTTTTATTGAAAAATGCAGATATTTTTGTATAATAAAATCATGGAAATAGGAATCGATATTGAACAAATTGAAAGGTTTAAAAATGTGTCTTCAACATTTATTAACAGAGTTTATGCACCAAGTGAAATTGAGTATGCTCAAAAACTCAAAAATTCGCCTGCAGAACTTTGTGCTATGTGGTGTGTAAAAGAAGCCACCGTCAAAGCATTTTCAAATTTAAAAATGACATTTTCTCAAATTGTTGTTTGCAGAGACAAAAACGGAAAACCTTTCATTGAAAAAAATGACATGATTTTAGCAGAACTCAAAAAACTAAATCTGACCGACATCAAAGTTTCAATTTCACACTCAAAAGACTACGCAACCGCAACCGTCTTAATTTATTAATTTTAATCATAAAAAAACACCGTTTTTTTCGGTGTTTTTTATTTTAGTTTTGTGAATCTAAAAATTCTTTTAATTTTTCAACTGCTCTGCCCCTGTGAGAAACAGCGTCTTTTTCTTCTTCGGTTGCCTGGCCAAATGTTTTGTTTAGGTCTACTGAATAAAACAAGCAATCATATCCAAATGATTCATCACCAATTTTTTCTGTTGTGATGGTTCCGTGGGTTTGACCAACAAAATATTTTGTTTCGTCTTTAAACACGTAACAAATAACTGTTTCAAAGTATGCAGACCTGTCAGCCTTTCCATTTAAATTGGCAAGCAATTTTTGACGATTTGATTCATTGTCATGATTTCCGGCATATCTAGCAGATTTAACACCAGGTTCTCCGTTTAATGCATTAACAAACAATCCTGTGTCATCTGCAATGATTGGATAATCAATGCCTTTTTCATGACAAAATTGTTGAATAGCATCTGCCTTGATTTTTGCATTAGCTTCACAAGTGTCACCATTTTCTTCAATATCATCAAAAAATTTGATGTCTGCGAGTGACAACACTTCATAACCATCTAACATTGATTTAAATTCTTTAATTTTATGGTTATTCGCCGATGCCAGAATTATTGTCTTCATTTTTATCCTCTTTTTTGTTGTATTTTTTAATTATTAAATTTAACAAATAATATATGCCCACTGCAACAAGCACGCCAATCGCCCAACCAACCAAAACATCGGTCATGAAATGCACAAGTAAACACACTCTGGTCAATCCAATAACAATCGAACCAGCAATGGCTGCAGCCCCTGTTTTTTTTGCAAACATAAACACACTAACCGCAAGCGTCATTGAAATTGTGGCATGTCCTGACGCCATTGAAAAACCTGTTGGATATTTGTAAAGAGCAAGATCACAAATCTGTTTCATTGAAGCATATTCTTCAAAAGGTCTTTCACGTCGCACGATATTTTTTAAAATTAAATTGTTTAGAAGCAAACATGCAAGCACACTAATCGTTGCATAAAACCCAATTTTGCGAGTCTTTTTAAATAGCAACAAACCAGCCAAAATCGCAACAATCGTCCAGGTGCTTCCAAAATATGTCAACACCCTTGAAAGCATCGCAAAAAACTTGCTATCGCCAAAAGTATCCAAAATCCAATTCGAAATCGCGTAATCCACACTTCCACCTATAAATCAATAATGTTTTCAAGGTTTTGCATTTTTACAAGTTTTTTATATCCATTCATTTTCAAACGTTCTGCAAAGTTGTTGAAATTTTTAGGGAATGCAAAAATTGCAACATCAAACCCTTTGTTCATCAACGCAATCTTTGCCGCCATGATATTTTCATAAGATTCTTTTTTATCATAAACAAGAGCAAGTTTGTTTGAAGGAACATAATAACCCCTTTCAACCATAAGCATTGCAACAGGATAAAGTCCAATGCTGCAACCAACTGCGGGAATGCTCACACCCAAGAATTTTTCAATCATTTTGTCATATCTTCCGCCACCGCCAAGTGCTCTGCCAAAATCATCATCAAACACTTCAAAAACAGTGCCTGTGTAATAACCTTGTCCACGAATAACAGTTGCATCATAAACAATGCTATAACCATCAAACACAAATTTTTCTGCAGTTTCAATGATGAGTTTTAATGATTCAAGCACTTCTTCATTAATGCCAACCTTGCTTAAAATTTCAAGTTTTTCAGCATTTGATTTTGCTTGTTTCAAGGTTTCAAAAATGCTCATAAGCTTTTGAATTTGTGCTTTGTCATAACCATTTTTTTCAAGTTCTGCAGACACACCAGCTGTGCCAATTTTGTCTAATTTGTCAAGACTGATGCACACGTCTGTGATTTGTTCTTCTGCAATGCCAACGCCAACAATAAGCCCATTGAGCACACGTCTGTCATTAATTTTAAAAGTGAGCTTGTTAAACCCAAGTTTTTTGTATGAACACATATATGCATACAAAAGTTCAACTTCACAAAGCGGAGAGCTGTCTCCTAAAATATCAATGTCGCATTGTGTGAATTGACGGATTCTGCCACGTTGTGGACGCTCAGCCCTGAACGACTCATCAATTTGAATCGCCTTAAATGGTGCTGGCAATTTTTCTTTGTTGTTAGCAAAAAATCTAACTAGTGGAACTGTAAGGTCATATCTCAAACCTTCTTCAACAATGTCGTTTTCAGTTAAATTTGGTTTTGACAAATCAAGCTTGTCGCCACGCTTGATTGTTTTAAACATAAGTTTTTGATTGTCACCAGAATCGCCATTGGTGAGCAGTTCAATATTTTCTAAAATAGGGGTTTTAATTTGCAAAAAACCATTTTGTTTATATGTTTCTAAAATAATTTTTTCAGCATAAGACTTAACTTCCATCTCATTTGGAAGATAATCAACTGTTCCCCTAACTGGAGTTGTTGTAAGTTTCATAATCTCGCCGTCCTTTTTTATAATAATTTTATTATACACTCGACGTTTGTTTTTTCAAAACAAAATTCTATTTTGACAAAAACTCACGAACAAGTTTTTCTGCATTTTCAAAAAGATTGTCTTTTGCATCAAGCCAAACCACGTTTTTTTCTTTGCCATACCACGTTTGTTGTCTTTTTGCAAAATGTCGTTCTTCTTTGAAAAGTTCTTCAAAGAATTCTTCATATGTTTCAAACTCGCCATTTAAATAAGCGATTACAAATTTTGCTTCTAAGCCCAAACTTTTCAAAAACTCTTCACTCTCGCCACGATTAAGCAAGCCTTTAATTTCTTCGATCATATGTGGCATTCTCATTTCAAGTCTAAGCCTGATTCTTTCATAAATTTCTTCTCGTGGCCAATGCACACCAATTTGCAAAACTTCATAACGTGGCTCGTTTGGAAGTTTTTCATGCATAGCGGTTTCAATCGCCCTAACAAGTCTTCTGTTTGTTATCTCCCCCAAAATCTCAATGTGTTTCTCTTCACACATTTTGAGAAGCTCTTCACGAGACAACCCTTCAAGGCTTCTTCTTAATTCTTCGTTTGGTTTGTCAGCTGTGAGCCTATAACCTTCAACAACAGACCTTGAATAAAGCCCTGTGCCACCAACCAAAAATGGTGTTTTTTTTCGAGCAATAATGTCATCAATCGCATCATATGCTTTTGATTGAAACTCAAACAATGTGAATTGCTCGCCCAGTGTTGCAATATCAATCAAGTGGTGCTTAACTTCTGCTTGTTCTTCTTTTGTCACTTTTCCAGAACACCAGTCAAGCCCCGAATAAACCTGCCTAGAATCAGCCGAAATAATTTCACCATTAAACTTTTTTGCAAGCTCAATGCCGAGTGAACTCTTGCCAGAAGACGTAAGCCCAATAACCGTAATTAATTTTTCCATATTTTTTCTCTTTATTTTTTTATTTTACCAATCTATAACTTTGTGGCAACCCGCCTTTACATCATCATAAAAATCAAAATATTTTGACCTTTCGCTTAGTTTTTTAACTTTTTTCTTGTTTTTCGCGTCTTTTTTTTCTACTTTTTGCGTTTTTTTAATTTCTTCTTTTTCCATTATTTTCTCTTATTAATTTTCTATTTGTTCATCTTTAATAGAATAAACTTTGCTCTCTGACAAATTTAAGCATACCAATGTTTCAACATTTGCTGTTTGTGGAAACATGTCATATGGCTGAACAAATTCAATGTCATAATCTTGCTTTAAATCTGCAAGGTCTCTAGCAAGAGTTGCTGGGTTGCATGACAAATAAACAATTCGTTTTGGTTTGCTTTCTAAAAATGCATCAACAACCTTTTTGTCAAGCCCTTTTCTTGGAGGGTCAACCACGACAACAAAATCACCATTAAGTTCTTTTGCAAGTGCAGGAATAACGTCTGCGCAATCTCCATTTATATTTGTCAAATTGTATAAATTGTTTTTATTTTTTAAATTATTTGCATTTTCAGTTGCTTCTTTAATAATTTCAACGCCCCACACATGATCACAATGTTTAGCCATAATTGAAGTGAGAAGACCCGCACCTGAATATGCATCAACAACATTTTTTTCGCCTGAAATAACCGACAAAATGGTTTGGTAAATTTCTTTCTTCACATAATCATTCACTTGCAAGAATGAACGATTGTTAACTGAATAATCAATTCCAAATTCATGAAAATCAAGTTCGCTAATTCCATAAATATGTTGGTCAAAATTGCCAAAAATTACGTTGTTATGCAAAATATTTACATTTTTAACAATTCCAAACTTTTCAAAATGCATATTTAATTTTTCGATAAGTGGCTCAAAATATTCAAACATTTCATTTGCCACAACCACAGTTAAAATAAATGCACCATCATGCTCACGCACCACAATGTGTTTAACTGTTCCAGTTTTGGTTTGTTCGTCATAAGCTGAAATTTTGTTTGTAAGCATAAATTCTTTGAAAAGATAAACTATCATTTTCACATTTTCGCTTTGAAGCATGCAATCTTCAATGCTAACAACATCATGACTATTTTTTCTATACATGCCAATTTTTAGCACACCATCTTCTTCAACAACCGGAAATGCAAACTTGTTTCTGTAGCGATATTCTTTGTCACTTGGAACCACATCATTAATTTCTGCGTATATTTTTCCGTATTTTTCAAGTGAATTTTTAACCATTTCTTTTTTGAATGCAAGTTGCATGTGATATGGCATGTGCTGAATGTCGCAACCACCACACTTTTCAAAGTATGGGCATGGTGGAACAACTCTTTCTTCACTCACTGTTAAAAACTTGATAATCTTTGCAATCAAAAATGAATTTTTGTCATTGATTATATGAACAAGAACTCTTTCACCAACCAAAGCAAACGGAACAAAAATAACAATGCCATTATGCACTGCCACGCCTTCGCCATTTGCACCAAGCCTTACAATTTCAACTTCAAGCTCATCATTCTTTTTTAATTTTTCTTGTTCCATAATTCACCTACAGTTTGGATTATAGCACAACATGGCGTATTTTTCAATTATTTTGATTTATTTGACATCGCCTTATTAAAATTTATAATTGTTGCTATGGAAAATCTATGTAACATATGCCCACGTAACTGCAATGCCGACAGACTTTCTGCTGGTGGTTTTTGCAAGGGCTCAAATTTGGCAAAAGTGTCAAAGGTGATGCAACACTATTTTGAAGAACCAATAATCAGTGGAGAAAACCCTGATGGTGGCGGAAGTGGTGCTGTGTTTTTTTCAAACTGCACACTCAAATGCATTTATTGTCAAAACAGCGAAATCTCTGCTGGTGGCTTAGGAAAAGAAATTTCGTGCAATGCTCTTGCAGACATTTTTAAACAGCTTGAAGAAGCTGGTGCAAACAACATCAATCTTGTTTCACCAACCCACTACACAAAACAAATCATTGAAGCATTAAATATATATAGACCAAAAATTCCTATTGTGTGGAACACTTCAGGCTATGAAAAAGCAGAAACAATTGAACTCTTGAAAGACTATGTCGACATTTATTTGACAGATATCAAATATTTTTCAAGTGAATTATCTGGCAAGTTGTCACTGGCTCCAAACTATTTTGAAGAATGCTCAAAGGCGGTTTTGCAAATGCGCAAAAATGAACCTATCGACATTATTGAAAATGGTTTTATGAAAAAAGGCGTCATTGTTAGGCATCTTGTTTTACCAAACCAAACTAACGATAGCAAAAAAATTATTGACTGGGTTTATGACCATCTTGGAAACGAAACATATTTTAGTTTGATGAGTCAATATGTGCCAATGGCAAAGGCTGATACTTGCAAAGAAATTAACAGAAAAATTACACCACTTGAATATAAGGTGCTTGTTTCAAAACTCAACTCTCTTGGCTTTAAAAATGCCTTTGTTCAAGAGTTTTCAAGTGCTGAAACTGTCTACACTCCAGACTTTTCAACTCAAGACAAAAAATTTACATTTTAATCGTTTGCCAAAAGCAAATTATTATGCTAAATTAAACATACAATAAACCTAAATTAAGGAGACATTATGAAAATTTTTATTTGCGGAACTGTTGACGCCAGAATTAAACCACAATATCTTGAAGGTGTTGACGTAATCGGTCAAAACATTCTCGACCACAATGACGGAATCATCTGCGTAGGTGCACAAACAGGTTCTATCGGTGCAATGTATAATAAAATGATTGAAGGCGATGGTTTTGTAGACATTATTGTTCCTGCACCATATGCTCATGAAGCAGAAGGTATGATTGCAAACTCAATCACACAAGTTGATACATTGTTTTTATTGCAACAAGTAGCTCTTAAAAACACACGTGCAACACTTGTTCTTCCAGGCGGAAACGGAACATTGGCAGAACTTTATATGATCACAGATTCAATCAAAAGCAAGTTTGACACTGACGAAGTTATCATTTATAACATCAATGGGTTCTATGACAAGCTTAAAGAAATGAACGATTTTATGCTCGAGGCCGGTGCTCTTAATGAAGAACAATACAAGTTCTTTACATGGTGCAACACCCCAGAAGAAGTTATTGAAGCACTTGATCGTTGCAGACAAAAAGTGTTTGATGAACACGCAGCAAGATAGTCAATTTTGACTATCTTTTTTTATTAATTATTTTTATAACATTTATTGATTATTTTTATTCTATTTATACCCATATTATTTGCCAACACTAATTTGTTTTTGATACAATATAGTTAGGAGATGTTTATGGAGAAAATTAAACCTGCATTTCAAGAAAATTCTGTGCCAATTTGCTTTTCTGCAAACGACAATTATGTGCCTATGCTCGCAACCGAAATTGCGTCAATCATAGACCATGCAAACGCAGAAAACAACTATGATATTGTCATTTTAACAACAGAAATTTCAGATGAAAACAAAGTTAAACTTTTGTCACTCATTGCAAGACACGCAAACTTTTCAATTAGGTTTGTGAACGTTTCGCCATATATTTATGGCTACAACTTTTATATCGAGTCTGATATTTTTAGCACAAAATATTCTGATGAAATTTATTTTAGAATTTTAGCACCAGCAATCATGGCTGATTATGACCATGTAATCTTTTTAGATGCTGACCTTATTGTTCTAGACGACATCTCTAAACTCTTAAAATTTGCTGACAACTCCAAACTGGTGTCAGCTGTGCGTGATTATGAAGGCATTGCAAACTGCTATAACAACAATTATGAACGCACAAAATATCGCATTAGCGAGCTTGGTATCATCAACTTTGATGACTATTTTATTTCAGGTGTTCTTGTTATAAACAACGCTCTTTTTAATGAAAAATTTAACACCAAAGAACTGCTTGATATGGCAGTTTCTAAAAACTGGAAACAATATGACCAAGACCTTCTCAATTATCTTTGCAAAGACAGTGTAAACATCATTGACGCTGAATGGGATTTTGTTGAAGATATTTATGACATATATCACAGCATGCCAAAAAAACTATTCAAAGAATTTGAAGAAAGTGAAAAAACTCCAAAAATCATTCACTATTCAGGTGCAAGAAAACCTTGGAAACGCACCACTTCAAAATATAACAAATATTTTTGGAAATATGCTGAACAAACCGCTTTTTATGATGAATTAAAATCAAAAATAAAAGACGATTAAATCAACAAAAAAACACCGAAAAATCGGTGTTTTTATTTTACAATTTTTTTGTTATAGACTGTGTTCAACCTTGATTTTTGAACCACCATTGCCCTTTGTTACATAAACTCTATTTTTAACAGATTCTTCAAGTTCTGCAACGTGTGAAATGAGACCAATTTTCAAGTTTTGACTTTCAAGTTTGTAAAGTGAAGAAATAACAACCGAACAAAGTTCAGCATCTAATGTTCCAAAACCTTCATCCAAGAAGAAGAAATCCATACTTCTTGATGAAAGCATTGAAATTGCATCAGAAATTGAAAGTGCCAAACTCAAGCTCACAACAAAGGTTTCACCACCTGAAAGCGTGCTTGCAGGTCTAACCTTTCCATCGTTAAAGTTGTCTTCAACAAAGAATTCTTTGTTTTCAAATTTTAATGTGTATCTGCCATCCATGAGCATATCAAGTTTTTGGTTTGCAGAAACTGTAATTTCTTGCAAATATTCTTCACAAACATATTCAGCAAGTGCCTTGCCCCTAAGAACATTTGAAAGTTCTTTTGCGGTGTCATAATTGTGTTTTGCAATTTCAAGGTCGCCGCTAAACTGTTTGAGTTTTTGATTTGCTTCTTCGATGCGTTCAAGTTCGGCACCCGCTTTTCCAACAAGTTCTGAAAGTTTTTTAACCTGCTCATTAAGTTCATTAATTTCATTTTCAAGAACTTTGAGTGCCTTTGCATCAACCTGAACAACTTCTTCTTGTTCAAGCAAGAGCTTTTGTGAGTTTAAAAGTCGCAATTTGTCGTTGTGTTCATTAACGATATTTTGTTTATTTTTAATTTCATTTGAATCAACAAATGAGTTTTCAAGGTCTTCATTGCTCTTGAAGTTGTTTTTAGTCATTGCTGAATTTACAATGCCTTGAAGTTCAAAGATTTCCGCCCTTTTTGACGACAAAATTGAAGATGAAACATTATATTCATTTTCAGTTCTGCTCAAGTTCTCTTTGCATGATTCATAGTGAACCTGCTTGTTGTCATAATCAAATTTGAGTTTTTGAATTGCCTTGTCGGTCTCTGTAATTTCATCTTCAACGTGCACACCTTCAGGAACTCCACTCGCCAAAATCTTTGCACTAAGCGATAAAATTTGTTTTTCAGCATTTGCAAGTTTTTCACTTAAAACTTCAATTGCAAGTTTGATGTCTGCAATCTTTAAGTCTGATTTAGACTTTTCTTCAGTAACCCTAATTTGTTCGTCACGAAGATTCATACGCTCTTCTTTTTTAAGGTCAATTTCAAGCTCGATATTTTTTCCTTCTGCGATTTGTTTTTTGTATTCTTTCAAATTTGCATAACGTTCGTTCACATTATAGATTGCGAATTCACGTTCTGCTTTTTTCTTTTGCAAATCATACAATATATCAATCAAACTCTCAAGGTAACTCTTAAGCAAAGAAACCTTCGTGCCTGATTGTGCCTTTCTTACCAAAACATCTATTTCGGCTTTTCTAATATTTTCTTGAAGAACAATTAATTCTTCAAGGCTATCTGCTGTGTTTTGCAACAATTCATAGAATTTTTCAAAATTTTCTTTGCTTTGGTCGTTATTATCAACATAACGTTGATAGAGCTTGTTTTTGCCTTCTTCAAGCGATTTGATTTCATTTAAATTAATTTCGATTTGTGCCTTTTCATATTCATATCTTGCTTTTAAAGATATTAAATTTGCAAGCAATTTGTCCCTTTCATAACGCATTGCTTTGAGTTTTGACACAGCACTTTCAACTTCACCATCAATACTAGCAAGGTCGGTTGTTTCACTATAGATTTTTTGAATTACTCTGTTTGAACAAACCGGACAAAATTCGCCAATCTTTAAATGATTAGAAATCATTGAAACAACGTTTTCGCCGAGCATTTCTTCACGAGTTTCTCTAGTGTTTGCAACCTCTTTTTCTTGAATAGTGATTTGAGCTTCATATTCAGCAAGGGTTCTTGACGCTTCATCAATTTGCAACCCTACTGATGAAACAACACCTTTTCTGCTATCGTTTTCATCAACAAGTTTTTGAATTTGAAGGTCAATGTTTTTAACCAAAACATCAACTTCTCTCATGCCTTCAAGTTCTTTGTCGCAACTTCTAAGACGCATAAAGTCAGTTGAATCTACTTCTTCAAATGCAACTTCAATTGATTTTTGAATCTGCTCGCATTTTGCTTTTAGATTTTTTTCTTCTTTAATGTCGCCATTATATTCTTCTTGAACGATTTTTAAATCTTGTTCTGTTTGGTCAATCAAAAACTCAATCTTTTTGTAAAAGTCTTCAATTAAAATAAGCTCACTTTCAATGCCCTTTGTTTGCTCTAAAGCATATGAAATTTCAACGTCAGGTTTGTTTGCTTCAATAAATTCATCAATTGCTGTGATTTTTGATTGTATGGTTGACACCGTTGAAACATAATAGCCGTTGTTTTCTTGTTCTTCTAAAAGCTCAGCTTTTTTCGCTTCAATTTTTTCTTCAAACTCAACCCTTTCTTCTTTAAGCGTTTTTATTTCTTCTTCATATTTTTCAAGCTCTTTAAGTGATGCTATTTTGCTGTTTAGTTCTAAAAGTTTTGCGTCATAAACTTCTTTGAAGTCTTTCAGTTCAACTTCGATTGATTGAACTTCGCCCATTTTTTGAAGCTTTATCTCATTTAGTGAAGAGATTTTTTCAGCCAATGCTTTTTCATCAGCTTCGGTCTTTTTGAGTTTTTCAAAGTCGGTTTTAATTTGATTTGCAGCAGTTGCTCTTTCGATTTCAACCACAAGATTTTGAATGTCTCGCTCTTCTTTTTCTAAATCATTTAAACCACTTAAAACAACTTCAAGTTCTTTAAATCTTTCCAAGTTTTTCTGTGATTTTGCAAACTCATTTGATTTTTCTTCAAGATTTTTTGAAACGGTTTCATATTCAGTTTTCACATCGCTAAAACCTGTTTTTGCAGCGTTTAAAACCTCGTCACTCGCATAAGCAACCATGTCTGCAGATGCGGCAAGAACTGACACCTGTTTGTCATATTCATTAACTTTTTCTTTAACTGCAAGCGAAAGTTTTTCACCATATTTTGTAAGGTCAAAAATATTGCTCATTATCTCAGTTCGTTCTGCTGGTTGTGCTTGCAAAAAGGCTGAAAATTCGCCTTGTGGAAGTGCAATGCATTTAGCAAATTCTCTTGCTCCTAAACCAATGATTGAAAATATTTTTTCATTAACCTTGTTTGTGCCTTCTTCAACAAGTGCTTTCTCGCTTTCATTTAATTCATAAAGTGATGCCGATGCATCAAGATCTTTTCCGTTTTTCTTTTTTGCAAAGGTTCTTAAAACTTCATATCTTCTGGTTTTGCCTGCATGAAAAATTTCAAACACCAAAGAAGCTTCAGCTTTTGAGCATTTTGTGTTCACAAAATTAATGTTTTGTTTAATTCTTTCAATCTTGCCATAAAGTGCAAGTGTGATTGCATCTAAAATGGTGGATTTTCCGCTTCCGGTTTTTCCAAAAATTCCAAAAACGCCGTCACCAAGTGACTCAAAATCAAGCACCTGTCTGCTTTCAAAACTGTTAAGGCCTTCAATTTCTAGTTTAATTGGTTTCATCTTCTCCCCCTTTGCAATCGATATACATTTTCACAATATCTTCACTAGGCTCAACACCACGGAGTGACTTATAAAATTCTTTAAACAATTCTTCATCACTTAAAAACTTGCGTTTTTTGCCAGTTTCAACATTTATAGCCTCTCCAGTTCTAACAAGTGAAATGTTTGATATGCAAGCAAACTCCTTGCGGAGTGATTTTATGCTAGATGCAGACAATGGTTCGCTTTGAACAATTTCAAGTTCAACGATGTCATTATCATCAAATTCAGCAAGAAGCTCTTCAGCATTTTCTATTGAAGTCGCTGTAACTTTTTCATATCTTGCTGTGTTTTTTAATTTTATCTGTTTAACCTCAGTGATGTTTCTGTTTTCTGATTCAAAAATCGTAACAGACATATCAGGCTGACCAACAGAGAGTTTGTTGATTGCACCTGAATAATATGTATTATTTCCAAGACTTTGCCATGTGTGAATGTGACCAAGCGCTGTGTAATCTGCTTCTGGAAGCATATTTTGTGGAACCGCCATGATGTCGCCAACTTTAACAATTCCATCTTTCGTTTTTGAGCCAACCATAAACAAATGCGACACAAAAATATTGAGTGAATCATTAGAAAATGCACTGGCAGAAATTTCTGCCCATGCCTTAACTTTTTCGGCATATGAAAGGTCACTGTCAACTTTTTCAGTGATTCGAACTTCATTTGGATATGGTAGATATGCAATAGTCACAATCTCTTCATTTTTTTGAATCTTGATGTGTCCTTTGCCAGTTTCAACAACCTTAATCATTGCGTTTTTGTTGAAGCTGTTTTCTTTCAATTTTTCAAGTGAACCCACCAATGCAATGTTGTGCTTTGTTGCAAGAGGAAGCCCCGCAGAAAGTCTTGTTGGGTCATCATGATTGCCTGCAAGCACAAACACAAATCTTTCGCCACCATTTGAAAGCTTTTGAATGCTATCAAAAAACAACTCTTCAGCATCAGCTGAAGGGCTTGCGGTATTGAAAATGTCGCCAGCAATAATCACGCAATCAACATTTTCATAAGTAACAATTGATTCAATTTCATCAAGCACGCGTTTTTGTTCGTTAAGTCTATCACGGCCATTGGTTTTAACCCCCAAATGCCAGTCTGCAGTATGTAAAAATTTCACTAAAATTAGCTCCTTGAGATATTTTAAGCATAAATTAAAAAATTATTGGTTGAATTTTTGCTTTGTTAGTGTTATTATAAACTTGTTTATAAAATATTGCAATTAATTTTGCATGGCTAGGAGGACTCTATTTTGGCACTTTGCACATTTTCAAGCAAACTTGTTATGGATGGTTACACCGTTTTAGACAACACCTTTTTGAATGAATTTTTGCCACAAGCAACCGGCGACGACGTAAAGGTTTATCTATATGGTCTTAATTTGTGCTCAAATCCAAACATTGAAGACAACAACCTTGACACAATTTGCAAGGTTTTATCACTCACTGAAGACCAAGTGCTTAAGTCTTTTACTTACTGGCAAGAAATGGGTCTTGTGCAACTCGCATCAACCAACCCACTCGAAATCAAATTTTTGCCAGTTCGTGCACATTCTGGCAGTGCAAAAATTAGAAATAAAGAAAAATATGCCGACTTTAACAAGCAAATGCAAAGCGTTATTGAAGGCAGAATGATCACTCCAAACGAATATAACGAATATTATTCACTCATCGAGGTTTATCATTTTGAACCAGAAGCGTTGGTTTTGATTGCCAAATATTGCACAAAAATCAAGTCAACTGCAATTGGTTATCCATATATTTTAGCTGTGGCAAAAGACTTTGCCAGAGACGGACTCAAAACTATTGAAACCGTTGAACAAAAGTTTATGGAACAAGAAAAATCAACACAAGAAATCAAACAGATTCTTTCTGCACTTGGTTTAAAGCGTGAAGCTGATATTGACGAACGCAACCTATATCTTAAATGGACAAACAGTTTTGGGTTTACTCACGGAACCGTCATTGCTGTTGCAAAAACCTTAAACAAAAAAGGTGGATTTGCAAAGCTAGACTCATTGCTCTCAAAATATTTTGAACAAAAACTCTTCACCATTGAAGAAATTTCTGCATTTTCTAGTGCTCGTGACGCGATGTTTGAATCAGCAAAAAATATTTCAAGAACGCTTGGGCTTTATTATCAAAACCTTGAAAACGTTGTTGACACTTACATCATAGACTGGTTCAACAAAGGATTTAACGCTGACACACTTGAATATATTTCAAACTATTGTTTTAAGCAAAGCATAAGAACGCTTGACGGAATGAACACTATTGTTCAAAAGTTCTTCAAACTTGGTTTGATTTCAACTGAATCAATCATGCAATATATTGGCGCAATCATTCAAACCGACGAACTTATTAAAGAAGTTTTAGACAAAACTGGACTTGTTAGAACCGTGTCAAGTTATGACCGTGACTTTTATAAAACTTGGACAGTTAACTGGGGTTTTTCGCACGAGCAAGTGCTTTTGGCAACAGAACTTGCCGAAGGCAAAAACAACCCTGTCACCTATCTCAATCGCGTGCTTGCAGACTTTCATGAGCAAGGCATTTCAATCACAGCTGATGTTGTGAAAAATTTTAAAACCAAACCCGCTCAAAATGCTGAATCACAAAAGCAAGACTATGCACATCACAACTACACAAAAGAACAACTTTCGGCAGTGTTTGATTCACTTGATGATGTCGAAATTTAACCAAACAATAAAAGGAGCACCCTATGAACTTTAAAGATTTGGACAAACGTTTGCAAGCAGAGTTTTCTCAAAAAAAGCTCAAAGCTGAATGGATTGCCAGCCAAAACAAGGCGCATCTTATGAAGGTAAAATCTTGGCAAAAACTTGACCAGCTTGAACGCGAACTCGTGTTTGAATATGCCAAGGCCAAGGCTGACAAAAAACCACATGCTGACCTTGCCGATTCGCTCAAGCTTGCAAGAGAACAAAAACAAAAAATCTTGAAACTTGCAGGGCTAACTGACGCTGATTTGTCACCAAAATATTCTTGCAAAACATGCAGCGACTCTGGGTTTGTTAATGGAGTTATGTGCAGTTGTTATCAAAAACGCAGAAATGAAGAGATTATGAAAATTTGCGGACTAGACATTTCAAAAGACGTGACTTTTAAAACTTTTTCAACTGACATTTGCAAATCTCAAAAACATGCAGACACACTTTCAAAGCTTAAAGACAAACTCGAGCTTTGGGCGGAAAAATATCCAAAAGTTAAAAAGACAAACATTTTAATTTCAGGCACTCCTGGTGGCGGAAAAACTTATCTTTCACAATGCCTTGCAAACGAAATGATTTCAAAGGGCTATTCAGTATGCTTTGTGTCAGCTTTTGACATGAACAATATGTTCTTAAAATACCACACAACTTTTGATTCAAGCAAAAACTCATGGCTTTCGCCACTTCTTTCAGCAGACATTTTGTTTGTTGATGACCTTGGCACAGAACCAACTATGAAAAATGTGACACTAAACTATTTGTTTTTGCTTTTGTCAGAGCGTGAACGCTTTAAAAAGCCAATCGTTGTCACCACAAATCTCTTGCCGGAAAACATTTTGGATAAATATGGCGAACGCATCTATTCAAGACTAAACAACAAACTTTCAAGCTTGGTTGTTTATGTTGAAGGTGACGATTTGAGGCTCGGCAAATAACCACCCTGCCACTTTCAATAGTGACTAAACAAACAAACATTATTAATTAATAATAAAATCACAGTGTAAAGTCTAATTTTGTTTGACTTTACATTTTTTTTGTGCAAAAATTGAATTAACAATAACTATAATGCAAAGTTCTAGTTAAAATTTAAACAAACAAGGAGAAATTCATGGCAAAAATAAAAGGAACAACGTTCGACGATAGTAAAAAGTATTCTGACCTAAAATCCTCTATTGCTTTACTTGAAAAGAAAAAAGGCACAAGTCCAGAAATTGACGCTGAATTAAAGCGTCGTAAAGCCGCAGTTAAAAAATTCGAAGCATTATATGCTGCTGCAGTTGAAAAGGGTTACACACAAAGTCTCGACTCTTCAACATATAAAAATTTGATGAAATATGTTAACAAAAACAACCCATCTGCAAAAGCAGGTCTTGATGCATATGATGCATCAGTTGATGGTGACAAACCAAAAGAACCATTGACTCCTGCAGAAAAAAGAGCACGTGGTTTGGGTATTGCTGCTGGTGCAGTTGGTGCATGGGCGGCTCTTGGTGCTATTGTTGGAGCTTTTGGTGGTGGAGACCTCACCGTTTGGTTTGCAACACAAGCAATACCTGCAATTGGCTCTGCAATTGGGACTGTCGCAAGTGCAATGTTTACTCTTAGCCCAACATTTGCAATTGGTTCACTTTTGGCTGTTGGTTTGGCAGTTCCATTGATTGTTAAGGGTGTTAAAAAACTTTGGCAAAAAGGAAAGGAAAAGAGACTTCTTAACAAACAAATGAAGCAGATTGACAAAGAAAATGCACAAAACCAAAAAGTGTTTAATTCTCTTATGGCAAATGTGGGTGCTCTTAGCGAAGAAGAGATTAAAAGCATGACAATCTTGACAGCTGCACAAAAAACAGCTTTGATTGAAGCAAGAAATAAAAAGGACGACGAAGGAAAATCAAAGGCTGATAGACACCAAGAAAAAGTCGATAATGCAAGCAAACAAAAAGGCATGGCTGCAGAATATGAAAAATATGGCGGTTCTAAAGGACTAGCCGGAACTGCCGTTAAAGCACATAAACAAGCAACAAACCTTAAAACATTTGGCGAATTTATTGAACTTCACAAAGATCTTATTTATTCAGATGAAGATAGTAAAACTTTTGAAGATTATAAGACTAAAAAAGAAACTTACGAAGATTATAAGACCAAAAAAGAAACCTACGAAGATTATAAGACCAAAAAAGAAACTTACGAAGATTATAAGACCAAAAAAGAAACTTACGAAAAATATAAAACAGCATTAGAAAACGAAGAAGAAGCTCAAAAAACAATCGATACTTATGAAGAAGCTATGCATAAAGATGCTGAAGATGGCCCAACAGCTGCAGAAAAACTCGCCCAAGAAATTGAAGAATTAAAAGAAAAGCGCGCAGTAAAACAAGGTGAATTAGATGAAGTTAATAACAAAAAGAACGAATTAACTGAAAAACTAAATCAAGCCAGGGCCGAAGGAAATGTTGTTGAAGCAAATAAACTTCAAGAGAAGATAAATGACCTAGAACCAACAATTGAAGGAAAAACAGTTGCGATAGAGAATTTTGATAGAACAATAGCAGAAAAAACAGAAACTCACAATAAATATCAAGCAGCTATTGCTGGCATTGACAATGCACGCACAACCAAAGCCATTGCCACCGAAGCAAAAACACCAAATAGCGAAGGTAAAAAACCATTTGACATAGCTGAAGCTGCTTATAATGGAATTAAAGACAAATACGCTGATGCTGAAGCTGCTTATAATGAAATTAAAGACAAATACGCTGATGCTGAAGCAAAACACGATAAAAAATATATTAACACAACACAAATTACATTTAATCGTTCAACAAAAACACTTTATGAACATCTCTTAGATGGAAAACCAGATAATCTCACTCAAGAACAATATAGAGTTCAACTTCTAACAGCTGCCAAAGAAGCTGGATTTAGCCGTGAAGAGATTGCTAAGCTTGGCGCATTTATTGATAGTTTTTCATCTGAAAAATTTAATAGTGCTATTTTGGATGTTGAAAATGGGGCTTCATATGAAATAGGAGATGATGGTGAACGCAAAATCGGATCAAAGAAAGAAGATGTTGAAAATCTTTCAAGTGACTTTGAAAATCAAAGAGATGATGCTCTTGCAATTTGTGGATCAAAAATGTTAGAAGACCCAGAAGTTTTGGCAGAATTAGGAAAATTGTCTGTCGAAGAAATTAAAAGACTTGCTGCTGAACACGCTGCAGAGTCTTCAATGGGCGGCTAAACGTCATTAATTTTAAGGAGAATTGAAAAATGAGTAATGAAGTTAAATTATATTCAGAAGAAGATGTTCGCAAAAAATATGAAGCTATGGGCTTCACTGGTGACGAACTTGAATTGATGGTTTCAACCGATGCAACTTGCGCAACAATTGAAATGATTCCTGATGACGTAAAAGCATTTGTTGACAAAATTGACAAGACACTTCCTGCTGACGAAATTGAAGCGGCAAAAACTGTTTTTGAAATGACTGAAAAAGACCCTGAATTTGCAAAACAAATGTTTGCATTTGCTTCTCTTTTGGACACTGCTGAAGAACCAGAAGAACAAGCAAGTGTTGGCAAGGTTGATTTGACAACAATCAGACAAGAACAAGCTGATGCAAAAGCAGAAGAAATCATTGGTAGAAAATAATTTTAAAAAATAAAAAATAAAAATAGAGAGACGATTGTCTCTCTATTTTTTGTGATTAAAATTTAATTTTTATAGATTTTTTAAATATTTTTTTAAATTATTCAGCATCGGTTTCGGTGATTGGTTCGTTGATCACGATTGGCTCTTCTTCTGTTTCACCAGTGATGTCTTCAGCAACGGTGTCGGCTACTGCAACACATGAAACTGTTGTGCCTTCGTGAAGTCTCATAACTTTTACACCAATGGTGTCACGGGTTATTTTTGAAATAGCTCCTGCTGGGGTTCTAATGATTACGCCATTGTTTGCAATCATCATAACGTCTTCGTTTTCTGTGACTTGTTTAAGACCAACCAAGCGACCTGTTTTTTCGTTGAAGATGCCGGCTTTGATGCCTTTTCCGTTTCTATTTTGAATCTTATATTCAGAAACATCAGAACGTTTTCCATAGCCTTTTTCAGTGATTGTCAAGATGTCATAACCTTCTTTGTAAACGAGCATATCAACCAAATAGTCATCATCTGCAAGGTCAATTGCCTTAACACCCATGGTGTCTCTGCCAAGAGGTTTAACGTCTTTTTCACTAAATCTAATACATTTGCCTTCGTTTGATGCAACCATGACTGTGTTGTCACCATTTGTATATTCAACAGCAATGAGTCTATCATCGTCTTTGAGCGCAATTGCGATTTTTCCGGTTTTTCTAATGCTTTCAAACTCGCTTGTGGCTGTCTTTTTGATAAGTCCCCTTTCAGTTGCCATAACCAAATATCCATCACCATCTGCAAGTTTTGGCAAAATTGCTTGAACTGTTTCTCCTTTTTCAAGTGGAAGCAAGTTTACAACGTTTCTGCCTCTTGCACTCTTTTGCTCTTCAGGAATTTCATAACCTTTCAAGGTGTAAACCTTTCCAAGATTGGTGAAGAAGAATAATGTTGCATGGGTTGAACAAATGAACATGTGTTCAACAAAGTCTTCTTCTTTTGGCTTGTGGCCAGTTGTGCCCATTCCGCCACGATGTTGTTGTTTGTATTCAGCAACAGGAAGGCGTTTAACATAACCAAAGTGTGTCATTGAAATAACAACGTGTTCTTTTTCAATAAGATCTTCGATGTTGATTTCGGTTGAACCATTAAGGTCAACTTCAGTCTTTCTTTCGTTGCCATATGTTTCTTTGATTTCTTCAAGTTCTTTGATGATGATTTGTTTAACCTTGTCTTCGCTAGCTAAGATTCCACGAAGTTCGGTGATGAGATTTCTAAGTTCTGCAAGTTCATTGTTGAGTTTTTCAACTTCTAAACTTGTGAGTCTTTGAAGACGCATATCCAAAATCGCAGCCGCCTGAACAGCTGAAAGTAAGAATGAAGATTGCAAGTTGTTTGAAGCTTCTTCTCTATCTTTTGAACCTTTGATGATTTTGATTACTTCATCAATGTTTGCAAGAGCTACAACCAAACCTTCAATGATGTGTTCTCTTTCTTCGGCTTTTGCAAGGTCATATTTTGTTCGTCTATAAATAACTTCTTTTTGATGACCGATATAGCAATCTAAAATTTGTTTGATGTTTAAAACTTTTGGGTATCCATCTACGAGCGCCAAGAAATTAATGCCATAACTGCATTGAAGCTGTGTGCGTTTAAAGAGTGTGTTGAGCACAACTTGTGCATTGAAGTCACGTTTAACTTCAAAAACAATACGCATACCATGACGGTCAGACTCTTCACGGATATCAGAAATTCCGTCAATTCTTTTGTCTTTAACCATGTTTGCGATTTGCTTAATCATTTCGGCTTTGTTGACTTGGTATGGGATTTCTGTAACAACAATTCTAGCTCTGCCATCATCACCCTCTTCAATGTCAGCTTTTGAACGAATTACAACACCGCCCTTTCCGGTTAAATATGCTTGTCTCAAAGCATCAGTGCCCATGATCACACCACCAGTTGGATAGTCTGGTGCTGGAAGGATTTGCATGATATCTTCAATTGTCATGTCTGGGTTGTTGATCTCTGCAACTACCGCATCAACAACTTCACCAAGGTTGTGTGGTGGAATGTTTGTTGCCATACCAACTGCAATGCCGTCTGAACCGTTAACCAAAAGGTTTGGGAAACGTGCAGGAAGCACGTCTGGTTGTTTGAGTGTTGCGTCAAAGTTTGGTGAGAAATCAACAGTTTCTTTGTCGATATCTCTAAGCATTTCATCTGCAAGTTTTGAAAGTCTTGCTTCAGTGTAACGATAAGCCGCTGGTGGGTCACCGTCAACAGAACCGAAGTTTCCGTGACCTTCAACAAGTGGATAACGAATTGCAAAGTCTTGTGCAAGTCTAACAAGTGCACCATAAACTGATGAGTCGCCATGTGGGTGATATTTACCTAAAACGTCACCGACAATTCTCGCACATTTTTTGTGTGGTTTGTCTGAAGTGATGCCCACTTCGTTCATTGAATATAAAATTCTTCTGTGAACTGGTTTTAAACCGTCTCTAACGTCAGGAATTGCTCTTGAAACGTTAACCGCCATTGCATATGCAATAAAGCTTTTTTTCATTTCATCGTTGATTTCAACAGGATAAATAACGGTGTTGTCAACAATTTTTTCATGTTCTAAACTATAATCTTTCTTCTTCATTGTCTATCTCCTTAAATATCCAAATCTTCAACGAGTTTAGCATTTTCTTCGATAAATTTTCTTCTAAGCTCTGGAGCATCGCCCATAAGCAAAGTGAAAATTTTGTCAGCTTCAATGGCATCTGCCATTTGAATTTGAATAAGTCCACGATGTTCAGGGTTCATGGTTGTTTCCCAAAGTTGTTCTTTGTCCATTTCACCAAGACCTTTATAACGCTGAACATCTAAGCCCTTTGTGCCCATCTCTTCGACTTTTTTGCGTTTTTCTTCTTCGCTATAACAATATTCAATTCTCTTGCCCTTTTGGAGTTTATAAAGTGGAGGCATCGCTGAATAAACGTGTCCTGTTTCGATAAGCCCCGGCATGAAACGATAGAAGAATGTTAAAAGCAAAATTCTAATATGCGCGCCGTCTACGTCGGCATCGGTCATACAAATAATTTTGTCATATCTAAGCTTTGCTGGGTCAAATTCTTGACCAACACCGCCACCAAACGCTGTTATCATGGCTTTAATTTCTTCATTGCCCAAAACATGATTTAGTCTTGCTTTTTCAACGTTCAAAATCTTTCCACGAAGCGGAAGAATTGCCTGAAAACGGCGGTCACGGCATTGTTTTGCTGTTCCACCCGCAGAATCACCTTCTACAATATAGATTTCACAAAGTTTAGGGTCTTTTTCGGTGCAATCTGCAAGTTTGCCAGGAAGTGTTGTTGATTCAAGCGCACCTTTTCTTCTTGCCATGCTTCTTGCAGCTTGTGCTGCTTCTCTGGCTTTTTGTGCAGTAACTGAACGCAAAATTAAACTTTTTGCTTCTTCAGGGTTTTCTTCAAGATATGTTCCAAACAAATCACAAACAGCGTTATAAACTTCAGTTTGCATATAGCTGTTTCCAAGCTTGGTTTTTGTTTGTCCTTCAAATTGTGGGTCTTGAAGTTTAACTGAAACCATTGCTGTGATGCCTTCACGAACATCGTCACCAGAAAGTTTGTCTGCATCTTTCAAAATTTTTAGTTTGTGACCGTAGTCATTAATAACTTTATAAAGAGCCTTTTTGAATCCTTCAATATGCGTTCCACCTTCAATGGTGTTGATGTTGTTTGCATAGCCATGAATTTGCTCATTGAAACCGTCATTGTATTGGAATGCAATTTCTATTTCACCTGTCTTGTCTTTTGACAATGTTTCAATATATATTGGCTTTTTTAATATTGTTTGTTTGCCTTCATTAAGTTCACCAACAAATTCAACAATTCCACCTTCATAATGGAATGTTTCTTCTTTTGAAACCCTGTGGTCTTTTGCAATGATTGTGATGCCTTTGTTTAAAAACGCAAGTTCACGAAGTCTTTTTCTAACCTTTTCATATTCAAAAACAACAGTTTCAAAAATTGTGTCATCTGGCATAAATGAAACTTTGGTTCCGGTTGTTGTGGCTTTGCCAACAATAGCAAGATCTCTTTGTGGCACACCTCTGTTATAGGTTTGCTTGTAAAGATTTCCGTTTTGTTTAACCTCAACCTCAAGCCATTCAGAAAGTGCGTTTACACATGACAAACCAACGCCATGCAAACCGCCTGAAATTTTGTAACCACCATCACCAAACTTTCCACCAGCATGAAGTTTTGTTAAAACAAGTTCAACAGCACTTTTGCCTTCTTCTTTATTGATGCCTGTTGGAATTCCACGGCCGTTGTCAGTAACCGAACAAGAGCCATCTTTATTAATTTCAACCATAATCTCATTGCAATAACCTGCAAGAGCTTCATCGATTGAGTTGTCTACAATTTCACTGATTAAGTGATGCAAACCATAGGTGTCGGTTGAGCCAATATACATACCTGGTCTTTTTCTAACTGGTTCAAGACCACGAAGCACGGTGATTTGCTCTGCACCATAATCATTTGCAACTTTACTAATATCGTCCATAAATCACACCTTTAAATATATTTTTTGACAAAATCATTATATCAAAAACAAAACCCAAAACCAAGCAAATTTCGCTTATATTATATAATATATTATTATTTATATACTTATAGGGCTAAATATGCCTTATTTTGTGGTTTTTTGGGCAGTTTGACCTAAAAAGGTTTGACAGATTAAAAAAACTGAAGGTATGATATAATTATCAAATTATAATCTTAAGGAGACATCATGGCTTCAAATAATTTAAAAGTAAACATTTCAAACGAAAAATATAATGCAATTAAAAATCTTCCAGAAGGTGCACAAGAAGCAGCCTTGACAAAAGCAGTTGTTGAAGCAGCTCGCAGAGCTGGTTATGAAAAGGCCGACCTTTTAAAAGAAACAACTTCTTTTGGGTATAAAATAGATGCCAAGTCTGGCGTTGTTGAAAAATCAGCAAAAAAATCAACTGTTATTGGCAGCATGATTAGTGAAATTAAAAAATTAAAAGAAAAAGAGCTTGCTGAAGAAGATAAGAAAAAAGAACAAGAAGATTCTAAAGACGAAAATGAAAAAGATGAAAGTGAAGAATCTCAAGAACAAGAAAACTCTCAAGAAAATGAACAAGGAAACAAAGACAAAAGGGGCTTTTCTGTTTCATTTTCACAAGAAGAAATTGAAGAGATTTTAGCCATGCCAGAAGAACAAGCAAAAGACTGCATTAAACAAAAAATCACAACCGAAGCATCGTCACAAGGTTTTGATGTTTCAAAACTTAACGGGTCAAAATCAAGCCTTTCTATTGGTGACAAAACATCAGGACAAAGCGTGCAGGCTGATACAAGCAACATGAAACTCATTGATGCGTTGGCTGAAATGATTTATGCGGGACTTTGCGGAATGAGTCTTGAAGATCAAGCAAACGCAGTTGAACAAGCAAACGATAGCACCGTTCCAGAAAAAACAGAAACCGAAAATGCCATTGACAGCATGGTAATGCCACAAGCTGAAGACGAACTCACCGAAGACGCCATGATGAGAGAATTTGCATACGGACCAAACACTGACACTTCAAATTAACAATCTATTTTTATAAAATATTTAGGAGATATTTATGGCAATTGATAAGGAAGATAAACATAAAAAAATTGACAACAAAAGTTTAGATAACACAGGAAAAGTTTTATCTGAGGCTTTATCTTTTGATACACCACAAAACAACAAAACATACCCTGTTCGAATCATCGCCTGGGACAAAGACAAACAACCTCCCGCGATAAAATTTATCTATAGCCAAGTTGAAATAAAAGACGGAGAAGGCAAACTCCCTAGCGATACATATAATCTTTTAGGTATGGGTGCAAAAATTAAGGTTGATGGAAAACTTGTAACTCTTGAGTCGAAAAAATCTGAAGCTTTTAAAATAACATTTTCAGAAAAAGGCGGGTTTCATATTATCGGTAAAAGAGAGCTTTCTCAAGACAATTCAAGACAATCTGAACAAGATCTTATTGCCATGGTAAATGAACTCATTGACAATGACAGAAAAGACGATTTAAATAAGAGGTATCTTGTTGCACTAACGATGCAACGCATGCAAAATGACATTCTTAAACGCAGTTCAAAAACAGCAACCGCGGCTCTTCCTGCTAACCTATTGCCAACAGGCAAAATCACTCCTGAAAAAATAATTTCCATAGACACCAAACGCGATGAAATCTACAATTTCATGGAACAAATGGAAGCGATAGAAAAAATACTATGTGACGAGTGTAATAAACTTTATGAGGATAATGCCAAGAAAAATATAGATGTAATAGATCGCGAAACCGATAATGACGTAGCAAAAAAATCAGGTGTTTCTGAACAAACGTATAACACGATAATTGAATCATCTCCTGAAAATTTGCAAAATAAATTTCGTGACGATTATAAACAAACCCCTCTAAACGATTTCACAAATAATTATTTAGATTTTTCTGGCTTTAACCAAGATTTAACAAAAAAAATTAATGAGGGTTTAAAAAAGGAAAATTCTGACAAGCAAATGCCTGTTGTTATCTTTGATCCTTCTCCTATTTTTAACAGATCAGATAATCAATCATCTATAAAAAATCCAAAAATCTCACCTGCCCCAATTCAAGAAAAAGACTCACCTGTTTTAAGCCCAAGCGATTCATTAATAGAAGAAGTACAACCAGATGCCGATCAAATGACACACCGTGAACGTTATAAATCATTTAAAGAAGGGTTTGTCGATAAACAAGTTGCAAACAACCATAATCAACACGACAATGACAAGATAGCTGAATTTGCTGAACTACTAGAATATAAACTTGAAGAATATACTCAATCACAAACAGAAATGGTTGATACATTTAAGAAAAACTATGATGCAAGTTTAAAAAATGAATATTTTTTCTATACTAGATTTTTCCGCGAAGAAATGCGCAAAAATTTAAATCAAAAATCAAAAGCTTTGATATCTGACAAATCACTTACTCCAGAAGAACGAAAAAACAAACTTTTAGCAGAGCATGAAAAAATAAAAAAACAACAACAAAAAGAACTTGCAAAAATAATTAAGGGAATCAATGCTAAATATTCAAGATATTATATAGAACTCTTGGTTAATATTGCAAAAAGCAATGAGGCTTTTGCTAATAGTCTTAAAAATTATCAACCAAAAGAACACGATCACGAACATGACCATGATCACATTCCTATTTTGGGTCCAGAAACGGCAGAGGCTTTTGCTCAGCTTCAAAACGACAAGTTAGAGGTTGTAAAAAAGGCAAAAAAAACATATTCGCTATTACAACAAGCAAATAAGCTTGATGATGCAGATGTGATTGCAAAACAAGCAAAAAACATACTCGGCGTCGACATCACAAACGAAGCCGACCGTTCCCAAAACCAATCACATGAAAATGCAAAGGAGAATTTTACACAATCAACCGTATTGGTTGTAAATGACCACAAACTCGAAAAGTTTGATGAAAAATCTGGAGATTCAAAAACTCAACCTAAAGAACCTTCGCCATTTGCAAAAAATAATTATTTTAGTGAATTTCTTGCAAGTGCAAATAGTGAAACATTAAAAAAAATAGAAGAAAAATCTGGTTTTGCATTGCCAAGCACTGGACAACTTGCGGATTTACTTGCGAAATCTTATCAAGCACTAGGAGAACAAGAAACTTCAAAAGAAGATGCACAGCAAAAGGAAAGCAAACTAAGGTCTCGTAGTCGTGCCTCATTAGATATTAAAGCAATGACTCAACAAAACCCATCATCTCAATTTAAAGGAGCATAATATGAAAAAAGTTGATATACACTCTTATTTCACCACTCATGAAATTGAATATTTCAAAAGCATCGGTGAATATGAAAATATTTTGAATTGCATCAATTTCATCAATATTATGAATGAATTTCCTGATAATCTAGATGAATTTATGGATAAATTTAATGATTTGCCAAGCGATCCTAAAAAACAAGAGGCTGCCCTCTTGAAACTAAAAAAACAAGACCCGAAATTTTTAAAACAACTATCACTTCTCGGTGATATTTTTGAAGAATGCAAGACTGAATCAAAAGTTCAAAAAATGACAAAAAAAGATTTGCAATATGAAGAAATTAACAGGCTTGCAGAGTTATCTCGCAGAGAACTAAAACTATTCTAAACAACACCATTAATCGACAAAATCTGGATTTTTGTTGAATTTTTAATTATTATGGTGTATAATTACTCAACAAACATTTGGAGACATTTATGAAAACTGATATTACACTAGAAGAAGCACTGACTTGTTATGAAGACGCTGCCAATGACCTTGACAGTGCAGAACAATCACTTGCATTAATCTTAAATGATTTAACAAGAGCTCACAGTGCACGTGACAATGCCTGGTATGAATATGTAAAATATGCAAGCGAAAAAAATTATGAACATTTTGAGTACTGTGAAGATTATTTGAATTCTTTGTATCAAAAAAGACATTCAGCATATGTGACTTATAACCTTAGAAAATGTCAATTTAGAAAGGCAAAAAAACTTTATACAAAGTTGCAAAAAAAGGCTAAAAAACAAGAAAGGAAAAACGCCAAACAACTTGGCGAAGAATAAAACAAAAAAGATAGAGAGTGGTCTCTATCTTTTTATTTTTCGATTTTTTGATTTAGTTTTGATTTAAGTTTGGCATTTTTTACAGATATCGTTAAATAATCTTCATTGGGTTTAAACTTAAAGGCAGTACCCGTCATCAAAACCTGAACACCATTTAGCTTTTGATACATCTTTTTTTGTCTTGTCGAGTCAAGTTCGCTAAACACATCATCTAAAACAAGAACTGGTTTTTCGCCAAGCTCTGTTTCAAAAACCTGCATTTCTGCAATTTTAAGTGCAAGCACAATGCTTCGTTGTTGACCTTGACTTGCAAAGATTTTGGCATCTTTCCCGTTTAGTTCAAACTTAACATCATCTCTGTGTGGACCAACACTTGTATAACCAAGTTCCATGTCTCTATCAAGATTATTTTTGAGTGATTGCAAAATTTCTGCTTCGATTTCACTTGCAGTTTCACCCTTTGCTCCAACATAAGAAATGCCAAGTTCATCTGCATTTTTTGACATAAACTTAATTGTTTCATTCGCCGGACCAGTCAGTTTTTGAATGAAGTTTTTTCGGGTTTTTATAACTAACCCTGCAAGATGAGCAAGTTGAGTATCCCAAATTTCAATCTGGTCAACAAGATCGGCTTTATTGTGAATCATTTTCAAAAGTTTATTGCGTTGAAACAAAACTTTTTCATACCTTTGAATAAGTGTGTAATAAGACCCTGAAAGCTGTGAAATATCGGTGTCCATAAAATCACGACGTTCACTTGGCGACGATGAAACGATTTTTAGGTCGTTTGGTGAAAAATACACCGCAACCAAATTTCCAAACACTTCGCTAACTTTTTTAATTTCATTGCCGTTAATAAAAAACTTTTTCTTAAGCTCGTCATCAAGCACGCACTTTACCGTGAGCTCACCAAATTCTCTTTCAATGCACACCTCTGCCTCTGTGTGAGAAGTGTTTTCTTTTTTCATATCTTCATCTCGTGAAGTTCGTGGGCTTTTTGTGAGCGCATTGACCATAATGCCTTCAACAAGATTGGTTTTGCCTTGCCCATTTCCACCAGAAATTAAATTTGTTCCACCAAAAAATTCTACGAAGCATTCGTCGTAGTTTCTAAAATTTTTCAGTTTAAGCCATTTAACTTTCATATCAACAACTATATTATATATTTTTTTGTCATGAATGTCTAATAAATAATATTTATAATATTTTGGTTTAAACTTACTTGATTTTTGCCAGTTTTCACAATATAATTAATATGAATTACAATAGTGGGGGTCTATCGTGGAACACGAAGATTTTATTTCATCTGGAAATATCAACATTAATGATTTTTGGCAAAATGTTTTAGACGAAATCGCAAAAGAACTTTCTGCTGTGTCCTTTGATGTTTGGATTAAAAATCTTGCAATTGAAGACATTAAAGAAAATGTGGTTGTGCTTTCAGCTGAAACCAAAAGTGCAAAAAATCTCATCTTGAAAAACTATAAAGACATTATCATCTCATGTGCCCACAAGGTTTATAGTGCAATCAATCAAATCGAAATTATCGTTAAAGAAGATGACTATGTTGAAGTTCAAGACAAAACTTCTAGTTCAAAACCAAAAGAACGTGTTTATGTTGACGAAAACACTCCAAGAGTTAAACCTGGAGCAGAAGAAAACTTTCACTTCAACCCAAAATACACATTTGAAAACTTTATTGTTGGAAGCAACAACCAGTTTGCTTCAGCCGCTGCAAAAGCAGTTGCCGAAGACCCAGGAACAAAAATTAATCCCCTTTTCATCTATGGCAGTTCAGGTCTTGGAAAAACTCACCTTTTGCACGCTATTGGAAACTATGTTCAAGAAAACAATCCATCACTAAAAGTCATTTATGTAACAACAAACAAGTTTACTGAAGACTTTTTGTCATCGCTTCAAACAAACTCAACAGCAAAGTTTAAAGAAGCATATTTAAAAGCCGACATTTTAATTATTGATGACATTCAACAAATCATTAAAAAACAACAAACTCAAGAACAGTTTTTTAATATTTTCAATGAACTTCATCAAAACGGCAAACAAATTGTTATCACATCTGATAAACAACCAAAAGAGCTCAATCCACTTGAAGAAAGACTTAGAACCCGTTTTGAATGGGGCATGCTTGCAGATATTGGAGTTCCTGATATCGAAACAAAAATTGCAATTTTGAACAAAAAAGCACAGATCGAAAGATATAACGTTTCAAGAGAAGTTATTGAATACATAGCAGACGTATCAACAACAAACATTAGAACGATGGAAGGCTATTTGTCTAGAACAGTATTCTATTCAAACCTTTTAAAAGAAGACATCGCAACCCTTGAAACCGCTCGTGAAGCACTTAAAGATATTGCAACCACAAGCGAAGAAACAATTGATGCTACTAAAATCATTGACATTGTTTGCAAGTTCTATAACGTCAAAAAAGATGAACTGCTTGCAAGAAAGCGAACAAAAGCAATTGCTGAAGCAAGACAAATTGCAATGTATCTCATCACTGAATTTTTAAACATTCCATTAGAATCTATTGGAAACATTTTTGGAAAAGACCATGCAACGGTAATTTATGCAAAAAACAAGATTGCTGATGACATTAAAAAATCTAAAAAATTAGAAGTTCAAATAAATGATTTAAAACAAATGATTGAAGGAAAATAAAGGAGAATATTATGAAACTTATTTGCGAAGGTTTAGATTTAAGCGATGCAGTGCTTAAGGTTTTAAGAGCAACTGCAGTTAGAACAACAAATCCTATTTTGGAAGGTATCAAACTCCATGCGAGCGAAGACACATTAACATTGTCAGCAACTGACCTTGAAATCTCTATCGAAAAAACCATTCCTGCAGACGTAAAAATCGCAGGTGATGTGGTTGTTCCTGGAAAGTTCTTTGCAGACTTTGTTAAAAAGCTTTCAAACGAACAAATTGAACTTTCACTTACAGAACAAAACACTTTGAAAATTAAATACACTGATTCTGAAGGTTATCTTCAATGCATGAACGCTGATGAATTTCCAGTGATTAAAGAGCTCACCGCTCCTGAAACAATCACCATTGGCTGCAGTGATTTGAAAGATCTTATTGACAAAACAATCTTCTCTGTTGCTGTTGATGATGCAAGACCTATCCTTAAGGGTTGCTTGTTTGAAATTGAAAACAACCAAATCACAGCTGTTGCCCTTGATGGTTACAGACTTGCAATGGTTAAAACAGACATCGAATCAACAACTTCAAAAATGAGTTGTATTGTTCCAGCAAGATGCCTTGGCGAAATCTCAAAACTTATCAATACAGAAAATGAATCTATTGATATTTTAATCAGCCAAAACCACTTGCTCATTAATGATGGTTCAGTTAAAATCATCACAAGACTTTTAGAAGGTGAATTTATCAACTATCGTCAAGTTATTCCAAACACAACAACCACAACAATCACCGTTTCAAAAGCTCAACTTGAAGACGGTCTCGACAGAGCAAGCTTGCTCGCAAGAATGGACAAAAACAACCTTGTTAAATTTGACATTCGCGACAAAGTGCTCACCCTCACCTCTGCTTCAAACATTGGAAACGTTACTGAAAATATCACCATTTCTCTTGAAGGAAAAGATTTGACAATCGCATTCAACGCAAGATATCTTAGCGACTGCATGCACACAATTAATGATGAGTTCATCAAAATCAATTTCACTTCACAAATCGCACCATGCACAATTTGCTCTGCCGATGATGACAAATATCTATATCTCATTTTGCCAGTAAGAATTGTTGAATAAGGACCATAATTATGAACGAATTTAGAAAAGACCTTGCGTGTAATATCACACTAATTTCAGTGCTATCATTCACGCTTATTCATTTGCTTATTTTAACACTCAACCTTTTTGGAATCACAAACTTAACATTCTTTAGTGGTTTCAGTTATATCATCGCATATGTTTTGGTTGTGTTTTGCCTGCTTTTGTTTATTGGTGGTTTCTTTGTTACCAAAATCAAAAGCTTGGTTATGCCAGTTTGGTTTAGAATGATGTTTTATATTGCATTCTATCTCTTCACAAACGTTTATTATATTTTAGGCTGGTATGAAAACATTGTTATGCTTGTATTCTTCTTTGCATACATTTCATTCTTAGTAAACATTATTGCACTTTCAGTGTTCTATAATGTTCAAAAAGATGAAAAGAATCGCTTGAAAACAACTTCAAACTTTTTGGTTACAACAGTGTTCTTCTATGCTGTGGCAATCAATGCACTTGTGCAATTTGCACTCAACATGTTCAAGGCGTTTGCTGTTCCAAACTATCAATTTTCAACACTTATGGCATTTGTTGTTGAAATGAGCACAATGGTTTTGGTGACAATTGTGATGAACATAATCTTCTCAATGTCATTAAACAGAACAAAAACAATCATCAATGGCTGTTTAATAAAAGTTGGAAACACTGGTTCAAAATCAAAAACATCAAAATAAAACCTTTAATCCCCTGCCAGTCAGGGGGTTTTTAATGCATAAAATTTTCAAGTTTATTCTTGACAAAACCTTTGGTTTATGTCTATAATGATACGGTAACTATGTGCGGGCACATAGAATTAACTTTATTTAGGAGCAAATTATTATGAAAAGAACTTACCAACCAAAGAAAAATCATAAGAACAAAGTTCATGGTTTTAGAAAGAAAATGCAAACAAAAGGTGGCAGAAAGGTTTTAGCTAGAAGAAGAAACAAAGGTCGCAAACAACTTATCAGAAAATAATTTTTGATAAAAGGATAATCAATGCTTAAAAGAGTCAATCGATTAAAAAAGAGATATCAGTTTAACTATGTCTATAAGGCTGGCGAGCATTTTTCTGGCAGAGCTATGGTTTTGTATAAAACCACTTCAAAAACAAAAGATATCAAAGTGGGCTTTGCTGTAACAAAAAAGATTGGTCATGCCACAAAACGCAATTTGGTTAGACGCAGACTTAGAGAAATTGTTAAAAAACAGTTGCCAAATTTGAAACAAAACTATAACATTATAGTTGTAGCAAAAGAAAGCATAACTGATTTTGATTTTTCGTATCTTGAAAAAGAATTTGTTGGCTTAATAGAAAAGGCAGATTTGTTTAAAGATGAAAAAAGTGTTTAAAGCGATTATTTCAATACCAAAATATATTGCAATGTTTTTTGTTGCTATATTTAAATTTTGCATCTCACCATTTATTCCCCATGCATGCAAATTTACACCAACATGCTCGCTCTATGCGAGTCGTTGTTTTGCTGAATGGGGTTTTTTTAGTGGTTTAAAACTAACCATTATTAGGCTTTGCAGGTGCAACCCACGTTCTAAAGGCGGAACAGACCCTGTTCCAATCAACCCTAAAAAGAACTTTAAAAATTTTATGTAAGGAGCTATCAATGAACATTTTATCATTTGTTTCAGCACTCAAAGCTCCAAACGACCTTTGGACAATTTTGATCAATTGGATAAAAGGTGGAGTTGGAAACCTTGGCTGGACAATCTTACTTTTAACGTTAATCGTTAAAGCAGTAACTCTTCCACTAGATTTATTAACTAAATACACTCAAAAAAAGCAAACACTCGTTCAACAAAAATGTGCACCAGAAGTTGCAAAACTTCAAAAAAAGTTTGGCAACGACAGACAACGTTTGCAACTTCAAACCAACGCACTCTATAAACGTGAAGGATTAAAGATGGGCACAGGTTGTCTCGTGATGCTTGTGAATATGATTTTAACAATGGTTATTTTCTTCACATTCTTCGGATCACTTAGAGATGTTTCTGCATATGAAGCAATCAACCAATATGAACATGTTGAAGCTGCATACACTGACACATTTTATAGTGAAATAAAAAAAACATACCCAGAACTTGATTCAAACAAAGACGTTGATGCTTGGATTGAAAAATATTCAAGTGAAAAAGTTTATCTTGAAGTAGTTCCAGGTTCAACCATTCAAGATTATGCAGCATTTGTTGATGAACATGAAAACACAATCAATCAAATCACAAAAACTTCAATTCAAGCCGCACAAGACGAATGGCATGAAGTTAAAGCTGACTGGCTTTGGGTTAAAAACATTTGGGTTGCAGATGCAACAACAAGCCCATTCCCAACCTATAACGAACTATTAGATATGGCAAAAGATGGTGGCAAGGAATATGCTGAATATGTTGAAAAAAATATCAACAAAGACGCATACACTCGCATCTCAAACATCATTTCAAAAGATGAAGTAAAAAATAACGGTTTCTACATCTTGGCAATCTTGGCAGGTGTTATTACTTACCTATCACAATTTATTTCAGAACTTCACAGCAAATATAAAAACAAACTCGTAAATCAAATCGTTAAAAAATCAGACCAACAAAATGGCATGACCATGAAAATCATGAAACTCGTCTTGCCTATCATGATGGTTATGTTTGTTTTAACATCAAGTGCATCATTCGGTATTTACCTTTTAGCAAGCAACATTGCATCAATTGCTTTGGGTGAAGTTGTTTCACTAATTGTTAATGCACTTACAAAAAAACAAAGACTTGCAGTTGAAGCATCTTTAGAAAAAGAAGCTGAAAGACTTGCAAAAAAAGGAAAAATTTAGGAGCAACTTATGAAAAGTATTGAAACACAAGGAAAAACCGTTGACCAAGCTATTGAAATTGGTCTTTATAAATTAGGTCTCACAAGAGATGACGTTAAAATTGATATTTTGGAACAAGCTGGGCTTTTCAATAAAGCAAGAGTTCGCTTGTCAGTAAACACAACTTCTGCTGAAGAAGCTGTTGTTAAAGAACTTGTTGAAAAAATGATTAGCCTTATGGGTCTTGAACTTGACGTTTATGTTGAAGAAAGAGAAGCTGACTTTTTGGTAAATGTTACAGGAACAGACGCAGCACTCTTTATTGGCAAACATGGCGATTCAATTGAAGAATTCCAAACTGTTGCAAATGCAATTTATAACAAGGGCAAATCAAGAGAAGAATCAAAACGTGTGACTGTTGACAGCAACAACTATATTGTTAAACGTGAAGAAACACTCACCAATCTTGCAAAAAGAACTGCAGGCAAAGTTCTTCGTGACCACAAAGAATTTAAGTTTGAAGCTATGAATTCTTATGAAAGAAGAATCATTCACTCTGCTCTTGCAAACCATGACAAAGTCATCACTGAAAGCTATGGCAACGAACCAAACAGATATGTAGTTGTTAAACTAAAAAGCAATATTGCTCGTCAAAAAAATATGCAAGAAATTGAAGATTATTTCGATGATGACACAATCACTGAAGCTGAAGAACATAAAAACAAAGAACCAAGAGCTGATTTAAACTAAGACAACAATAAAAAACACCGAATATTCGGTGTTTTTTATTTTTTAATTTTACACACACCCTATCAAATTTAGTTATTTTTATAAAATTATGCAAAATTATTGAAAAATCGATCAAATTTGTTATAATTTAACTTATGGAAAACAAAGATACAATCGTAGCCGTTTCAACGGGCTCAAGTTCAGGAGCTATTTCAATTGTTAGAATGTCAGGTGGTGAAGCCATTTCAATCGCTGACATGCTTTTTTCAACCACAAACAAAACAAAACCAAGTGAACTAACTCCAAGAATGCTCACCCTTGGCACAATTTCAACAAAATCATTCAATGAACAAGCTATGTGCGTGGTGTTTAAAGCACCAAAGTCATACACTGGCGAAGATATGGTTGAATTTCAATGCCATGGTGGAAACCAGATTGCAAACGGCGTTATGCGTGCATGCATAGAATGTGGTGCAAGAATTGCAACCAATGGCGAATTTACAAAACGTGCCTTTTTGAATGGCAAAGTATCACTCTCGTCTGCTGAAGGCATGATGGATATGATTAATGCAGAAAGCGATGCTGAAGTAAGAGCCGGCTATCAACTCTTGTCTGGCAACTTAAGTAAGCTTGCATATGATGCACAAAAAGAGCTCACAGATATTCTTTCAGAAATTGAAGTTTCATTTGACTACCCTGAAGAAACTATTGAATATATCACAAAGGCAAAGGTTAAACAACGCCTTATGGTTTTATCTTCAAAAATGCAAGAAGTTATTAACACCAGCGATGTTGGAAAAATTATCAAGTCTGGCATCAATGTTTTGATTGTTGGAAAGCCAAATGTTGGAAAGTCTAGCTTGTTAAACTTTTTGTTGCAACGTGAACGTGCAATTGTAACTGACATTGCCGGCACAACTCGTGACACAATTGAAGACAGCTTTATGCTTGACGATATCAAAATCAATCTTATTGACACAGCAGGCATACATGAAACTACTGACAAGGTTGAAAAAATCGGCGTTGACAAGGCAAAAAGCTTGATGGACCAAGCCGACATTATTTTGTTCTTGATTGACTCAAGCAGAGAATATTCAAAAGAAGACAAAGATATTTTTGAATCTATCCAAGGCAAAAACTATATTGTCATCAAAACAAAATCAGACCTTGAAACTAAGCTTTTGGAAAGTTTTGACGGCGAGATTGAAATCAGCACAACCACAGGCAGTGGCATTGAAACACTTAAATCTAAAATTTTAGAAATCACTAAAATTTCAAATATTCCAGCTGATAGCTTGATTATCACAAATGAACGTCACAAAGACGCACTTATTCGTGCAACTGAAAGCATTAACCGAGCAACATCAAATATTGGTGAAGACACTCTTGACCTTGTTTCTATTGACATTAAGCAAGCATACATCAACATTGGAGAAATCACTGGAAACACAACAAGTGAAGATATTATTGACCAAATCTTCAAAAAATTCTGTTTAGGAAAATAGTATGAAAAGTTATAAAATTGTCGACATGAATCTTGAGCCAGACAAAGCTCAAATTGCAAAGTGGGAAACCGATTATGCCGACACTCAAGAATATAAAAATATTGAACACTTTATCTTGGAAGATAAGCTTTTATATAACCTTGACGAAGTTATCGAGATGAATTATGAAGCAATTCATATTGGAAAAAATGAAATAAAAAAAGCATTGGTTGCAAAAACCAAAGACGATGAAATTTTGGGGTTTCTTTTATGCCAAGCTTTTGATTTGCAAACTACTATGCCGGAACTCTTTTTGCAATATGTAGTCATTAGCCCAAAATATCAACATCAGGGATATGGCAGGTCGATTTTTACTGAATTTTTTTCAAATCCAAATAAATATTTGGGGCTCTCAAAAAATATAAAAACGCCACACTATGTGTTTTCGTATATAGATAAAACCAATGCTGGTAGTTTGGCATTATATAAATCTTTTGGATTCACATTTGCAGAACAAAAAAATTCGCGTTTTGTGAGAGCAACAGGAATTATGCCCGAAATAGAAAAAGCAATAAACCAAAGCAGTTTTGAATAAGGAGCATTTTATGCAAAATTATGATATAACCGATTACGCAAAAAATATCGAAAACAAAGAATATGACATTAATGACGGCGACTCTTTTGACGCCGTTGTTATTGGTGCAGGTCATGCGGGATGCGAAGCGTGTTTGGCACTTGCCAGAACAGGTCAAAAAACTTTGATTATTAACCTTGTTAGAGATAACATCGCTTTTTTGCCATGCAATCCAAGCATTGGCGGAACTGCAAAAGGTCATATTGTTTGCGAAGTTGATGCGCTTGGTGGTGAAATGGGTAAGCAGGCTGACAAAAACACAATTCAACTTCGAATGCTCAATATGGGAAAAGGCCCAGCTGTTCAAAGCTTAAGGGCACAAATTGACAAAACTGGTTATCACAGATCAATGCAAAAAGCACTTGAAGACCAAGAAAACCTATACATCTATGACGGCGAATGCACCGAAATTGTTGTCGAAGACGGAACACTCAAAGCGGTTAAAACCGCTGACGGAAAAACATTCTTTACAAAAGCTGTCGTTGTCACCACTGGCGTATACCTTGACGCAAGAACAATCACTGGAGAAATTATCAAATCATCTGGGCCATCTGGATTTCCTTATGCAAAAGGCTTAACTCAATCATTAATCGACATTGGATTTGATGTTAGACGTTTCAAAACAGGAACTCCCCCACGTGTTGACGGCGACACTATCAATTATAAAAAGTTTATTGAACAAAAAGGCGACACAAACATTCAAACCTTTTCGTTCTTAACAAAAAAGGCAAACAAAAACATTCGCTCATGCTGGCTTGGATATACAAGTGAAGAAACAAAGCGAATTATCATGGAAAATCTAGACAAGGCACCTATGTATTCTGGTGTCATAACTGGAGAAGGTCCAAGATATTGCCCATCAATCGAATCTAAATTTGTTAGATTTTCAGACAAAGACCGCCATCAAATTTTCTTGGAACCAGAAACACTTGATGACAACACAATTTATATTCAAGGTCTTTCAACCAGCATGCCTATGGATATTCAACACCAAATGGTTGAATCAATCGAAGGCATGGAAAAAACAAAGATCTTGAAATATGCTTACGCAATCGAATATGATTGCATTGACCCACTCAACCTTTACCCTACACTTGAATTTAAAAAAGTTAAAGGCATTTTCTGTGCGGGACAAGTAAATGGAACCAGCGGTTATGAAGAAGCCGCAGGTCAAGGCATTTTGGCCGGCATCAATGCATCACTCTTTCTTCAAGGAAAAGAACAATTAATTTTAAAAAGAGATGAATCATATATTGGCGTTCTTGTTGATGACCTTACAACAAAAGGAACTAACGAACCATATAGAATGATGACCAGCCGTGCCGAGTTTAGACTTATTCTTCGCCAAGACAACGCTGACCAACGTCTCACTGAAATCGGCAGACGTGTTGGGCTTGTTGATGATGAAAGATATAATCACTACAAAAAGAAAATGCAAAAAATCGCAAAACTAAAGCAAGAGATTAAAAAATCAATTAAAATTGATGAAAATATGAAAAAATATCTTGAAAAAATTGGCGAGTCAATCCCACCACAAAACACAAGCATTGAGAACTTAATCAAAAGACCAAATGTTTCACTTGTGGATTTAAACAAAAATCTTAAACTTGTCAAAGGTTATGCTAGAGAGATTTTGACCGCCGTTGATATTGATATAAAATATTCTGGCTATCTCACCCGCCAAATGGAACAAGTTGAACAATCAAGAAAGCTTGAAGAAAAAAAGATTCCTGAAAATTTAGACTTCATGAAGCTTGAAGGGTTGAGATTAGAAGCTCGTGAAAAGCTCAACAAAATCAAACCACTCACAGTTGGCATGGCAACTCGAATTTCTGGCGTTAGCCCAGCCGACATCACTGTTTTGTTGATGTATTTAAAATAATTTTTATTTTAAAATGTATAATTCTAATAAAATTTAGTGCAATTTTACATTTAAACAATCAAAAATAGAGAAAATACAAACTTTAAAAATTTGTGATTTTCTCTATTTTTTTATTAATAATATTAAAATAACGATTTATTTTTTATATTTTTTAAATTAACAAATTAATTTTCAACATGTGCACTATTTTCTTCTAGCTCATAAAGTTCTTTGTATGCACTGCAGCTTTTCATCAAGTCTTTGTGAGTTCCTTCCCCACAAACTTTTCCTTGTTCAATCATATAAATTTTATCTGCATTAACAATGGTTGAAAGTCTGTGCGCAACAATAATTATGGTTTTATCTTTTTTGTATTTTTCTAAAATATCAACAATCTTGCTCTGGTTCTCATTGTCAAGTGCACTTGTGGCTTCGTCAAAAATAATCACTTTTGAATTTGTAAGAAGAAGTCTTGCTATGGCAAGTCTTTGTCTTTGACCACCAGAAATCATTATGCCATTTTTGCCAATGACGGTGTCGATTCCGTCTTTAAAGTTTTTGACATCATTATAAATCTGTGCATCTTTTAAAACCTTTATCAATTCTTCTTCAGTGGCATCTGGTTTAACAAACAACAAATTTTGTCTTATTGACGCATTAAAAATATATGGCATTTGCGACACCGCACCAATGTTTGAACGAATCGCATCAGCAGAAAGTGATTCAATGTTTTTATCATCTAACAAAATTGCACCATCACCGGCTGAATACAGTTTTGAAAGCAAACTCAAAACCGTGCTTTTGCCAGAACCACTTTTTCCAACAAGAGCAGTCATTTCGCCTGCCTTAAACTCCATATCGACATCATTTAAAACAAGTGTGTCTTCATAAGCAAATTTAACGTTTTTTAGTGTTATGTTTCCAGAAAAATTTTCAAGTGACTCTGTGCCAAATTCTTCTTTTTCGTAGTCTTCAATAACTTCAAAAATTCTGCTTGCAGAAACTTCACCTTCAGCCATAAATTCTTTGAACGTTGATACATAACTGACAAGCCCATCAACCCTGCCATAATAAGTATAAATTACCAAAAGGCCGGCGAGAAGCAATAGCTCTTGTTTTACAAACACAATTCCAAGAACTAAAAACAAAAGTTCAAAGCTAACAGAAAAAACTGTTTGAAGTGAACTAAATAATCTTCTTTTAAACACAACTTTTTTTCTTTCTTCAAGAGCATGTTGCATGACATCATTTGAATAATTATCAACATTTTTGCCAATGTTTAAAAGCCTAATGTCTCGTATGCTTGTGATTTGTTCAACATATGCCGAGCGTGCCTCATCAAGAATCTTTTTGCCTTTTTTTCTACCTCTAATCCATGATCTTGATTTGAAAACACAGATTATATACAAAATTATTACATATCCCAAAAACATCAAAAATATTTGCCAGTTTAAAAAGGCAATATAGACCAAAAACACGGCGTTTGTTAGTATGTCAAAACACACATCGACAATGTCTAAATATGTTTTGCTGACAACGCCAACATCTGACGAAATTCTCTCTGTCAAATAACCCGTTTGAACCCTGTCAATAACCTTCATTTGAACTCTGCCGATTGACCCCATCAATTCTCTAAGCAGTGAATACTCGATTTTTGCATTAAACTTTATATAAAAGTATTGTTGTAATGTTACAAAAACCACTCTTGACAGTGACACAGCCGCCATCATAATTGCAAACTTAATCGCCAAGTCAAACTCACCAACAGCCAGGTTTGCAAGCGATGTCGCTGACAGAACCGGCATAGCAATTCCAAGAGCACCATGCAATAAGAACATTATTATTAGTAGTGAAAACAAACCCTTGTGCTTTGCATAAAATGGCAAAATCTTTCGCATATTGTGAGACTTAACTTTTTTTATCTTATCTTTTTTTGACATAATATTTACCTTCATTGCCCCTAATATAACACACCATAGAAAGTTTATACAAACTAATTAATTTTAATTTGCTTTATTTTAGGCAATACTTTATAATTTTTGTATGATGAAATTATTTAAAAGAAAAGAAATCATAAAAGAATCAAATGTGGCAAACACGCCAGAATATGAAGAAGAGGCAGCGCCAAAAACCAAAGTTAAAATTTTCTTTTTGGTGTGGAATATTTTATCCATCGCACTTTATTCAAGCTACACGCTTTTCATCACATATAGACTGGCTGAAAAAACCTTTCTTTCAAAAGTTATTATATATTTGCTTTTAGCGTATGCACTTGCATTTCTCTTTATTATTTTAATAAATCTTGGCAATCGAAAAAAATTAAAATCCAGACTGAAAAATTATAAAAGTGCCACAAAATTTTTCAAATATATAATTCGCATTTTAAACTTTACACTTTCAATTATTACTGCAATCAGTGCTTTTATAACAACCGGAACAACTAGTCTTTCAGCAATTGCATATGCCATCTTGTCAATAATCATAACGCTGTTTATGATTATGTTTGAGATTGCGGCAATCATTATTAGAAAAAACATTCCACTAATCAAACAAAACTTTTTAGACCTAAGAGATAAACCTGTTAAAAGAAATAAAAATCACGAAGAATAAAAACTCACATCATAAAGATGTGAGTTTTTTAATCATCATTTTCTTCATAGTCACCAAAATTGTATTCTCTTTGGATTTTTTTGCTATATTTTCGAACATGAACTTTTGCATTCATTAATCTAAAACTTCGAATCTTTTTTCGTTTTAATTCACTTCTGTCAGAAAGCATAACTTCAAGCCCGTCCCACAAAAACAACCAACCAACAACAGCAAGCAGAGTGTCAAGATAAAAATTATCAAGCTTAACGAGCAAGATTGCTTCAAGTAATAATATGATACAACCTATCACAGAAAACACAATGCCTTCAGTGAGATTTCGACGAAGTTTTGCGTTGATGCGAACAATTTCTTCAGCATGATGACGCTTAACAGTGCGTTTGATACGCTGTTTTTCTTCATTGGTTGTTGTTGTTTCGGTGTAAATGTCAAGAGAAAGCTCTTCTTTTATAGGAACTGCAGCTTCACATTTATTTATATAATCATTTACATCATTATTCATAAACTCATACGACTTATATGAAAACGGTGCAAAAAAATCTTCCGCTTCTTGAAGCCCAACGTTGATTTGAACACGACCTTCTTTGTCATAATCAAATTCAATTGCTTCTTTCATTGCCTTGCTTTGTTTTAATTTTTTAATTTTTTTAATATGTTTAAACATAAAATCCTTCTTTTATTTTTTCAATAGATTATATCAAATAAAATCTTAATTTGCAATAAAAAGCACTGCGATAGCAGTGCTTTATCCTTTTATTTTATTGTCTAATCATGTCGTGCACTTGCAAAGGAAGCAGATTATAACCATCAAACCCATCTTTTGGCAAGAATTTGAAACTGTTATATTCGTTATCCTTATTGTCACCGATTGTTTGAAGTGATTCATATTCATCGTCATCTAGTTCATACTCATACAAGAAAAATAATTCATGACAATCAGTTCCATGATAATTGAAAAAGTTTTCAATGCAAGTTTTGAATTTTGCCTTTTCTTTTTTGATTTCAAAACCCATTTCTTCTCTTGTTTCTCTAACAAGAGCATCTATTGAAGATTCGCCAATCTTGATTCTTCCACCAGGAATAACCGAATTTTCTCCAATTTTTGAAACTTCAATAATAAATTCATTTGCATGCCTAATAATTACGCCAACTCTAATATTTAGTTTTGTTTCATCAACAAAAACACTTAAATCGCTTGCCATAATCTTTCCTCCCTTTTTTGCAAACTGATTTTAGTTATACCCTTTTTCTTTTAGGTTGTCAATAATAATTTTGCAATTTTTGTAATGCGGAGAATCATAACCTCTTCTTTCAGCAATATCTTGAAGTCTGTCTTCATAAGACACAAACTCTCCCAGTTTGTTTATGTGCATATCTGCAAAATTTAAAAGATCAAGTGCTGAAGATTCATAGCCAGTGTTTGGTTTGCCATGAAAAAGCACCTCTTTGAAATATTTATAATTCTGTTTTTCTAACATTTCAGCACCTTTTGTGTGATGCTGTTCACTGTCACCAAACTCATAACCAATATCGTGAACAAGCCCCAGTGTAAACATTTCTTCTGCATCTAAATTATGCTTTTCTGCATTGTCTTTCATAAGCCTTGCAACCGACATAATGTGTTTTAATCTATTTTCATCAATCATATATTTCTCCACTAATCATATCATAATATTTTTTGCTTTTAGTTGTCAAAATAAAAAATCAACCATTTGGTTGATTAATTATCTTCTTTTTCAAAAAATGCAACACCGATTGCTCCTGGACCAACATGTGCGCCAATGGTGCTTCCTATAATATATGCTGGAACATCTTTTGTGTAATCTTTCCATAATCTGTCGCTATCAGTAACATATTTGTTAAGCATTGTGTTGTCTAGCCCTGACCATACAACACCAAATGGCATATCAAAATCAATGCCGCCTTTTTGCTCGACTAATGATGTGAGCAAATTGTTAGCTTTTTTTGAGCCCATTGCTTTTCCTATAAGCTTAACCTCTCCATCAACAACACCCACAACAGGTTTAATTGACAAGATGGTTCCAGCAAAAGCAACAGCTGATGAAATTCTGCCACCCTTCTTTAGGTATTCAAGCGTGTTGACCATTGCCATAACATTAATTCGTGTTTTTACAACATCTAATTTTTCCGCAATTTCTCTCGCAGACAATCCGTTTTGCATTAATTCTAACGCATATAAAAGCAACAATCTTTCACCAATGCACGCATTTAAACTATCAACAACAAAAACTTTTTCTGCATACTTTTCAGATGCATTAACCGCTGCAAAATAAGTTCCTGAAAGTTTTGATGAAATTGTGATTGCAACAACCTCATCTCCGTTTTGTGTCATTTTTTCAAAAATCTCATCAAATCGAAATTCATTAATCAAACTTGTTTTTGGCAACTCATCACTTTCAACGAGTTTTTCATAAAACATATTAGGCATTAAATCAACGCCATCAAAATATGTTTCATCTCCAAACCTAACTTCCATTGAAACAAGTTCAACACCCAATTTTTTTGCCTCTTCAAAACTAACATCTGAAGCTGAATCAATCAATAATTTTACTGCCATAATTAATCTCCATATTCATCACATATTTTTTGTAAATTTTCGCCAATAAGTTCTAAACTTTCATAAAAAATAATTCTTTTTTCTTCAGTGAGTCCCGCACTGGCAATATCTAATATTGAATCAATTTTAGACTCAATAAATCTACCGACCTCTTTTCCTTTTTCTGTGAGCATTAACGGACTTTTGTATCTCTTTTCTGTTTTTGACTCACAAGATATAAACCCATTGTTTTCTAAATATTCAATCGATCTCGAAATTGCAGCTTTGTCTTCATCACAAATATCACACAAATCTTTCGCAGTTAACGCCTCTTCATGTTTAAAAAGATAATATAAACATGATACGTGTGGGCTTTTCAAATTAAACTCTGCCACTTCTTCTGTTTTTATTTTTCTAATACACCTGCTAATTTTTGCAATAAGCAATGTAAATGTTTCAAATCTATCTTTCATAAAAACTCCTTGTTGATTTGTCAACAAGTTTAATTTACTACATACTTGTTGATTTGTCAACAAAATTTTTTATAAATTTTTACACAAAAAAAAGAAAGCATTTTCATACTTTCTTTTTCGTTTTTTAAGATTTCCAAAGACTATGCAAGTTGCAATATGCATACACATTTAAAACCGTTTCATCTGCCAAGATTGCAAATTCTGCTTGTGGTTTTTGATTTGGTTCAAGGTGTTTGATTTTTTCACCAAGATTTGTTTCAACAACAATCCATTCAATAAAGTGTTCTGCTGTCATTGGGTGTTCAACTTGACCAACCACAACATTAACCTTTCCTTCACTTACAGTCACAACTGGAACGTGTTTTTCAACGGCAGCATCAGTTGTTCCTGCCACGAGTTCTTGCATTTTTTCACCACAACACATAACTGGAACAACCTTGTCTGTTAATTTTGTGATAATATTTCCACAATGTTTACAAATGTAAAATTTCATAATTTTTCCTCCTTAGTCTTCAACTCTAAAATTTTCTTTGCCAACGCCACAAAGCTGACATTTAAAATCTTCTGGCAAGTCTGCAATTTTTGTTCCTGCGGCAACACCTTGTTCTGGAAGACCCTGTTCTTCATCATAAACCCAGCCACAGATGTTACAAACAAATTTACTCATAATTTTTTCTCCTTTATATTTTTATGCTAATTCTTCTGCTAGTGCTATTAATTGTGCTTCACTTTCAGCGTTTAATGCTGACATAATTTTCACAGTCGCCTCTGTATAATTTAAGTTCTTGCATTTTTCAAGCATTGACTTCATCACTTTTGTTGCAGTTGGAGCCCAACTTCCGTTTTCAATAAATGAAACTGTCTTGTTTTGAAAGTTATGTTCAACAAGTGTCAAAATAAATTCACGCATAAATGGGAAAATTTCACCATTATATGTGGTTGTTGCAAACACAATTTTTCCGTATCTAAATGCATCTTCAACCGCTTCAGCCATATCACATCTTGCAAGGTCATTAACAACAACTTTTTGACCTTTTTTCTCAAGTTCACCTGCAAGTTTCAAAACTGCTTTTTTGGTGTTTCCATAAACCGAGGTGTAGGCAATTACAACACCATCACTTTCAACACCATAACTTGACCAAGTGTTATATAAATCTAAATAATAACCAAGATTTTCAGTCAAAATTGGCCCGTGCAAAGGGCAAATTGTTTGAATGTCTAAGCTAGATGCTTTTTTAAGCACATTTTGCACCATCATGCCATATTTGCCAACAATGCCAATATAATATCTGCGTGCTTCACATGCCCATTCTTCTTCTACGTCAAGTGCACCAAATTTTCCAAATGCATCAGCTGAAAACAAAACTTTGTCTGTGGCATCATAAGTCAAAATAACTTCAGGCCAGTGAACCATTGGTGCTTCGACAAACACAAGTTTGTGTTTGCCAAGTTCAAGTGTTGAATTTTCAGCAACAACCACTTGCCTGTCTGCAAAGTCGGTTCCAAAAAAATTCTTCATCATAGCACACGCTTTTGCAGATGAAACAATTTTTGCATCTTTATAAACATTTGCAAATCTGACAACACTTCCAGAATGATCAGGCTCCATGTGCTGAACCACTAAATAATCCGGAACCTTGCCACCAAGTTCTTTCTTTAAATTTGCAAGCCATTCATCTGCAAATCTTTCATCAACGGTGTCCATAACCGCAATCTTTTCATCTAAAATCACATAAGAGTTATAACTCATTCCGTTAGGAACATCATATTGTCCTTCAAATAAATCGATTTCGTGGTCATTTACACCGATATATTTAATATCGTCTTTAATAAACATATAAACCTCGCATAGTCTTTATTTATATCTAAATTATAGAGAAAAGATTTGTATGAGTCAAATCAAAAGAGAATCACAATTTGCATAAAAAATTATTGAAATTTGTTTTTTTATGTTATACTAAACCTAACAATAGATTTTTGGGGGTTTTATGAAATATCAAAAAGAACTTGAAAATGTCAACATTGAAGAATTGCTTCAATATTCAAATGCCCAGCTCACCGATATGGGATTTTGTCCAACTTGCGTTGACAGACTTTCTGGACACCGTCTTTATGGCGACGACGCACAACTAAAAACATTTGAAGACGAAGACATCGAATGCTTGTTTGTTCCAAATCCAAGAGCAGATGGTCACATGATGATTTCAACGCAGGAACACTACCATGACCTTAGCGAAGCACCAGACCACATCAACGAAAAAATTATTCGCTTCACTCGCGAATATATGAAAATAATTCAAAAGGTTTATGGTTGTGAACGCGTCTATCTTTGCACCATGTCAGATGGACCAATGAATCACTATCACGTTCAACTCATTCCTAGATATAAAGAAGAAGAACGCGGTTCAAAAAACTTTGTTAAGCCACGTCACAAATATGTTTATGACGAAAAGAAATTTAAACAAGTTTGCAAAATGATAAAAGATTATGCACAAAAACAAGAAGAGATTAACAATGAACCACAAATGGATTAAGAAACACTGCCCTAATTTGAAAAATAAAGTTGTTGTTGTGACCGGTGCCACCGGCGGACTCGGCAAGGAAATTTGTTTTGCCCTTGCAAGTCTTGATGCAACAATTGTTCTTGCATGCAGAAATGAAACCTTAGCAAACACTCTTTCTAGTAAAATAAAAGAAAAATATCCAAATTCAACAACCCACTTTATACCATTAGACTTAAGTGATTTTAAAAGTGTAAACTCTTGTATCGATAAACTAAAAAACTATAACGGTATTGATATTTTAATTAACAACGCAGGTGTCTATAATGTTCCTGTCAAAAAATTGGATTCTGGATTTAACAATATTTTTCAAATCAATTTTTTATACACATATTATCTCACGAAACAACTTTTACCTGAACTAAAGAAAAAAGAAAACTCAACCTGCATCACTCTCTCAAGTATTGCTCACAATTATTCAAAAATTGACCATAATGATGTTGATTTTTCTTCAAGAAAAAAGCCTGGCAAAATCTATGGCAATTCAAAACGTTTTTTAACATTTTCACTTTATGAACTTTTTAGAAATTCGGGTGTCAACCTTTCAATTGTGCACCCTGGCATAACCCTTACAAATATGACAAGTCACTATCCAAAATGTATAAACTGGCTTGTAAAATTTGCTGTTGGGGTCTTATTCCCAACCCCATACAAGGCGTCAAGAAACGTGCTTTTTGGTATAAATAATCACACGCCAAACAACACATGGATTGGCCCACAATTTTGTAATATTTGGGGCTCTCCAAAACTTAAAAAACTTAAAACATGCTCAAATGAAGAATCACAAAAAATCTGTTCTATCACAAACAAACTTTATGAAACATTAAAATAGACGCAAATTTCAAATAAAAACCCTCTGCTTTATGCAGACAAAATATTGCCAAACACACAAACAATTAACCAATAAAGAAAACCGCGAAATCATTTCGCGGTTTTTGTTTTTTTTATTCTACTCTTTCGCTTTTGCTTTTTGACTTTCTGCTAGAACCCTGTCAATATCAATTCCCCTAGATTCAAACATATCAAAAATTTCTTTGCGTTTATCTTTGTTATTCATTGCCCTATCAATTTTAGTTTTTGCCATGAATGTTTTCTTTAAAGCTTCTTGCATACCTTTTTCAATGTCTTCTACAGGCAAAGATATAAGACCTTGATCTCGTATCAAAGATTGAATCACATGCATTTCATCTTCAGTTAAATTTTCTTTTAACAAGCAATTTATTAAAAATTTTGGCAAATGTTTTTCACATTTGTCAAAAATGTCCGCAAATGATTCTGGATCATACTTAACCCCCATGGTTTTTACACACAACTCATGGATTCCAAAATCACCATAATCATCTTTACACATTTTTGCCCATTTATAATGGTAGCCATAACGATTTAATGTGCCGTTTATTAGTTCACTGAATGCTATAGGATACTTTTCATCTGTAACAATTTTTTCAAGTGCTTTTTGAAGTTCTTCTCTTGGCATGATTTTTTCAATATTTTTTGAACATTTATAAATAAATGTTTCATCTGCTTTTGGAAATTCTTTCTCATTCACATTTTTAATTTCCATTAAATTGCTTAGGTCATATAAAAGCATGACTTCTTCTTTCATTTGGTCAGTGTGCTTATAATTTTTCACATGCCCCAAAAACACTTCTGGCATAATTTGCATGGTTTGTTCAAGCACCTCTGCTGGACTGCCTTCGTTATATTCAACCCCATAACGACTCATAACAATTCGACACCTTCTAGAGATATCTTCAATGCGCAACACTCTGTTTGAATAGTGAAAACTTCTGCCATATTTATTTTCGATTGCACTCAACATTTCAATAACTGGATCATCAAGCTTTTTTGCAATATCTAAAGTGTCAACACCATCATAAAAAGCACAAATCAATCTTTCTTTTTTGTCACCATCAAGCTCAACAAAATTCGACATTCTTTTGTCTAAATAAACTCTTGACATTGACAAAATTAAATTTCTCAAAGGCTCAATCTCAGATTCATTAGTGCTTTTTTCAATAAACACCAGCCTTTTATATTCTTCAATCGCCTTTTTTAAATATGTAAAAGACTCGTCATCAACTTCAACCATTCGGCTTGAAAGTTTTATTTGATTTTCCAAATCTTCTTCACATTCTTTGTTTTGCGCGTTTGCTTTTAAAAGCAATCTTCTATGCTTTAAATAATTTATGTCAGTGTGTAGTTCTGTAAGCAGTTCTTTTGTGAACCCCATCGCAAATCTTTCAGCATCAACTTCAACAAAATTGAGATAATATTTTGCATTCTTAATTTGCTTGTCTGATGGCTTTTTATAATTTCTAATATTCTCTCTCATAGTCTTCGACAACTCAGAATCATCATCGAAATAAGCAAATTTTTGATATTGTTGAGCATGTCTAAGTTCATGCAGAATAGTATTGAAAAACATAATCTTATTTTCTTCAGATAAGTTTTCTGGACAAATATTCATAATAAGACTGTTAGAAGACTGATTAAACCCACCTAATGTTTTAGAGTTTGGATCTGACACAAACTTAATTGAAGTGATGTGAACATCAAGCAAATATGACACTTTTTTTATAAAGTTTTTTAATTCTATTTGCTTAAAATCTCTTTGATTTGCATCGCTATAATCGTCACTCAAAAACTGAATAAACTGATCTTTGAATGACTTGTCAGCCCCAGCCAAATAAGGCTTTGGATCTAACAATCTCAACCATTCACGATATGCTTCATCGGTTAATCCAAAATTATTCATTTTTCTTTACTCCCTTGGCTAAATTATATCATATTTTGTCAAAAAACACAATACCCACTGCTCTATAATGGTTAGAAGATAAGTTCATATTTGTAATAGTCATAACCATAATTTGACTGACCGCGTCCATAGTTTTTAAATCCGCATTTTTCATACATTTTCATTGCAGAAACATTTGAAACTTCAACATGAAATTGCATGCCGTCGGCACCTTTTTCTTTTGCTGTTTCTATAAGCTTTTTAACAAGCATGGTTCCAATTCCCTTACCTTGAAATTCTGGATCAACACAAATTCGTGCAATACCCATTGACCTTTTGAGATCAACACACCACTGTTCAGTGTCATTTTCTTTTTTGCCTAAAAAACTTACAGCCACTATTTTGTTATTTAATTTAATCACATAAATTTCTTTGTTTTTTATGTCATCACCAATTAATTCCTTACTTGGATAATTTTCATCCCAAGTGGTAAATGTGGTTTTGATAACTCTTTTATATAACCCCATAATCTCATTAAGGTTATTTTCAACTGCTGTTTCAAAAACTAAATCTTCTTGCATAATTCCCTCAATCAAAGTGCTTTTATATCGTCATTATAACAACACGCAGTTTGTTTTGTCTACCATTCTGCTTTGACGCTATTATATAAATCAAAACACAATAAAAAAACCAAATCATTTTGTTTGATTTGGCTTTGTGTTTTTTATTTTAAAATCTCTGCAACCCAGTCTTTATATTCTTTGTTATGCCCGCAAAACTCACTTGAATAAAGAAGATTAACAAATTCGTCATAATCACACCATTTAACTTGTTCAACTTCTTCTGCTTGCAATTTCATATCTTCAGCTTTCACATCTGTTTTTAAAAGATAAACCTGTGCGAGTTCCCAGCCTTTGTGATTAACAAATTCTTTTAAAAACACAAAATCTTTTTCATCAACATTCAAACCAAGTTCTTCAGTGGTTTCTCTAACACACGCTTTTAAACAACTCTCCCCCGCATCAACGTGACCAGCTGCAGGCATATCCCATTTGCCAGGACTTTTCTTTTTTGTCATTGCACGCTTTTGAACTAAAATTTGTTTTTGTGAATTCATAATCCAAATCCAGATTGGCTTATGATAAACACCAGGATTTTCTCCATGACAAAAACTTCTAGATTTAACACCTAAAAACTTGCCATTAATATCAAAAGTGTCTAACATTTCTTCCATATAATTTCCTTAACAATAAATTTATTCTTCGTCTTGAGAATTTAATAACAACCTTGTTTTTAACATCTATGCTTGAAAATTATTTTTTATAAAAACTTACAAGTTTTTCCATTGTTTTGCGAATGGCTGGCATAAAATTGTATTTTAACAAATCATCATTAATTTCAACCCATTCACAATTGTCAATTTCATCTTCTGTTATTTGCAAATCTTCGTTGACCAATTCACAAAATCTAGCCACTGCAACAACTGTTGTTTTTTTGCCGTTGATAGGTATGCTAAAATCATACATATCAAAAATATTTTGTGGTGTTACATCAAGACCAACCTCTTCTTGAACTTCTCTAATAATATGCTGTTCAAGATTTTCCCCTTCTTGTTTTCTTCCGCCAGGAACCTCCCATAAATTTGGAGAGTTTTTATCCTTTGCGGATTTTTTAATTAGTAAAATTTTATTATTTTTAATTATTAATGCCTTTTGAGCAAATTGCAAAAATTCGTCAGTTGGCTGGTTCGCAGGTGTTGACGGTATTAATAATTCTGTTTCTCAGGAATAATTCCTCGCACTCCACCACGTGGATTTTTAACATCTCCATTATATCTTGGAATTAAGTGAACATGAAGATGCATAATCGTTTGACCAGCACTCTCTCCACAATTTATTCCTATGTTATATCCATCTGGATGATATTCTTTATCTATCATCATTTTTGCTTTGTCAATAAGTTCAAATATTGCAGTTTTTTCTTCAACTGTTGCATCAAATATTGTGGCAATATGTCTCTTTGTAACAAACTCCATATGCCCTTTGCTTACAGGAAAATCATCATATCTTCCAAGTGCTAATTCGTTTTCTAAAATATATTCATTTGTTTTTTTGCCATTATTAACATTTTTTTCAGTCATCAATTTACAAAACAAACACTCTTTCATAAGTTCTCCATTTATACAACTTTATTCTTCGTCTTGAGATGCTTCTACAAAGCGGTTTTCAAGGTCAACAATTTCAGCGATTTTGTTTTCAATCGAATCAATATTTTTATTTGCGCCAATAATAAACAAACTGTCGCCTTTTTCAAATATGGTTTCAGGCAATGGTTCAATCAAAGTTTCGCCACTCTTTATCAAAATAACTGAAACGCCATATTTTTTTCTAATGTTAAGATCAAGCACAGATTTGCCAACCCATTTTGTAGGACAAATAATTTCAACAATTTTGTAGTCGTCTGTTATTTTTGAAATCTCGTTTGAAAGTGGATTTGTGAGTGCGGTTGCAAGTTTTTTGCTCATATAAACTTCAGGAAAAACCACAAGGTCAACACCAATTTTTTCTAAAATTTCTTTGTGTTGATTGTTTTGAGCTTTTGCAATCACATAAGGCACTCCAAGTTCTTTGCAAGTAAGAGCAGAAAGCATGCTTGCAGAAATGTCATCACCGATACAAATAACAGCACAATCAAAATTTTGAACTCCAAGAGTTGAAAGCACGTCTTTCTTTGTTGAATCTGCAACAACCGCTCTTGTCACATAACCTTCAACACCTTGAACAATTTCAGCATTTGTATCAATAGCAAGCACATTTTTGTCATTGTTTGAAAGTGTCAAAGCAAGGCTTTTTCCAAACTTGCCAAGACCAATAACAACATAGTCATTAAAATTTTTCGTAATAATATTTTCGTGTTCCATATTTTACCCCACAGTAATTTTCGCTTCTAAATATTCAATTCCAACAGGTTGTTGTTTCGTTTTAAACAACATAGGAATTGTAAGCATTCCAATTCTTCCAACATACATCATGAGAATCAAAATTAGTTTTGAAGGCCATGCAAGAAGTGGTGTTATGCCAAATGATAAGCCCACAGTGCAAATTGCAGAAAGACATTCATATGTCACTGCAAACAATGAATATACACTGCCCTCGATTAAAAAGATTGAGAATGTTCCAACCAAAAAAATCAACAATGCAATCTCAAAAATCTTTATCGCTTTATGCACTAATGATTGCGATATCTTTTTTGTTCCACAAATCATGTTTCCATTTTGGTCTGGATTTTTAAATAAAAACAAAATCAAAATAAAGAATGTTGTTGTCTTAATACCGCCCGCCATTGATACAGGAGATCCGCCAATAAACATCAAAAACTCACAAACCAGCAAGGAAATTGGATTCATATCTCCCTGACCAAAGGTCGCAAAGCCAGCGGTTCTTGTTGATACACTTTGAAAAAATGCATTCATAATCTTGCTACCAAAAGAAAGTTTTCCAAGTGTTTTTGGATTGTTCCATTCAAACCCCAAAATTAATCCTGCCCCACCAACAACTAAAACTGCTGTGATTATCAAAACAACAGTTGTGTGTAAATTAAGCTTCTTTTTATTTTTGCGTTTAGAAAACAAGTCTATAAACACAATAAAGCCGATGCCACCAGCCATAATTAAAATCATTATTGGAACAAGAACAAAAGGATTATTGGCAAAAACTGCCAGACTCGAAAACTCAGGAGTAAGGTTGCCCAAAACATCATGTCCAGCATTGCAGAATGCAGAAATAGACAAGAACAATGCATTAAACACCCCCTTGCCAACATCTCCACAAAACTCAATCATTGGAGCAATTAACATCAAAAAGCCTGTCAGTTCAATTACCAATGTTGCCACTAAAACAACGATTAATGACTTAACAACACCTTGGGTGTCTTCTTTGTTCAAGCTTTCTTGAAGTGTAAGTCTTGTTGCATAATTAATTTTTTTACCAATAAGCAAAAAGATTAAAGATGCAATAGAAATAAATCCAAGTCCACCAAGTTGAACCAAAAACAACACAACAATTTGCCCAAACATCGTAAGACTTATGCCTATGTCATAAACAACAAGCCCAGTCACACACACAGAACTTGTTGATGTAAATAATGCGTCAATGAAAGGAACCCAAGTGCCTGAAGTGTTTGAAATTGGCAAACATAATAAAAAGGTCCCAATTAAAATAAGCGTAATAAAAGTCAGCAAAATCATTTTTGCCGCCGTGATTTTAAAAAATTTGTTTGGTGCACGCAATTTGATCATATATTCACATACTACCACAAAAAACAAATATAATCAAAATCATTTGCCAACAATTTCGCTAAAACCCCACAAAAAACCTATTTTTTAAACAAAATTTTTATAAATTTAAAAACACTCATGCTTTTTTATTTGTTTCTCTTAATTTGATTTTATCACACTTAATAAGAACACTAAACGAATTAGTTTAATTCGTATTTATAAAGTCGTTGTATGTGTGGATTTAAATACGTTTCTGTGTGTTCCACAAACCTACACCCATATTTTTCATTAAATACAATGATTGTCTGTTATAAACATAATATTAAAATCTCAAAAAGTATTGACATTGTTTCGATAAAGGAATAATATATGTAATATATAGGGGGATGAAATATGGATTATATTTCAACAAAAGACGCCTCTTTAAAGTGGGGCATCAGCGAAAGAAGAATTAGGATTCTTTGTTCTGAAAATAGAATAAAGGGCGCTTTTTCTCTGGGTAAAACTTGGAATATTCCAAAAGATGCAGAAAAGCCTTTTGATAGAAGATTCGAAAAAAAGAAAAAAGTGGTTGTCTTTGGAGGCAGTTTTGGTGTTGGAGAGGCTTTAGCTGAAAAATTTCTAAACATGCATTGTGACGTTACTGCTTTAGACAAAAAAGAAAATTTAAACAGTCAAATAAAAAGCATAATTATTAAATACAACAACAAGAGCATTGAAGACGCTTGCAACAAAATAGATGATATTGATTTATTAATAATTTATCCATCAATCTATTCAAATGCTTCTGTTTTAAAAACAACCAATCAAGACTTAGACTCTATTATAGATTTAATCGTAAAAACAAGTTTTTATGTTATGCAAAACTTAATTAAAAAGTTAAGAAAAAACAATGGTCAAATTATTATAATGAGCTCTTCTGCTGGCGTTATGCCAGAACCTATGAGTCCAGCATATTGTATGAGTCAATCTGCACTCATTATGTTGGGCAAATGTTTAGCAGTGAGTGAAGGAAAAAACAAAGTAAGGGTTAATTCCGTTCTTATGGGTCCAGCCACAGACTCAAAAACATTTACTAATATTGTAAGTAAAGACGAAATTGAAAATTGGAAGCAACTCAATCCTCTTGGTAGCATGTGCGAAATCAAAGACTTTGTAGACGCCGTTGTTTATTTGTCTGGTTTCGGAGGAAGTAAAGTAGACAACTTAACAGGTGTTCAATTATCTGTAGATTGTGGTGAATCTATAACAAGTCAGTTGTTTCAGGAGGCAAAATAATATGTCAAAAACCGTTTTAATAACAGGAGCCAGCAGTGGTATAGGTTTAGAATGTGCAAAACAATTTTTAGAAAAAAATTGGAATGTTATATCATTCGATTTAAATATTTGTCCTAATAAAAATGTTGAATCTTATATAGTGGATATAAGAAATGAAAAAGAAATTAAACAAGCCCTTCAAGAGATAAAGGAAATTAATGTACTTATCAACAATGCGGGTGTTTATGGGTTGATGGATATAAACAACAGCAATGATTTGGATGTGGATAAAATTGTAGACACAAACATGAAAGGTACTTATTTAGCAACCAAAAACATTCTGCCATACATTAGAAAAACTAAAGGCAGCGTCATCTTTATCTCATCTGGCATAGGAGTCAATGCAGATCCAACATCACCAATTTATTGTGCAACAAAAGCAGGCATTAACATGCTTGCCAAATGTTTAGCTTTAACAGAAATAAAGTATGGAGTAAGAATCAACACAGTTCTTCCAGGCCCTATAGATACACCATTAATTAGAAATGCATTCCACAATGAAGAAACCCTTAACAATTATTTAAAACTCAACCCTAACAAACGATTGGGGTCACCTGTTGAAGTTGCAAATGCAGTTCTTTATTTATCAGGTGCTTTAGATGATGAAAGCAATTATATAGTTGGGGCTTTTCTTTCTGTTGATGGTGGTGCAAGCATTGCCTCAAATTTGCCTAAATCAAAAACGCAAATTATTAATAAAACACTAGAAGAACGAGTTAATAATTATATACAAAAAAACATGTTGGATTTTGACAATATCGTTATTCCTAAACTTGATAAAAATAATTTAGAAGACGATTTGTTGATCAGATTATGTGCAAAAAAATGGTGCCATATTTCTCAAACAGATGCAGCAAGAGAATATACAAGACAAAAAATTAAGACAATAATAGAAAAAAACTTGCCATTTATATTCAGTTTTTGTTTTGGAGGATATAAGCATTGGTGGACTGAAAGTTGCCCTGCTCCAGATTGGGCAGAACTATATAATTTAAAATACTTATACGAATATTTAGCACCAATTACGGCAATATGGGACAAGGGCGTAACTCTTGAGTATGAATCAGAAGAAGTTGGAATTGAAAAAATGAACAATGTTCCCGATTCTTATCAAAAAGAATACACTCAGGTGTTTAAGTGTTTATTGAATTATGTGAAAAGCAAAGTAAAACTTCCTTTAAATTTCAATTTTGTTCTCGCAAGTGAACTTTATGATAAAGAATTATTATTCAAAATGATGGATGAATATATTCCAGTAATTGAGAAAAGATTTAATAATTTAACACCAAAAGAAAAGGTTGTTAGAATAAAACGAGCAGAAAGCAATATTTTATGGAACGGTGCCCAAAATTTAACCACCCTTTCAGACGAAGAAAAGGCACAATTCGCTAGAAATAGCAGAATAAAAAATGAAGCCTTCTTAGATATGGATTATGAATTAAGAGGTTCAACATATTTTGAAAAAGAAAACCTTATACCACTTGTGGGAACATTTGGTTTAGGCGCTGGCGGTGAATCTTGGCTTCACTTATCATCAAACTCCTCTTCATTTGTTGATTTTTGGTCTGGAATTGGCATTTTGGAAGTAAGAGAAGATAAAATTGTTGAAAAAATAATTTCAAGAAGTCAGTTTGAATCTATAAAAGACAAATTGATTAAAGTTAAAGTCAACTGTCCTGAATTGTCAAAAATACATAAAAACTTTGAATGGATTTACGCGTTTGAAGGCGATATAATTATTTAAAAAAGGAACTTTTAAAAGTTCCTTTTTTATTTTTATTTATATTTTCTTAATCTCGGTGTTATAATCACAAGAATGCCTTTTAGACAAAAATAAAAGAACTGCGTGTGCGAACGCAGTTCAGATTGGCGGGGCTATGGTGATTGCATTCTAATTGTATTTATAGATTTCACCATAAAAACCAATAGAGTCACCTAATACGTCTATTGCTGATTTATCTGGAATAGCATATATTTCAGTTTTTAAAGTTTTGCAAAAATTATTTATTTCTTTTAATCTGTTTTTAGTGAACTCAGAATCATCTAGATGAAAGTGTGGTTCGACACTAATATCAACACGACCTATTCCTGTATAAGAAATCGGTGTTTTAAAATCTTCGTCAGTTGTTATAATTGAGTGCTTTGATAAATTAATTGCTCCTGCACAAAAACCAATTACGAGTCCATTATAATTTTTTAATTCCTCTAATAAATTATAATTTTTTATGAGTTCAAATTGGGTTAGAGGGTTTCCTCCCATTAAAAAATAAACTCTATCTTTTGGAAAAGATTTCAAATCTTCAATTTTTGACATGTCTGAAATTTCTATTGACGTTTTGAAATTAATGCCAATCTTAGTAAAACATTTTATAATTTTATCAAAATACAAGTGGTCATTATTAAATCCTGGAGCATTAATAAATACAAGATTCTTATTCTCGCAATTTGCACTACGAAGAATACATACTAAATTAGGATTAAATGAACAATCTTCATCTAAAGCAGTTATGTCACCAATAACATTGGAAAATAATATTGTTTCTTTCATTTCTTACCTCTAATTATATTATAACATGAAACATGAATATTTGTATTGAATTTAAAAAATAATTTCTCTATTTATCACAAAATCCGCTACACCTTTATAGCAAAAATAAAAAAAATTGTATTCTGCGTTAGAATACAATCTTGCTTGGCGGAGAGAGCGGGATTCGAACCCGCGCTGCTATTTCTAACACTACACCCTTAGCAGGGGCGCCTCTTCGGCCTCTTGAGTATCTCTCCAATATTAAATTTGCCGCGATTTAATCACGTGACTAGATTATATCACACGCACCATGTCTTATTCAAGCATTTTATAAAAATTTTTAAATTAATCTTTATTTTTAAATCTTATGCCCCACGACTAAATTTTTATTCATAAAAAAAGAAGTTTTGTTAAACTTCTTTTTATTCTTCTCCTGGTTGTCGTAGCTTTTGCAGTTCTTTTGTTTTTGCAAGCCTTTTGTTAAATTTGCTAATTGCAGATTCGAGTGGTGCTTGCTTTGAATATTCAATTTCAGCAACACTCTCTTCTGCGTCTTCGGCAAAAACAAATTCATTTGATGCGGTTCTTTCTTCAAGAAATCTTTGTGATGATTCAATGATTGGAACATACACCGGATTTCCTCTTGAAGAAACATATTTTAGCCCATTATCTTCATATTTAATGCCTAGCTCATTGTTTGGTCCAAAGAGTTCATAATAATAAACAAGTGGCAAAGCCCTCTTTTTCAAAATGCCTTGAACAATTGCAATCTCTCTATAATATTCTCTCAAAATATCCCTTAAATTAAATTTTGTTGGCACCATATATTTATCGCCATACAAAACAGGTGCAAATGCTCTTTGCAAGATTTGATAATCTTCATATTGGTCGGCTGTTTTTATTGCGACATCACGATATCTGTTTATCGGTCTTTTCGTTTTATCTTCTTCAAGAATGTCATTTAACGCTTCAGTTGTTATTATTCTACGTTTTTGGATGCTATCAACATCTTGATTGTTTAGGTTTGAATTTAAGTATAAATCATTGTCATTTGCATAGTGCAACAAATAATATTCAACAGCTGAAACTTCAACGGCGCCGATAATGCAATGTTTTGAATCTCTTTTAACGCGTGGAAATTCTTTAGTGAGTTTAACGGCCAGTTCCAAATCTTTTGCCTTTACAGCAAAACAAATTGGCATATAATAACCGTTGCCAACATGCCCGCATTTTGTAAACACTGCAAAACATTTGTTGTTGCCTAAATCATATGTCTCGTCAACAACTGAGCCGTTTGCTTCTATAATTTTTCCGTTCTGTAAAATTTTTGAATGTATCATAATTTCCTCTTAAGTAAATTTTAACATATAGTTTATTCTTTTTCAACCCTTGTTTTATCTTGTCTTGTTTTTAAAGTTAGATCTTTTGCCATGGTTTCAATAAAAAGATTTTTCTTGGTTAAAATATGCAAAATATATTGAATCACAAACACAATCGCCCCAGCAAGATTTACAGTGATGTCAAGCATTGTGTCGGTGACATCAGTGATTCCATTAACGGGATAACCTTGTGCGGTTTGTGAAAAAAATGTGTCGCCTGAAAACTCAAACACTTCCCACAAGGCAGCAAATGCCATGCTTGTGAAAAAGCACACCACGAGCACAAACCAAGGGTGTTCTTTTTTGCTTATGGTATTCACTGAAAGAGCAAGCCCCAAATAACAACCCAAATATCCAAACACAGTGTGGGCGATTTTATCAAGCACTGAGCTTGTTTTAAATAATCCCAAAACTGAACCAATAAATGCCGCATAAAACACAAACACTAAGTATATTAAAATTGTAAAGTTTCCAAATCTGCGGTTTATAATTAGCTCAATTAAGAATGGTGCGAAAAACGGAATCGTTGAAATTGCACATGCCAGCACCCTGCCATTAGGGTCGCCAATTGAGATGTGATAAAACATCATAACAATACACATTGCCGCAAGCACACTTGCAAACACAAAATTGCAGATTCGAAAAACATCTCTTTTCTTGTTAACTGAATTTGTTTGATTTTCCATAATTCACCTGTTTTTTATGTTTCTATTATACCCCAAGTTTCGACTTTTTAAAAATTTAATTTGCTTTTTGAATGAATTTTGTTAAACTTTCAAATAATAAGAATCTATGGTTACAAAAACATTATGCTGTATATTGTTGTTATTTGGAGGGGTTATGCACGAAAATAATATTGATTTTAAATCAGCATCACAAATTATTGTAACAGTTCAAAATAATGAGACCACTTTAATCAAAGGTGACGACAAGTTTGAACTGATTTTGGATGCGTTTTTAACAATAATTCACAATGCACATGACATGCCAGCCTTTGGCGTGAGCATCGACAAAGAAACTAGAAAAGCGAAACAAAGTGGGATTTGGCTTGAGTTTGTTTTTGAAAAGACCATGCTTCACAATGACATGCCATTTGATGCCCTTTTGATTGAAGTTAATCCAGATTATTCTGGGTTCAATCTTATTCGAAAACACAACAACAAATATGAAGGCCGTTGTTTTTATTTTAATCTTGAAAGTGACATGTCTAAACTTTATGAAACAATAAAAACATTGAGTCTTAACTAAAAAAACCACCAAATTGGTGGTTTTTTGTTAGTTAAAATATCCAGTTAATGTGACAACTGTTGAGCCCCCTGCAGGCACCGTAACAAATGGTCCTGAAGATGATGGCAATGTGAACAAGTTGCCAGTAGTCAAGGTGTAGTCTGTCGAATTTAAGTTAATTGTTGAACCTGAGCCAATTTTAAGCAACACACCAGTAAGTGTGAAATTGCTTGGAAGTTGGTCGGTTATTGACAAGATAATTGCATCGGCAGTGTTTAAATTGTTTAGCGTGATATAATAACTAAAGCTTTGGTTTGGCATAACTTCAGTTTCACTTGCAGTTTTTGAAATGTCTAAACTTAAACTATTTTTTTTTACAATTGTTTCTGAATCTGAACCAACAATTGTTCCAGATGCAGTGTAGCCAATTCCCCTAACATTATTTGTGATTGATGTGGTTGTACTTGGCAAATTAAACACAACTTGTGAGCGATAAGTAAGTGTCATTGAAGCACCCACAGCCAATTGTTGAAGTGTGAATGTGAGTGGGTTAACAGCCACTGGTGTGACTGGATAGGTTTGTGTGCTGGTGGTTAAACTTCCACTGCCCACAACATACGCCAATGCCCCACCACCGAGATCATCAATGATTCGAACCCCATTAAAATAACTTGAGCTGTTATTAGTGATTCGAACGGTATATGTGATAATGTCGCCTGTTAAAAATGTTGATGGGTTGGCTGTTTTGGTAATAGTAAGTCCTGAAGATTCTTGCAAAACCACTACATTCTCGTTTGATGTTGCAGTGAGCACTTCAGTTCCACCGCTGAATTGATAAGTTGCCCCTGCGGTGTTGTTTATTGGTGTCGCCATTATGTTCTCCTTAAATTAATTGATTTGTCCGTTGATTGTAATAACGGTGATGCCCGAAACGCCACCAACAGATGCAGGCACAACAATTGATTTTGTGTCGTTAGTTGGAAGTGTGAGTGTGTTTGTGGTTGGATCAATCGTGTAATCAGCAGGATCATATGATGTTGAAACACCATTTGTTACTGCAGAAATTGAATTGATTGTGAACCCTGCTGGAAGTTGGTCAGTAACAACCACATTTGTTGCATCGAGACTGCCAAGGTTTTCAATTGTGATGACATAATTAAATGCTTGATTAGGAACAATCTCGCTTGCACTAACTTCTTTTGTAACATTAAGCTGTGCATAATCTTCAAGAAAAAGAGTTGTTGATGGGTTTGGTGATACAGTTATAACGTCTCCAGTAACTGAACCTTCACGTGCGGTAACTGTTGCAGTGTTTGTGATTTCGTCAACTGTGTCAGCAAGTGATGAACTCACTCTTGTAACAAACACTAACGTTGCATTTTCACCACTTGTTAGAGGTGAAGAAAGCGTAAATGTCAACGGACTAATTGTTGTTGGAACAACAGTGCTTGTAACGCCATCAACAACAAAAATTCCACTGCCCTCAACAAATGAAAGGGGTTGACCTGCACCGCCCAAATCGTCAGAAATTGTCACCAAATATAATGGTTCGGTGCCGTCATTTCTAACATTTATCGCATAAGTGATATTTTCACCTGGTCTAAAAGATGAATTTAATGACTGCTTTGTGGCTGAAATTGCATAATCTTCAATTAAACTAGTGGTTGCAACATTGCTAGTCGCACTGTCAGCCCCACTTCTGCCATATGCATAAGCAACCGAAGCCGTGTTATTAATTTGTGTTGCCATTATTCTCTCCTTTTGTATATTGACGGAAATTTAAATTTTCCGCCTAATTTAATTTATGCAAAATTTCTATTCATTGTGAAAGATGTTTGCAAGTTTAAACTTTTGTGTTAAAATAAAAATGTTTGAAAAAGGGGGACAAATATGAACAATATAGATTATAAAAGAAAAAAACTTGAATATTCTTACTCATTATTTAAAACTCGAAAATTTTTCAAAAAAGCTCGTGCCATCATCGTTGAAAACAAAAAACTTTTAACAATTGAAGTCACATACTTAAACGGGGTAGCAGATGACCTTGCCAGAAACGACAATCGCAAAAGCTATGCAAAGCACTACTTACTTCCAGGTGGCGGAGTTGACGAAGGCGAAACCATCAAACAAGCGGTTGTAAGAGAAGCATTTGAAGAATATGGCTTGCACGTTAAACCAGTGAAATATTTAGGAAAGCAATATTACACCGTGCCGATGAACCTTGACGGCGAAGAATTTCCTTCTCGCCGCGTTGAGTATTATTATTTGTGCACACCAACAACCGCAGAATCTGAGCAGTTTGGAATCGACGGCGAATTTACTGATAAAAACAAATCTTATAAAAAGGTTAAACTTGCTCTTGATGAAATCAAAAAGCTCGACCCAGCAGATATTAATGATATGAATCAAGCAACATACAAAATGTTAATTGAATATTTAGAAAACAATTAAACACCAATTTTTTGGTGTTTTTTTATTTTGCGGGTTTTGAGTTTTACATCACAAGTCAGTTTGTGTTATACTTTTCTTGCAAAGGAAAAATTTTATGAAAACATTTAACAAAACACAAAGTTCATTAATGTCTGTTTACTTGCTCAAAATAGTTCTTGAACTTTTTACATCAACCTTTTTAACATCGCACATATTGTCTGTGTCTCCAAATAACATTTTTGGCACAGGTCTTTTAAATATCGGTTTGTTATATATTGCACAAAACGCCACTTATGTGATCACCTATTTCTTGCTTAGCTATTTGGTTGACAAAAGCAATCGTGTTTCGTTTTTGCGAATCGGCATTTTTGTAAACACTCTGTTGCTAGTCGCTCTCGTGTTTTGGGGTGAAATAATTTCTTCTTGGGTAATTTTAGCAGGTGTTATTTTAGGCCTTGATTCATTTTTCTATTCATCATATCACGTAATGAAAACCGAACTAAACGGAAGAAGTTCTGTTAAAAACTATCATTTGCTTGCAACAGTTTTCACAAACTTAATAAAAGTTATCGTTCCAACAATTTTAGGTTTTGTTATTGACGCTTCTTCTTATTCAGTTGTTGCAATCTATGTTGTTTTGATTTCGGTTTTGCAATTTGCCCTTTCGTTTGGAATCAAATCACATCGCCCACCTGAATCAAAATTTGAAGTGAAGAAATATCTTAATTATCTCAAACAAAACAAAGACGTTAAAAAGAAAGTTAATCTCACTTATTTAAATGCTTTGTTGGCTGGTTTTAAAAGCACATATAAAACAATTATTATCATTTTAACCATCTACACATTCAAAACAAATCTAAACCTTGGCTTATTCACATCAGCCTTTTCACTTGCAACAATACTTTTATTGATGCTGTTTAAAAAATATGATGAAAGCCCAAAACTTAACAAAGCTGTGGTTTATTCTTTGATTGGAATTTTTCCATTAATATCATGCATTTTCACAGTGTTGTGGCTTAACAAAACAACTCTCATCATATTTAACTTTGCATTAACGCTTGCAGTCTATTTTTCTGATTATTTTGGCAGCATTGAACGTGATGCAATTATCAAAAATATTGGTCAATATGAGTTCGTCGCAGAACACAACATGCTCGTTGAAACAATTCAAGCATCATTTAAAGTTGTGGCTTATGTTATATTTGTTTTAGTTGGATTTATTGGAAACATTTTAGCATTCAAAATCTTGCTCGTTGTGTTTGTAGCAATCAATCCATACAAATACTTTATAATGTATAAACAACGTTCAATAAGAAAAGACTTTGACCAAATTAGACTTCAAGAAATGGCAACAGAAAATCAAAATAAAAATTAATAAAAAAGGAACTAAAATGATTAAAAATATAATTTTTGATATCGGCGGCGTAATTGTCGATTACAAATTCGGCGATTATGTTGAAAGGTTGGGGCTTGACAAAAAAATAACAAAAGTGCTTAACACCAAGGTTCTCTACACCCCGCTTTGGGATGAATTTAGCAAAGGACTCATTTCTGCAGAAGAATTTTTGATGGAAACAAAAAAACAAGTTCCTGAATATACCCAATATGTTGATATGCTTTGGAAAGTTGAAAATTTAAGAAAAATGATTCCACCATTTACAAAAACTCTAAATTTAATTAAAAGATTAAAAGAAAAAGGTTATAAACTATTTATCATCTCTGATATGGAAGAATACACCATAAGATATCTTAAAACTGAAATTGAGGGTTTTGAAGACTTGTTTGATGACATAATCTATTCTTGCAGAGTTGGTCTTTTTAAAAAAGACGGTGACGTGTTTGACCTGGCAATTAAACGTTTTGCAATCAATCCAGAAGAATCAATTTTCATTGATGATGTTCAAAGAAATCTCGACCAAGCACAAAAACGAAACATAAACACCTTCCACTTCACCGACCCAAAACAAAATGTTGTCGACCTTAAAAAAATGTTTTTATAAATAAAAAACCACATTTTAGTGGTTTTTTATTTTGCTAATTTTACCTGTAAAACCCAAAAAGATGACTCCCTATTGACATTTTGTTACTTTTATGATATAATAACTATATATGTGAGAGAAAATTGTGTTTTTTCATATATATCCTGTAAATTATTGCTCTAAAATCAAAAATTAATACATTTTTGGAGAAAATTATGGATTATAAAAATATTGAACTTAATGAACTTGATGCATTAAAAGAATATATGTCTTCGCATGTTTATGGCGTGTCTGCAGACTATGACATGAATGCACTTTATAAAATGTTCTGCTCTGCAACTGTCTTCAGCGTAAAAGACTTGTTTTTATCACCAAAAAGATTTGATGCCTTTGTTAGAGAAAACATAAATCTCATTCGTCGTGAAGATGGATTCTCAACCAATGAAAGATTAACTCGTTTGCTTGAAGGCAAAGTTAAAATTTTAGAAAATAAACTCAAAACATTCTGTGGACTCACTCAACAACAATTTGCTGAAATTATCACAGATTTGGTTGGAAAAGAAAATAAAATTTTAGATGTTGGTGCTGGAGATTTTCCTTTTTCATCAATTTTAATGGCAGAAAGTTTTGACAATGTTTCTGCAATGGATTCTCGTTTTGAACTCACACCACAAACACTTGCAAGACTCAACGTTGCGGCAAAGGAACAATATTTTTCAACAAACACTAATTTAAGTGATTATGACGTGATTGTTGGTCAACGTCCATGTTCAGCAATTGCACATATGGTTACCGAATGTGCAAAGCAAAATAAGCCTTATTTTATCGAACTTTGCAACTGTCACATTCCACCAAGCAAAACACCTGGCAAACCTGCCACATGGCACGAAATTTTGCCTGAAATTGACGCCTACGTTCGTTTTTATGGCGGATATGCATTCAATATCGACGCAACTGAAGAACAGGTTAAAAAAGTCATGGAAGAACATGAATTTTTTAGAATTAGAGAAAAATATTTCAATGAAAAACTTAATCTTTATAACATAAACGCCACCGAAGCTGAAGTTAAAGCTGTTAAATATTTTTCAATTGACCCAGTTATTTCAAAAGCTCCAGATGACACAAACTTTCAACCAGGGTTATAAAAAACGCAAAAATACAGAAAAAATAGAAATAAAATATGAAAAAAGCAAGAAAATATAAACTTTCTTGCTTTTTTGTTTTCAACTATCTTTTAACAATTATTAATAATCTTGATTATATTTTTATTTTTTTCAAGAGTTTCTCACCGGTTTTTACACAAAAAAAACAGGGCGGTTGCCCTGTTTTTGAATGCTTAAATTATTCAGCTTCAACAATTTCTGTTGTGTCATAGTTTGCAACTTCTGTTGGAGTGATATCTCTATATCTCTTAAGACCAGTACCAGCAGGAATTCTCTTACCGATAATGATGTTGTCTTTAAGACCAACAAGGTTGTCAACACTTCCTTTGATTGCAGCATCAGTAAGAACTCTAACTGTTTCTTGGAATGACGCAGCAGACAAGAAACTGTCAGTTGCAAGTGATGATTTTGTGATTGAAAGAAGAACACGTTTTGCAGTTGCTGGTTCTCCTCCGTTTTCAAGAACTCTTTCGTTCTCTTCTTCAAATTTGAACATATCAACGTGATCACCTGGAAGCATTGATGTATCTCCAGCATCTTCAATTCTAACTTTTCTAAGCATTTGACGAATAATAATTTCAAGGTGCTTGTCGTTTACGTCTACACCAGATTTATGGTAAACTTTTAAGACTTCGACTATCATATAGTCTTGTGTGTCTTTTACACCACGAGTTTTCAATATATCATGAGGATTGATTGGACCCTCTGTAATTCTTGAACCTGGTTCTAATTTGCTTCCTTCAGTCACTTTGAATCTAGCGCCATAAGGCACACCATAAACAACTTCATTACCGTCATCAGAAAGAACAGTAACTTGTTGTTTTGGTTCGTCAATTTTTACAACTTTTCCTGAGATTTCAGAAATAACAGCAACACCTTTTGGTTTCTTAGCTTCAAAGATTTCTTCAACTCTTGGAAGACCTGCTGTAATATCGTCTTGAGTAGCAGTACCACCAC
>JAZOTD010000006.1:0-43056 GCA_045657465.1 Clostridia bacterium | reverse complement strand
AATTACAAATGCAAACAAGTTTTTCAAATCAAAGGCGGTTTTCAACTTTAAAACTATGCCATCACAACGTTATACTCACAACTTAAAAGAGTTTTCGGTTGATGTGAGAAATTATGTTTTGAAAGGCTTTAAAGTGTTTGTGTTTGCGGGTTCAAGTGAACAGTTGGAGTCTGCATCAAATGTGCTTGCATCTCACGATATTGAAATTGCGAAAAATAAAGCAAAAACTTTGACTGATGAATCATCTGTTTTAAAAGAAGGCTATTATTCAGGGTTTGTTTTGCCGGAAGAAAAAATTGCCGTGTTTGGAACTTATGACATCTTTCCAAAAAAGAGACAAGATAGCAAACTTAAACTTTCAAAGGGCAACGTGTTTAGTGTGCCAAAAGTGGGGGACTATGTTGTTCATCACATTCACGGCATTGGGCTTTGCGAAGGCGTGACTCAACTTACTGGTTCATTTGGAACAAAAGACTATGTTGTTATTAAATATCACGGTGGTGATACGCTTTATGTTCCAACAACTCAAATGGATTTACTTGATCGTTTTTCTGGTGCTGAAACTCCAAAGAAGTTAAGCAAAATTGGCGGTCAGGACTTTTCTGCAGTCAAAAACAAGGTTAGAGAAAGTGTTAAAAAGTTGGCGTTTAGCTTGATTGAACTCTATGCAAAGCGTGAAAAAATCAAGGGCCATGCGTTTTCAGAAGACAATGATTTGCAACGTGAATTTGAAAACTCGTTTCCATACACAGAAACTGAAGATCAGCTTGCGTCTATTGATGAAATCAAGAAAGATATGGAATCAAGCAGGGTTATGGACAGGCTTGTGTGTGGTGATGTTGGGTTTGGAAAAACTGAAGTTGCATTAAGGGCAATGTTTAAGGCAATTATGGACGGCAAACAGGTTGCATTTATTGCGCCAACCACAATTTTGTCAGAACAACATTACAACACCGCAAGGGCTAGAATGTATGACTATGGCATTGATATTGAGGTTTTAAACAGATTTAAATCAAAGGCTCAAACTGACAAAATTTTGCAAGATATTGAACTTGGAAAAGTTGACCTTGTTTGTGGAACGCATCGTATTTTAAGCAAAGATGTTAACTTTAAAAATCTTGGACTGATTGTGCTTGACGAAGAACAAAAGTTTGGTGTTGAAGACAAAGAAAAACTTAAAAATAAACATCCAAATGTTGACGTTTTGACGCTTTCAGCAACTCCTATTCCAAGAACTCTCAATATGTCACTTAGTGGCATTCGTGATATTAGCATAATTTCAACTCCACCAAGTGAAAGATTGCCAATTCAAACATATGTTTTGGAATATTCTGAAAGTTTGGTTAAAGACGCAATTGAACGTGAAATGGCAAGAGATGGGCAAGTGTTTATTTTGTTTAATAGTGTTGAAAAAATCTACACATTTGCTGAGAAGATTAGACGAATTGTGCCTGATGCTAAAATTTTGGTTGCTCATGGTCAAATGAACGCAAAACAGATGGAACAAGTTATATATGATTTCTATCACAAGAAAGGCGATATTTTGATTTGCACAACCATTATTGAAAACGGCATTGACATTGAAAATGCAAACACGCTTATTGTGTATGATGCTGACAAACTTGGATTGTCTCAACTTTATCAAATACGTGGCAGAGTTGGCAGGGGTTCAAGAATGGCCTATGCATACTTCACTTATGAATACAACAAAGTGCTTACTGAAGAAGCATATAAAAGACTTGATGCTATGAGCGAGTTTTGTGAGTTTGGAAGTGGTTTTAAACTTGCCATGCGTGACCTTGAAATTCGTGGTGGTGGAAATGTTTTGGGTGCAGAGCAAAGCGGACATTTGCAAAAGGTTGGTTATGACATGTATGCCAAATTGCTTGCAGAAGCTGTGAAAGAACTCAAAGGTGAAAAGGTTGAAGAAAAGAAAGATGTGCTTGTTAAGGTTGCAATTGATGCCTATGTTCCTGATACGTACATTTCAACTAGCGAAGAAAGAATGATTGCATACAAAAGAATTTCTGCGGTTGACAGCATAGAAAATGCTGAAAAACTTAAAAGAGAACTCAGTGAAACTTATGGAAAGGTTCCTGAAGTGGTTGTGTCGCTCATTTCGATTGCACTTGCAAGGCAAACTGCACAAAAAATTGGTGCTAATGCCATTGTTTCAAGTGGGGCAGAAGTCGACATTGTTTTTGATAACAAGACCGACATTATGGCTAGTGATTTCTTGGGAGATGCCATATATAAATTTAGAATGGAATGTTCGATAGATTTATCAAATCAGCCAATGATTAGATTTTATAAAGAACGTTTGTGTCGTGAAAATTTTGAACAGGCGAAAAAGTTTTTGATGGTGGCTTCTAGTTTAAAAGATAAAAATTTGACAAAAAATTAAAAAATATCAACTCTTTGAGCACTTTATTTGGGCAAAAGGGTTGATTTTTTAATATAATTTATATATAATTTGCTGTGAAATGTATGCTTTAGGGGGAATTTGACTTTGAAAAAGAAATTTTTGTCATTAGTAATGAGCATTTGCATGGTTTTTGGCAGTTTATTTGCTCTTACTGGATGCTCTACAATAAATACAAACAACGCTGAAATTAACAAAGAACCTGTTATGAAAGTGGGTGAAGTTACGCTTACTTTGGGAGATATTAAAAACTCGTTCTACACATATTATCAAAACAACAGCAATTATTTTGCCAACTACGATGAAGAGACTATTGAAGAGTCTTTCTATTCTTGGACAATCATTAGAGAAATTATTGAGCAAAAATCTGTTGAAGGATTATATCATCCAACAAAAAATCCTAATGGTGTGATTATTTACACTCAAAAGGATGCTGATGATGTTAGAGAAGATGCTTTTGATTATGTCTACAATCAAATTTCAGCTTATGAAAAAGCAATCTATAACCTTGAAGGTGTTGCTGAAGATGATTATCCAATTTGGTTAAGAGCTGAAGAAGATAAAGAAGACAAAAAAGGTTTTGAATCATATAAGTCACTCAAACCTGAAGTTGAAGAAAAGTTGAAAGCTGATCATGTTGACAAACTTTCTAATGATGATATCAAAAAACTTGTTCCTGACCTTAAGGCTCGCTTGTTTAAGTATGTTTCATTCACAGATGACGAAGGAAATAAAACTTGGACAAATATGAGTGAAAATAACAGCGAAACCATCATTAAGTCTGCAAGAAATGAAGCTTATGCTCAATATATGGCTTATCTTGCTTCAAATGCTAAGTCAAATGGCACAAACATGCCAGTTGAAAGACTTTTGGTTGAAGAATTTGTAAGAGTTTATAATGCGTATTATGACACTAAACTTACAGAGATGTATCAAAAATATTGGCTTGAAGAATATATGGTTGACACAGTTAATGGCGACAAGATTTCACTTGGCGACAAGGCTGTTGTTAGAGCTTATTTAGAAAACTATTTTTCTGATATGGAAAACTATCAAGTTGAAGATAACTATATTTCAGTTATGACAGCTGATGACGGTGCAAAACTAGTGCTTTTCAACTATGATGGAAAATATTATTATTTCACAGTTCAACATATTTTGGTTAAATATGATGACTACATGACCGCCGAAATTGCAAAACTTCCTGGATATTCATCAAGTGCAAATTATGATGCGGTGATTAATGATGAATATGTGAAGCTTAGAAATGAAAAAACTGATGATTATTTGATGATGACAACTGTGAATGAAGATTCAGTTGAACAATTCAAAGATTCAATCAATGTTGTTGCAGACTATTATTATTATGACAAAGAAAAAGCTGGTGATGCTGGTGAAAACTTTGGATATGTTCGTCTTGAAAAAGTAGAAAAAACTGAAACAACAGAAGAATATTATAAATATGCAGATGGCACAGGCAGAAAATTTGAAGGCGACAAAGAAGAAGTTAAGTTGATGGCAACTGAACAACAAATTTTGTCTTGCTACACAAACACACTCTTAACTTGGAATGACAGAGCTAGAGCTTATATCAATAATCCAGAACAGAGAAGTGATCTTGAAACTCAATACAAGAGCATGGCATATGTGCTTAAAGCAGCTCTCAATGTTTATGAAAACTCAAAAGCTATTGGTGAAACTGCTAAACTTGCTGAAGTAAACAATAAAATTGCATCACTCTTGTTTGTTGAACTTCAATGGATTTATTCAACAGATTCACTTGGAAATGAACTTTCAAACAAGCTTGGTTATGTTGTTTCAAGCATGGAAGATGAAAATGGTTCTTGGGTTGCTGACTTTGCAGTTGGTGCAAGAAACATTTTGAAATCTATTCAAGATGGCGACACATCAGCTTTGGGCCAAACAAACATTGTTACTTCAAACTATGGATATCATATTATTAAGATTGAAAACGTTTATGAAGGTGGAGAAAGTTTGGTTGATATGACAAACTTTGCAAACCAAATGAACATTAATGATCCAGAATTTGTTGAAGAAATTAAAAACAGACTTCAAAGCACATATGTGAGCACATCTTCAAACCAAACAGTTTATGATTATTATTATGACACACTCTATAGCACACTTGCTGGAACTTCTTCAAGTTCAGGAACATATTTTGTGGCTCTTCAATACAAGTGGCTTGCAGAGTATCTCAATGGTGAAAAGATTGAATATATTGACAAATTAACTTATCAAGAACTTATGGACACTATTGCGTAAAATTTAAAAGAAAAAGCTAATTTTTAGTTTTTTCTTTTTTTTCTTGTCAAATATTGTTTTTGAGTTTATAATAGCGTTATGAGAAAGAAAAAATTAGAAGAGCAAATGGTTATTGAAGGCGTTGAACCTTCTAATTTTTCGCGCGAAGAAAATAATGTTGATGAAGTTAATTTTGATGAAAATGTTGTGAGTGAAAAGGTTTTTGAAACTGAAACTGGGGAACAAATGACATTTGATCACGAAGTTGACATGGGGCTATCAAAAGAGATTGTTGAAACAAGAATCAAAGAAGCTTTTGAATATGACAGTCCTAAAAAGAAGCGTAAAAGCACTATCATGAGCTTAATCTTGCTTTTGGTTAACATTTTTTTCATGGTGTTCATTGTCAAAGGGTTGATTAACAATATTGGCGATGTTGAGTTTAAAGACATATTAGCCGCGCAAGGTTCAAAACTTTGGTGGCTTGTTGGTGGTGTGATTATTTATTGTGTTTATATGTTTTCACAAACACTTATGTATCATGCACTAATTAAAGATCTTACTGGAAAGAGTCGTTGGAAGCTTGCATATGATGTTGGTGTTGTGGGCAAGTATTATGACAACGTGACCCCATTTGCATTTGGGGGCCAACCTATGCAAATTGTTAGGCTTGCCCAAAACGGAATTTCAGCAGGTGTTTCAACAAGTATTCCTGTTTTGAAGCTTATGATTAACAGCATTGTGAATATGGTGCTTGTTTTGGTGTTCTTTATTTTTGGATTGCCAAACCTTCCTCAAATGTCAGGCCTTAATGGATTTTTACTTACATTGTTTGAAATTTTGGGTGTTATTGGGCTTGTTATCACAACCTTGGTTGTTATGTTTATGCTTTTGCTGTCTAGCGGAAATATTGTTACACGTTCACTTATTAGCTGGGTGATTAGAGTTGGTTATAAACTTCATTTGGTTAAAAATTATCGTGAGACATTAAAGAAAACATTAAACCAAGTGGCTGAATATAAAACTTCAATGCAATACCTTAAAAAGAATAAAAAATTGTGTTTTAAGATGGTTTTATATGCAACTTTGGAGTGTTTGACATATGCGTCGATGCTTTATTTTGTGGTTATGGCATTCTCTGGGTCAGCAGACTATTCAATGGCGTTTTTATTCTTCTGCATTGTGAAATATTATATTTGTGCAATGGCTAGTAGTTTTATTCCACTTCCTGGTGGAACTGGTATGATGGAAATTTCGTTCATCTTCTTGTTTATGGATCTTAACAATGCCATTGTATTTGCACTTTTGGCATGGAGATTTTTAACATATTATTCTATTTTAATTCATGGTTTTGGTCATGAGTTTATTAGAATTGTTAAAAATATGTGTAATGCTAGAAAATTTAAAAATTAAGAATATTAAATCAGGAACCCTAAAGGGTTCTTTTTTTATGTGGTTTTTTATGTATAAAATTTTTATTAGTGGCAATGATTTTAGTAACGAAAGGGGGATTTATGAGAACTTTTTTACTAAAAGCAAAAAATTTTTTAAAACGAAATATTTATCCAATTACGGTGAGTGTGTGCACGGTTTTGGTGCTTGGAATTGTTACTATATCTGCATACTCTTCAATTAAAGAAAATGATGATGTTGTGGTTGACACAAACATTCCAACAACCAATGTTAGTGGTGGGTCAAATGCAGGTGATAAGCTTGAAAGTGATGAATCAAAAAATGAAAGTCAAAACACCGCAACGACCACAACCATTATATTTGATTTGCCATTTGAAAAAGCGGCAATTAGCAAGGTTTATACTGATTCAACGCTGCTCTATGATGCGACTACTAAGTTGTGGTGCACACATCAAGGTTTAGACTTTGCATGCAAGAACGGTCAACAAGCAAAAGCTGTGTTTGATGGCAAGGTGGTTAAGATTGAAAGCTCGATGATGAATGGAACTGTTGTGCATTTAAAAGTGGCAGATGACTTGATTGTGGTTTATAAGGGGCTGGCATCAAATGTGTCGGTTAAAGAGGGTGACACAGTCAAGAAGGGTGATGTTATAGGTGTGATTTCAGGGCTTTTGGCTGAAAAGGCTGATGGTGTTCACTTGCATTTAGAACTTGTGAAAGATGGAAAATTAATCAACCCAACTGAATATTTTTCGTTTAACAAATAAAAGGTAATTTACCTTTTATTTTTATTTGATTTTTCTTTAATTTATTAATATAATAATTATGTATAGGTGTTTATATTATTATTTGGAGAGAAAATTTATGAAAAGTAAAACCAAAATTGTCTGCACAATTGGACCTGCTTGTTCGAATTTAGAAACATTAAAAGAAATGATGCTTGCCGGTATGGATGTTGCAAGATTTAACATGAGCCATGGCACACATGAGACTCATAGAAAACTTATGAATCTTGTTAAACAAGCCAGATTTGAATTGGGACTTCCAGTTGCAATTATGCTTGACACACGTGGTCCTGAAATTAGAATTAAGCAATTTAAGAAAGGCAAAGTTATGCTCACAGAAGGTCAAGACTTTGCACTCACAACAGAAAATGTGACAGGTGATGAAAACATTGTTTCAGTCACATATCACAAACTTCCTGAAATTGTTAAGAAGGGCACAAGAATTTTACTCAACGATGGGCTTATTGAACTTGAAGTTGCAAAAAAGACCGCAACAATGGTTTATACCAAGGTTGTGGTTGGTGGTGAACTTTCAAACAATAAATCAATTAATATTCCAAGTGTTGAACTCAATATGACTTATTTGAGTGATATAGATAAAGCAGATATTGCGTTTGGTGTTGAAGAGAATGTTGATTGTTATGCAATTTCGTTTGTAAACCATGGTCGCGATGTTGCTGATGTTAGAGAATATTTACATTCACTTAATGTTGACAATGCGTTTATTATTTCAAAAATTGAATCAGCAAAAGGCGTTGATAACATGGAAGAAATTATCAAGGCGTCTGATGGTGTTATGGTTGCTCGTGGTGATATGGGGGTTGAAATTCCATTTGAGAGACTTCCACACATACAAAAAGACATGATTAGAATGTGTAACGAGTATGGAAAATACACAATCACTGCAACACAAATGCTTGAGACAATGATTTCAAATACACGCCCAACAAGAGCGGAAATTTCTGACGTTGCAAACGCAATTTATGACGGAACTGCAGCAATTATGCTCTCAGGTGAGACAAGTGCGGGGGAATACCCAGTTTTGGCGGTTAAAACAATGCAAAAGATTGCTGATGAAGCAGAGGCGACAATTGATTATCAACATATGCTCACAAACTTTGTTCCACTTGACAACATCACTTGTGGAATTGGTTATGCGGCTTGTTCGCTTGCAAATAGTTTAAATGCAAAAGCAATACTTGTTACTACAACAACAGGTTTTTCAGCTTCAAGCATAAGCAGATTTAGACCTGCTTGTGACATTGTGGCTTTAACTCCAAACTATGATGTTTATTTTAAACTAGGAATGTTGTGGGGTGTGACTCCGTTGCTTGATAAAATATATTATGATACTGACGAACTTTTAAAATCTGCAAAAGAACGTGCAGTTCAAGCTAGATGTGTTGAGTCTGGTGATATTGTTGTTCAAACTGCTGGTATTATGACCTGTGTTTCAGGTTCAAACATGCTTGTGGTTTCAGAAATAGAATAATAGGAGAAAACAAGTGAAAAAAAGTTTAAAGACAATACTCGTTTCAATGTTGTTTGTTATAACCATGCCACTTGCTCTATTTTTGACGGGTTGTGGAGCAACTCCGTCAAATGAGGTTTTGGGGGTCTATTTTGTTTCGCCAGTATATGACGATGCGACAGGGCAGGCAGTATTTGAAGTTGATACAAATGTTGACACAAAGCTTGATTATAAAATGAATCCGTCAACCGGTTCTGGATATGCTGTTACATACAAAATTAAAGAATGTCCTGAAAATAACTTGTCGAGATTCACGCTTAAAGATGGTGTTATAAATGTTTCGTCTAATAAATTTGAACAAATTAGAGTTGACATCACTATTAATGGGTATAGTGACACATGTATTGTTCGTTTAAAAAAATATCCAGAAAGCATGTTTTTATATGATGTTGACGGACAAACTGAAACTAAGAACTTAGAAGTTTCTGTTAATGCGCAAGGTTCTTATACAATTAGTCCATTTGGCAGGTTTTCTAATGCTGCTGGAACATATGTTCAGCCATTGCTTGAATATGACTATGATTTCAAAGTTGAAAGTGCTGACAGAACTATTGTTGATGTTCCAATAAAAAATAGGTTAAAATTTAATGTAGTTGCCACAAAACCAGCTTCTACAACGGTTACTGTTTCGCTTTTAAATTCAGCAAAACAAGTTGTTCACAAAGTGACTGTGAAGGTTAATGTTGTGCTTAATGCATCAAAAGCTTCAGTTATTTTGGATGGTTCTTATAGATTTATAAATATTGGAGACCAAGTAACTATTGATTTATCTACAATAGACCCTGAAGCTGACGGAAGTTACGTGCTTGATTATCAATTGTTTGTGTTTAACGCTGATGGCAGAAAGATTGATGGGGTAAACATTTCAACTATTTGCAGAGTTAGCGAAACAAGATATGTGGAAGTTAGTAAAACATCCGATCAAATCATTATTTCAGACATGCCAGGAGATTTTACTTTTACAATGAAATTGTGGACGAATCTTATCGGTGAAAATGGAACGCCATTTGCTGTTTCGTTTGATGTTGAAATAAAAGTTTAAAGCTAGCCCAAACGGGGCTGGTTTTTTTATGCAAAAATGTTTAATTTATCATAAAAAATGTGTCAAAATCATATATATTTTTCCAGGGGGTATTGATTTTATTATTTGGTTATGATATAATATAAATGAGAGTTATTAAAAGCAAACCTTTTTATAACTCTAAATGCTGAAAATTTCGCAATTTAGCATTTTGAAACAAAAAATGTATACTATAAGTATTGACTTTTTTATATATTTATAGTATAATAATGCAAATCAAAAAAGGGAGATGGTAAAAATGAAAAGAAAGAATTTATTTTTATCTTTAATTTGTAGCTTAATTTTAACAATTGCGCTTGTAACTGTTACTGTTTTGAGCGTATTGCCAAAGAAAGATTCAGATGCTGGAAAGGGCACACCTTCTACAAACGTTTCTGACACAGGAAACACTGGTGACAACTCACAAACAAAGCCAGATGTTACAGTGAACGAAGACAGAGATGGTTCAGCTGAAAAACCTTATGTTGTGTATGATGCTGAAACATTCGAAACATTTGTTGTTGGCAAATATCTTGATGAAAATGGCAAATACATTGATTATAATGCAACTGCTCAAGATGGTTCACTTTTATATCCAGAACTTAACGCTGGATTATATTATGAACTTGGTGCAGATATTGACTTTGCTGGAACAGAGTTTAAAACACTCTTCAATCAAGGCATTGCATTCAATGGTCATATTGACGGTAAAAGTTTCGCACTTAAAAATATTTCAATCAACGTAACAACAGACAATCTTGTTTCAGATTATGTTTATACTAAAAACGAACAAATGATTGCAAATGTTGGTGTGTTTGGTGAACTTTATAACGCTGAAATCAAAGACGTTAAGTTTGTTGGTCTTGAAGTTGTATGTGAAGACGGATTGTATGAATACATCTGGAGCGCAGGTTTTGGTGATTCTACACTTAGAGCACTTTCAATTGGTTCAATTGCTGGTGTTGCTTATGAATCAAAAATTTCTGCTGATGTTGAAGCTGTTGTTGATGGTCTTGCATATGGTGTTTATAGTGACAACAGAGTTGAAGGTGAATGTGCACTTGGTGGCATCGCTGGTTTAACTGTTGATTGTGAAATTGTTGACACAACTGTTGATGTTCAAATTTCTGCTGATGAAGGCGTTACATATTATGTTGGTGGTGTGGTTGGTGCTGCATTCGATACAAAAATGACAAACGTTAAAGTTGATGCAGATGTTCAAACTTATGCTAAACAAGCTTTATCAATTGCAGGTGTTGTTGGATATGCTAGAGCTATCGAAATTGACACTGCTGATGTTAAACTTGCTGTTGCTGGTTTAGATGAAAACAGACTTGACACTGATGCTGTTACTCAAATTGATAGTTCTAAATATGCTTCTGTTGCAGGTGTTGTGGTTAAACTTGTTGCAAAAGAAGATGCTGAAATTTCTAAGATTGCAAATGTTGAAGTTGTTTCAGATGTAAACATTGATGCTACTATGGCAGGTGTTGTTGTTGAAGCTTCAATCAGTGATGAACTTGCTGATCAAACAGCTAAATACTTTGAATTTAAAGATGTTATTGCTGATTCAAACGCTTATGTATTAAAAGCATTTGGTTTTGCTAAATATGTTGAAAATGCAAAGATTGACCTTGCTGCAGTTAAAACAGAACTCATTGATGGTGTTGAAGTTGACTTCAATATTAGACTTACAGGAAAAGCTTCTTTGAAGAAGAATGACAGTGCAAATGTTATTCCAGTTGAAATTTTCATGACAGCTAATCTTGGTGCAAACTATGAAGTTGTTGGTGGAAAGGCAAGCATTAAAGTTGTTGCTTCACTTGATATGGCATTAAGTGCTAAAAATGTTAGAGGCTTCGGTTCATTTGTGACAGTTGAATAATTAAAATAAAAAAGAAGTGCGAAAGCACTTCTTTTTTGTTGTCAATTTATTTTGTTTGACATCCCTTTATTAATTATTATATATTTATTATGTATTAAAATATAATAGGGGATGTTATGAAGAAGACATTTAAATTAGTTGGTATTTTTGCCGCTATTCTTTTGGTGGTAGTAGTAGGTGCGATTGCTGGTTTTGTGCTTGTTGAAAAAAATAAAACCTATTATATTTATGACCTTAGAATTGTTGAGCCGTTAAAAGATTCAACAGGGTATATATATCGCGATACAGAACGCTCATATAAGCACATGAAAAATAAAAAAGTTTATATGACCAGTGAAGAAGAAAACTTTTTAGAAATTGCAATTTATTCAAACATGTCAATTGATGATCCTGAAATTACAATTGAAAGTTCAAACAATAATGTTGCTAAAATTATTTATAAAGACAACAAGTGTTATGTTAATTATGTTGGAGCAGGAAAGGCGACAATAAAAACATCGCATGCCGATGTAACTGATAGTTTTGACATTTATGTTTATGATCAAATCTCAAGTTCATTTAATGTGTTTGACTATAAATATTATGGCGAATTTGCATCATATTTTCCAAATCACATAATTGGTTATTCTGACTCAATTTCATATGGTTATGATTATTTGGCATTCTCTTCTTTTGGTGAAAGTGCTGATGATGAACTTAACAACAATCTTCTTAGAATTGATGAATCTCAATTAAACAAAGATGTGTTTGAGTCTGTGTCTATTGATGCAGTAAACAAGAGACTTGTTGTTAAATGTAAGTCTGGAATTACAAAAAACGTTGATGAGCAAATTGCTATTCAATCATACACTTACACTGGCGAAGGAAAGGAAAGTGTTTTAAATAACTATGTTGTAAATGTTCACGTTGTGGCGTACACACCAGAGTTTTTGCAAATGGTGGTTTCAAAGAGTCCAAACTTTGAAGATAAGATGGTTTATATGAACACTACAATTATTGATGACTCAAACCTTACTGAAGAAAACATCTTGAATGATGCTAGCATTTTGGATAGATATTTGTCTTATAAAAAAGCTGAAAATAATTTGGCAAGAACCGGTGAAAAACCAATATATGATTTATATTTCACTGACAAGGTTGACACATTGTATGTAAAATTTAGAAAAGTTTATACCAATGGCGATATTGTTTATCTTGATGACTATAACAAAGATGTGGTATTTAGTTTGGGCGCTGACGAGAATTATCTTAAAGTTCAACCTATGAGAAATTATTATAAACTTGTTGTGTCAAAAGATTATTTTGACGCAAATGGAACGTTTGATATCAATATTGATTTGCTAGACTATGACCTTGACTTTGAGTTTATTATCAATTATGCAGAACTTTCTGCAGCTAATGTTGAAAAATTCTACGATATTGATGCAACAACCGGTGTTTATACATATAAATATTGGGACCCACGAACAAGATATGATAATGAAATATATGATGAATTTGGTAATGTTATTGGAATTGCTGGAATATAAATTAGGGTGATGATATGATTCCAGATGAATTTATTGAGTTTTATTATGGGAAATACAAAACTATTGATTTGCACAACATGACCAAAGAAGATGCAAAAGCAAGCCTGATTTATGAAATGGGGCTTGTTGATGCAGATATTAAATGTTTGGTTGTGGTGCATGGCTATCATGGTGGCACTATTATCAAAAAACTGGTTCGCAGTGAGTTTAAGCATTCGATGATTAGTGAAAAAATTAATCTTGATGCTGGCAGAACAATATATATTCTAAAAAATTAGAACTAATTTTTGAAAACTATGGAAATTTGATTAAATATGTGTTATAATATCATTACTAAACGAAAGGAAGGTAGTTATGGATATTTCAAGAAAAGCATTGATTATTACTTTTATTATTAATTTATTGTTAATTGGAATTGCTGCTGCTTGTGTTATTGTTACAAAGTTTAACACAACTGTTTTGTGGCTTTCAATTGCAACACTTGTTTTAGTTTTGACATCTTCAGTTATTATTTGGAGATATAGCAAAGAATTTAAGAAACAATAAGAATGAAAAAGATAAGCAAATTTGCTTATCTTTTTTTGTGCACAATTTATTTTAATTTAAGTTTTAAATTCAGGTTAAATTTGGTATAAAAACGCATCTTGTGGAAATAATTATGCAAGAGGTGTGTATGAATAAAAAATCGGTTGCAGCTAGTTTTTTGGTTGTGTTTATGGCTATATTTTTTTCTATTATAGGTATTTGTTTTTCATCGTTTGTTTTTGTGAAAACCAAAATTGTTGTTCAGGCAGTTGGTGTGATTGCTGAAAGTGGAATTGAAGTGTATGGAGACAAAGAGTTAAAAAAAGAAGTGACAGAGCTTAAGCTATCAACCCTTGAGACTGGGCTTAAGCCTGCGACTGGCGAGCTTGATGATGAATTTAAAATTCCGTCAACAATTACTGATGAAGGCACGACTGAAGGTTATTATTCAAAGGTTTATGTGAAAACAAGTCAAGATTTTAAAATTGTGATTAAAAACATAAAAATCGAATCAAAAAAAGATAAATTGGCAGTTAAGGAAGAACGAGAAAATATTTATATTGCGTTAAAAGATGTTAAAGATGCAAACAAAAACTTGGAAGAAGACATTGTGGAGCTTGCTAGTTTTTCAAAAAATGACGAGACAAAAGAACTGACATTTTTTATTTGGCTTGATGCGCTTGCTGGGGAAGATTTGGAAGGTGCAAAAATTAGTTTTTATGTTGTTTTTGAATTGATATAGTATTAAATTTCAAAGCAAAACCCATAATAAAGATATGAAAAACAAGGTGTTTGTTAAGGGTGCCATCATTTTGATTTTGTGTAATTTGCTGGGAAAGGTTATTGGTGCGATTTATCGCTTGCCACTTGCAAAAATTGTTGGAAGTGTTGGCATGGGGCAGTATCAATTGACCTTTCCTTTATATTGTTTAATTTTAACAATTTCAACGTCAGGGATTCCGGTGGCGATATCAAAACTTGTGGCAGAATATAACAGCAAAAATCAAAGATATGACTCAAAAAAACTGCTAAAAACATCAATATTGTTTTTGACAATAATTTCGCTTATTGGAAGTGTTTTGGTTGTGCTTGGCGCAAAACTTATTGCTGGTTGGCAGGGCAATGCAGGTGGATATATCTGTTATTATGGAATTGCTCCTGCGATTCTGTTTGTTGGTGTGCTCTCGGCGTTTAGGGGTTATTTTCAAGGCAATTTATTGATGTTTCCAACAGCAATTTCTGGACTTGTCGAACAAGTTATAAAACTTGTGTTTGGGCTTTATTTTGCTAGCGAATTTATTGTTTATGGAACACAGTATGCAGTTTTTGGTGCACTTTTGGGTGTGAGCATTAGTGAGCTATTTGCGTTTGTGTTTTTGCTTATAACATATTTGGCTTATTCTAAAAAACACCATATTGATAAAGACCTGAATGCGCTATCTTATAAAGAGCATTCAAAAAGGTTGATGATGATGTCGGTTCCGGTGACTTTTAGCAGTTTGATTGCACCCATAACCACAATGATTGATAGTTTTTTAGTGGTTAATTTGCTGATGATTTCGGGATTTTCTAATGAAAATGCCACAATGCTTTTGGGGCTTCAATCAGGTGTTGTTGAACCGCTTGTGAATATTCCTGTGATTATATCTGTGTCAATTTCAGCGGTGATTTTGCCAAGTGTTAGTGGGCTTGTGGCAAAACATAACAATGCGTCATCAAAAGAGGTTAAAGGACTTGTTGAAAAGGCATATCAAATATGCTTGAGTATTTCGCTTGCATGTTTTGTGTGTTTTGTAATCTTTGGAAAACAGGCACTCAATTTTTTATATGGTACAAGTTTTGATAAAATGGAGATTTTGACTGGAACCAAGCTGCTGTTTTTGGGTGCGATTAACATTGTGTTTTTGTCACTTGTGCAAGTCACATCTGGAATTTTGCAAGGGCTTGGAGAACAGAAGTTTACAATCAAGTCGCTGCTTGCGGGGAGCGGGGTTAAGCTTGGGCTTGACGTTGCATTGTTGTTGATTCCAAAAATTAATATTTTTGGAGCAGTTATTTCTGGTGGGGCGTGTTATGTTTTGGTTTTTTGGCTTAATTATAAAAAGATTAAAAAACTAACAAAAGCCACTGTTAAAGAAAGTGTGTTTTATATTGCCATTCAGCAGGTGTTGGTGTGTATGTTTGCATACCTTGCAAATGTGCTGTTTAGGTCTGTTTTTGGTGATGTGACATCGCTGTTTTTGGCTGGAATAATTACAGTTTCGGTGTTTATGGTTACATATTATGTGTTCTTTGTCTTAAAAGAAAAAGAAGAAACTCGACCATATAAAACTAAATTGACTTGAAAAATATAACGTTATTTGTTAAAATTGCGTTATGAGTATATTTATTAAAAACGTTGAGATTAAATCAAATGCAATATTGGCACCAATGGCAGGGTTTACAGATTTAGCCTTTAGAAAAATGTGTCATGATTATGGTGCTGGGTTAACTGTTACTGAAATGATTAGCGCAAAGGCATTGCATTATAAAAATAAAAAAACAGAAGACATGTTGTTTGCTTTTGATGAAGAAAGCCCTAAAGCGATTCAAATTTTTGGTCATGAGCCTGAAATTATGGCGGAAGCTGTTAAAAATCCACTAATTAGCAAATTTGATATTATAGATATAAACATGGGATGTCCTGCGCCAAAGATTTATAACAATGGTGATGGCAGTGCGCTTATGCAAAATATTGAACTTGCACAGCAGGTGATTAGAGCATGTGTTTCTAACACAGAAAAACCGATAACTGTCAAATTTAGACTCGGTCACAGTGATAGTGAAATAAATGCAATAGAGTTTGCAAAGATGTGTGAAAGAGCAGGTGCGTCTGCAATTACTGTGCATGGAAGAACCAAAGTTCAAGGTTATTCTGGCAAGGTTGATTACGAAAAAATACGTGAAGTTAAAAATGCGGTGTCAATTCCTGTTTTTGCAAATGGTGATTGCAGGTCAAAAGAAGATTTTGATAAGATTTTAGAAATTACTGGTTGTGATGGGGTTATGATTGGTAGAGCAGCAGTGGGTTGCCCTGAACTCTTTAAAAAGATAACCACTGGCGAAAATTTTGAGGTGGATAAACTCAAACAAATTGAATTTCATTATGAAACATTGATAAAGCATTATTCAGAAATTTATGCAGTGAAATATATGCGTTCGCACTTGGCTGGATATTTGAGTGGCAAGTATAAAAACTCGCAAGCACTTGTTAAATTGTTAAAAATGGAAAAATACGCTGAAATTAAGGAATTTTTAACAAAAATGATGGTTTTTTAGGCAAAATAAAGGTTGTTATTATTTGACAACCTTTATTTTTTTTTACTATAATTATAATGTGCTTTTAAATAATCGCATATAATTTATTAATCAAGGGGACTTTTTATATGAAAAAGAAAACTTTTAAAGATATTGAAGTTGCAAACAAAAGAGTGTTTGTTCGTGTGGATTTTAACGTTCCACAAGATGATATGGGAAAAATTACTGACGACACAAGAATTCGTGCCGCTCTTCCAACAATTAATTATTTGGTTAAACAAAACGCAAAAGTTATTTTGTGTTCTCACCTTGGCAGACCAAAAGGTGTTGTTAATGAAAAATATTCATTAAAGCCAGTTGCTGAAAGACTTTCTGAACTTATGAATATGCCAGTTAAAATGGCTGAAGATGTTATTGGTGACAGTGCAAAAGGTCTTGTTAAAGAAATGAAAGAAGGCGAAATTGTTTTGCTTGAAAATGTTCGTTTCCATAGCGAAGAAGAGGCAAATGATGAAACTTTTGCAAAAGAACTTGCATCACTTGCTGATGTGTTTGTTAATGATGCTTTTGGAACTGCTCACAGAGCTCATGCTTCAACAGCAGGCATTGCAAATCATATTCCAGCAGTTGCAGGATTTTTGATGGATAGTGAAATTATGGCACTTTCTAATGCTATGGAAAATGCTGAAAGACCACTTGTTGTTATCTTGGGTGGTGCAAAGGTTTCTGATAAAATCAATGTCATTTCAAAGCTTATGACAAAAGCCAACACACTTTTAATTGGTGGGGCAATGGCAAACACATTTTTAGCTGCAAAAGGATATAACATTGGTTTCTCAAAATATGAAGAAGATAGACTTGATGTTGCAAAACAACTCATGGAACAAGCTGAGTCATTAAACGTGAACTTGGTGCTTCCAATTGATGTTGCTGCAGGCAATGAGTTTTCGCCAAAAGCAAAATGCAAAAACTTTGCTGTTGATAAAATTGCTAGTGATTATCAAGCAATGGATATCGGCAAGAAAACAAGAAAACTTTTTGCAAATGAAATCAAGAATGCAAAGACTATTATTTGGAATGGACCTATGGGTGTGTTTGAATTTAAGAAATTTAGAAAAGGCACACTTTCAGTTGCAAAAGCTGTTGCAAAATCAGGCGCTGTTTCAGTTGTTGGTGGTGGTGATAGTGTTGCTGCAATCCAAGAACTTGGCTTTGCAAACAAAGTTACACATCTTTCAACAGGTGGCGGTGCAACATTGAAATTCTTGGAAGGCGCTACAATGCCAGGTGTTGCAATGCTTTTAGACAAAGAAGAAACAAAAAAGAAAGTGAAAACACCAAATTTTGCTGAAATGGACAAGAAAACTCTTGAAAAACCAAAAACAGCAAAAAAGACAACTATTAAATCAAAAACAAATTCTAAAAAATAGGTGAAAATATGGATAAGTATATTGTTGCAAACTGGAAAATGAACAATGATTTTTCAGATATTCCAAACTTTGTTAAATATGTGAAGAAAAACGCTAAAAAAGAAAACAACTTGGTTGTTTGCGTTCCTTCAGTAATGATTAAATCATTTGCAGACTCTGCTAAAAAGCTTATGGCTACAGGTGCTGAAAACTGCTATTTTGCAGAAAAGGGTGCTTATACTGGTGAAATTTCTGCAAATATGGTTAAAAGTGCAGGGGCTAGCTATGTTATTGTTGGTCACAGCGAAAGAAGACAAATTTTTGGTGAAACCAATGATATGCTTAACAAAAAACTTGTTTCAGCATTAAATGCAGGGCTTAAAGTTATTTTCTGTATTGGTGAAACATTAGAAGAAAGAACAAAATATAAATCAGTGTTAAAGAAAGAAATTGTTGAAGGTTTTGCTGGAATCACTGATTTTTCAAACATTATCATTGCATATGAACCAGTTTGGGCTATTGGAACAGGCGTCGTTGCAACAACTGCAGACATTGTTAAGGTTCACACATACATTAAAACACTTGTTAAAGATACATTTAACGTTGATGTTCCTGTGCTTTATGGTGGTTCTGTTAAACCATCAAACAGCAAAGAAATTTTGGCACTTAATGAAGTTGATGGTGTTTTGATTGGCGGCGCAAGCTTGAAAGCTGAAGATTTTGTTGCAATCGCACAAAGTAGATAAGGAAAAATATTATGTTACAAACAATTTGCTCGTTATTTTTTATGCTGGCACAGAATGAAACTGAAAAGAGTTTAACTATTTTGGGTGTGACTCTTTTTGGTGCACTTATATTCTTTTTGATTGTCGATTCTCTCATAAAGGGTAAGTGGATTCCTAAAAAAGGACCTGTTAGAGGATTTTTGATATTTATCTTTATTTTGGTAATTATCGCACTTATTTTCCTATTTATATATTACAAATAACTTGAAATCTGTGATTTTATGTGTTATAATCCATTGTGTTTGGAGGATTTATGTTAAATATTCTTAATTTTTTATGTAAAGATGAAAACGCAGGAACCGCTGCTTGGGTAGTTGATTCTTGGCCTATTATTAAAATTGTTATCATGGCATTGCTTGCAGTTTTTTCAATTGCAATGATTGTGTTGGTTGTTATGCAAAAAAGCAACACTAATGGCATTTCTGCTATTTCTGGTCAAACTGATACATTTTATAACAGAAACAAAGGTGCAACTCTTCAAGGAAAAATCAAGAACTGGACAATCGTTTGTGCAGTTGTAATTATGGTTTTGTGCATCACATTCTTGGTTATGACACAAATTTATCAAGGTACAATTTAAGAAAAAGAGAAGTATAACTTAGGTTATACTTTTTTTATGTATAAAATTTTGATTTTTGCAGAATCTATTAGTAAAGGAGATAAAACGATGATTATTGCAAATATTATAACACTTAGCGTTCTAATTTTGGGCGGGCTTAACTGGTTTTTGGTTGGAGTGTTTTCATGGAACTTGTTAAGTTGGATTTTTGGCACAGGTGTGTTTGTTAGAATCTTGTATGCACTCGTGGGCCTCGCTGCGATTTGGATGCTAATTCAACTATGTGTTAGAAGAAACAGATTGTTTTCAAGAGACGAAACAATGAAAAGATAGGTTTAACCTATCTTTTTTTATTATTTGTTTTGTGTTTTTTGCTTGGTGGTATATACTATTATTATAAGGAGATTATGATGGCTTTTGGCAAGTGGGATTTATCGCATTTATATAAGACAAATGACGAATTTTTAAATGATTATAAAAACCTTGAAAAATACTTAAAAAATGCTAAAAAATTCAAAAATAAATTAAATAAAAATAATCCAGATGACATTTTGGCGTATTTTTTGGTTGAGACACAATTGTCGTTAACTCTTGAAAAATTGGCGGTTTATGCGTTTTGCAAACAAGATGATGACAGCAAAAATGACACAAATGTAAAGAATTATGCGATGATTAATGACATGTGTTCAAAAATCAATGAAGAGTTGGCATTTTCAAAAACAGAACTGTCTAGTTTGAGTGAAGAATTTTTAAAAACAATTCAAAATGACAAGAGGTTTGCAGACTATGACAGAGTGATTGAAGATGTTATTAGATACAAGAAGCACACACTTTCTGAAAAAGAAGAGCAGAATTTGGCAATCATTTCTGGGTTTAACAACACTGATGACATTTTTAGAATGTTTTCTGACATTGAAATGGATCATGGTTCGTTTAAGAATGAAAAAGGCGAAGTGATTAAGTTGTTTCCTGGAAATTATAGCGAGCATATGCACTCACAAAACCCTGAAATTAGAAAGCTTGTAATGGAAACCTATCTTGGCAAGTATGCCGAGCTGAATCAGACTTTGGCGGGTCTTTTTACGTCTCACGTAAAGTATAAAAACTACCTAGCAAAGTGTTACAACTTTGATTCAGTGCTAGACATGAAGACTTATGCAGAAGAAGTGTCTCCAAAGATTATGATGCTGAATATCAAAGCGGTTAAATCTCGTGCAAATCTATTGCAAGAATATTTCATTCTTAAGAAAAAGATTTTAAATTTAAAAGAGTTTTATGCATCTGACATTAGTGTTGACATTGCTGAAGAAAATGCAGAAAAAATAACATATGAGCAGGCGATCAACGACATTCGTGAATCATTCAAGGTTTTGGGTGATGATTATGTGGCTGTCTTTGATGAAGCGGTTAACAATGGTTGGATTGATGCTTTTCCACGTCAAAACAAGAGAAGTGGTGGATACACCATAAGCGCATATGGCGAGCATCCATACATTCTTTTGAATTTTGATGGAACATTTGAATGGGCGAGTGCCATCGCTCATGAGTTTGGGCATGCTATGCATTCATATTATTCTGCAAAAGCTCAGCCTTATTCAAAATATGAATACACTTTGTTTGTGGCTGAAGTTGTGTCACTTACAAATGAGATTTTATATAACAAATATTTGCTTGGAAAAACAAATAGCAAAGCCGAAAAAATCAAGCTTTTATCTAACTTTTTGCAATTATTTGAGCTTAACGTTTATGATTCGTCAATGCTTGCTGAGTTTGAGCTTTTTGCACATGACAAGCTTGCACAAGGTGAATCGCTCACTGCAAAAGATTATAATGAAAAATTTGTTGAGCTAACAAAAGAATATTTTGGCGACACAGTTAAACTCAACAAAGGTTATGAATGTAATTGGAGCAGAAAAGGACATATTTATCGAGATTATTATCTGTATAAATATTCACTTGGACTCAGTGTTGCTTGCTCTCTTGCAAAGGGGCTTTTGGAAGACAAATCTGGAGAGAGTTTAAGAAAATATAAAGAGTTTTTGACAATAGGTGGGGCAAAAGATCCTATCTCATCTTTGAAAGTTGCGGGTGTTGATGTGCTTGATTCAAAATTTTATGATGGTGCATTTGCTATGTTTGAAGAATATTTAAAAGAATTAAAATCTTTAACAAAGGAGAAAATATGATTATTACAATAACAGGAAAACCTTGCAGTGGAAAAAGTGCTGTGATTGACTACATGATTTCAAAATATGGTTTTGAAAAATTTAGCGGTGGAGCAATCTTTAGAAGAATTGCAACTGAACGAGGCGTTGACATATTGGAGCTTAACCGTCTTCATGACACAACAATTGACAAGCTCGTTGATGATGAAATTGTTAAAATTGGTGAAAGAGACCTTTATAAAGATATTATTTTTGATAGCAGAACAGCCTGGCACTTTATTCCTAAATCATTTAAGGTGTTTTTAGATATAACGCCAAAAGAACAAGCCAGAAGACTTATAAATTCAAAGCGTGATGATGAAATCATTAACCTTAGTGAAGAAGAAGCAATTGCATCATTAAACGAACGCTGGAATCTTGAAAATGAACGTTATAATGAGATTTATGGCTTTGACAATCAAGACCCAAGTGTGTTTGATTTGGTTGTTGACACCACAAATTTAACAGTCGAAGAAGTGGGCGAAAAAATTTATGAAGCCTACACAAATTATATTAAATAAAATCACATTTATTTGTGATTTTTTTATTTATTTTAAATTATTTTTTAAATATTTAAAAACTTGTTTTGTTTAATTTGACCTATTTAAATCTTTTGTCTATAATGAATATGTATAAGTATTGTTTCTAGGGGGAACTATGAGCAAATTTGTAGTCGTTACTGGTGGTGTTGTTTCAAATTTGGGAAAGGGAACAACCGCGGCAAGTCTTGGACGTCTTTTGAAAAACAGGGGCGTTAGAGTTACTATGCAAAAATTTGATGCTTATTTAAACGTTGATCCAGGCACAATGAGTCCTTATCAACATGGTGAAGTGTTTGTCACTGAAGACGGTGCAGAAACTGATCTTGACATCGGTCACTATGAAAGATTCTTGGATATGGATCTTAGCAGAATGAGCAATATCACAGGCGGAAAGTTGTATTCTTCTGTAATCAACAAAGAAAGACTTGGCAAATATGTTGGTGCGACGGTTCAAGTGGTTCCACATGTTACAACTGAAGTTAAAAACTGCATTATGGAGCTTGCAAAACCTGATATTGACGTTGTTATCGTTGAAATTGGTGGCACTGTTCATGACTATGAAACAGGGGTTTATTTGCAAGGTGTTAGACAGCTTATTTCTGAAGTTGGTGAAGACAATGTGTTTGTTTTGCATGTTGACTTGTTGCCATATGTTGAAGTTACCGGAGAAACAAAGATTGAAACCGTTCAAAACTCAATTCAAAAACTCAATGCGCTTGGCATCATGCCTGACGGCGTTGTTTGCAGAACTGTTAAGGGCGTGACTCTAAATAGTGATGTTAAAAAGAGAATTGCAAGAAGATGTTTCTTAAAAGGTGAAGAATGTGTTGTTCAAAACGTTGACGTTGAAACAATCTATGAAATTCCTTTAAATCTTCAAAAAGAGGGTTTAGATACTCTTATTTTGAAAAAACTTGGCATGAACCAACCAAAAGTTGATCTTCGTTCTTGGGAATTTATGGTTAACAACTTCAAAGGACAATATCCTGAAGTTAGGGTTTGTATTGTTGGAAAATACACCAAGGTTGCAGATGCATACATTTCTGTTGAAGAAGCGGTTGAGCATGCAGCAATCTACAATCAAGTTAAAGCAAAAATTGATATTATTGATGCTGAAGACATTGAAGAAATTGGCGCTGACAAGTTCTTAAAAGGTGCAAAGGCAATTATTATTCCAGCTGGTTGGGGAAGCAGAGGTTTTGAAGGTATGCTTCAAACAATTAAATATGCTAGGGAAAATAAGATTCCTTATCTTGGAATTGGTCTTGGAATGCAACTTGCAGTTATTGAATTTGCGAGAAGTGTGCTTGGTATGAGATCTGCAAACACAACAGAAATTGATCCAAACACAGAGTTTCCGGTTGTTGACGTTATGGCTGAACAAAAAGCAATTGTTATGAAGAACGGAACAACTCGTTGCGGGGCTTATAACTGCGTTTTGGACCCTACATCAAAGGCTGCTAAACTCTACGGAAAAGAACTTGTTTCTGAACGTCACAGACACAGATATGAGTTTAATGGAACATATTATGACAAATATGAAAAGGAAGGTATGCTTTTTGCGGGTATGAATCCAGAAAGCAAACTTATTGAACTTATTGAACTTAAGGGAAATCATCCATATTTCGTTGCTACAATCTTTGAACCAGAATACAAATCTAGACCATATAAGCCACATCCACTATTCTTGGGATTGATGAATACAGCAAAGAGTATTAGATAAAATTAGACGTCATTTTTGACGTCTTTTTTAATGATTAATTATATTAAATTTAATGCATGATTTTATTGGATTAATATAGCAAAATAAAAAAATTAATTATGCAAAAAAAGAACTCCTACTTTTAGGAGTTCTTTTTGTTTCTAAACTTCGCGTTTAATTGCAATGACGTGCAATCTATTGATGTCGTCAATGCCGGCAACTGGTGTGAAGTTTGCATCAGTTGTGATGAGATATCTATAACCAGCTTTTTTGATTTCGTTCAAAATGTCTGTGTTTTCGAAATAATATTCAATCACTGAATCTTCAGTCTTTTTAAATTTGTTGTTATAGTTGTTTAAGCTATAATCTCTATCAATTGCACTAATATTTTTGTCTTGGTCATTTGGGTTTAAATTGATGTAATAGATGTTTGAAATTGATGTGCAGGTTTCGCCATCTGATTCAACGTGTCTAACATATTCAATTTTGTCACCTTCGCTATAAGTTGTTTCGTTCCATTCTTTTAACTTGCGTTTTGTGTAATAGTCGAAAATTAAAATTCCACCATTATTCAAATGAGCGTAAGCTTTTTTAAAGAATGCGCCCCATTCTTCAAGAGAAGGGAGCATATTGATTACGTCATGGTTGCATGAGATTAAATCAAAAGTTCCAAGATTGTCGAAATCTAAGATGTCGTTTGTCTTGAAAAATTCGATGTTTGGATATTTCTTTTTGTTGTATTCAACATAACTGTTTAAGATTTCTGTTCCAGTACATTTTTTGCCACTTGCAGCCATTTCTGCCAAGAAGTTTGCAGAGCCACAGCAAATGTCTAAAACACTGTCAACTCTTAAGCCTTGCAATTTTGCAAACTTAATTGTTTTTTTGGCGATGTCTTCTGAATAACCGCCTTGGTTTTCACTCCAAGCAATCGCGAATGCGGTGTCGAAGTTTCTATCAATAACATTTTCTTCCATTTGCTCACTCCTTATTTCTTCATTGCGATAACGTGAATTCTGTCAAGATACGCTATATTTTCACCATTTAATGGTTGCAAATTGTGGTCAACAATTTGAACATTTTTAAATCCTGCACGTTTTAATGCGTCAAGAATTTCTTGGGTTTCAAAATAGCTTTCAACAACCACGTCTTTTGTTTTGATGTAGTGTGTGTCATAGTTAATGAAATATGTGTAGGTGATTACGGTTTTATCATATACACCAGATTTTACATTCATCAAATAGTCAAGTGTGTGAGAATGTTTGAATGTTGTTTCGTTCCAATTTTGAAGTTTGTGTTTTGTGTAGAAGTCAAAAACAAACATGCCGCGTTTGTCTAGGTGTTTTTCAACATTTTTAAAGAAAAGTTCCCACTCAGAAAAGTTTTCAAAATAGTTTACGATGTCATGGGTGCAGGTGATAACGTCTGCTTTGATTTTTCCAGGAACATCAAACATATTTTCGGTTAAGAAATATTTTGTGTTAGGGTGGTGTTCTTTTGAATAATCATACATGCCTTGACGTGTTTCTGAACCTACGCACTTATAGCCTTTTTGTTCAAAAACCCCAATAAGGTTTGATGCACCGCAACAAATATCATATACAGTTTGAATTTTGCGATTATGCACACTTGCAAAATTGATAATATTTTGCGCAATTTCTTCTGCAAAGTTTCCGTGGCTTAAATCCCACGCTTTTGCAAAGTCATAATTTACTTGATTTGAATCCATATTGCCTCCGAATTCATTATAATACATTTTCATTATAGCATAGTAAAAAATTATTTAAAAACAAATTTCAAGTGTAATTTTTTTATTTGTAAAAATTTTTCTTTGTTTTATACTATAACTATGAGAAAAATATTACATGCTGATTTGAATAGTTTTTTTGCCAATGTTGAGTGCCTGCTTGATGAGAGCTTGACAGGAAAGGCTGTTGCTGTCACTGGTTCTGTAAGTGACAGGCATGGTGTTGTGCTTGCAAAAAATCAAAAAGCAAAAATGCTTGGCATTAAAACTGGAATGACCGCATATCAAGCAAAAAAACTGGTTCCTGATATAGTCTTTACTGAAACGCATTATGACCTTTATGCAAAATATTCAAAAGCGGTTAAGGCTATTTATTTTGAATACACCGATTTTGTTGAGTCTTTTGGAATTGATGAGGCTTGGCTTGATGTAACAAACTGTAGAAAATATGGCGGAGATGCTGTCAAAATTGCCGATGAAATTCGAAATCGTGTGCGTGAAGAAATTGGATTAACCATTTCGGTTGGTGTGAGTTTTAACAAGGTTTTTGCCAAATTGGGCAGTGATTTGAAAAAGCCAGATGCAATTTCTGTTATTTCGCCTGAAAATTATAAAGAATTGATTTATAAACTTCCAGTTGAAAACCTTTTATATGTGGGCAGAGCAACCAAAGAAAAACTTAACAAGCTCACAATAAAAACCATAGGAGATTTGGCGCGTGCAAATGAAAGTGTGCTTGTTCAACATTTGGGCAAGTGGGGCTCGGTGCTTCATGCTTATGCTCTTGGAAAAGACAATGCTGAAGTTAAGAAATATAACGAGAAAGATGACTATAAGTCAATAGGCAACAGCATCACATTTTATCGTGACCTTGATGATAATATTGATATTGAAACATTGCTTTTGTTACTTTCTGAAAGTGTCTGCTCAAGAATGAGTGATTATGGCTATAAATATGCCAGAACAGTTACGCTGACAATAATTGACAACTTGCTTGCCCACACAACTCGAATGGCCAAGCTTAAACACCCTTCAAACTTGTCAGAAGATGTTGCTGAGCTTGCCATGACGCTTTTTAAAAACAACTTTGATTGGAAAAACAAGGTTAGGGGGCTTGGTGTTTCTCTTTCAGATTTTACGAATCAAGACCAGCTGTCTTTTGATGTTGACGCAAAGTCACAAGAAAAGAAAGAAAATTTGGAACAAACAATTGAATATTTAAGAAAAAGATATGGCAGAACTTCAATTAACAGGGCTGTGGTTTTAAGAGAAAAAAAATTTTCAGAACTAGACATAAAAGATGGTCATGCAGGAAGTTCAGTTGGAAAGAAAAATTAAACTTCAACAAACCACAAATATTCGTCAAGCCACAAAAAACGTTCTTGATTTTTGATTAAACAAGTGTATCTTAGGCCCATGCCACCACCTTTGGTGCTGGCCTTTTTTCTTATATCTAAAACTTTGTCAATTTCATAAGTTTTGCCATTTTCCCAAAGAATAGATAATGGAATCACCATATTATTATCTTGCATTTTTGCAATGACTGTGATGTTTTTTCGCATGATTATATTTTGTGTGATTTTGGTGTTAAATATTTAAAAAATGGGTATTGAAATTAATTTAAAGTTATGATATAATAATATATATGGATAAAAAACAACAAGAAATTTATGACAATTTGCTTTTGTCGATTATGTTTGAACTTGACAAATTTCCAAAAAAATCAGGGCAGGAAGGAACCGCCTATTTTATTGATGAGAATTTTGTTGTAAAAGAAATGTTGGGCGAAGATTCAGGTGTTTTTGGATATGATGGGTTTGAGGTGTATTGCAAAGAACTTGTATATTTTCACAAAAAAGGATATGCAGTTCCTGAAATATATTCATGGGCAATGCTTCCAAAAAGATTTTTTGAAAAGAGTAAATTTAATAGATTTTATATTTTAGAAGAAAGGATAGCTGGAAGAAGTTTGTTTTTTAATAAAATTTCAGATGCGTATCAATTATGTGAAGATATTTGTTCAAAAGAAGAATATGAAGATTCACTTTTAAGCAAAGAGGGTAATCTTTACAAAGAAATGGTTCAGAGATATTTAAATGATTATATCGAGAGAAATGAACAGATTGAATCAATGTCTAATGACAATCTTGAAAACTTTATTTTAAGTGATTATAAAATGACAAAGAAGCATAAAAATGGAATGGTTGATTTGCATTCAGGTAATGTTATTTTTGATGGAAAAAAGATGACTATTATTGATAATGGTTTTATGCAAAACTCTTTGAGTAGTGTGAAAGACTCTATCATCAAGCAGGGGGTTATGCGAGATATGCTTAGACTTATGTGTGGAAATGCTAACGGGCTATCTTGTGGCGAACATTTATCAAATAGAATTGATGGTGTCAGTGAGTTATATGAAAAACATAGAAAATTGGCGTTTGTCAATGCAGAAAAATTTATTAAAAAAACTAATGAATTATTGTCACCAGTTTTTCATGGGTCATATAATTACGACTATATAAATTCATGTGATTTTATTGGACTCATAGCAAAAAATGAAGATGAAAAGAAACTTGTTGATTTATTGCAAAGAGGCGAATAAATAGCTGTAAATACTGAAAAATAAAGGTGTTATGTTTGTCATAACACTTTTATTTTGCTTTTACACAACAAAAAAACACTAGCAATTTGCTAGTGCTTTTTATTGTGCGTTTAGATTATAATTTTTCACCACACTCTGGGCAGAATTTGCTTTTTCCAGAAACTTCTGCACCACAATTTGGACATTTGCCTTTTTGTATAAGTTTGCTACCGCATTCAACACAGAATTTTGCATTCTTTGGATTGTTTGCGCCACAAGAAGGGCAGAATTTAGCATCTGCTTGAGCTGCTGCAGGAGCTTGTTGTTGGTTTGGTGAAAGTGAACTTCTCATGAGTTCGCTGATTGCAATACCAGCACCAAGTTGTGTTCCAAGGCCACCCATACCTTCATTTTTAGCAGCATCTCTAATTGCGTTTGCTGATTGATATTTAACAAATGTGTCCATTTTATCTGAAAGCACGCCCATACTTGAACGAGTATCGATTGCTTTTTCAACTTCTTCAGGGAAGGAAATGTTTTCGATAACAAGTTTTGTGAGTGTTAAACCAAGACTTGAAAATGAGTTTGCAAGAGTTTCAGTTGCAACTTTTGAGAATTCAAGAAGGTTGCTTGCAATGTCAAGTGCAGAGATTTGTGATTCTGCAATTGTGTCAGAAATTGATGAAACAATGATTGATTTAAGATATGTTGAAATATCATCAGTTGTAAATGTTGAATTTGTTCCAAGAAGTTCTTTCATGAATAGGGCAGCATCAGTAACTCTAAATGCATAGTTGCCATAACCACGAATTCTAATTGTTCCAAAATCTTTGTCACGCATTGTGATTGGGTTGTTTGTGCCCCAACGTTCATTTGTGAATTGTTTTGTGTTTACAAAGTATACATCTGCGTGGAATGGTGATTTAAAACCATAGCCCCAACTTAAAAGTTGAGTGAGAACAGGCAAGTTGCTTGTTTGCAATGTATACATGCCAGGTCCAAAGATGTCAGCGATTTTGCCTTTGTTTAAAAAGATTGCAACTTGTGATTCGCGAACGGTGAGTTTTGAACCATATTGAATTTGTCTGCCATCCATTGGATATTTGTAGACGATAGTGTTTGTTGAATTGTCTACCCATTCAAGAGATTTTAATAAATTTGTTTTAAAGAAGCCCATAGTTTCCTCCAATTTTCATTACCTTAATTATATAGACTAATCTTTAAGATTGCAAATAAAATAGAGCTCTTTTTTAATTGAGTTAAAAATTTTTATATGATACAATGTGTTTTATTAAAGGAAATATTATGGAAACAAAAGAAATCTTAAAAGAAGGCGAGATAAAGCATCGCTCAAAACTTAATGGAACGACATATTCACTTATAACAACACACGGTTGCAATGAAATTGTAAGCATATTTGTTAGCACGTTCTTAATCTCTTATATTTATTCTATTTCAAACAACTATTTGCTTAACATTGGCTTGTTTTATATGTTCAGCTATATAGCAATGTTGATTTTTTATTATCTGGTTTCAAGAATTATTGACCGAACCAACCGAATAGTGCTTTATAGAGTGGCAATATTTATTCGTGCGATATTCATTTTAATGGTTGTGTTTTTAGGAAAGAAGCTGGCGGGTGTTGTTTATTTGGCGGGCTTTTTGAATGGTATTTCTGAAGGGTTTTATTGGTGCAGTTTTAATTTAATGAAAAATGAACTGGTTCCAAACCACTGCATTAGACAATATTCACTCACACAAACTATTGTTGGAAAAGTTGTTGGATTTGTGGTTCCTATCATTCTTGGAAAGATTATTGATGCTGAATCATTCAAGTTAACTGCAATTATAGTTTTGGCTATTGCGGTTGTTGAAATGACATTTTCGATATTTATTAAGTCAAGACGTCCTGAAAATTCAGGGTTTGACCTTAAGTCATTTATTAAACATGCAAAATCATCAGAGCAAAACAGGGCATTATTTAAAATTGTGTTTTTGTGTTCGTTCTGTTATGGATTTTTGTCAATGGTGGCTCCACTCAACACAATGCTCGTAATGATTACATTTAACTCAAACTTCACCCTTGGTCTTTTGACGGGTATCTTTTCAGGATTGTCAATAATTTTACTATTTATAATCAAAAAGTTTGCTGTTAACAGCAGAAACAAATGGTATTATTTATTTGCAGCGTTTATGCCAATAACCTCAGGTATTGTCCTTGCATTTTTTACCAATGAAATTGTGCTTATTATTTTTAACTTCATATTCTATTTAGGGCAGGTGGTTCATACATATTTCTATGATGTTTATAGAAACACACTTCTTAAAAAACTTGACCTTTATGGTGACATTGCAGAATATCAATTTATGATTGAAGGACTTATGGAAGTTGCAAGAATTATTGGCTTTGGCTTAATGGCGTTTGCCGGTGTTATCGTTGGTTGGATTGGCATGAGTTCACTTGTTTTAGTTGTAAAAATCTTCTTTGTGCTGTCGCTTTTGTCTTATATGTTTATGAATCTTGGCACATGGGCAATGGAAAGAAAATTTGTTAAATATGACATGATTGTAAAATAATAAAAAAATAATAAAAAAAAGAGAAATAATCGAAAAATATTTCTCTTTTTTTGTTGATTTGTTGGTTTGTTTATTGTGTGAATTTAGAAAATTTCAGTCATTATGACAAAATATTGTTTATATTGTCTAAATTCGATAATATGCAAAAATTTAATTGCTATTTTTAGGGCAATATTATAAAATTAAATTGTCTAGAATTAGACAAAACTTAAAATTTAAGGAGCAATAAAATGAAAATTTCAGACGTAAGAGTGCGCAGTGTAAAAACAGACAAGAGCAAAATCAAAGCTAGTGCTTCTATTACAATTGATGAATGCTTTGTTGTTCATGACATCAAAGTTATCGAAGGTAATGAAGGCTATTTCATTGCAATGCCAAGCAGAAAAACACCAGATGGCGAATTTAAAGATATCGTTCATCCATTAAACACAGAAACTAGAGAAATGATTAAAGAAATCGTTTTGAAAGCTTTTGATGAAGCTAAAGAAAAGGCTGCATCTGAAGAGTAATTTTTGCTCTCAAGATATATGGCAGAATAAGATATGCGTTTGCATATCTTTTTTTGTTGAAAAATTTATAAAAGTTATTTCATGATTTACAATTAAAGCATGGTTGTGTTATTATATGCATGGAGATGAGTATGAAACTGCTTACAGAATTAAAGGTTAAACCAAATTATGAAACTGAAGATGTTTATGCTGCAATAGCTAAAAAATATCGTGTTTTTAAAGATGAAATTGAAAGTTTTGAAATTGTTAAAGAAGCGCTTGATTGCAGAAAAAAGCCTGACATTGTTGTTAGTTTAAATGTTGCTGTGTCTGTGAAAAAATCAGCAGTTTTCAAACTTTCAAAATGTAATGATGTGATTGTTTCGCATGATGGTGTTTTGGCTGAAAAGATGAATTTTAACGGTGAAAGACCAATTGTTGTTGGATTTGGACCAGCTGGAATGTTTTGTGCCTTGAAGTTGGCTATTGCAGGTCTGAAACCAATTGTTTTAGAACAAGGCAAGGCTGTTGATGAAAGACAAAAGGACATTGATGAATTTTGGAAAAATAGAAAGTTAAACAAATATTCAAATGTTCAATTTGGTGAGGGTGGTGCAGGAACTTTTTCTGATGGAAAGCTTGCATCAAATGTTTCGAATAATTACACAAAAACTTGCATTAACGAATTTATTTTAAATGGAGCTCCAAAAGAGATTTTTTATAGTCACACTCCACATATTGGAAGTGACAAGTTAAAAGAAGTGGTTGCTAATATTCGTGAAAAGATTATTAAAAACGGCGGAACAGTCTTGTTTAATACGCATTTTGATGGTTTTGAGCTAAATGAAAATGTTGTTTCAAAAGTTAAGGCCACAAATGTTGAGACCGGTGAAAAATTGGAGTTTAAAACAAATGCATTGGTGCTTGCTGTTGGGCATAGTGCGGTTGATGTTTATCAGTTTTTAAAAAATAGTGGTTGTGGTTTAAAACAAAAACCCTTTGCGATGGGTGTGCGTATTGAACAGAGCCAAGATGATATAAACCTTGCACAATATGGCAAGACTGACAAAACGTTGCCTGCATCAAATTATAAATTGGTTGAACATTTGTCTAACGGCAGAAGTGTGTTTACATTTTGCATGTGTCCAGGTGGATATGTTGTTGCGTCTTCTAGCGAAGAAGGCACTGTTGTGACCAATGGAATGAGCAATTATGCAAGGGATGGAAAAAATGCAAATGCTGCGGTGCTTGTCAATGTGGTTCCTGAAGATTTTGAAAGTGAAGATGTTTTGGCAGGTGTCAACTTTCAACACAAATATGAAAAATTGGCATTTGAGTGCGGTGGAAGAAACTATAATGCTCCAGCTCAATTTGTTAAAGACTTTTTAAATGGAAAGCAAAGCGAGAGTGAAAAGTTTGGCAGGGTAATGCCAACATACAAGCCAATGATTACGCTTTGTGATTTGTCAAAATGTTTGCCAGAATTTGTGGTTGAAAGTTTAAAAGAAGCTTTGCCAAAATTTAATAAAAAGATAAATAATTTTGCGCATGATGAAAACTTGCTGATAGGTGTTGAAAGTCGTTCAAGTGCTCCAGTTCAAATTGTTAGAGATGAAAATTTGATGACAAATTTAAATGGAGTGTTTGCTGCTGGAGAGGGTGCTGGATATGCTGGTGGAATCACTTCAAGTGGAGCGGATGGGCTTAAAATTGCTGAAAAAGTTATTGAATTTTTAACGATGTATAAAAGTTAAAATAATAGTGTAAATGCTGAAAAATAAAGGTGTTATGTTTGTCATAACACCTTTTTTGTGCAAAAAAAACCGGCAAATGGAAAAACTTAAAATTAACATAAGATTTTTTTGCTCATAAAATATGGTATGGAAAATTTTAGTTTGAAATGGTTGAAGAAAAAGGTCGTTCATTTTATTGGTATTGGTGGAATAAGTATGAGTGCTTTGGCGTTGATGCTCAAGGCTAACGGAGTGATTGTTCAAGGGTCTGATGAGACAGAAAATGATGAAGTTAAAAAACTAAAAAAGAAAGGGGTGAATGTTTTTGTTGGGCATAAAAAATCAAATCTTAAAAATACTGATGCGGTGGTTTATACGTCTGCCATTTGTGACGATAATGAAGAATTGGTTGAAGCAAAGAAAAGAAAACTTGTCATAATCAAGCGAGCTGAACTTCTGGGAATGGTTGCAGAGAACTATAAAATTGTGATTTCTGTTGCTGGCAGTCATGGAAAAACCACAGCCGCTGCCATGATTGCAGAGATGATGATTGATGCTGGTTTAAAACCAACTGTGCATGTGGGTGGTGTTGTTAATAGTTTAAAATCAAACCATTTAATTGGAAATAAAAAATTTTTTGTTACGGAATCGTGTGAATATAAAGACAATTATTTGTTTTTATCTCCTGATATTTCTGTGATTTTAAATATTGACGGTGATCATTTAGATTATTTTGGTTCTGTTGATGGTGTTAAAAAGTCGTTTTTGAAGTTTGCTACTCTCACAAAGCGGGGTGGAGTGAATGTGGCTTGTGTTGATGATGAAAATTCAAAAGAAATTTTAAATCTAGAAAACACGATTTCTTTTGGGCTTGATGAAAACGCTGATGTGTATGCAAAGGGTGTTAAAGAATATAAGGCGTGTCACTATAGTTTTGATGCATTTTTTGCTGGTTGCAGGCTTGGAAATGTTAAGCTTGACATTGTTGGAAGGCATAATATTTATAATGCGCTTTCTGCAATAGTTGTGGGAATTTCGTTAGGTATTGATTTTTGTGAAATAAAAAAGTCTATTGAAAAGTTTTCTGGAGTAAAGCGTAGGTGCCAAAAGATTTCTTGCAAGAATGGGGTTTTGGTTTATCATGATTATGCGCATCATCCAAAACAGATTGAAAACATGCTAAAAGTGGCGGAAAAAATGGCTGGACGAGTGAATGGAAAAGTAATTGCTGTGTTTGAGCCACATACATATTCTAGAACCAAGTTTTTAATAAATGAATTTGCAAGGTCGTTTGCAAGTGCAAATCATGTTATATTTGCTCCGGTGTATTCAGCTAGAGAGTTGCCGGTTATGGGATATGATTCTCTAAAGCTTGCAGCTGAAACAAAAAAGTTTAATAAAAATGTTGAGTATCTAGAAACCTACAAAGAGATTTTTGAAAGGGTAAAATTGCTTGCTGGGCCCAATGATGTGGTGATGATTTTGGGTGCGGGGAGTATTGACAAACTTGCAGATATGTTTGAGTGAAAAATAATTGTTAAAGGGGTGTTATGACAAACATAACACCTTTATTTTATTGGGTTTAGATTGAAATTTGATTGTTTTTGTTTAGGCGGTTAATTTTTGATTTGCTATTGAAATGAGCTGTGTTTTGTGGTATAATTATAATACAAAAATATGTGAAGGAGGGAGTGATGAAAAGTTTTTTCAAAAGCAAACGAATTGTTGTGAAAGATGAACCTGATAATGAGCGTTATGCCAGAGAAGATTATCTTAAAGAAATGATGACTTTTACAAGACCGGTTGATGATGAAAAACGAATCGGGCAAGGAATTTCAAATCTTGTTGAATATGACCTTGTTTGTGATTTTGGAAAAACTGGCAGAGATGGTCACTTGTTAAAGAGATTTGTTAGGCTTCACAATTCATATTTTGCTAAATTTTTTAGTGATGCAAAAAGACGACAAACCGCTTATCAAACATATTTAATTGATGAAGATTTGACACAAGGCATCAAGCCTGAAAATGTGTCGGTTTTAATCAAAGAAATAGGGCAAATTTATGGGCTCTATAATGAAATCAACGTTAAAAAAATGTATAGCGAAACTGTTGGGTCGAGAGTTTTAGATTTCTTTGGTTGTAGAACTGTTTATAACAGGGCTATATGTGATGGCGCGAAATATTTTGTGGCTTCAATGGATTTTTTAAAACCAGCACATTATTTTTTCACAGCTGAAGAAATTTGTCCTAAAAATGAAATTGCGACATATTTTCCGTTAAAGCACAACATCAGCATGCTTTTAGATGATGTTGATATCTTAAAAAGGGAAATTTGCACCGCATTTGGTGTTGAAGATGTTAATGTAAACAAAGAGCAAATTGCAAAAGATTTTGTTATGTCTTATCTTGTTAGGTCGATGCTTTTGGGTGACACAGATTTTAAAGCTGTGAACTATGGTTTAATTTATGACAGGGTGAACAATGAAATAGTTTCTGCTCCAAATTATGATTTTGAATTTGCGATGGGAACGCCTGCAAAACACCTTTCGAATTTTGATGAAAATTTTAGATTTATTCAAGAAAAATATCCAGAAAGTTTAGATGAATTTTTTGAAAAACTTGAAGATTTTTCTAAAAATCGTTTAATCATTGGGCCTAAATATAAGGGAATTGTGCAGAAAGAAGTTAATGATGAAGTGGTTAGAAATTCTTTTAACAACTTTTTTGAGCAAAATGCAGATTATATTTTTAAATTTAGAGAACTTGCTTTATTAGTTGATTCTGCTGCGCAAAAACAATAATAAAATTTTTGATATTGATATTTAAAATATTGACAAAATTTAATCTTGATTTATAATAGATGTATATTGAATATAAATGCGTTTGATGTTAGACAAGCCGACTAGGAAATATCTCTTGAGAGAGTTTGCGGGTGGTGCGAGCAAATGAGTAAAGCTGGTTTGGTATCACTAACGTAGCAGAAGCGATGAAAAACTATGGTTTAGTAGTTGCTTACGGGGACTGACCGTTAAAAAGGTGGTGCGTGTTGGCGCATACGGAATATAAGTGGTAAACTAGCCTTAAGCAAAGTGGGGGTTTCTTATATTTGCTTAGGGCTTTTTGTTTTTTATTCGCCACGTCTAAAGCTTCTCATTTTATATTCAAAATAAAAAATAGGAGACAAAAAATGTATAAAAAAGTTGATACGAAACTTGATTTTGCAGGCAGAGAACCTGAAGTTGCTAAGTTTTGGAAAGACAACAAAGTCATCAAAAAGATGATTGAGAAAAACAAAAATGGTGAACCTTACACATTCTTTGAAGGTCCACCAACTGCAAACGGAAAGCCACATATTGGACACGTTTTGACAAGAACAATCAAAGACGTATTTTTGCGTTATCAAACAATGAAAGGCAAGAATATCTTGAGAAAAGCTGGTTGGGACACCCATGGGCTTCCAGTTGAGCTTGAAGTTGAAAAAATTATTGGTTCAACAGGCAAGCAAGACATTGAAAAGTTTGGAATCGCTCCATTCATTGAAAAATGTCGTGAAAGCGTTTGGAAGTATAAAGATATGTGGGAAGAGTTTTCTGATCGCATGGGTTATTCTGTTGACACAGATGATGCTTATATCACATACACAAATGACTACATCGAATCTGAATGGTGGAGTTTGTCTGAAATGCACAAAAAAGGTTTGGTTTATAAGGGTCACAGAATTGTGCCTTATTGCCCAAGATGTGCAACATCTCTTTCAAGCCACGAAGTTGCTCAAGGTTATCAAGATGTGAAAGACAGAACTGTTTTTGTTAAGTTTAAAGCACTCGATGAAGAAAATACTTATTATTTGGCTTGGACAACAACTCCTTGGACACTCCCTTCAAACGTTGCACTTTGTATGAACGCAAATGAAGATTATTCAAAAATCAAAGTTGGCGAAGAGTTTTACATCATGGCAGATGCTTTGATTGAAACACTTTTCAAAGCTGAAGAATATGAAAAGGTTGAAACAAAAAAGGGTAGTGCTTATGAAAAGAGATTCTATGAACCACTCTTTGACTTTGTTAAAGACAAACATGAAGGTAGTGCTTGGTTTATCACAAATGATGATTATGTAACACTCACTGACGGCACTGGCATCGTTCACATTGCTCCTGCATTTGGTGAAGATGATAACAAAGTTGGCCGAAAATATGACCTTCCATTTGTTCAACTTGTTTGTGAAGATGGAACACTTCCTGAAATCACAGGTGAATTTGCTGGAAAGTTTGTTAAAGATGCAGATCCGCTTATTATTGCTGACCTAAAAAAGACTGGTAAACTCTTGAAAGAAATGCCACACGTTCACTCTTATCCATTCTGTTGGAGATGTAAAACACCGCTTATTTATTATGCAAGAAGCAGTTGGTTTGTGAAAACAACAGCGCTCAAAGACTTGCTTTTAGAAAACAATGCCAAAGTTGACTGGCGTCCAGCAACTATCGGCGAAGGAAGAATGGGTGGTTTCTTGCGTTCACTTATTGATTGGGATATTGCAAGAAACAGATATTGGGGAACTCCACTTCCATTCTGGGTTTGTGAAGATGGTCACATTCATGTTGTGGGAAGTGCTGCAGAACTTAAAAAGCTTGGCGGACTTGACGAGAATGCTGAACTTGATTTGCACAAGCCTGTTGTTGATGGTATCACATTTGATTGTCCAGAATGTGGCAAGAAGATGACAAGAACTCCAGAAGTTTTAGACTGTTGGTATGATAGTGGTTCAATGCCATTTGCGCAACTTCATTATCCATTTGAAAACAAAGATGTGTTTGAAAAATATTTCCCGGCAGAGTTTATTTCTGAAGGTATGGACCAAACTCGTGGTTGGTTCTATTCGATGCTTGCAGTTAACACTTTGCTTTTTGGAAAGTCTCCATATAAACGCTGTTTGCCACTTGGACTTGTTAATGACAAGTTTGGCAAAAAGATGAGCAAGAGCATTGGAAATGTTGTTACTCCTTGGGAAGTGTTTGACAAAGCTGGCTCAGATGCTGCTAGATGGTATTTCTATATTTCAAACGCTCCATGGATTCCTACAAACTTCAATATGGAAACATTAGAAGACTTTGAAAGAAAGTTTATGGGCACACTTTGGAACACTTATGCATTCTATGTGCTTTATGCTGAAATTGATCAATTTGATGGAAGCAAACATTCAATCTATGATGCAAAACTAACTATGATGGACAAGTGGATTGTTTCTGAATTTAACAAGCTTGTTAAACAAGTTGATGCATATTTGGCTGACTATGTTAACTGTGAACCTGCAAGACTTATCAATGAATTTGTTGATAGTTTGTCTAACTGGTATGTTAGAAGAAGTCGTGAAAGATTCTGGGTGCATGGTGAGTCTGAAGACAAAGATGCAGCGTTTACAACCCTTAATTATTGTTTGGTTGGACTTGCAAAGCTTTGTGCGCCATTTGTTCCTTCAATCACAGAACAAATCTATCAAAACATTGTTAGAAGTGTTGATAAAAATGCTCCAATTTCTGTGCATTTGTGTGATTATCCAGTTGCTGATGAAAGTTTGATTGATGAAGAGCTAAATGTGGGTATGGAAACCGTGCTTGACATTGTTGTGCTTGGAAGAAGCACAAGAAATGCATCTAACATCAAAAACAGACAACCTCTTTCAAAAATTATTGTTGCAACAGCTGAAAAAATTGAGCTTTCAAATGAACTTAAAGAACTCATCAAAGATGAACTTAATGTTCAAGAAGTTGAATTTAAGCATGATGCAAAAGAATATCTAAACTATGAACTTAAGCCACAACTTAAGGTTCTTGGACCAAAATATGGTTCAAAGATTGGTACAATTAGAAATTATCTTGCAACTTGTGATGCAATTGCAGTGGTTGATGCTGTAAACAAAGGCGAAACGGTTAAGTTTGATGCTGATGGAACTGTTGTTGAACTTGCAAAAGAAGACCTTTTGATTTCTCCAATTTCAAAAGAAGGTTTCACTTCTGAAAGTGACGGAAAATTTACTGTTGTGCTTTCAACAGAACTTACTCCAGAACTTGTTGACCTTGGAAATGTTCGTGAACTTATTTCTAAAGTTCAGCAAACAAGAAAAGACAATGGTTATGAAGTGGTTGACCACATCAAGATTTATGTGTCTGGTTCTAAGAACTTCAACGAGCTTATGCAAAAGTTTGCAAAAGACGTTTGTGATGACACACTTGCTGACGGCTTGTTTGTTGAAGAAAAGGCTGGGGCAGTTGTGATTGACATTAATGGTGAAGAAGTTAAGCTTTATCTTGAAAAAGTATAATAAAAATGAGCAGAAATGCTCATTTTTTATTTGTTAAAATTTGGTTTAAATGTATAATAATGTTATGAAAAAGACTAGTGTTATTTTAGATTGTGACGTTACAAATAACATAGATGATAGATTTGCTATTGTCTATGCTTTTGCATGCAGAGACAATCTTGATATAAAAGCGGTGACCATTGAGCCTTTTAAGTCAAAAAAGAAAGACATTTCAATTGAAGAGATGCAACTTGACAGTAAGTTTGAATCAAACAGGTTGTTGTCTCTTATGGGTATTTTTTCAAATGACTATGTTTTTGAAGGTAGTGCAGGGTATTTGTCTGGTGGCTATGATGAGATTTCACCAGCAGTTAAAAAGATGGCAAGTGAAATTAAAAAATCTAAAGAAAAGTTGGTTGTTATTGCCACTGGGGCACTCACTAATGTGGCAATACTTTTAAAACACAACAAGTCACTTGTTTCAAAAGTGCATGTGGTTTGGCTGGGAACTGGCAATTTGCTTTTAGATAAGTTTGAAGACCAGAACTATCGTTCAGATAAAAAAGCGTTTGAGATTGTGGCAAAGAGCGGTGTTGAATTTACGATTATTCCAAACTTTGTTGCAAGACAAATGGTGTCTAGTGTTTATGAAATGGAACACAATATGTCTAGCACTCACATAGGCAGATATTTGGTTGACTGTGCAAAGAACTTTGCGCAAGAAAAAGAAGATTACGGCATAAAAACGATTTTTGACGTGGTGCCAGTAGGTTATGTTTTGCATCAAAACTATTTCAAAATGAAAGACATAAGTGTTAATGAAGTGTTGAAAGATGAGTCTAAACTTAAAAATCCACACCTTGTTCATTATGTTTATGACCTATCTCCAAATGCAGGGCTTTGGAGTGACTTTATTGATAAAATAAATGCAATTGATGCAAGTCCGTTCAGTGAAAAGATATTCTTTATTTCAGACACACATTTTTCGCAAGACAGCAAGGTTAAGAGAAAATTGGTTCCTTTTGCTTCGGCTGATGAAGCGGACAGGGAAATGATTAGACGCTGGAATCAGGTTGTTTCAAAGAATGATATTGTTTATCATTTGGGCGATTTTGGTGATTATGAAAAGATTAAAGAACTTAATGGAAAAGTGATTTTGATCTGTGGAAACTATGAAGAACTTGACTATGCAGATGATTTTGAAAGTTTTAAGCAAAAGATGTTAGATTTGGGATTTTTCGAAGTTCATAAGCATGGAATTTATTTAGATGAAAATGTGCTTGGAGAAAAAGTATTTTTAACACACAAACCACTTTCGCATGCAAAAAATGGATTTACAATATTTGGGCATGTGCATACGCTTGCACCAGTTAAAAGCTTTGGATTTAATGTTTGTGTCACATATCACAACTTTGCTCCAGTGTCAGCAGGTCAAGCGAGAAGATATTTAAACTTTGTCAAAGGTTGTACTGACAAAGAAGTGTTTTCATAACACATACAGAAAAACACCACCCATAGAAAAGGGTGGTGTTTAGTGTTTGTGGGGAGATTAGTCAATGGTTTCTGGTGCACAGAAAATATAGGCGTCTTCAGAGTATGTTTCTAAGGTCTCTGCAAGGTGGTCTTCTCTTGGAATAAATTTTGATGTCATAGCGGTTTGCTCCTTTTTTCTTAGTGTTTTCTTATGTCAAAAAAATTATTCTAAATTTAAATAAAAAATTAAAAAGGCTTGACAACCACCCAATTGTATTATATAATTTCAATGCTTATGTTATTAAGGAGATTACTGAAATGAAAGAAAATGTACATCCAAATTATCACACCGTTAAAGTTGTTTGCGCATGCGGAAACACTTTTGAAACTGGTTCAACAAAAGACGGAGATGTTTTGAAGATTGATATTTGCAACAAATGTCATCCATTCTTCACAGGAACTCAAAAAATTGTTGATGCTGGCGGTAGAGTTGAAAGATTCAACAAAAGATACGGAATCAAGAAATAGCTGTGATATTTTGTGCAGGCACTTTTTGTCTGCACTTTTTAATGTGCGTAAAACTTTTTGTTTATGCACATTTTTTTTGAGGTAATATTATGAAAATATCGCTTGATTACTTTGAACTGAAACGAAATTTAGAAATATCGTTTAAAAAAGCGGGAATAGACGAAACTGCTGATATTGACTGGATTATATGTGAAGTGACAGGAAAACAGCGTAGTATGCTTCCTTTTCACGGCTTGTTTTCAACTGAAGAAATGAATAAAATCATGAAAGCAGTTGAGCTTCGACTTAAACATATTCCACTTGCTTATATCTTTGGGAAAACAAATTTTTATGGCTATGATTTTATGGTTAATGAAAATGTGCTTATTCCAAGGCTAGACACAGAAATTTTGATTGAAAAGCTTAAAGAAGATATTTTGAGCCAAAATAAAAAGGTTTCAGTGCTTGATATTGGCACGGGCAGTGGCGCCATAGCGATTGTTTTAAAAAAAGAGACAGATGCAAGCGTTTCGGCGGTTGATGTTTCATGTGAAGCACTTGAAGTGGCAAAGAAAAATGCTGAAACCTTGGGCGCGGAAATTGAGTTTGCGTTGTCGAACTTGTTTGAAAATGTGAAAGGCAAGTTCGATTTTGTGGTTAGCAATCCTCCATATATTGAAAGTGATGTCTGTTTAACTCTCGAGCCTGAAGTGGTTGATAACGAACCAATTTTGGCGTTAGATGGTGGAAAAGACGGGCTTGATTTTTATAGAGAAATTATTAATCAGGCTCCAAACTTTTTAAATGATGGCGGAAAACTTTATTTTGAAATAGGATATAATCAGGCTGAAGCTGTTTCAAACTTAATGAAAGAAAACTTTAAAAATATTAAGGTTTATAAAGATTATGGTGGCAACGACAGAGTTGTTGCGGGAGAAATTGTATGATTGAAAAATTAAAAAAGATCAAAGAAAGATATGAAGAACTCACAAAAGATTTGATTGATCCAGATGTTTTGGCAGATATGAATGTGTGGCAGAAAAAATCAAAAGAACAATCAAGTTTGGTTGAAATCGTTGAAAAATATGACGAATATGTCAAAGTTGAAAACGATATGAAAGATGCTGAAGAAATGCTCAAGATTGAAACTGATCCAGACATGGTTGCAATGCTTAATGATGAGTTTTATTCAGGAAAAGAAAAACTTAAACAAATTGAAGAAGAACTCAAGATATTGCTCCTTCCAAAAGACGAAAATGACGAAGGAAACGTTATCGTTGAAATTAGAGCAGGTGTTGGTGGAGATGAAGCTGGCATTTTTGCAGGTGATTTGTTTAGAATGTATACCATGTATGCTGATAGAAATCGTTTTAAAGTTGAAGTTTTAGACGAAGAAGGTGGCGAAGGCGGCATTATTAAGCAGGTAAACTTTATGGTAACAGGAAAGGGTGCCTATGCTAAATTTAAATTTGAAAGTGGTGTGCATAGGGTTCAAAGAGTTCCTGTAACAGAAAGTTCTGGTAGAATACATACTTCTGCTGCAACAGTTGCTGTTCTTCCAGAAGCTAAAGATGTTAAGATTGAAATTAATGAAAAAGATTTGCAAATAGATTATTACAGAGCTGGTGGTGCTGGTGGACAACACGTAAACAAAACAGAATCTGCGATAAGAATTACACATATTCCAACAGGAATAGTTGTTGCTTGTCAAGAAGAGCGCTCTCAAATTCAAAATAGAGAAA
>JAZOTD010000005.1:0-7863 GCA_045657465.1 Clostridia bacterium | reverse complement strand
GTCACGCTGACTTTGGTGGCGAAGTTGAACGTATCTTAAAAATGGTTGACGGCGTTTTGCTCGTTGTTGACTCTTTTGAAGGCACAATGCCACAAACTCGCTTTGTTCTTGAAAAAGCACTCGCTTTAAATCACAAAGTTATTGTTGTAGTCAACAAAATCGACAGAAAAGACGCAAGAGTTAAAGAAGTTATTGACGAAGTTTTAGACCTTCTTTTAGATCTTGATGCAAGTGAAGAACAACTTGATTCTCCATTTGTTTTCTGCTCTGCAAGAAATGGAATCTGCTCACTTGACGCAGACACTGTTGGAACAGATATGAAACCACTTCTTGACACAATCATCAAACACATCCCTGCTCCAAAAACAGAAACTGACAAACCATTTAAAATGCTTGTGTCTTCATGTGAAGCAAACGACTATCTTGGAAAGCTCGCCATTGGAAAAGTTGAACAAGGCAGCGCAAAAACAAATGAAAGTTTAGAAATCACAAACTTCCACGCTCCAGATAAACGCAAAACTTTCAAAGTTACAAACATTTTTGAATTTCAAGGTCTTAAAAAAGTTCCTGTTGAACAGGTTGTTCCTGGCGACATTATCTGCATTTCAGGAACCGATGACGTAACAATCGGTGACACAATCTCAAACAAAGCTGATGTTTCACCAATTCCATTCGTAAAAATCAGTGAACCTTCAATTGAAATGGAGTTTTCTGTAAACGACTCACCTTTTGCCGGAACTGAAGGCAAATTTTTCACATCTCGTCACGTTCGCGACAGACTATTAAAAGAAGCAGTTAAAGACCTTTCTCTCAAAGTTTTTGAAACTGAATCAGCTGACAAATTTAGAGTTCTGGGCAGGGGCGAAATGCACATTTCAATCTTGGTTGAAAACATGCGTCGCGAAGGCTATGAATTTCAAGTGTCAATGCCAAAAGTAATCTACAAAGAAGAAAATGGCGTTAAACTCGAACCTATTGACAATCTCACAATTGACGTTCCTGAACACCAAGTTAGCACAATCATGGGTTCAATGGGCGCAAGAAAAGGTGAACTTCAAAACATGTCACCAAAAGGCAGCAGAATTAGACTCGAATTTAAAATTCCTTCACGTGGACTTTTCGGCTACAAATCTCAATTTTTAACCGAAACAAACGGCGAAGGAATCATGAGCTCAAACTTCTACGCTTATGAACCATACAAGGGTGCAATCTCAACACGAAACTTCGGTGCCCTTATCGCCTATGAAAACGGTGAATCAATCGTTTATGGTCTCTACAACACACAAGAACGTGGCAGACTTTTAATTGGACCAGGTGTCAAAGTCTATGCCGGCATGGTTGTAGGCATCAACCCAAAAGCTGAAGACATCGTGGTTAATGTTTGCAAGAAAAAACAACTTACAAACATTCGTTCATCATCTTCAGACGAAGCATTGAGACTCGTTCCAATCAAGGCGTTAACCCTTGAAGAAAGTCTCGAATTCTTAGACGAAGACGAACTTTTAGAAGTAACCCCAGAATCTTTAAGAATTAGAAAAAAGATACTTGACCACACAATCCGTGGCAGAGAAACATTTAGAAAAAAACAAGAATTAAACAACAAATAATTAAGCGGGAGCTTATTCTTTTAAGTTCCCCTTTTTTAATAAAAAAATAACGGAGAATCTTATGAACACAATGCCATTTAACAACAAAAAGTATATTCAAATTCAAAAAGACGCCATCTTAAACCGAATTCAAAACTATGAAAGACTCTATATCGAAGTTGGCGGAAAAATCTTCGACGACTATCACGCATCACGTGTATTGCCAGGTTTTGAGCCTAATGTTAAAATTGAAATTTTAAAAGAACTCAAAAACGACCTTGAAATTCTCTTCTGTGTAAATGCTAGGCATATTATCAGCAAAAAATTGCGTGAAGACTATGGCTTAACCTACGACAACGAGCTTCTCCGTCTCGTTGGCTGCATGAGAAAAATCGGAATTTCTGTATGTGGTGTCGTTATCAATTTTTATGAAGATCACCCACTTATTGAAGACTTTAAACAACGCTGTGAATCAATAGATGTTCCAACCTATCGCTCATATTATATGGATTGCTATCCAGGCGATATTAATAAAGTTGTAAGCCAAGATGGTTTTGGCTACAACGACCACGTAAAAACCAACAAAAAAATAGTCTTGGTTTCTGCCCCAGGTGCATCAAGTGGAAAGCTTGAAGTTTGCCTTAGCCAGCTCTATCATGACAAACTTAACGGAATCATTTCTGGCTATGCAAAATATGAAACATTCCCTGTTTGGAACCTTCCACTAACTCACCTTACAAACATCGCTTATGAAATGGCAACCGCAGACCTTTTAGACTACAACATCATCGACCCATATCACAAAAATGCAACCGGAAAAATTGCAGTTAACTATAACAGAGACATCGAAGCATTCCCTGTTTTGTCAAAAATGCTTAATATGATTTATGGCAAAGACGTTTATGCATCACCAACTGCAATGGGCATCAACAATGTTGGTTTTGCAATTGAAAATGATGAAGCTGTTCAACGTGCTTCAATGCAAGAAATTGAACGTAGATGGGAAAAAGTTAAAGTTGCTTATCAAAACTTCAAAATAAGCACTCAAACCTTCGAAAGAAGCCTTGAACTTGTTGTTAAGGCCCGTGAAATATATGAAAAACTCAACAATAAATAAAACAAAAATACTGCTTCACAGCGGTATTTTTTCTCTTTATAATAAAAATAAAAAGACGACGAATTATTCGTCGTCTTTTGTTTCATTTTCATCAACATTTTCAATCTTGATTTTGTTGATCATCATATTCTTAAAAATACCATCTTCTTTTGGTTCTTTTTCAGGCTTTGGTTTAAGCTTGATTACTTTTGAATTATCTTCAACTTCAGCTGTCTTTTTGATTGTCATAAGTTGAATCTTTTGATGAACTTCTTTATCATCTGTGTGATGTTGAACTTCAGAAGCATTTCTTTCTCTAAACATTTCTTCGCTAGACATATTGCTTTCAATAATCACTCCACCACTCTTACGAATGATTCCTGAAGAAGTTTTAACTTCAGTCACTGGAGCAGCACTAGCGTTCTTTTGTGCATCAAACTTGATTGCATTAGCCAAACGATTAAGCTTAATTTCTTCTTGTTCTTGGTCTTCTTGTTGAGAAAGCGCTGTTTCATCAACCACCTGAACCTTGTTTCCGTCAGTTTTGATAATTGAAGAACTTCCAGGAATAGCCGCTGGAACATTTGCATATGTTGCAACAAAGACAACATCTTTTGTAAGCACCATACCGTCACTATAGTTTTTCCAACCAATAAACTCACAAACTTGGTTTGTGTCAGTTATTTTTTGTGGCTCAACTGGAGGAATAATTGGTGTTCCATAAATCGCAGTGCCTTGACTGATGATTGTTTCACCATCTTCTTCAACAAATTTGTATGTATATTTTTTAGGAATTGCATGATAAACGGCATACACATTTTCGTTTTTATAGAACGCTGTTATATCTTTATCCCAACCAACAAATTCATAAGAAAATTCTTTTGTTTCTGGTTTGGTTGGCTTGATATCATAAAGATTCACACCTGAACCATATTCAACAACTTCAGATTTGAGCAATGTTTCTCTGTCGTCATCAAACACATTGATGTAGCATTTGATAACCTTTTGAAGATAAATTGCTTTGACAACCATATTGCCTTTTTCATCAACACCATTTTTGTCCCAACCAACAAATTCATATGTGTATTGATTTGTTGGAGCCTTAGTTGGAATTGGCAAAAACTCAGTTCCTGAATAGTTTCTAGATTTGTCACTATAAACCGTTTTCACTGTTGAGTTTGTTGTAAACAATGCATAAATACGTTCAAAGATAAACAAAAATCCATTTCTAATATGCGCAAACATTTCTTTCAGCGGTTTCTTTTTCACTTCAATCCACCAAAAACAAACCACAGTTGCCGTAAATGCAAGCACAGCAATAACCGTGATTGTGACTGCAAATGCAACGCCAAAAGAACTCAACAATAATGCTTTAGTGTTAAACATAACAACCCCCTATTTTTTATTTGTCAAAAAATAAAAAATAATTACATAAAATATTATATATATATTGTGCAATTTTTTTATCAAATTGTCAAACTAATAAAAAGAAAAGTGCAGAAATTATTCTACACTTTTCAGAGATTCAATCATATTTATCTTTTTAACCTTCAAAAGGCTTAAAAGTCCAACAGCTAAAATTGTTCCAAAAACGATTAAAATTGTAAAAATATAGCTTATTGGGCTGATATAATACAAATAATTAACAATTTCAACTTTGTTGATTGATAGCACCAGCATCAAAACTGGATAACCCAAAACCATGCCCAAGCATGTTCCAATAAATGAAATTAAAAACATCTCAAAAATAAGCGATAAACCGATTGAAAATATACCCTGCCCCATAACTTTCATAGTAGCAATGTCTTTGGTTCTTTCTTTTAAAATAAGCATTATTAAATTGAGCAAAACAATCACTGCAAGCAAAATTGCAAATGTTTTTAGTGTTGCTGTTATTGAATTTATACTTCCAATTTTTTCCTTTGCCCCTTCAATAAGGTCATCAATTTTTTCTGCATCTTTTGTTCCGTTAATTAAATTCAATCTTTCAACAACATGTGTTTCATTTTCACAATCAATCCAAACACCTTTTTCTGCACCGTTAAAATCAAACCCAAACGAACCAGTTGCAAAAGCCCCATTAACAAAACTCGTTTCTTGAATTTTTGCAAGTTTTATTTTTGTTTTTTCATTGTTATATTCCAAAACAATTTCATCGCCTTCTTTGAGTTCTAACTCATCAGCAATAGCCTTTGACAAACAAAATTCATTTTCTTTAAGCCCAAACTCTGCAAACTTTGAATCAGCTTTAAACTTGGTCAGCATAACCGTTTTTGATTTGTCATTGGTCAAAACATTAATGCTCGTTTTTTCATATTTTTCATATGATTTTATGCTCTTTATTTCACGCATTTTTTCTTCAAAATCTGCAGTTTCATAAGTGCAAGAAACATCATATTTAAACCGTTTTTCAAAATCATTGTCAAGCCCATGGTTTAATGTGTCACCAATTCCAAATCCGCAAATCAAAAGCGCAGCACAACCAGCAACACCAAGCACGGCCATGATTGTTCTTATCGGCCTAACTTTTATGTTCCTGCCAGCCATTTTCATCCAGAACGGAAGCCTTGATTTTTTCTTTTTACCTTTCATTTTTAGCTTGATTTGTGGCTTCATGCATTCAATTGGTTTTTTGTGCAAAATTTCATAACATGCAAAAAGCGAAACAACAAAACCAAGCAACGTCATAAATGCAAACACTAAAATTGCAAATAACCATGGAATCTTCGTAGACACAAAATCTGCCGGAATGCTATAAACCAGATTATATTTAACAAACATCACCGTAGGCACTATGATAGGCCCTAAAATCAAGCCTGCAAGTGCACCAATACCGCATAAATACGCACCATAACTCGAATAATGATTCAAAACTTTTTTGTCAGGAATACCAATAGATTTTAAAGTTCCAATTTTGCCTTTTTCTTGAATTATAAGCTGATTAATTGTCGTTAAAATAATCATAATTGAAACAATCAAGAATATAACCGGAAAAACATAAATCATTTTTTCAGATTGACTGATTTCCATTTCTAAAAGCACAACAGATTCCACATCATCTCTGTCACCTAAATACAAAAGTTTACTGTCGCTTGTAGCATAATGATTGTTAATAAGCTGTTTTGTTTTCTCAACATTATCTGTTGTCATCACCACTTGGTTATTTGGCACCTTGTCAATGTTATAGCTTTCTGTTCCAAATTTTTCAGTGAGTGCAAGATTTAAAACATACAAGAAAATGTCATCATCAATAACAACTGGCCATGAAGAATATGTGTCTGCACATTCATTAAAACTCATTGCCCCAGTTATTCTAAACTTGAGTGGCAAAACAACAGTAGTGTTGTCATCGAGTTTATATTCAAAATCAAACATTATGTCATCATAGCCCAAAATAAGCCCATAGTTTTCAACCACACCCTTATCTATCATGCAACCAAACTCACCTCTTTCCTTCACAGGCAAAGACACTTTGGTTTTCTCTTTTGGCAACACATAAACTTTGGCAGAATTTTCTGCGTTTTGATTTACAAGCATACTCGAGCCATTCAAATATAACCTTTCAGTATATTCATTTGAATTTACACTAAAAAATATTCTGTCAGCATCTGTTATTTTGTCAGTATAAACCCAAACATCTGCAAGATTGGTTTTTTCAAAATAATCATTAACCGCACTTTTTAATGTGCTGGCATTAACAATAAACCCAAAGAGCAAAGTCGTTGACAAAAGCATAATCAAAACAACAGACAAAAATTGTTTCATGTTTGCCTTGATATTCCTCCAACGAATTTTCTTTAGGGTTTTGTTCATTACAAATCAATCTCCTCAATCTTTTTAGGGTTTTTATTTGTGATATCACTCACAATTTTTCCATCAGACAGCTTAATAACTCTGTCTGCAATTTCTGCAATTGCTGCATTGTGTGTTACAACAACAACAATTTTGTCTTTGTTTTTATTCGCATTTTTCAAAAGTTTAATAATTTTCTTTCCTGTTTTGCTGTCGAGTGCACCAGTAGGCTCATCACAGAGCAAAATTTTTGGATCTTTCACAAGTGCCCTTGCAATGGCAACTCTTTGTTGCTCACCGCCAGACATTTCGCTTGGAAAGTTATATTGTCTCTTTTCAAGACCAACCGCTTTTAGTGCATCAATCGCAAGCATCTGCCCAGGAAGTTCAGCAAGTTCAACATTTTCAAGTGCGGTTAGGTTCGGCATAAGATTATAAAACTGAAAAATAAATCCAACAACATTACGTCTATAATTTGCATACATTTTTTCTGACAACTGAGTTATGTCAACACCTGCAAAATTAACACTTCCTTCACTAACGCTATCCATGCCACCAATAATGTTTAAAAGTGTGCTTTTTCCGCTTCCGCTAGCACCTAAAATAACAACAAATTCGCCAGTGAAAAGTTGCAAAGACACATCATCAAGCGCCTTAATTTCATTTTCTTCACCATAAAACTTTGACACATGTCTAAGCGACACTGAACCAACATAACGCGCATCAAAAATAAGCTGTTCTTTTTTCATAATAACTCCTAGACTTATTATATTGATTTTAGATAAAGTTGTAAATGTTTTTTGAGCTCTAAACTAAGAAAAAATCACCATTTAAATGGCGATTTATAAATCATCTTGATCTTGAACAGGTTTTCCTCCATCACTAGGCACACCCGTATAACTTCCTAACGGGTCAAAATCTGAAGATTTCATATTGTTTTTTAATTGATTTTTAAATTTATTTTTATTTATTTTTTTACTATTTTTCATGATTATTTTCTCCTTTAATTTTATTTTTCGCGATTGGCCACAAAATTATTTGACTATAAACTTATTATTCTTTAAAATATATTTTGTATAGGAGTTCTCATGGAAAAAATTGTATTTAATAGAACATGTTTTTTTGGAACAGATTGCATCAATGAGCTTGATGAAGAAATCAAAAACAGACACTACAAAAAAGGTTTTGTCATCACTGACAATGGTCTAATTGATTGTGGTTTATATCAAAAAGTTTCTGAAGTTTTGGTTAAAAACAAAATTCCTTCAGTTATGTTTTCTGATGTAACTCCAGAACCAACTGTTCGTGATGTAAAAAATGCATATAATGAATTAAAAAGATCTGGTGCAGACTTCATTCTTGCAATTGGTGGTGGAAGCCCAATAGACA
>JAZOTD010000004.1:0-24976 GCA_045657465.1 Clostridia bacterium | reverse complement strand
GACAAAAAGTTGTTTGCTGACGGAGTTTTGGCACCTATTGAACGGTTTTCACAAATAAAAAAACAATCCAAAAATGTGTTAAAAATCATTGAAAAAAGTATTGTGTCAGTGTCGGGTGGTGAGAGTCTTGACAAGGTAGATGATGCCATTCAAAAAATTTTGGCTGGTTGCGTGGTTATAGCAACCAATAATGGAATTTTGTCTTATCCGGTTTATGGCCTTCAGGCGAGAAGTGTGCAAGAACCACCAACATCAAGGGTGGTTAAAGGGCCTAGAGAGGGTTTTGTTGAAGATCTTCCACGAAACTTGGGGTTGGTTAGAAAAAGATTAAAAACCCCCAACCTAAAAATAAAAGACGTGTTTGTGGGCAAACAAACTAACACAACGGTTTCGATTGTTTGGCTTGATGGCATTGCCAAACCAGAAATTGTTAAAGAAGTTGAAAAGCGAATTTCAGCAATTGATATTGATGCCATTATTGATGCATATTATATTGAATCTTTTTTAGAAACAAATAAAATCAAATTTTTCAGGCGTGTGGGGAACACTGAAAAACCGGATATTTTTTGTGCAAAGATTTTAGAAGGAAGGGTTGGAATTTTAATTGATGGTTCGCCAATTGCTTTGACAGTTCCGTTTATGATTTTTGAAGACCTGCAAAGTTCACAAGATTATTATGCAATTCCTGCACAGGCAACGTTTGTGCGTATTATGCGACTTTTGGGATTGATTTTTGCAATTTTGATGCCGGGTGTTTATGTGGCTTTAGAGAGTTTTAATTATCGTATTTTGCCAATAAATTTCTTGATAACCCTGCTTAGCAACATTGAAGGGTTGTCAGTTCCGCCACTAATAGAGCTTTTAATTGTGTTGTTTTTATTTGAAGTTATCACTGAAGCTAGTTTGCAAATGCCAAATGCTCTTGGAATGGCTTTGTCAATAATAGGTGCACTTGCCCTTGGAAACACTGCGGTTGATGCGGGTATTATTTCGCCGCCTGCAATCGTTGTTGTGGCAATTTCAAGCGTCGCACTTTATATTATTCCAGACCAGATTTCAGAAACGAGACTGCTTCGAATATTGTTTACGGTGGTTGGCGGTGTTATTGGACTCTATGGAATTATGACGTGTTTTATTTTGCTTACGACATATTTGACATCAATAAAAAGCTTTGGTGTGCCTTATCTCACGCCGATTGCACCGAATGTTTCAAAAGACAAAAAAGACGGCTTTTTTAAAACTAGTATTAGCGACATGAAAACACGTCCAGAGTTTATTGCGGGGAATAATAAAACCAGAATGGGACAGAGTGATAAATCAGATGTTAAAAGTGACAAAAAGCTAGCAAAACTTTATGCTCATTCAAAGTCGAAAAGCAAACCAGCCAACAAAGCAAAGAAGGGGGATAGGTCATGACATCAAGGCAATTTTATATTACTTTTTGGATAATCGTTGTTTCACTCAAGGTTCAAAAAATGCCGAGTGTTATGTATGAATTTTTAAATAAAGATTTTTATTTGATGCTTGTGCCATTCTTTGCCATTAATCTGCTGGGGATTTTTATGGCGTTTTACATTTTAAAAAAGACAAAACAACAATCTCTTGAAAGTGTTAATCAAGAAAATCAAAATGGTTTTTGGGTGTTTTTTCAAAAAGGTTTGGTGCTAGCCATTTCAATTTATTTTTTAGCACAAGCCTTGCTGCTTTATGAATCAACTCGAAATTTATTTGAACACATTTTGTTTGACAACTTGTCTTGGGCGGTGTTTAGCACACTTTTGCTTGCGGCGGTTTTTTATTTGGCACACACCGGCATTAGCAATATTGCACTTAACATGGAGCTTTATTTTTATATTATTGTGATTAGTTATGTTGTAATTGCGGCGTTTGGTGCAAGCAAGGCAGATTTTACATTCTTGTTTCCTTTAGAAACAATTAAAATAAAACCAATTTTAGATAATTTTTTAACATTTAACATTTGGTTTGGAGATTTCTTTTTGGTGTTATTTTTGGGCAAACACTCAAAAGAAATTAAGTTAAAATGGACGGTTTTAACCTATGTGTTGGCGATTGGTATTATTGCACTTTTATATCTTGAATTTGGTGGAATTTACGGCGATTATGCGGTTATGAAACCAAGTTTGATAAGTACAATAACCGAACAATCTATGCTTGATTTAAATATCGGCAGAATTGACTGGTTCTTGATTTTATTTGCAGAAATAGGAACGATTTTAAGTTGTGGAATCTGTGTTTATTTTTCGTCAAAATGCATGCAGTTTGTTTTTCCAAAAATTAAAAGAGTTATAATTTTGTCAGTTATCAGCGTTGCGCTGTATTCTATCAATGTGTTTTATTTGGTAGACACCCATAGAAGAGTTTTGTTGTTTATGAAATATTTGACCGTAGTTGCAGCGCTTACGAAATGGATTCCGTTTGTGATAATGTTTTTTATATGTTTGTTTATGAAAAAAGAATACGACAAAACTTCAAAAGCCAGATTTGAAAAAAACAAGCAAGTGTCGAGTCGAATACAGTCTAAAAAGGCGGTGAAGTCTTATGAAACATAAAACAAAACGCCATTTTGGGTTGATTGTGTTTTTAATTATAATTTTAGTGTTTCCAGTTGGGTTGTCATATCAAGCAAGGCTTAACATGCGCATTATTGTCACCGGTGTTGCAATTGATAAGGTTGAAGACGAATATCAAGTCACGGCACAAATTTTAAAAACCATGCCGGGTTCAAAACCGCCAGGCACAGCCGCCGAAATTGACTTTTTAATTGACAAATCAAAAATTCTTTCAGAAGCGGTTGCAAAGTTGGCTTATAAGGCCGGTAAAGTGTCGTCTTTTACGCACACAAATTTTATTGTGGTTGGAAAGTCTATTTTAGAAGAAGACGTTTTGCAGTGTTTAGATTATTTTGTGAGAGACAAAATTATTAAAAATTCAGCGCTCATATTATTTGCAGAAGACAGTGCGGCAGAAGAAATGCAAAAGACAAAAAAGACCGAGCTTTCGGTCGGTATTGGACTTCAAAAAGTCTTTAAATTTAAAGAGATAAATAGTGACGGACTCATGGTGACAATGATTGATTTTTTGAAACAAAGTCATTCAAACACAGGAACTGCTGTTGCGAGCACTCTCAAATTTGACAAAAATAAAGATGAAACAAAAAAATCTTCAAGTGAAGAAACAAGTGGTTCTGGAGGTGAGTCTGGTTCAGGCGGTTCTGGTTCGTCTGGCGGATCAAGTTCTGGAAGTGAGTCTGGTTCGTCGGGTGGATCACAAAGTGAAGACTATGAATACTTCAAACAAGACGCTCCGCTTATGTGTTTTGTCGATGGCAAATTTGCTGGCAAGATTGAAGACGCTGGACACATAAAAGGTTATATGTTTTTAAATAAAGACTCTGAAAAAAGTGAAGTGTCGCTTGAAAGTGTTACTGGTGGAAGGCTTAAAGAATCACGTGTTGAGATTGCAATCAACAACAAAAAGAGCAGGGCAAAAATCAGGTTTGAAAATGGCGAGCCCATCTTTGATTTAACGGTTGACATAAACAAGTCTGAAATAGATGAAATAAATAGCGAGAAGATTATTGGAACGCTCACTGAAGAAGAGTTTGATGCCGTTGAAAAAGAGTTTAAAAAGGCGGTTGAAAAACATATTACTGATTGTTTTGAGACAGCAAAAAGTTTCAATGTTGATGTTTTTAATTGTTATGATTATGCTTACAAGTTTGCATATAACGAAACCACAAGCAGATTTGACAGCAAAGAAGACTTTTTGAAAAGCGTAAAACTTAACATATGTGTCAACATTAAACAGATGGATTATTAAAAGCACAAAAAAACACTCTTGTAATTCAAGAGTGTTTTTATTTAAAGTTTAATTTTATCCATAACTTTATACAAGATTGCAATCATTGTTGGAGCAGCAAGTGCAAGAACAATTACAAACAAAGTATCAGCAAGTCCAAGAGCTGAGATTGACAAGAGTCCAAAGAAACCAGGCCAAGCAAAGAAGCATACAACACAAAGTGCAAACATTGTGATGAATAAGAATGTTGTGATTCCGTTGAATGGTTTGCAAAGTCTATAAAGCATTGAAAGACCTGTGAATGTCAAAATAAGTGTTGACATTGTTGAAACAAGCTCGATGTTTCCTGAAATTGAACCATTGGCAAGCAGGTTATAAAGATAAACGGCACCAACGTTGAACACTAGGGCAACTGCACCAGGAAGTGCATTTTTAATAAGGTTATAAATAAATTTTCCTTCAATCGGTTTGTTATTCGGCAAGAACGCCAGTATGAATGAAGGTATGCCAATTACGAACCATTCAAACAAGAGCATGCTTGATGTTGTAAATGGATATGGTTGTTGAATAATGATTACAAGAATAGAGAAGATAATTGAGAACAGTGTTTTCATAAAGAACAATGATGATGCTTTTTGAACGTTGTTAATAACTTTTCTTCCTTCAATTACTGTGTCTGGCATGCTTGAGAAGTCTGAATTTAACAAAACCATGTGGCTTACGCTTCTAACGGCTTCATTTCCGCTAGCCATTGCAATTGAGCAATCAGCTTCTTTTAATGCCAAGATGTCATTTACGCCGTCACCGGTCATGGCAACAGTGTTTCCGTCACTCTTGATTGTTTTAATTAAAAGTGCTTTTTGTTCTGGTGTAACACGTCCAAACACGGTGTATTTGTTTGCAGCAGCAACAACTTGTTTTTCATTTAGTCCATCAAGACTAATGAATGAGTCAGTGCCTTCAACGCCAACACGTTTTGCAATTTCTGAAACAGTGAGTGGGTTGTCACCAGAAATAATTTTAACTTTTACGCCATTTTCTTTAAACCATGCAATGGTTTGAGCGGCTTCTTCTCTAATATGGTCTTCCAAAATAATGATTGCAATAGCTTCTCTTTCTTCAGGAAGTGTATCTTTTGAAATTGATTTGTTTGTATGTGCCAAAAGTAAGGTTCTGTAACCATCTTTTGCATATTGCTCAATCATGGTTTGAAGTTTTTCATCTTTCATGTTTGGCATAACAAATTCTGGAGCACCCATAATATATGTTCCGTTTCCGTCAAAAGTTACAGCTGAAAGTTTTCTTGAAGACGAGAATGGAATGGTTATTGTTGGGGTCATTTCTTTGTTATAACCAAAATAGTTGATCAATGCCTGGCTGGTTTGGTTGTTGTCGCCAAGAGCAGATAGCATTGAACCCATGATTCTTTTGATTGTTTGGTCAGTGTTTGTTAGCTGAACGCAATTAAACACTTTCATTGTGCCGTCAGTGATTGTTCCGGTTTTATCTAAACACAAAACGTTTACACGAGCGAGCATTTCAACGCAATAAAGGTCTTGAACGAGTGCCTTTTTTCTTGCAAGTTTGATTACGGATACAGTAAGTGAAACAGAACACAAGAGGAACATTCCCGCAGGAATCATGCCAATTGTTGAACCAGCAGTTGTTGTGATTGCTGAAACGACATCACCACTTGCTTGTGCACTGCTATTTAAGAACATTAACACTGTAATTGGAACGATTAAGATACCAATAACTTTAATGATAATTTTGAGTGAATTGAAAAGTTCTGATTTTGGTTTGCGATATTTTTTAGCTGTCATTGCAAGTTGTTGAATGTAGTTATTTGTTCCAACTTTTTCAACTCTTGCGTGGCAGTGTCCTGAAACAACAAAGCTTCCAGCGAGCAAGGTGTCGCCAACTTTCTTTTTTATAGGAAGGCTTTCACCGGTGAGCACACTTTCGTTAACTTCAATATTGCCTTCGACTACAACGCAGTCAGCAACAATCTGTTTGCCTGTTGATAAGATTACGATATCGTCAATAACAACTTCTTCTGTTGCGATGTTTGATTCAACACCTTCACGAACAACTTTGACAACTGGTGCGGTTAAAAGCGAAAGTTTTTCAATTGTTTTTTTCGCTTTTATTTCTTGCACGATTCCAATTATGATGTTGACCATAATTGTAATCATAAACAAGATATTGCTCCAAGCTTGTTTATAGATTATGTTTACAACCACCAAAATGATAGCAATAACAAAACACAAAATATTAAAGAATGTGAAAATGTTTTGCATCAAGATGCTTCGAATTGTTTTAACGTTTGTGTTTGGAGTTGCATTGGTTTGACCCTTTGAAATTCTCTCTTGCACTTGGTCGGCGGTTAAACCGTTTTTGTAGTCTGTTTTAACACGCTTAACACGTTTTTGAACAATTGGTTCTTGTTTTTTCTTTTTGTTTGAGTTGTCAAAAACCATTTTGAAAACATCTCTAAGCTTTGGTTCGCCGTCATCATTTTCTTCGCGTTCTTTTTCACGTTCTTTCTTGCGTTTTTCTTTAAGCTTTTGCTTTTCTGCTTTTTGAGCTTTTTTGAGAGCGCGTTTGGTGTTTTCTTTTGGTTGTTTTTCTTTCTTTTCTTTTTTAACAGGTTCAACCACTTCATCTGCTATTTCTTTGATTTCTTCAATCACAGATTCTGGTTGAGCAACTGCTTCAACTTCTTGTTTCTTCTTTTTTGCCATAAAATCCCCTTACGAGAAAAGTATTATAATTATATTATAAAATTAAAAACCGAAAAGTCAAATGAGAGATAATAAAATAATATTAATTATCAAAAAATTTATGCATGTCTTTCAAAAGTGTAAATTTTAATTAATTTGTAACATTTTAAGAATGAAATTATAGCCATAACTATGGTTATGTTAAAAAATATACTTGCAAAAATTAAAATAGTGTGCTACAATGCCAGTACAATTCCTTGTTTAGGGCCTTTTCCCTAAACCGAATGAGTCCAAAAGGAGGCAATGAAACATGAAAAATTACGAATTATTATACATCATCGATGGAAGTATTTCTGACGAAGAAAAAGAAAAAGTTGTTTTGAGTGTTAAAGACCTTGTTGAAAAATTGGGTGCTACTTGCGAAGAACCAGACAAATGGGGCATGCGTAAATATGCTTATCCAATCAACTACAAACAAGAAGGTTTCTATTGCTTAATGAATTTTGCAGCTGAAGACACAGTTCCAGCACAAATCACAAGCAAACTCAACATCAACAAAAATGTTGTTAGACACATGATTGTCGCAAAATAGTTTAGAAAAACTACCGATAGGAGAAAATTTATGAATAAAGTAATTTTAGTTGGCAACTTAACAAGAGACCCAGAACTTATCACAACCAATAGTGGCATTTCACTTTGCCGTTTCAGCTTGGCAGTTCAAAGAAGATTTGCTAATGAAAACGGAGAAAGAGAAGCAGACTTTATCAACGTTGTTGTATGGCGTGGTCAAGCAGACAACTGCTACAAATATCTTAAAAAAGGTAGCAAGGCAGGTGTTGTTGGTTCTATTCAAACACGTTCTTATGACGGCACTGATGGAACAAAAAAATATTCAACAGAAGTTGTTGCTGAAGAAGTAGAATTTTTATCAAGCAAAGGTCCATCATCAGGTGATGAATTTGAAGCTCCTGAAACAGGTTCAAAATCTTCAGGCAAGAGTGATGTTGTTAACAAATTTGAACCAATCGACGACGACAATTTACCATTTTAATAAGGAGATAAATCATGGATAGAAAATTTAAGAAAGAATCTTCTTACGATGATAAAAACCCAAACAAATTCCGTAAAGAATCTAAAAAGGTTTGTGCTTTCTGTGCTGAAAAGAGCGAAGTTATTGATTACAAAAACACAGCAAAACTTAGAAAGTATATGACAGAAAAAGGTAAAATCATTCCAAGAAGAACAACAGGCGTTTGTGCAAGACACCAAAGAGAACTCACAGCTGCTATCAAGAGAGCAAGAGTTATGGCGCTTCTTCCATACCGCACACTGTAATTTTAAGTCAAAATTCAAGCATAATGCTTTGAAATTATCAAAAATCTCAGACACTCATTTACGAACAGTAAACTCGAGCCTGAGATTTTTTTCTATTTCTCGCCCTATACTCAAATTTTGACTTAAAATGCAACCAACAATTAAGCAAATTAGTGCTAAATATTCAAAAAGTCCACACAGTCACTTAGGTTTACTAAGCTCGTGCGTGGGCTTTTTTTGTGTTTTAAAAATTACATTTTTAATTATTTCATACAAACTTTATGTCAAAAAATTTTCTTTATTGACAACACTAGGTTTCAAGGGTATACTTATTTTTAATAAGGAGTCGTTATGGCTGAAAGAATTTCTAAAAAAGAACAAAGAGAAAATGAACTTAAAAAAGCATTTGAGAGTGGTGGTAGAATTTTGCCAAACAACTTTGATGCCGAACAAGCGGTTTTAGGTTGTGCGCTCATTGACAGTGAAGCGTCGCTCACAGTTGTTAGCAAACTTGAACTTGTTGATTTTTACAATGAAACCCACAGAAACATTTTTTCTGTTATTAAAGAACTTTATTCAAAGTCAGTATCAATTGATTTTGTAACAGTTTCTGATGAACTTGAAAAGAAAGGTCTCATCAATGCTGTTGGCGGAATGAATTATATTTCGTCACTTTCAAGCATTGTGCCATCTGCTGCAAGTGTTAATCATTATATTGACATCATTAAACGTGATTCTGTTTTAAGACAAGTTATCATTGCTTGTGGTGACACCATTGCGAAAGCGTATGAAAAAGGTTCTGATGAAAGCATTTTAGGAATGGCTGAAAAAGCAATTTTTGAAATTGCTGAAAAAGGACAAACTGGTGCACTTGAACGCATCGATGTTTCTGTTGATTATGTTATAAACAAAATCGAAGAAATTCAAAAAGACAACACAAAACTCAGGGGTTTAAAAACCGGGTTTTATGCAATTGATAAAGCCACAAATGGTTTGCAAAAAACCGACCTTATCATCTTGGCGGCTCGTCCTGGTGTTGGTAAAACATCTCTTGCCATGAACATTGCATCAAATGCTGCAATTCACCATGGTGCAAAAGTTGCAGTTTTTTCTCTTGAAATGGGCAGAGAACAACTTGCTCAAAGAATGTTGTTTTCAGTTGCAAATGTTTCAATGGCAAAAGCTCTTCGTGGTGAACTAAATGAATCAGACTGGTCAAAGGTTTGGAAGGCCAGCAAAACATTGAAAAATGCTGACATCTTCATTGATGACAATGCATTAAACACACCATCTCAAGTGCTTTCTAAATGCAGAAAGCTTAAAAGAGAAAAGGGTCTTGACCTTGTTGTTATCGACTATCTTGGTTTGATGCATGCAGACACAAAAACTGACAACCGTCAAAACGAAGTTGCTGATATTTCAAGAAACTTAAAGTTGCTTGCAAAAGAAGTTGAAGTTCCAGTGCTTTCGCTTTGTCAGCTTAACCGTTCAGTTGAAAGTCGTGATGACGGAAAACCTGGAAAACCTGTGCTTTCAGACCTTCGTGATTCTGGTTCTATCGAACAAGACGCCGACATGGTTTGGTTTATTCACAGAGACATGTCTCCAAAAGATATGGAAAAAACTCAAGACGGAAGCTACACTGCAGAACTTATTATTGCAAAATTTAGAAACGGTCAACCTGGCAGCGTTTATCTTGGTTGGGACGGTTCAAGAACGAGCTTTGTCAATCTTGAAAAAGATGCAAATGAACAAAGCATGGTTGCTCAATTTGAAAAAAATGAAGATGCAAAGCGTGCAAAAAAAGCAAGCACTCCAGAAGATTTGAAAAATGCAATCAACAGTATTGTAAATGAAATTTCCGCTGATGAATCACTTGCAGACCTTGCTCCACCACCTGAAATGGAACCACCAATGGTTGATTTTAGCAATGTGCAAATTCCAACAGATGATGAATTATTTTAAAAATTAAGACCAGGAGATCTCCTGGTCTTTTACTTTTTAAGTAAAATTTTTTATGCAGGCGTGTTTGTTTGACAACAACCTTGTCAAGAGTTTATACTATAAAATGTATAGGTGGTGAAAAATGACAAAAAGATTTACAGCTATCTTTTTTATAGTTTTAGGTATAGTCGCATTTTTATGCGTAGGCTTTTTCTTGGTGTTGATACTTGCACCAGGCACAAGACTTTTTGGGCTTATGTATGTTGCAAATGATGCACGTGCATATAATAGCAAACGCATCTATTTAGATAAAGCTCTTGAAGATGCGGGGCTTACTGGGTTCACGGGATCAATAACCGTTGAAGCTTCAGAAATTCCAATTTATGTTGAATATACTGAAAGTTATGAATATGAATTCCACTATTATGAAAATTATATTGGCTTAACAAAAACAAATATTGAAAAACCAAAATTTGATATTTCTTTAGATAAAAAAGGCGGGGCTGTTATCAAAGTTAAAGGTTTTGAAAAATTTATCTTTGAAAACAAAGCCAGCGAAAGATTTTTCAAATTATATATTCCAATTGCTAGAATTGACACTGAAGCAAAAGGTATTTATGATTTGACAATTAAATCTGAAAAATCTGACATTTCATTCTACAAAACTCTTGGAAAAACAGAAATTAGAGATGCATATTTTAACAAGGTTTCAATTGAAACAGCAGGAAACATTTCTTATGATGGCTTAACCATTGCAAAAACATACGAACTTAAAACTCCAAACTCTATTATTGTTAATGATATGTATTCAACCGTTGCAAAAGCAACAAATTACAAACTTACATCTGAAAAAGGTAAAATTACAATCAACTCTGAAGTTGCAGGTGATTTAGATTTAACAACAAAAAATGGCGACATCAAATTGGTATCTTGTAAAAATTTAACTGCAAACACAGAACATGGTGACATCGGCTCTGCGGTTAAGGGCAAAAAAGTAAATATTGCAGGAATGGTTTATATAAAAACCAAATCAGGAAAAGTTGAACTTGGAAAAGTTGATGGTGGAGATAAAAACTCAATCGTCACAAGTTCAGGAAAGGTTGTAATTGACAAGATTGGAAATGGAACAATTACAACAAAGCGTGGTTCAGTTGTTGTTAAATCTGTAAAAAATATGCAGATTGAAACAAACACTGGCAAAATTGCTGTTGAAGAAGCACTTGAAGCACTTAAAGTTACAACAAAACGTGGCAAAGTTACCCTTGGTGGTGACGGTATGACCATGAACAACATCAATGTTTTCTCAAGAATTGGAAGAGTTTATATTTTATCTGCTTCAGGAAATGTTAAAATTGAAACAATTTCAAGCAACATTGAATTTACAAACAAAGATAGTGAAAACATAAATATCATTAGCGGTGGCAAACTAACTGCAACAGGCTTAACAGGAAAGGTTTCTATTGAGGCATTAAAGAATGCAGATCTCACTTTTACAAAAATTACAGATGCAACAAATATTAAAGCGGGTGAGAAATGCAAGGAACTTATTGTAAAAGCCCTTGACAACACTGCAAAAGACACCAGATTTGCAATTGAGGCAAAGAATGCAACTAGATATGAAGAAAATGATGTTGGCTCTGGAGTTTTCAGCACAATCGAAAAAGGTGAAAGACTTAGCAATAAGATTGACAGTTCATATCCAGCAATTGTTATTGAAGCAAAGAGTTCAGAAGTGTCTATCTATTTCAAAGCATCTCCAGAACAAAATTAAAAACAAAAAAACACCCAGTTTTGGGTGTTTTTATTTAGCAATTTTTTTATTGGGAAGCTTATCATAGCAGAAAATTTAAGCAAAGAAAATAGTTTATAAATAATTGTTATAATGTGCCTTAAAATAGTGAGTTTTTTTCACATGAATTTTGCCGGCGGGTATTTACAAAATGTCGAAAAAATGCTATGATAAATCAACAATAAATTTAGGTATTTAAATTATTGCTCAAATTTGTTGGACTTTTAAATTTATTGGTGATAAAATCATGATAGATAATTATAATTTACTGTGAGGTTCACAATGAAAAGATACATTTATCCAATGGTTTTATTCGCAGATGAAAACGATTTATACACAGCGCTTTATCCAGACCTTAATTTGTTGGCATCTGGCTTTTCAGTAGAAGATGTTTATTCAAGAGCAACTGACTATTTGCAATTTTTCTTAACATCTTCACTTAAATATGATGCAAAGATTGCAACCCAATCTTCTTATGCAGAAATTCAAGCACTCAATCCACAAAAGATTGTTTTGCTTGGCTGTGCAGAAGTTGATGAAGATTCAATTGTCTTGACACCTACTGAAGAAGCAGACAGAAGTTTCTTAAAAGAATTTGTATATACTGAGGAGGATGACTAATGAGCAATTTTGAGAGAGGTTTTTTCAACAACGAAGATGTTTCAAGTTCAATTAAGTTCGCAGTATTGGCTATTTTAAACAGAGGTAATGCGGATGAATTTAACAGAGGTGTAAATAAAAATGTTCCTGTAATTATGGCTAACTTTCCAGCAGAATATGGCATTTCTTCAATTGGATTTGATGTTGGCAATGAAGCTGTAAGCAATGGAAATCTTTTAATTAAAGTAAAAGAAAATGAATACACAACAAGTTCTTTTGATTGCGTTAGCATTATCGAAGGAAAACTTGATGATGCAGAAGTTCTTCAAGAGTCTATGAGACAAATTATGACTGGATATAAAGAACAATTAAACAGTGAACCAGTTAAAACTTATGTTCCACAACTCAAAGTAAAACTTGATGCAATCGAAAAAACATTGAAAGAAAGAGATATGCACTATGCACAATACAGAGAGTCTCTTGAAAAATTCAAAGACTTAGCTGTTCAAATGTATACAAATGGGCAAGTAAAAGAAAATCAATCAAATTCAAATAAGTCAGAAGGTGAAACACCTGATGACATTAAAAAAAAACAAACAATGATGGAACAGTAGGCATAAATTAACAAAATTTATACGTGGGAGTGACTTTTAGTGGCTAAAATTGATTTGCATAAACTCGCGCTAATTGTTGGATTTGAAGTGGTTTGTGTTGATGATGATTACACAAATTATGAATATATGATTAGACTTAGAGATATTGAGAGTATGTCTTATATCTTGAAGATTAAAAATGATATTATGTATGCTGATGTTGATAACATTTTGCAATCAATAATCATCGTTTTGCCAACCAACCTTAGACGCAAAATTAAAAAATTAATTAAAAAGAAAGACGAAAATAATATTGAAAATGTTATTGATTTATTGTGCTACACCATAGCTGAATATAAAAGCAAGACACCTTATTATTTGCTTAAAGAATATGCAGAATATGTTGGTGTTGATATTGAAAAGCATGGCTATTATTTCACATATAAATTGTCAAAGGCAAATTATAGAAAAATTTTGTCATTAATTGAAAGTAAACTTAGCGTTGATGAGGCTCCAATTGTTGGAAAAATTAGAAAAATTGAATATAAAATCGGTTATATGAAACAAAATCGAAAAGTTCAAGATATGATTATTTAAAAGTTGGCAATTGCCAACTTTTTTTATGTTTAAAAATTGCTGGTCTAAAAATGCAGTAAAATTTATTTGCCAAATATCACAAAAAAATATATAATTTTTGTATAAGAGGAGTTTGTTATGAAAACAGTAGCAGATTATTACAACAAGACCGCAACTGGCTGGTCTGATGAATGGTATAAAGAAAAGAAACAAAGTTTAATTCTAGAAAAATTCTACAATTGTTATGGTGCAGTTGGAACTCGCCACCCAAGAATTTTAGATCTTGGCTGTGGGGCGGGTTATGATGCAAAAGTTCTTGCAAAAATGGGTGCTAGAGTTACAGGTATTGACCTTAGTGAAAAACTCATCAAAATTGCCAAAGAACAGGTTTCATCTTGCAAGTTTTTTGTTGGAAGCATTACTGATCCATTTGATAAACTTGGTGCATTTGATGGCATTATATGTTTGGCAACAATCATGCACGTAAACATTCAAAGCATGCACAAAACCTTTGAAAATATGGCAAAGGCTCTCAAAAAAGGTGGCCTTGTGTTGATTTCAGCATATGATGGCACTGGCAAAAACTATGAAAAAAGCTATGCTCAACTTGATGGTGACACATATGACAAACAATTCAACAACTACAACGCATCTGAACTTTGTGCATTTGCATATCCAAAACTCAAACTTGTTGACACTTGGAAATTTGATGACTTTGCTGAAGGTTGGAGATATTATGTCTTCATGAAGCAATAATTAAAACTTAAAATTATAAAACTGAGTGACTCCCTGATGGGAGTCTTTTTTTGTGATAGATATTGACTTTTTTATTAAATTATGTTATAATTTAAAAACTAAAAATATGTGACCTGAAAGAAATTTTAGGAGGTGCGCAGAATGGAAGCAAGAAGTCAAGAGCGTGAAAGAGAAATGCAAGAGACTTATGCAAAAGTTATCGCATTTCACAGAGATAAAGATAAGGCAAAAACGCCAATCATAACTAGGGGATATTTCAATGCGTTGTGTCCAACATATGCAGAAAAAGTTAGATTTTATCAAACCTACAAAGAGAAATTTCCACAAGACACAGAAACTTTAAAAATGATTAAAGAAGAACTTGAAAAACAACGTGAAAAAGATGCGGACAAAAACCGCGAAAAGCAACAAGGTCAAAAGCTGAAAAAAAGAAATGTTGCATTATCTAACAATGCTTATTATGGTGATGATGTAGACATTAAACCAGATAAAACTTTACTTGCAACCAAGAAAGGTTGGTTTAAATTTAATCCATTTAACTTGTTTGGATGGTTTGGTGAAAGAAAATCTAAATTAAAACCAGTAATTGAAAGAGTAACGCTATCAACCACGCAGGCTGAAAGAAAGTTAATGGCACAAGAAACACTTTTTGATGACAGGCTTCAAAGATATAATGAAAGTGTTAGACAAAGAGCGATGTCAGGTGCGTCAAAATCAGCTCCAGAGCGTGTAAATGCTAACATGATGTCGAGATAGCAAAATATTTAAATATTTTCGAAAACTTATTGACTTATAACAAAAATTAGGGTAGAATGATAGGGCATAAAATTTATGTTTGACCATTCTGCCCTTTTTTATTGCGTCGGTGTTGCAATAAATCAGGTCACGTGCTCAAGAATTTCCTCGATTGGGTTTTTAGAGAAAATTCACCAAATTTACACAGGAGGTAATACTATGCCAACCATTAACCAAATTATCCGTCATGGTAAAGGTAGAGAAAAACAAGTTAGCAAAGCAAAATGTCCAGCTCTTGAACAATGCCCACAAAAACGTGGTGTTTGCTTGAACGTAACAACAACTTCTCCAAAGAAGCCAAACTCTGCTATGCGTAAAATTGCTAGGGTTAGACTTACAAATAGAATGGAAGGAACTGTTTATATTCCAGGCGAAGGACACAACTTGCAAGAACACTCTGTTGTTCTCATTCGTGGTGGCCGTGTTAAAGACTTGCCAGGTGTTCGTTATCACATCATCCGTGGCGTGCTTGACACAGCAGGTGTACAAAACCGTAAACAAGCTAGAAGTAAATACGGTGCTAAAAAATCTAAATAATTTTAAGATTTAACATTTAAAATAAAACAGGAGGAAATTTTCTTATGTCAAGAAGAAACAGAGCTGAAGTACGTGAAATCGTAGCTGACCCAGTTTATGGCTCAACAGTTGTAACAAAAGTTATCAACCAAGTTATGCTTGATGGAAAAAGATCTATTGCTCAAAAAGTTGTTTACGGCGCTATGGAAACTGCTGCTAAAAAACTTAACGCTGAGCCAATCGATGTTTTCAACAAAGCTCTTGAAAACTTAAAACCAGTTCTTGAAGTTAAAGCTCGTAGAGTTGGTGGTTCAACATACCAAGTTCCAATGGAAATCAGACCAGAAAGACGTCAAACTCTTGCTATTAGATGGTTAGTTTTGTATGCTAGACAACGTTCTGAAAGAACAATGGCTGCAAAACTTGCTGGTGAACTTGTTGATGCATACAACAACGCTGGTAGTGCATTTAAAAAGAAAGAAGACGTTCACAGAATGGCTGAAGCAAACAAGGCTTTTGCATCTTACCGTTGGTAGAAAGCTTGATGCGACAAATTGTTGCATCATGTTTAAAATAAACTTGAAAATAGCATCAATTTATTTGTTAATTTTCAAGAAATCTAGTATAATAAAAATTGTAATTGTTAAGCATTTTAACAATTTTAAACTAAACAGGAGAAATAGAACTTATGCCTAGAGAATATGCTTTAGACAAAATTCGTAACATTGGTATTATGGCTCACATCGACGCCGGAAAAACAACAACCAGTGAAAGAATTTTGTTCTATACAGGAAAAACTCATAAAATCGGTGAAGTTCATGATGGCGGCGCTACCATGGACTGGATGGCACAAGAACAAGAAAGAGGTATCACAATCACTTCTGCTGCAACAACATGTATTTGGAAGGAACATCAAATCAACTTGATCGACACTCCAGGACACGTTGACTTTACAATGGAAGTTGAACGTTCTCTTCGTGTACTTGACGGTGCCGTTGAAGTTTTCACCGCAAAAGAAGGCGTTCAAGCTCAATCAATCAAAGTTTGGAATCAAGCTAACAAGTATGGTGTTCCAAGAATCGCTTATGTTAATAAGATGGACACTCTTGGTGCTGACTTCTTCTACGCTGTTGACCAAATGAGAGAAATGCTTGGTGCTAACGCTATTCCAGTTGAACTTCCTATCGGAAAGGAAGACACATTCGAAGGTGTTATTGATCTTGTTCAAATGCGTGCAATCTATTACAGAGATGACGAAGGAAAAGTTTTTGATATCGTTGACATCCCTGCTGATATGAAAGATATTGCAGAAGAATACAGACAAAAACTCATCGAAGCTGTTGCTGAAACTGATGACACTCTTCTTGAAAAATTCTTCGGTGGTGAAGAACTTTCAGTTGAAGAAATTAGAAAAGCAATTAGACAATCTACATGTGAATTAAAGATGCTCCCAGTTCTTTGTGGTTCATCTTACAAAAACAAAGGTATTCAAGAACTTCTTGATGCTGTTATTCACTATTTGCCAAGTCCTATCGACATTCCACCTATGGCTGGAACCGATATGAAAGGCAACCCAATTGAATGTAAAACTGATGACAAGGCTCCACTTGCAGGTCTTGCATTCAAAATTGCTACTGACCAATTTGGTAGACTTACTTTCTACAGAATCTATTCTGGTTGTCTCAAATCAGGTTCATATGTTTTGAACACAACCACAGGTGAAAAAGAAAGAATCAGCCGTTTGGTTAGAATGCACTCAAATTCAAGATCAGAAATTTCTGAAGCTTATGCTGGTGACATCGTTGCCATCATCGGTCTTAAGAACACTGCAACTGGTGACACACTTTGTGATGAAGGCACACCAGTTATGCTTGAAAACATGGATTATCCAGACCCAGTTATTTCGATGGCTATCGAACCAAAGGGCAAGGGTGACCAAGAAAAAATGACAAATGCACTTTTAAAACTTGCTGGTGAAGACCCAAGCTTTAGATTTAGCACAAACAGAGAAACAGGACAAACAATCATCGCTGGTATGGGTGAACTTCACCTTAACATTATGGTTGACCGTTTGAAGAGAGAATACAACGTTGAAACAAACGTAGGTGCTCCTCAAGTTGCTTACAAAGAAACACTTCGTGGTTCTATTGAAGCTGTCGGCAAATACATCAAACAATCTGGTGGTAAAGGTCAATACGGTCACTGCGTTGTTAAATTCGAAGGTCTTGAACCAGGCGAAGGTTACAAGTTTGTTGACGCAACTGTTGGTGGATCTATTCCAAAAGAATATATTCCTGCAGTTGACAAGGGTATCAAAGAAGCTGCTCAAGCAGGTGTGCTTGCAGGTTACCCAACAGTTGACTTCAAAGCAACTGTTGTCGATGGTTCTTACCACGACGTTGACTCTTCAGAAGCTGCATTTATGATTGCTGGTTCTATGGCATTCAAAGATGCATTCAAGAGAGGTAATTCAGTAATTCTTGAACCTATCATGAAGGTAGAAGTTCAAGTTCCAGATAAATATCTTGGTGATGTTCTTGGTGACCTTTCACGTAGACGTGGAAACGTTATCGGCACAACACTTAAGAATGGAAACCAAACCGTTGAGGCTGAAGTTCCACTTGCAGAAATGTCTGGTTACGTTACTGATTTGAGATCACTCACTCAAGGACGTGGTGACTCATCTATGGAACCTTGCAAATATGCTGAAGTTCCAAGAAATATTGCTGATAAAATTATTGGCGATAGAAAGAAAGACTAATTCATTGAATTAGCAAAAAACAAATAAAAAAATTAAAAATAAAAAATAAAAAGGAGATATTCAAATGGCAAAAGCAAAATTTGAATCTAAAAAACCTCACGTTAACATCGGTACAGTAGGCCATGTTGACCACGGTAAAACAACTCTTACAGCTGCAATCACAATGAACCAAACACACAAATATGGTGGAGACGCTAAAGATTACAGCCAAATCGACTCAGCTCCAGAAGAAAGAGCTAGAGGTATCACAATCAACACAGCACACGTAGAATACGAAACAGAAAATCGTCACTACGCACACGTTGACTGCCCAGGACACGCTGACTATGTTAAAAACATGATCACTGGTGCTGCTCAAATGGACGGTGCTATCCTTGTTTGTGCTGCTACTGATGGTGTTATGCCACAAACTCGTGAACACATCCTTCTTGCTCGTCAAGTAGGCGTTCCAAAAATCGTTGTTTTCATGAACAAAATTGACCAACTTGGTGGCGACACAGAACTTGCTGACCTTGTTGAAATGGAACTTAGAGAACTTCTTTCTAAATACGAATATGATGGTGACAACACACCAATCGTTCGTGGTTCTGCTTTCTTGGCTCTTGAAGCTGCAAAAGCTGGCAACTGGGATTCTCCAGACACAGCATGTATCCAAGAACTTATGGATGCTGTTGACTCTTGGATTCCAACTCCAGACAGAGCTACAGATCAACCATTCTTGATGCCAGTTGAAGACGTATTCACAATCACTGGTCGTGGTACTGTTGTTACTGGTAGAGTTGAAAGAGGTGTTCTTAAAACTGGTGAAACAGTTGAAATCGTTGGTCTTGAAGATAAGCCAAAGACATCAGTTGTTACTGGTATCGAAATGTTCAGAAAAACACTTGATGAAGCTGTTGCTGGTTTCAACGTAGGTGTTCTTCTTAGAGGTATCGACAGAACTGACGTTCAAAGAGGTCAAATCCTTTCTAAACCAGGTACTGTTCACCCACACACAAACTTCGAAGGTCAAGTTTACGTATTGACAAAAGAAGAAGGTGGTCGTCACACAGCATTCTTCAACAACTATCGTCCACAATTCTACTTCAGAACAACTGACGTTACAGGTTCTATTTCTCTTCCAGAAGGAACAGAAATGGTTATGCCTGGTGACCACACAAAGATGACAGTTGAACTTATCTCTCCAGTAGCTATCGAAGAAGGTCTTCGTTTCGCTATCCGTGAAGGTGGAAGAACTGTAGGTTCTGGTGTTGTTTCTAAAATTATTAAATAATTTTGGATTAAACATTAAATAACTTATGTTTAAATAAAAATCACTCATCTATCGGCTAGGTGAGTGATTTTTTATTGCTTAAAATTTGTGAGAGTGTCAATGATTTCAATTTTATAAAAAGATAGAAGCTTAAAATAAAGATTCCACATTTTAAATCTAATGGGCATTGGTGTGTGATTGTCAAAAAACAACACTAACGCAGGTGAAATATGGTTATGTTTATCAGTCAAAACTGCGTGTGTGCAATGCATTTCTTTTATTAAAGATTGTGCCTTTGCGTGATAATTGAAATAGCTCATACATAATTATTTGCCACAAAAATATTTTTATTTTATTGACAGATTAAAAACTAAATGTTATATTATGTTTTTCTAGGAGGTGTCTATGATTATTCATTCAAACAATATTTATGAACTAAAGATTCAACTTCAAAGACATAAACTTGCAATTGAAGATTATGAAAAATGTTTTCAAATAGCAACAAATCCTGAACATAAAAAAGAACTTGAGTTAAAATTAAGAGAAGAAAAAAACCAGTATAAATTATTACAAAAATATATTGAAAATGTTGAAAAACTGTATGAAACTGCTAAAAATGGTGACATTTTATGTGAAAAAGTTGATGTTCCTGATGAACAAATTGAGAAAATTTGCGGAAAACTTGAACAAGAATTTGGTGAAGAAACAGCAAATTCTGCCGCACCAGAAGAAGAAAATAATCAAAAAATTTAAAAGAGCTATGGCTCTTTTTTCTTTTTGGCCAAAATTTGCTTTAAACAAGTTGTCAAAGAAAAATATAAATATTATAATTAAAATAACTAATAATGTGTAGGTAGGATAAATTATGGAACAAGTTTTACCAAATGGAAAAGTAAAAGTAACAGGCGCTGTTGCAAACGAGGAGTGGCGCAAAAAACACGAAGAAGCAAAGAAAAAAAGAGAAGAGAGATGGAAAAATAATCCACAACTTCGCGAAAAATATGAAGAACGCAAAAAAGAAAGAGAAGAAGCCCAACAACAACGCGATGCACAAGAAAAGGCTGCCCTTGAACAACGTATAAGAAAAAAGATGATTGCTGAAATGAACGAACAGTTTGGTATAGAAGATGACTATATTGAACAAAAGAAAGCAGCTATTGCAAAAATAAAAGAAGAAAATCCTTATTTAAATGGTCAAAGATCAATCATTGACGAAGCAAGAGATAAAGAAAATGCATTGCTTGGTGATTATAGAGCTGCAGGTGCTGACAAAAGAGGTATTAAACAAGAAAAATGGGGTATTTTAAGGACTATTTTAGAGATTGTTGGTGCAATTCCAAATCCTATAGGAACAATACTTAAAATAATTTCAATACCTTTTGCGATGGTAAATATAAAAAGAAAAGAAAAGTCATACGATAGTAATATGGCAAAAACTGCAGAAGCACTTCCAGAATGGGAGGCTGCGGTTTTAAAAATAGAGAAAGAATTAAATGCGGTTGCAACTCGAATGCAGGCTGATGAACCAATGATGGTTGAAAAATATAAAACCATGAAAAAAGAAGATTTTAATTTATATTTAAAGGGTTATGTGGCTGGAATTTTAAAAGAAATGGGATTAGCAACAGAAAAATCTAATGAAATTCTTAAAGAAATGAACCAACAGATAAAAAATAAAGCTGGTGACCAACAAGAAGAAAAGGAAGAAGGCGAAGAAAAACAAGAAGCTGAAGAACCAGCAAAAGAAGAGCCTGAAAAAGAAACAGAAGAACCAGAAAAAGACCCTGAAGAAAAAGGTGAGGAAACACCTGAATCTGGTGAAGAAGAGAAAGAAAACGAACAGCCAACAGAAGATGTTGAAGAAAAAGAAGAATCAGAACAAGGAGCTGAAGAACCAGTGAAGGAAGAGCCTGAACAAGAAGTTGAAGAACCAGTGAAAGAAGAGCCTGAGCAGGTTGTTGAAGAGCCGGCAAAAGAAGAGCCAGAACAGGTTGTTGAAGAACCAGCAAAGGAAGAGCCTGAAATTCAAGTTGAAGCAGTTCCGGTTGAAAATGTACCAGAAGGTGCAGAAGTTCAAACAGCTGAAGTGGTTGAAGAAAAGCCACAAGCTGAAGAAAAAACTGATGAAGCAGTTGTTAATGCGGTAAAAGAAAATGTTCAACCAGAAAATGCTGAAGCAGAAGTAACTGGACCTGCAGTTATTGAAAAGGTTACCATTAAAGACATAGAAACTGCAAAAGCTGAGATTGAAAAAGAAAGCGAAGATTCTATTGAAATTACTGTAAAAGTTCCAAAGGCTGCAGGAAATCAAAAAATTGTGATTAACAAAGGCGACAAAGGCGTCGAAATTGAACAAATGGGAGAATAAAAACATGGCAGTTATGAAAGTTGGAGATACAATCATGCTTGAAAATGATGATGTTTTTCAAGTTATGGAAGTTGTTGAATATAATGGGGATAGTTATTTATACGCATTCAAAGCAGCAGATGAATTGGTTGATATGATTGACCCAAAAGACTTAAAAACAGCGTTTTTGAAAGAAGTTCTCGACAAAGAAGCTGAAGAGGTTTATGTTGAGCAAGTGCTTGACACAGAACTTGTAAAAATTTTATCTCACCTTGTTATGGAAGATTTGGGATAGATTTGATATTTAAATTATTTTAATAACGTGTTATAATTGACTTGCTAGGAGAAATGGTTATGATTGAAAAATATGAATGGGATATGAAGAATGATGTGCCAATGACAGACGCTCAAAGAGAAAAAATTTATGACGAGAATAGAGAAAAGTCTTTTATGCATACACTTGAGCATATGGGTGAAATATATGAAACTTTTTACACCCAAATGAGAAAGGTTGGTCATAAAGATAGAGAAGTGGCAATAGAAGAAATTGTTAATTATCTCGTAAAAGACCGCTATGATGCATACAAGGCAACTGGTGATAAAAGTCAAATTCTTGATCATTGGTCAGATGCTGAATGCTTGAGAGTTGTTGCAAACATAATTGAAGCTGCAAACAGTGGTGATAAAGAAGCTGTCAAAGGAGCATATAAAGATATTGATTGGAGTGATAGGGGTCCACATTTCGCTTGGAATGCAATTAAATTTTCATATTGGATTATGTGCGATGAAGATAGAAAAAAATACGAAGGTGTGATTAAAGATTATCTTAGAGGATTTGTAAAAGACGAGGTTGAATTGCAAGAAATTATTTCTAGATTTGAAAATTTGAGTGACCTTGAAAATTTAAAACATCACAACAAACTTACACGAGAGACGATTGGTGCTCCACAAAAACAATAATAAATCAACACATTCCTTTTGAAGGAATGTGTTTTTTTGTTAGGAAATAGATTCTAAAATGGTCTTTACAGATTAAAAGATTTATAGTAAAATATTAGTATGAATAATAGAGCTAGAGAATGTATAAATGATAGCACGAGAGAGCTTTTGCCAAACGGTGAGTTTGTGAAAAAGCCTAACTTTGTGAACATTCAAAGATTTAATTCGGTTGGATTTAGCCGAATTTTTGTTGCGACTGCTAAAATTGATGGAAGAAACGGAATAAAAGCAGGTGATAGGGTTTATTTTAAAGCGAATAACCAACGTGGTGTAAACCATTTAAACAGAACCGATGAGTCTATGGGCAGTTGTGAAGATTTGGGTGAAGTGTTTGGATATTATATGCTTAGAACACTGGCTGAAAAATTGGGGGAAAAGTCTGTTTTAAAACCAACAGTTTATGACTTTGCAGAATACAAAAATGATGCATTTTGGAAGATTATTGCAGAACAAACCGCAAAGAAAGTTGAAAGTGACAGACTTTATGGGTGTATTACACAAAACTGCCTTGAAGATAATGCGCAAATTGTTCACGGACACATGCTTTTAGGTCAAATTTTTGATAGAAATAATTGTTTCCGTTCAAGCACAAACACGCTTTATAACTATGAACAAGGCATAATGGCTTTTGCAGAAACAATTAAAAATGATGGTCAAGAGATGGTGATTGACCCAGTTTGCACGAGATATTTAACCAATATTATGTTTTGGGATTATTTCTATTGCAATGCAGACAGGCACTGCAAAAATATCACATTCCAACTTATACCTTTAGGTGGTGGAAAGTTTTGGTTCTGCCCTACACCGATTCTTGATAATGGTGGTGGACTTGGACTTCAAAGCATTAATTGTGAAAAAATGTATAGAGAACAAATGGCATCAATCAACCAAAACGGAAAAATGGTTGAATATGTTGGTGGAATCAAAAATGCTTTTGATGTTCCTCTTGATTTCTATATTGGCAAGGGCAGTTTCAAAAATGAGGATATTGCAAAAAATTATGATGAAATGTCTTATGAAGAACAGTTGGTAGTGCTTTTAAGTCAAAACAGAACATTGTTTAATGATTTTAAAAATATGTATACCGCACTTGATGTGGATTATGCATTTGGCAGAATGAGAAGTGAAACAAGATACAACAAAGATTTCCTTGTAGACTTTGACACGGTTGCAAAATCTGTGATAGGGTATAAAAAAGAAAAATTCAGCAAAGCTATTGCAAATGTGTTGGGTGTAACCTTCGATGAAGAGTTGTTTAATAAAAACCCATTAACTTATTTAGATATGCTTGAAGGTATTGTTTTAGAAGATGAATTAAACTTGTTTATTGCAACAGATGAACAACGTTTTGAATTTGAATCACGAATGAAAAAGTTGCAAGAACAACATAAACAAAAACAAAGTGGAGATGACATATGTTAGGTGTTTATTTTAGAGAAATTAAATTAGGTGAACTGTCATTTGAAAATGGCAGATATGTTTACAGAGCTATTCCTGCTAATGTTAAAAAGGCCCATGAAAAACAATATGTAACCAGCATCTATGGCTGCGATGAAGATTTTGTTTCTAACGAACTTCCATTTGCAATTGCGGAGTTTATTCCACCAGCAGAGATTGTTGATTTAAATGTTATGGCGGGTATTATGCCAACAGATACTCCTTATCAAAAACTTTGCAAAATGGCAAGTTTGGATCTTGCATATGAAAACTTTTATTTAAAATATGAAGAATAATAAAAAAACACCTGCTAAGTCAGGTGTTTTTTTGTGGTTAAAATATAAAAAATTACAAATTAATTATACAAAAATTTTTGAAAATTATTGACAGTATTTGACATTCATGTTATCATTGAATAGCATACCATAATTAGCATTAAAAGTGTGCCCTTTTGGGCGATAGTTATGGTTTTATAAGTCAAATTGTATAGATATTAACTAATTTTGTCGTTTTATTTGTTTAATATAGAATCGACTATCTTTTGGCTTTGCCCGCATGTTTTTTTGCTTGAACTCAAAAATGACTCTTTTTAATATTTTTTGGGAGGACTACATGAGTAGTAATAACTTAAACATCAAAAAAGTCAAGTTCGGTAATACGGAGAGATACAAGTTTGGTAAAATTGATGAAGTTATGGAAATTCCATAACTTCTTGAAGTTCAAAAAGATAGTTATCAAAACTTCATAACAAAAGG
>JAZOTD010000003.1:0-5627 GCA_045657465.1 Clostridia bacterium | reverse complement strand
TCTTCCTAAGACCGCTTGGCCTCCGACTTCTTCTTCAGTAGACGCAAATGTTTTTTGAACGTCAACATTAACATAATCCCTGCTAGCATTCCAAAAACCTGAATTAATTCCACCAGGATAAACATTAACCACCTTCACATTCGTTCCAAATGTTTCACTTCTCAAACACTGTGAATATCCTTCTTGTGCCCATTTTGCAGCACAATAAACACTTTCATTTTTATATGTCCTACGTCCTGATTGCGATATAATATTTACAACTTTAGAAATATCTTTGTTTTGTTTTAAATAAGGCAACGCATACGTTGTCATTAAAATAGTTCCATATACTATTCCAGGAAAAATATCGTCAATCATTTTTTTGTTATTGTCATAAATTGAAGCAAATCTTCCCACACCCGCATTATTAACTAGACACGTAATATCATATTTCTTAGAAATTTCAGCATAAAATCTTTTCACAAAGTTTTCATCACTAACATCTCCAACATATGCAATCACATCATTCGATGTCATGTTTGACAATTCATTTCTTGTTTTCTCTAATTCAGTTTTTGTTCTTGCAATAATACAAACATTCTCACCTTTAAGCAAAAACTCTTTTGCAAGTTCTTTTCCAACACCTTTAGAACCACCGGTTATAATTGTAATTTTTTTCATAATTATCTCCTTTTTATCTCACAATATTTTTATGATAAAAATCAAAAATGATTTTAGCTAGATTTTCACCAATTCCTTCAACTTTAACCAGTTCTTTTTCATCAGCTCTTGATATAGCTTCAACCGATTTAAAATGTTTGATAAGTGCCTTAACCTTAACATCTCCAAGCCCTTCAATTTCAGCAAGTGAACTTTTTAAAGACTTACCCCTTAATTCTCTGTGATAAGTTATTGCAAATCTATGAGCTTCATCACGAACTCGTTGCAACAATTTTAAAACATGATCGCTCTTTTTCAAAACAATAGGTTCTTTGCTCGATAGCGTGCAAATTTCTTCATTTTTTTCAGCAAGCGAAACTACCGGAATTTCAAGATTTAATTCATTCAAAACTTCTTTAGCAACAGCAAGTTGCCCAAAGCCACCATCAATAAGCAAAAGGTCAGGTTTCTTGTTAAAGTTTTCCTTGCATTCAATATAATCAACCAAACGTCTGGTTAACACTTCTTTCATAGATGCATAATCATCGTTTCCGCCAACGGTCTTAATTTTAAACTTGCGATATTCTTTATATGCAGGCTCTCCGTCTTCAAAAACAACCATTGAAGCAACCAAAAATTCACCACTAATATGCGAAATATCAAAGCATTCAATTCGTTTAAGCCTAGAAAGATTTAGAAGTTGTTTCAAATTTTCCAACGCCCCCACAGTCATTTTTTGGCGCTTTTCAATTCGTTCTTTTGAATGAGTCAAAAACTCAATCGCATTTTTTGAACAATTCTCCAAAAATTCAACCTTGATACCTATTTTAGGAACAACCACCTTAACTGCTCTGTTTAAATTTGAAAGCAAATATCCTTGCAACATTTCTCTTTGCTCGTCATTAAACGACTTAACAACAATCTCTTTAGGAAGCATCGCTCGTGCCACATAATAGTTTGAAATAAACGACAGCAAAAGCTCATTTTTCTCCCCAACAACATCTGCCAAAGCAAAATTAACCTGCCCAACATTTTTGCCGTTTCTAATCATCATAACATTTACGTCATAAACTTCATCAATCTCTTCAATAGCAAACACATCAATATTTGCATCGCTAGTAAGGCTTGTTATCAGTTCTTTTTCAATATTTTCAACCGCTTTTATTTGATTTCTCAAAACAAGTGCATCTTCAAACTTTAACTCTTCTGCAAACTTGTTCATTTTTAATTTTAACTGCTTTTTCACATCACTTGTTTTTCCATTCAAAAAATCAACAACATTATCAAGCATTTCAAGATATTTTGATTCATTTTCATAAGAAACACATGGTGCCAAACAATTCCCAATTTCGCCATGCAAACAAGGCCTGTCAAGCAACTTTTTCTTGTCAAAATTGATATTGCACCACCTAACAGGATACGCCGACTTAATAATGCTCAAAAGCTCAGAAATTCGAGTTCCCGTAACATATGGACCAAACAGCATAACTTTAGGTTCTGTTTTTGGACGCCTAACAATCTGCACTCTAGGAAATCTCTCATTAAAATCTATCTTTAAATAAGGAAATGTTTTGTCATCTTTAAGCAAAATATTATATTTAGGCTTATATTTTTTTATAAGATTATTTTCCAACGAAAATGCATCAAGTTCAGAGTTTGTTAAAATATAATCAAAATGGTCAATGTTAGACACCAATGCATACGTTTTTTGAGTTTTTGGCGAAGCATCAAAATAACTCTTAACCCTTCGTTTAAGAGACTTAGCTTTTCCAACATAAACAACCTCATCATCTGTGTTTTTCATAATGTAAACACCAGACGTGTCAGGCAATTCAGTTTTGACTCTTTCTAACAATTCTTCTCTATTCATACACCAATTATAACACAGAAAATTTTAAATATAAATAAAAACAATGCATGTATTGCATTGTTTTTATTCTCCAAATTGTGCACACTTAATATCTTTCATAATTTCAAGTGAATCATTGTCATTAAAAAATTGTTTAAGTGTTGAGAATGCCAATAGCGTCATTCTCGCTTCTCTTATCGTTGGATTATCACAATATTTGTTCATGACATTTATTGTTTTAATCACAGCCGCTTTTGATGTTTTAATATTTTTTCTTCTCAAATATGACACATCTAAAAGCTTTTTGTCTTTTAAATAAAACAAACAACCTTGCGACAAATTATAAATTTCACTGTTATAATAAAACATATTCAAAATATCACTAACAAACACACTTTCACGTCTTGAAGGCGATTCCATTCTTTTTCTACCAGACACAACTTGATTGTCAATAATATTTAGATGAGTGCCATCAAGCAAAATATTTGACGGAAATATATCAGGAGTGCTGTATTCTCCACCCATATACATTTGATGAATGTCAAACACAAACTTTCCAAGCTCATCTTCTGGCATTGATTCAATCATTTCGTTCATTTGAATATAATCTCTAATAAAAATCTTTACAATCTCTTTAAATTCTGCAAGATTCTCGTCAGGATTTGAAACAATTTCTTTAAACTCATGCTTTGAAAACAAATCTGCAACAAGCCCATAAATCTTGTCAATCTCACCAAAATACAAATGTCTGCCCTTCATTCTTTCTTCTAAAATGTAATAATTGTTTTTATTTGGACATTCACCTGAATAATATTTAAAGTTTGGGAGTTTTAAATAAGAATAAATTTTAGGCACTGAATATCCCATTTGATTAAAGCGTCTTTGTTCACTGCAATACGATTCAAAAATATCATCAAAATATTCCCAGTTTTGATTTGTTTTAAATTGCTTAACAACAAATTGGTCATTCAAAAAGTATGCAGTTCCTTCACCACCAGTATAACTTGGAAAGCTAGAAAGCATAGGAATTGCATTTAACAAAATTTCATTGTAATCATTGCCTAAAAGCACACTTTTTCTATCCATATATATTTATTATAACATAACCTATTTATAATGTAAATACCATTATGAAAAATTTATTAAAAACCACGCAATCGCATAAAATAAAAGGTGTTATGCTTAACATAACACCCCATTTTATCATATTTTCTATTTCTCTAACTGTTGCAAAATCTCTTTTGCAGATTTTTCATCGACAATGTCATCAACTTGTCTATAAAGCATTTCAATGTCAAGTGAAGTCATCTCACCAGGAATAAACATTTTCATTCCTTCGCTAACCCAAAGCTTCATAAATTGACCAAAAACTTTTTTATTTTCATTTGCATCAGTCAAAATCTTTCTATCAACCTTTTCACCAGTCTCCTGCTCATAACAACCAAGATATGATTGAATGTGTCTGTTGCAAGTAAACAAATATAACAAATCATGAAACGTTTCAACTTTAAAATAACGCTCTTTAAAATTCCCTTCATAATCAAGCCATTTGTTTGGACTTGCAAATGTCATTGTCTCATCAATCAAAACCATTCGCTTTCCATCAAACAAAACATTTCCTGGATGCAAATCTGGTGAGCTAAACACAGACCTGCGATTTATTTCAAAATAAGTGTTTATAAACTTCGCAATTTCTTCTTTTGACAGACTTGCAAGTTCTTTGTTTCTTTCAAGCATAAGCGAAACAAACTCGTTTAGCATCTTGTTATAAAGCGCTTTATTCTCTGCAATGTTTTCAATTGCCCCATCAAATTCTTTTCTTGAACAAAACTTCATGCATCTTGATTCGACATCATTTAGTGAATATGGCAACAAATCTTCACCCGCAACTCTCTCTTGCAAAATATAATATCTATACACGCCGTCTTCTACATTTATTGGAGACATCGCCCAAGAATAAATTTTAGGAACTGATAATCCACCATCAGCAAACTTTTTGAGCTCCAAAGCATAGTTGTCAAATGTGTGATAAGGCATATTGATTCGCTCAAAATATTTCATAACAAATTCTTGCCCAACAAAATAAGCCACCCCTTCTGCACCACGCTTTGAAGATAAACTTCTACGCTTAGCAACCATTGGCCTTATCAGTGAATCATCTCCATACAACACTTTTAAGTCTTTTGTTTCCATATATAATAATTATAACATAATAACAATATTTTGTAAATATAATTTGGCTCAATTTATTGTAAAGCCAATAAAAATAAGGTGTTATGTTTGTCATAACACCTTATTTTTAAAATTTTATTCTTCTATATTTGCAAGTTTTGCTTGTTGGTCAGCAATCTCTAATGCCTTAACCATTTCTCCAATATCACCATTCATAAAGTTTTCAAGTGAATAGATTGTCATATTGATTCTGTGGTCAGTCACCCTGCTTTGTGGATAATTGTATGTTCTAATTTTTTCGCTTCTATCACCGGTTCCAACTTGCATCTTTCTTTTTTCTGCATAAGCTGAATCTTCTTGTGATTGATAATAATCATAAAGTTTTGACTTGAGCCAGTTCATTGCCTTTTCTTTATTTTTGCCTTGGCTTCTTTCATCTTGACAAGCAACAACAATACCTGTTGGAAGGTGTGTGATTCTAATTGCAGACTCTGTCTTGTTTACGTGTTGTCCACCAGCACCACCTGCTCTGTAATAATCAATTTGCAAATCTTTTTCATTAATATCGATTTGAACGTTTTTAGCTTCAGGCAAAACAGCAACTGTGGCAGCTGAAGTGTGAATTCTGCCAGAACTCTCTGTTACTGGCACTCTTTGAACTCTGTGAACGCCACTTTCATACTTAAACTTGGCATATGCACCCTTTCCAGTAACCATAAAGTTAACTTGCTTAATAATGCCACCTTCGCCACCTTCTTCATCTAAAACTTCAACTTTAAAACGATTTCTATCAGCATACATGGTATACATTCTAAACAAATCACCTGCAAAGATGCCAGCCTCATCTCCACCAACACCTGCTCTGATTTCAACAATTACGTTACCTTCGTCATTTTCGTCTTTTGGAAGGAGCAAAATCTTGAGTTCTTCTTCAATTTGCTTAAGCTTTTCTTTTCCTGAATAAAAC
>JAZOTD010000002.1:0-8875 GCA_045657465.1 Clostridia bacterium | reverse complement strand
AACTAGAACTAATGATCAACACAGTAAATAATGAAATTGAATACGAAAAACTAAAACTAAGTAAAAAAATAACAAAAGATGATATATCAACCTACATTAAAAAAGCTCTAAAACAAAGTGCTTTCTATATAATAAAATTCTTAATAGATAAAGTTGTATATTACAATGACAAAATCAAAATTTACTATAATGTTACAAATAAAAAAACACCTGACGATGACAGTCAGGCGTTTTTATTTTGCTCTTCTTTTTATGAAACTGTTATTGTATATAATAATAAACCAAATACAAAATATGTAAAATATGAAACAAAACTCTTAGCTAAAATTTAAATTTATATTAAACTTCATTCAAACCAAAAAAGTGTCTTTTTTTTTGCAAAATTTAGGCAAAAAAAGCATAAAAAAAGCGACATAAACGCCGAATTTTTCAGAACCCGGTTCGCTTATGTCGTTTTTGGTGGGCAGAGATGGATTCGAACCATCGAAGACGAAAGTCGACGGATTTACAGTCCGTTGCATTTGGCCGCTCTGCAATCTACCCAAGTGGAGCTGGTGGTCGGAATCGAACCAACAACCGTCTGATTACAAGTCAGATGCTCTACCATTGAGCCACACCAGCATGTGGTGCCGCGGGGCGGAATCGAACCACCGACACAGAGATTTTCAGTCTCTTGCTCTACCGACTGAGCTACCGAGGCATACCCTGTTTTTTATAAAAAACAAGAAAAAATAAATGGCGACCCGGAACGGGCTCGAACCGTCGACCTCCAGCGTGACAGGCTGGCGCTCTAACCAACTGAGCTACCGGGCCAAATTTGGCTTTATTTAATTGTTGGTGGGCCTTCTTGGACTTGAACCAAGGACCAACCGGTTATGAGCCGGTCGCTCTAACCAACTGAGCTAAAGGCCCATTAATCGCAACAGATTATTGGTCGGGGTGGCGAGACTCGAACTCACGGCCTCACGGACCCAAACCGCGCGCGCTACCAAACTGCGCCACACCCCGATAATTCGGTGTTGCAAACTAACGAGATAAATATACACTATAAATTAGTGTTTGTCAACAAAAAAAATAAATTTTTCAACTTTTTTTTGAAGCGGTGAAACCTTGCAAAAAATCACACGCAAAGTTTCACCTATCAATAAAAAAATTAATCTAATCCCAAATAATTGTTGTATGTTGTTTCTTTGTCATAAACCTTTGTTTTGTTAATTTCAATAATTCTATTTGCAACAGTTTGCAAAAGTTGGTGGTCTTGACTTGTGAAAAGTATTGGTGATTTAAAGTTCATCATACCCTTGTTAAGAGATGTGATACTTTCAAGGTCAAGATGGTTAACAGGTTCATCAAAAATAAGCACGTTTGCACCAGAAAGCATGGCGCGAGCAAGCATACATCTAACTCTTTCACCACCTGAAATGCAGTTTGCTTTCTTTTGAGCTTCTTCGCCAGAGAACAACATTCTTCCGAGCCAACTTCTTAAGAATGTTTGATCTTTTTCTTGAGAATATTGAGCAATCCAGTCAACAAGTGACAAACCGCAATCTTTAAAGAAAGCGTCATTGTTTTCAGGAAGATAACTTGTTGTAACAGTTGAACCCCATTCAAAGTTTCCACCATCAGCAGAATCTTCACCCATTAAAATCTTAAATAACATTGTAACAACGTTTGCATTTTGACAAACAAACGCAATCTTGTCACCTTTGTGAACAGTAAATGAAATGTTTTCAAAGAAGCCGTTCTTTGTAAGGTTTGTAACTGTCAAAATTTCATTTCCAACTTCTCTGTTTGGTTTAAAGTCAACATATGGATATTTTCTCATAGATGGCTTAATATCAACAAACTCAAGCTTTTCAAGTTCTTTCTTTCTGCTTGTTGCCTGTTTGCTCTTTGAAGCATTAGCCGCAAATCTTGCAATAAACTCTTTAAGTTCTTTTGCTCTTTGTTCACTCTTTTTATTTTGTTCTTTTGCTTGTCTTTGCAAAAGTTGGCTAGTTTCATACCAGAAGTCATAGTTTCCAACAAACATTTCAATCTTGCCATAGTCAATATCACAAATGTGTGTGCAGATTTTATTCAAGAAATAACGGTTGTGAGAAACAACAATAACTAGGTTTTCAAAATCAATCAAGAAATTTTCAAGCCAGTTAACAGTTTTTGCATCAAGGTTGTTTGTAGGTTCGTCCAAAATCAAAATATCAGGGTTTTTAAAGAGTGCCTTTGCAAGCAAAACCTTAACTTTGAGTTTTGGGTCAATATCACGCATCATAACATCAAAAAATTCTTCGTGAATGCCAAGTTCATTTAAAAGGTTTTGAGCTTCGCTTTCAGCTTCCCAACCACCAATTTCCATAAACTCGTTTTCAAGTTCACCTGCTCTAATTCCATCAGCATCAGTGAAGTCAGCTTTTGCATAAAGTTCATCTTTTTCTTTCATGATTTCCATAAGTCTTTCATAACCATGCATAACAGTTGAAAGAACTGTGTAATCATCCCAAGCCTTTTGGTCTTGTTGCAAGATAGACAAACGCTTGCCTCTTTCAATAACAACGTCGCCAGAACTTGGTTCAAGTTGCTTTGTAATAAGTTTTAAAAATGTAGACTTTCCTGCACCATTTGCACCAATAATGCCATAACAGTTGCCGGTTTCAAATTTCAAGTTTACGTCTTCAAACAAAACTCTTCCGCCAAATTGAAGTCTTAAATTGTTTACATTAATCATTATAATTCCTCTTTGTTTATACTACCCCACAATTATAGAATATAAAACCAAATTTTGTCAATGTTTTAAAACAACAATTAGCGGTGTATAAATTCCAAAATCATGTCAAAAATTATTTTAGGAGCAATTTTTATGGAAAATCAATCAAAAACTACAAACAAAACAACAAAAAAAGACACAAACCATTCATGGCTGTTTGTCAACCATGTGTGGTGGGCTGACGCTTTAATTTTTATTGGCGGAACAATACTGTTGGGCGGTCTTGCCACACTGCTAGGCGGTCCAATGTTTCATTTTGAAGGCTACAAAATGCCACCAGCAACAGTTCCAAAAATAGTCTTTCCTATTGCATGGGCAATAATTTATGTTGCCATTGGAGTTTCAACATTTTTGATGTGGAGAGACAAAGAAATTAAATCAAAAGATAGAAAAATTAATCTGGTTTTATATTTTGTGCACATGTTTTTTAATGTGCTTTGGCCACTATTTTTCTTTAGACTAGACCTTCCAATCTTTGCAGTCGTTTGGCTGGCACTAACTACCATTTCGGCGTTCATTGTTATGTATCGCTACTTTGTATGCAATCTGCCCGCTGGAATTATCTTTACAATCTACACTGCTTGGCTTCTCTATGCCCTATATTTAAACCTTGGCTTGGTTCTAATTAACTTTTAAAATCATCTAAAACACCAAACAAAAACACCTTCTTAATCCTTTAAAAAACACTATTGACAAAACCTTCAATCTGTTATATAATAGTTTCAGTTCCATAACATAAAGGGGGTTATATTAGTGGACTGGGATAAAAGAAATAAAATTAGCAAGTTCTTCGGAGCTGAGCCTATAAAATATTCATTTTTAGATGAAATGAGCTGGACTCATAGAAATGAAATGGCAAATAAATTAACAAAAGGAACATGTTTTGGTGGAATTGTTGGTGGTGTTAGTTCATTAACAGCTTCTGCTTTTGTTCAAGAAGCTGCCGTTGCAGATGCACTTGCAACAGCTGGATTTGTTTCTGGCGGTGTTGGTTTAGTTATGTTGATTCCAACATTTTTAAGCTATTGGAATGACGACAAAACACTTGCTCCACTTTCAATGAAAGGTTTAGTATCTCTTGGAATTGGTGCAAAAAATCTCGTTTGTGCACCATTCAAGGCAATTAAAAAAGCCATTGAAGAGCATCACAATGACTACAACAACACATACAATGGACCATATTTAGATTAATCAAACAAAAAAAGAGTTGCAAATTGCAACTCTTTTTTTATTTTCTTGAATCAACTATTGGCTCATTGTTAGATACAATATGAAGCGTAATCTTGTCACACTTAAATGCATAATGCGCAGTGTTTTCATTAACCAACCCCTTTTCTTTAAAGTCTTCTAAAAACCTGCTTTGCTTTGTGATTAACATATACTCATCTTCAGGAAATTCTAGCTCATCTAAAAACTTTCTATCATTGCTAACACTCAAAAAACCTAAAATCCGTTCAAAAACAAAATGATAATAAGTTTCATCAATAAAAAAGACTAATTCTAAACCACCGTCTTTATATTCATCAAAAAATGTAAGCTCTGGATATTTCATAAACTTCCCCTAATCGTTTTTTACAATTTTATAATAACACAACGGATAAATCATTTCAAGAAAAATCACATCACTGCATTTTACAAATAAAAAAACACCCTTCATTGGGTGTCTCTTTGGTGCGAGGAAAGGGGGTCGAACCCTCACTACTTTCGTAAGCCGCCCCTTAAACGACCGCGTCTGCCATTCCGCCATCCTCGCAAAGGGAGTTGTAATTTTTTCAAATTACGCCATTAGTATAATCTTAAAAATAGATTTTGTCTAGTGTTTTTTTAAAAAATTTCAAAATTTAACATTTTGTGATTAAATAAGTTTAAAAATAACCGCCATGAGTCCATACTTTTCAATTGTTTCAAAATTCTCATTTGACAAAAAGATGTCTGACGCCTTTTCAAAAGTTGCACTTGGTTTAAAACCACACTTTTCTTTTCCTAAAGTGCCAACAGCCTCTGTGACATTTGCAAAATACAAAAGGTTTTCAATTTCAGCTTTTTGAACTTCTTGTTCTTCTGCATTTTCACCTTCTGCAAGTGCCTTAACAAAAGTAATTTGATTACCCACAGCAAAATTCTTGTGTTTTGGATCATTAATCACAAGTTGAATGGTTTTTTTGCCAGAAACAACCTTTTCAAATTCTTCAGCAGAAAGTTCAAATTTATAAATATCTTCCATCTTAACCAACCTTTAGTTATTTTACTCTATCATTATAAAATTAAACTTATTTCTTGTCAAGAAACAATTTGTGTTAAATTTGCATTTCGCCATTTTTATATAGCTTATAAAATTTCCTCACTTTTTCAACATATGCCTTGGTTTCCTTATATTCAATTTTACTTTCATCTACAACCCCATTTTCACCAAGCCACTTTCTAACAACAGTTTCCCCTGCGTTATACGCCGCAACAACTGTCCAAACATCACCAAACTTATCGGTCAAATATCTCAAATAAAAACACCCAAACTCAATGTTTGTTTTTGCATCAAAAAGCATTTCCTTGCGAAATTCAACATCTAGTTCACTCGCAATCCACTCCGCAGTTGTTGGCATAAGTTGCATAAGCCCCATCGCTCCAACCCTAGACTCGGCATTTTTATCAAAACCACTTTCCACATTTATTATTGCACACACAAGATGCTCGTCAATCTCATATTTTTTCGCATACTTTTCAATGTATCTATCATATTTTTTAGGCACAACAAAAACATTAACAATAACAAAAACAACCACAGAAAAAAAGCATATAGCAGCAAACAAAATCAACATTGATTTTCTCATAAAACTATTATATGCTTTTTCTAATAAATAAATTTAAACGCGTTCAATAACAATATCCGCAACGCACAAATCTTCATTTGTAATATTATTAAAAATAACTTCTGCAACCTTTTTAGGATTCATCCAGCCATTAGATTTTTCAACTGAAACATAATCCCTATTTGAATTCCAAAATTCAGTATTCATTCCACCAGGACAAACAGAAATCACTTTCACTTTTGTGCCCTTAAATTCAGTTTTTAAACTTTCAGTAAACCCTCTAGCACCCCACTTAGATGCGCAATACAAACTCTCGTTTGCATTGCCTTTAAGTGCTGCAGTAGACAAAATATTTACAATTTTAGCCCCATTTTCATCTAAGAGTGGCAATGCGTAAGTTGTGTTTAAAATCATTCCCACCAAATTAGAATCTAAGACCTGATTAACTTTAGCGAGTGTGTTTTCGTTTGCTTTTCCAAAAACTCCGCAACCCGCATTGTTGATTAAATAAGAAATTTTATACTCTTTTGAATATTTTTCATACACTGACTTTAAAAAGCTCTCATCAGCAATGTTTCCACATTCATAAAAAACATTTCCACTTGAAACTATATTCTTAGTTCTTGAAATAACCAAAACCTTGCTCTTTTTAGAAAATAATTTAACTAATTCAAATCCCAAGCCTTTAGAACCGCCTGTTATTACAACCAAGTTTTCTTTCATAAGTTTCTCCTTTGTTATTTAGTGTCCGTCACTCCACCTAAAACTAACTGCGGCATCAACTTCAAGTGGAACATCAAGCTTGCATGCGTTTTCCATTTCACGCTTAAGCAGTTTAACAACTTCATCTTTTTCTTCAATTGGTGAATCGATTATAAGTTCGTCATGCACCTGCATAATAAGTTTTGCTTTAAATCCACCTTTTTTTAATACATCATATGTGTTCACCATTGCAATTTTAACAATGTCTGCTGCAGTGCCTTGAAGTGGCATATTTTGACTTGCTCTTTCAGCCCTTGACCTAACCATAAAGTTAGATGAGTTTATATCAAACATCTTTCTGGTTCTGCCAAAAAGAGTTGTGGCTTTCCCTGTTTCTTTCGCCTTCAAAATCGCGGTGTTCATAAACTCGCCAACAGCTGGATGATTGTCATAATAATTTTTTATGTAAACTTTGGCATCTCTTGGCGAAATTTTCAAATCATCAGCAAGCCCATATTCACTAATGCCATAAATCACACCAAAGTTAACCACCTTTGCCATGCGTCGCATATCTTTTGTAACCAACTCTTCACTAACACCAAAAACAGAACTTGCAGTTTTTGTGTGAATGTCAACACCATTTCTAAACGCATACAAAAATTCAGGGTCTTGAGATAAGTGTGCAAGAAGTCTAAGTTCAATTTGCGAATAATCGGCATCAATCAAAACATGATCTTTGCTTGAAGCAACAAACATGCTCCTAATTTCCTTACTTTCTTCTGATCTAATTGGAATATTTTGCAAATTAGGTTCTGTTGAAGACAATCTACCAGTTGTTGTAAATGTCTGTTTAAAATATGTGTGAACAAATCCATTTTTGTCAATGTGTGGAAAAATTCCATCAACATAAGTACTCAAAAATTTAGTCACTTTTCTATATCTCAAAATAAACGACACAATCTCGTGTTCACCTTCAATTTCTTGCAAATGGTCAGCACTGGTTGATTGTTTCTTGCTATGCGAAAGCCCCAGCTTTAAATACAAAATATTCGCAAGCTGTTTTGGAGAGTTGATGTTAAACTCTTCACCCGCAAGCTCCCATATCTTTTTTTCAAGAGATTCTTGTTCGATTTTATACTTTTGTTTCAATGCATTTAAAATTTCATGATCAATCTTAAAACCTGCATTTTCCATTGAAAATAGCACTTTTGATAGTCGATTTTCAACATTATAGAACAAAAATTGCAGTTTTTCTTCTTCTATTTTATTTTTATATTCTCCCGCAAAATGATATAAACGTGATGCAATCACACTCAAATCTTCATCATAAAAAACATCTTTAACAGCATCAACAGGCACACCATCAACCAAATATTTTGCAATTGCACAATCAAAATAATTTTCTAAAACAATCCCAAATTGTTTTAGCCAATACATGTCTTGCTTTGAATCAAAACATATTTTTTCAATCGTTTCATCTTCAAAGATTGGTTTAAGCTTTTCAAAAAATGAATTTTCATTAAGTTCAAGTGAAAACAAATCATTCGAAACAGCAAAAACCATTTCATCATTTCCAACTGAAATATGCACGTTTTTATTATCGTTAAAAATAGCAAATCTTTTTTCTTTTTTAATTAAATCGATAACATTTTGCAAGTTTTCAATTTTTGTATAATTAACAACATTAAATTCAGTTGCTGGTTTTTCACCTTTTGAAAGATCAAACAATTTTTCATTTTTAATAAGCGTTTTAAAGTCATAATACATAAAAAAATCTTTAACAGGAGCAGCAAACGGAAAATCAAATTCCATATCTTTAAGCGACAAATCAATTTCACCCTTTGTCACAATTGTCGCAAGCTGTTTTGAAAGATATGCCATATCTTTTGACTCAACAAGTCGTTCTTTTAATTTTCCTGAAATTTCATCAATATGCTCATAAATAGCATCAAGACTTCCATATTTAACAATAAGGTCAGTGGCAGTCTTTGGCCCAACCCCCGCAACACCAGGAATATTATCTGCAGTGTCACCTTGAAGCGCATTCAAATCAATAAATTGTTTTGGAGTCACACCATATTCAGCCTTGAGTTCTTTTTCACCCATAATCTTAACATCACTTGTGCCTTTTTTGGTGAAGTATACCGATGTCATGTCATCAACAAGCTGAAATGAATCTCTGTCTCCGGTCACAATAATAGTTTCGGTGTCTAAAAACTTTTTTGAAATAATGCCAATCATGTCATCGCCTTCAAGACCTTCTTTTTCAGCGATAGCAATACCCATAAGCTTAAGCATTTTCTTGAGCGGCTCAATTTGACCTCTAAGTTCGTCGGGCATAGGCTTTCTTGTTGCTTTATATCCATCAAACAAATCATTTCTAAAAGTGTGTTTTGAAACATCAAACGCCACCACCATATATTTTGGCTTTATGTTTTGAATAATGTTAATCACTTGTATTGCAAAACCATACACTGCATTCGAATATTCTCCATTTGAATTATTAAGCAGTGGCAATGCATAAAATGAACGATAAAAAATACTATTTCCATCAATAACAACAAGTTTATTTGCCATAATTATTCCCTCTTAACTATAGTAT
>JAZOTD010000001.1:0-42523 GCA_045657465.1 Clostridia bacterium | reverse complement strand
TCTTGTTAATGCTTGTTTAACTTTTCTTATCGCTTCTCCTTGCATACTTCCAGATGTATCTACTAGCAGTATTACTTTTTGCCTTTTTACCATTTATAGAACTCCTTTAATCATCTTTCTATATATGAGTAATCCTTCTCCTGTGTCTGATAGGATATATAGTTTCTTATTATATTCTTCTATATTTTCTTCTATCTCTGGTATTAGGTCTGGTTCTTGGTATTCTTCGTCTTTGTCTAGTATTATTATTTGGTTGTTGCATTCTGGGAACTCTTTGAACTCTTTCTCTATAATGAATGCTTGTGCTACTATGTCTTTCATTACCGGATAGGAATACTCGTTTAAGTCTATTTTGTCTATTGCTTCTTGTATGTTCTTGATTGTTATCATCTTTTTTTCTCCTTTATGCGTTATTTTTAATACTTTCGTATTTTTTCTTATATTTTCTTGTTTTTGGGTTTTTTGGGTTATTGTGGGTTATCTTTCGCATTGTTTTTTGGTTGTTTGGTTGTAAATCAAGCACCCGAATACCCAATAATAAGTGTCGAAGAAGTAAGCACAACCCAACAAGCACGAAAAAAGGACATAGAACATAGTCTATATCCTTGACTTTTTATATGTGTGTATGCTAGACTTCTTTCAATCAATATGGTGTGACCGATATGTTTGTTCTATCACTAGGAATACACCGGCGAATTGCGAACTTTGGAAATGGCGAATTGGACACAAAAAATCCCACCCAACCTTGCAGAGTTGAGCGAGATTGTATCTAATGCCACCGAAATCCAAGCGAGAAATCAGCCGATTCACAAATTCTACTAGCGATTGCACAGCTTGACAAAACCAATGGAGAATGCCAACATAATTAGGTCGAAAGGTCTTTCAATCGCCTAATCATCTTGCTCTCCTAAGGGTCAGATGTGGTTTCGATTACCGCGGGGAACACCATATGTTTTTGATAAAGGAGAGTTTTATGAAAATGGTTGATTTGTTAATGGCTGGAATTTTAAATTTTGCTGAGTTTACAGTGATGCATTGGGCTGTTTTTGTTGCAACGATTTTGGTGTTGATTGCTGTTGTTGTGGCTATTGTGAAATATGCAAAAAAGAAACACGCTGAAAGCAAACTTTATACATACCAAAAGCAACAGTTGCACGAAAAGGAAAAAGAGTATACTTATCAAAAGCAACAAAAGAAAGCAAAAGAGAAAGTTTATACATATCAAAAACAACAAGCTAAAGAAAAAGATAAAACTTATTCTTATCAAAAAAAGAAATAATAAAAACTCCCTGAGCGGGAGTTTTTATTTGGCTAAAATTAGGGTTTGTGTTATTTTGAACCACAATCTTTGGCTTTTGAAGATTTTGAACCACAAGCTTTTTCTGTTTTCTTATTCATCTTGCTAGCCTTTGCAGAACAATCCTTTGCAGATGATGTTTTTGTTTCTGTTTTTTTAGAATGTCTCATAATTTATCTCCTTTTTGTTTTATACTATTATTGTTTGCAATATTCGACAAATTATGTGGTTTTTAAATTAAAAATTAAATATTTATTATTTGTTAAATAATAAAAAACATTTAAACATTATTTAAAAACCGATGGTTTTGCATAGAATTTTATTGTAAAAATAAAAATGCTATTGTATAATTTAATTACAAAAAAATATTTTAGGAGAATATTATGGCAAAGAATTGTAGAAAATCTAGCACACCTATGTCAAAGTGGGATGAAAGATTTATGGAAATGGCTAAACTTGTGTCTACTTGGAGCACTTGCGTTAGAAATCAAAGACAGGTTGGTTCAGTAATTGTTAGAAATAAGAGAATTATAACAACAGGATACAATGGAGCTCCTGCAGGAGTGACAAACTGTGTTGAACGTGGTTATTGTTTGAGAGATAAACTTGGAATTGCTAGTGGCACAAGAGCTGAAATGTGCTATGCAACACATGCTGAACAAAACGCACTTGTTCAAGCTGCAAAACTAGGCATTTCTGTTGATGGCGCAACAATGTATGTTACACATCGTCCATGTGTTATTTGCACAAAGCTTTTGATTAATGCGGGCATTTCAAGAGTTGTTTATGGATATGATTATCCAGATGATTTTTCATTGGAGTTTTTGAAAGAGGCTGGTGTTGAACTTTGTCATCTGCCTTATGAAGATAAAAAATAAAGGAGAAACTTAAATGGATATTATTGCAATTATTACTTCGATTTGTTTGGCATTGATTTTTATTGGTTTCTTAATTGGTTTTTTACGTAGCTGGAAAAAGTCACTTATTAGATTTGGAATATTGCTAGGCAGTTTGTTGATTGCACTTTTCGTTTCACCACTTATTGTTTCAAAATTGATGAATAAGTTTGTTGATGGAAACACATTTTCTGCCTTTGGTGTTACTTTAGATTTTGATAAAATTGCATCAAATATTATTAACGAAGAGAAAGTTGTTGCTGATTTAATGTCTGCAAATTCAACCACAATGAAACTAGCAACATCGCTTATGCATGTTGCCCTTAATGTTGTTGGGTTTTTAGTGACATTCTTTGCTTTGGCATTTGTTTCACTTCTTGTTTTTTGGCTTGTTAATTTGATTATTGGAGCAAGACGTAGAAAAAATGGAGATACCATAGAAAAAAATGCTTCGTATTGGTGGCTTAAAGTTCTTGGTGGTGGAATTGGAACTCTTTCTATGTTTTTGATTTGTTTTGTCATTTTAACTCCAGTGTTTGGTGTTATGAATGTTTGTGACAAGTTTTTAAATGATTCAAAAGACAATGCAAAAGCAGTTGCAGTGTCAACGTATGTGTCTGCTGATTTATATTATACAGACAATGATTCAATTGGAAATATTGAAGGCTACATAAAAAAATATGCAGACCTTCGTGAAAGATATAACAAGTCATTTGTTGGAAAAACGTTTAATGTTTTGGGCATTAGCAAACTTGGAACAGCAACCTTTAATAAACTAACAAATGTTACAACAGACGGCCTTCATTTGAATGTTACAAATGAATTGGTTTCAATTATTGCGGCTTATAATATTTATAAAGAAAACTTTGTCGCTAAAGAATTTGATGTTACAAACAATGAATCACTTGACGCAATTTTAGATTTATATAAAATTTCAAACGATTCTGAAATTGTTGAAAGTTATATGAAAGAATTGATTCCAAAATTATGTTCTAGATGGATTGCTGATGAAGAGTATTTGGGAATTGAAATGCCAATTAAGGGAGAATATGCTCCACTTGCAAAACATGTTTTAAAAGTATTCAACACATCAAACACAACCCGACTTGAAAGTAATGTGAAAAATCTTGTAGGGGTTATGAAGATTGCAAACAACAACGGACTCATTGAAGCCGTTCAAGATGATATTGATGTTATTGATTATTTATCAAACAATGAAACATTTGTTGGTGATGCGGTGTTGCAACTTTCATCAACAAATGAGTTTAGACACTCAATGCCGGATATTTTGTGTAGTTTTACAGAGATTATGTATGACACTGTGGTTGGTGGAGATGCGATATTTGAAAAAGAAGTTTTAACAAATGAGCAGATTGATAAACTTAACTGGAAAAATGAAGCGGGGTTATTGCAAGGTATTGTTAATTCAACGCTTGATGTTTATAACGCAACAAAAGACAATTCAAGTTCAGATGTTATGGCTGATCAACTTGTGAATGTTGGTGTTATAATTGATAATGCAAAAACATCAAAACTTATTGCAAAACCATTTAAAGTGTTTGTTGATGGGTTTGTTAATTCAGGCAACTTTAAATTGAAAGACGAAATCAAAACAAAAGTTTCAACTGCAATCAATGATCATTGGGACGATCCTGATTATAGTTTTGAAACAATGTTTGGAACTCTTCAAGAAACAATCAAAGTTACACAAGCAATTTCTTCTGGTAATGGAAGTGTTGACCTTAATGATTTGTCAGGTGTGCTTAACTCTGCAATTAAAGATCAAAATGTTAAAGACACATTGTTAGACACACTTCAAAGTGACATCGTTGGTGATGTTGCCGGTGAAGATGATTCTGCAAAGGTTATGACAGAAATGCTTGAAACATTCATTACCAACACAAAAGAAGACACATTAGAAAAAGATATTGCAGCTGGTCAAGAAGTTGTTGATTTGGTTAATGCGTCAAAGAACAATGCCAACAGTGAACTTGTTTTAGAAGGAACAACAACAGAAGAAAAACAAGCGGATGCAGATGAGATTGTGAAGACAATTGCAAACTCACAGGTTGTGGTTAACATGCTTATTGCTGAAGATTCATCAGTTAAAACAATGACACAAAGTTTGAAAGGTGAAGATGTTAACTTGCTTCTTAATAGCATTGAAAACAATGAAACATTAACAGGTCCAGAAAAAGAAGCTTTGGCTAAGTTGTTTATGGCTCAATAATTAGTTTAAATAGTGCATAAAGTGTGGAAAAATAAACATTTCCACACTTTTTTTGTGCAAAAAAAGTATACAAAAATTTGAAAGTTTGATATATTTATATTGTATGGGGAGGTTTTATGGCATTAAAAAAACAAAAACAACAAAAAATTCCAGTAATTATCAATTGCGACACAGGAATTGATGATGCTGTTGCACTTATGCTTGCGTGCAAGAGTGAAAAATTACACATTAAGTTAATCACTACTGATGTTGGAAATGTTGGACCATTTCAATCTGCTGTTAACACATTGCAAATTTTGCATTTGATTGATGCTGACAATATTCCGGTTTGTGCAGGTGACGGAAAGTGTTTAGAAAAAGCACGTCCAAGACCGTCAGTGCACGGCTCAACTGGAATGGGTGAGTTTGACTATGAATATATTAGACGACATCTTTTAAAAGTTGATGCTGTTGATGCGATTTATGATGCTCTTAAAAACTCAGAAGAAAAAGTGACAATCATTTGCATATCTCCATCAAGCAATCTAGCAAAGATGTTTAGAAAATATGAAGATGCTCCAAAATACATTGAAAGAATTGTTTATATGGCAGGAACTGTTGAAGAAACCGACAAAAGAGAAATGCCATATCCAGAGTTTAATGTTGCATGCGACCCTGAAGCTGGAGATGTTGTGCTTAAGTCTGGTGTGCCAATTGAGATTGTTCCTATGGAAATGGGACACACTGCCTATCTAACTTGGCAAGAAGTGTTTAAAACGAAAAACACTAACTATGTTGGTTCTGTTATGGAAAACATGTTTAGAAGCTATAAAGACCGTCACGTAAAAAATGGTATTGCAACACATGATGGTTGTGCAATTGCATATGTGACAAACCCTGAGCTTTTTACTGTTCGCCCTGTTTATGCTGAAGTTAAATATTATGATTCAATCAAAACGGGTGTGCTTATGATGAATCTTGGAAAATCTCCAAACGCAAAAACCTGCGTTTCAATGGATATTCCAAAGTTTAAAAAATTGTATTTTAAATGTTTGAAAAAATGTAAAAAAATCTAGAAAAAGGAAAGACCGCCATGAATAAAACACGCTTTTTAGAGTTTGTGCATGACTATATTTTAAAAATGTTCACTGGTTCAAGTATTATTGATGAAGAAGTTTCTTCTCCGCGTGATAATATTGTTGCTCAAGCTGATGGTGGTGCAGTAAAAATTAAATTTTCACGTGATGATAATTACAGAATTATCATTAAACGTGCTCAACCATTTAAAAACTTTGAAATGCATTTGATTCGTTCAATCATCGAAGAAATGCATAAAATCAATGACCTTAACATCACTGATGATTACAAAAAAGGTCTCAAAAATCTTATTATTGAAAAAGCGATTTGCAAGTCGCTTACAAACTCGTCTTCAAAAACACTCAGTGCACTCTTAAATGAAATGAGTTATTGGGGACAGCGAACTTATGAAGGTAAATCAACTTCACTTGGATTTATTGTAACAAATAAAAAAATGGGCAGACAGACAAACCCAAGTTTGCATATTTCAAAATTTTTGCAAAAAGACTTTGCGGCACTACTTACTGACGGGCAAAATTCATTTATGGAAATTTCTGCCGATGGCTATGTTTCAAATTATGTTTGTTACACCAAGCAGGTTGACAACAACTTGTTTGCACCTTATAAATATTTGCAACTTGCAACACTTGCAACCGGTTCAAAAGTTGGTGTGTGTTTGAGTGAACAAGGCGATGTTTTGGTGTTTAAAAATAAGAGTTTGTTGTTTGCTAAAAAGAGTGGTGTGTGGATGTGTTTTTCACACGAAGAAATTGTTGGAAAACTTTCAGAACATGCGGGTGAATATGAAGAAGTGCGTCGTGCGATTTATATGACTGCACTTGACACAAGTTTCAATCGTTCTGGTGGTTGCATTGTGCACGTAAATAGTGGTGATTCGTTTAATGTTTTAAAACACATTGATGAAGCAGACGTGCTCTATAAAGAATGTTATGACTACATTCAACAAGAAAAAATAAATCAGTCATTTTTTGCGAATATGGAAGAAGGCACTGCCGAAATTCCTGACTATGAAGAATTTTTGCTTGAAGAAAAATGTGCAAAAACTGCAACACTTAGAAAACTTATTGTGGGCAGAAAATTTCAAGAATTAGATCGCAAGTTTAGACAAGAATTAATTGCGATTGATGGTGCTTTGGTTGTTGATTTTGACGGCAAAATCTTGGCTGTGGGGGCAATTATCAAGATTGAAGCGGGCAGTTCTGGCGGTGGAAGACTTGCTGCGGCAAAGACTCTTTCAAACTACGGAATTTCAATTAAAGTTTCAAATGACGGCTCTATGCAGGGCTTTAAAATGGACAGAAATAAATTAAGGGCAAAACCAATTTTTGTTATTGGTTAAAGGAGAATTATGGTTACACTTTGTATATTAGATGGTTTTGGAGCAAGAAAAGAAGAACTTGGAAATGCTGTTATTGCAGGCGGAACACCAAACCTTGAAAAGCTTATTAAAGAATATCCAAATACGCTTATTGAAGCGTCTGGTGAAGCAGTGGGGCTTCCAGCAGGTCAAATGGGAAACTCTGAAGTTGGACATCTCACAATCGGTGCAGGAAGAGTTGTTGAACAAGATTTGCTTCATATTGACAATGAAATTAAACGTGGAGACTTTCAAAAAAATGAAGCACTTTTAAAAGCTTTTGAACATGCTGAAAAAAATGGAACAAGTCTTCATTTAATGGGGCTTGCATCTGACGGTGGCATACATTCAAAACTTGAACATATGTATGCAATTTTAGAAGCTGCAAAAACACGAAACATTAAAAACATTTATATTCATGCAATCACTGATGGAAGAGATACATCAGTGACAAGTGGAATAAACTTTTTGAAAGAAGTGTCTGAAAAAATTGAAGGAACAAATGCAAAGATTGCTGATATCTGTGGACGTGTTTATGCTATGGACAGAGAAAAGCGTTTTGATCGTGTTGAAAAAGCATATAATTTGTATGTTTATGGTCAAGGTGAAAAGTTTAATGATTATGAGTCAGCACTCAATGCAAGTTATGCAAAAGAAATCACTGACGAATTTGTTGAACCAACTATATTAGACGAAAACGGAACAATCAAAGAGGGCGATTCTGTAATTTTCTACAACTATCGTTCTGATAGGGCAAGAGAAATTACATTTGCATTAACAGATCATGAGTTTAATGAATTTAAGGTTGAAAAATTTGAAAATTTATTGTTTACTCCAATGCAAGAATATGCAAAAGAACTTGCACATTTAAACACAATATATCCACCAAAAATTGTTGAAGATAACTTGTCTTATTTGGTTTCAAAAGCAGGTATGAAGCAATATCATATTGCCGAAACAACAAAATATGCTCACGTCACATTCTTCTTTAATGGCGGAATTGAAAAACAATATGAAGGCGAAGAAAGAAAGCTCATTGATAGTTATAATGACAAAAATTTTGCATCACATCCAAAGATGCGTGCTCCAGAAATCACTGAAGACTTATTAAAAGTTATTGCAAGCAAAGAATATGACTTTGTTTTGGTTAACTATTCAAACCCAGACATGATTGGTCACACCGGTGACTTTGAAGCATCAAAAGAAGCTGTTGCATATTGTGATGAATGCGCTTACAAGATTGCCATGGCAACACTTGAAGCAGGTGGTGAATGCATCATCACTGCAGACCATGGAAACATTGAAGAGATGTTTGATGAAAACGGTGTTGTTTTGACAAAACACACAACAAACCCAGTTCCATTTATTTTGGTGAGTGAAAAGAATAAAGATGTTAAATTAAAACAAAACGGCTCTCTTGCAAACATTGCTCCAACAGTGCTTGAACTTTTAAATCTTGAACCTGTTAGCGAAATGGAATCTTCTATGATTGAAAAATAAAAAACGCAAAAATAATAAAAAATATAAGTTAAATGATGAAAAAATATAAAAAACACCACAATTTGTGGTGTTTTTATTGTTTTTCTTGTTGTTTAGTTGTTGTTAAAATATTATTTTTTATTAAATATTTTTCAACTTGTTCCATTGTTAATGATTGTTTTTTTGAATTTGTCATAATTCTTCTGGCAGGTGGAATTTCAAATCTTATTTTATCTAAATTATCTTCAAGAACAACATAGTTTGTTGCGCCATGGTCTGCATATCTTCCAATTAAATAATTAATTATTTTTGAAAGCTTTGGATGTTTTGGTGTGCTACAGGTCATCATGTGGTCGATTATTTTTTGACCGCGTCTGCCATGCACAAATGGAACACATGTTATCCACTTGTCATATTTTAAACCTTGATCATACAAATGTTTTACGCAGGCACTAAAGTCTTTGCGTCTGCCAGATGTTATAACTAGCGATGTGTCATATTTTTCTTCTAGAGATGAAAGTAGAAAATTGAGAGCCGCAACACTTTCTGGTTTTAAAATGGTGTTTGGACCAAATGTAAAAAATGGACCTAGTTTTTTTTCACCATAAGCTCTATCAATTAGCGTGCCGTCAATATCTAAAAACACATAATAACGTTCTCTTGTTTCGTTTGGGTTTGGATATAAATTAATCATAGTATAAAGATTTTACAATAAGAAAACGGTTTTGTCAATGCCAAAAAGACATAGAAAAACCAGAACTTAATGCTCTGGTTTTGTTTAGTTTTATTTTGAAGCATTTTGTTTTTTTAGTTCGTCTAAGATGTTTGTTAAGAGTTCTGCTTCAGTTGGTTTTGCAGGTTCTTCTGCAGGTTTGTTCTTTTCTCTAAGTGCTTTTGTTGCCTCCAAAACTTCTTTTCTGTTTCTCATGTTTATGCCGTCAGCTTTGAGTTGTTTTCTTTCAGCTTTTGTTGGTGTTGCTTTTGATTGTTTGTCAATAAAGCCTTTTGCACTCATCATTGCTTTGATGATGATAAAGAGAACAAGGGCGATAAGTAAGAAGTTGATAATTGCTGTGATGAATGCACCCCAATCAATATAGATGCTGTTTACAAGGTCGATTGAGCCGTCTTCAGCATAAACAGTTTTTAAGAAAGTGTAGGCTGATTCAAGACCGTTTTCACCACCTGATGCTAAAAGAGCATTGATAACTGGCATCAAAATTTTGTTTGTAAGTGCTGTTACAATTGCAGAAAATGCACTTCCAATAATAACACCGACAGCCATATCAATAACATTTCCGCGGGTTATAAATTTTTTAAATTCTTGAAAAAATTTTTTCATAAGTGACTCCTTTTTATTTTTAACTTTTGTTTATTTTATAGTAAATCAAAACCAAGCAATAATCAATAATATTTTAAAATTTTTCGATAAAAATTTGATTTAATCAGCACACTTGAAAAATAAAAAAGATTGAAATAGACTATTTCAATCTTAATTAACAAATATGTTTTATGCTTTTTTTAATTTTGTGGTTTTCTTTGTTGTTTTTGTTTCTTTTGATTTGGCTGGCTTTTCTTCTTTTTTCTGGGTGTTCACTTTTTCAGGAAACATTTGCGTGAATAGTTCTTGATCTAAAAGTTCTGGGTGATAAACAAGGTTTTCTTTGTTTTTAATCATTTGGTTTGCAAGGTCAAGACCATAGAAATATTGTTCGTCAGAAATTTTTCCAATTCTGCGAAGGTAGTCAGCGTAATAATATTCTTGTTCTTTTGATTTTGAAGCCTCTTTATCTTCTTCAGCAGTTGAGTGGTTTTCACCAGTGTCTTTAAACACTGAAATAAAAGTTCCAAAAAAGATTTTTACATCGCCCCAGAAGGTGATATGTTTTGCATATTCAATATCTTTTTCATGAACTTGTTCCCAAGTGTTTGCGTTTCTGCCTGTGGTTTGGGTTAGGCCTGTTAAACCTGGTTTAACAACATAATATTTGAACACATCTTTATTATAAAAAATTGTGTCTTTAACCATTCTTGGACGTGGACCGATAAAACTCATGTCGCCTTTCAAAATATTGAATAATTGTGGAAGTTCATCAAGTGATGTTTTTCTTAAAAGTTTTCCAAACTTTGAAATTCTCTTATCACGTGGGAGCAAGTTGCCGTCTTTGTCTTTCTTGTGGTTCATTGAACGGAACTTGTAGATATAGAAAATTTTATGGTTTGTTCCTGGTCTTGGTTGTTTGTATATTGCAGGGAAACCTGTGAAAATTAAATTTAATAAATATAAAATAATTAATATTGGCGAAAGCACCAATATTGCGATTAATGACAAGAAAAAGTCAAAAAAGCGTTTAACAAATCTTGAATAAAAACTATAGGTTATGCCTAGTTCTTTATAAAGTTCTTTTGTTTTCATAATTTTACCTCATTAATAGTATAGAATATACAATTTTTAAAAGCAACCTTTTAACAGATTAGATTTGAGATTTATTGACAAACCAAGCGGTGTAATATATTATAATTATTGAAATTATGTTGAAGGAAGAATCATGAAAGAACGAATTTTTGAAAATTTGAAAAAATATAGAATGTTAATATTTTTAGCCACAACAACATTGCTTTTGTTTTTCGCTGGGCTCTGTGAACCGCTTTGGATTGTGGCAGCTGTTTTGACGCTTAGTTTCTTTGCTTTTTGTTCGGTTACAGAAATCTTGGGTTTAGTTTTATATTTCTTGTCTTTTTCGGGAATAGGTCTTCATTATATTGTTTCTCTAGTTGGTGCGCTAATTATTATTGCAATCAAGTACGCCATTGAACTCAAACAAGGCAAAAATAAGTTTTATATTTTGCCATTTGCTTTAACTTGTTTGTTTGTTGTGGTGTTCTCGTGTGTGCATTACAAAATCAACTGGGCGGGGCTTGAACAAGGCTTGATGTTTATTGCACTCATGTTCGGTTTATATTTAATGTTTGTTTCAAAAGACAAAATTGATGTTCATAAATGTTTTGAGCTATTGGGTGTGGGCATTTGTGTTTCAACAATCTTGGCACTTGGTTCAATGATTTTTAAAAGTTTTGCTTATCCAATATATTATCAAGAATATGACCTAAAGAGATATCAAATGTTGCAAATGCACATCAACTTTTTGTCAATGACTTGCTTGTTTGAAATTTCATATTTGATTTATGCACTTATAAACAAAAAGGGCAACTTGTGGTTTAATATGGCTGTCATTGCGGTTTGTGTTGTAACTGGAATCTTCACAATGTCAAAAGCGTTTATGTTGGTTTGTGCATTGTTTGCTATTTATGCATTTATTTTTATGATTGTGAAGCTTAAGAAAAAATCAATAAAATTTGTTGTTCCGTTGATTGTTGTTGCGATTGCGTTTTGTGTGATATTTAGAGATTTAATTGTTGATATTCTTGGAAGATTTACAAAGTTTTATAAAGACGGAAACATTCTCGATAATATCACGACTGGAAGATATTCAATTTGGAAAAAATATATTGCAAGTATAACAAGTTCGGTGCCAATGATGTTGTTTGGTGCAGGGTTCTTCAGTGAAAGAGCGGTTGCTATTGGGCCACACAACACTTATTTGCATATTCTTTATCGAGTTGGTTTTTTAGGTGTCATCTTGTTGGGATTGATTATTTATAGTTATGTTAAAAATTCAAAGAGTAAAATAAAGATTACATTTTCAAATTGTTTGCCACTATTAACATATATCTTTTTAAGCTTAGAAGAGCAGATTTTTAGTGAAAGATTTTTCTTGTTTTTAATTTTAACAATAATGCTCTTGCTTGTTCCAAAGGCGAAAAATGAAGAAAAAAATCAATAAATAAGTGACAAGTGCTTTTATTTTGTAGCATAAAGAAAAAAAACTATGATATAATTTTGTTGTAATAGAAATTGGAGGTGTTTTTATGGCAAGAGGATTTTCTCGAGGTGGCGGCGGTGGTGGCCGTGCTGGTGGCTCTGGCGGTGGCTTTAGTTTTGGTGGGGGTTCATCACGCAGCTCTGGCAGTAGCTTCAGTTTTGGTTCAAGCTCATCAAGTTCAAGAAGAAGTAGCAGTTATGACAGTTATGATGGAGGTCACTATCACAGAAGACCAAGACGTCCTTGGCACGTGCCAATGTTTGGAAGAACAATTATTATAACACCTGGCATTCGTTCAGCGTTTTCGTTTTTATTAATGATTTTTGTTTTTGCAACATTTCTGTGTGTAACATGGGGAAGATTTGTTGGTAGTTATGCTGATGATATAAAAGATCAAAAAGAACTTATTGCATACTATGAAACATATGACAAAGATTATAAGACTTTAATTAAAAATGTTAATGATGGCAAGGCTGGTTTTGAAAAACAAACATTTGACATCACTCCATTTTATAAAGATTGGATGAATGATTTTAATTGGAGTTATGTTGGTGACACAGATCCAACCGAACCTGGAATTTATGACATTGATTTGTATAGAAATGGTCAAGAATATTATTTCATTTTATATGAATACACATATGGTGGACAAACATACACTGATTGGACATTTGCTCAATACACAGAATATCAATTGCTTGACATCATAAGAGATGGTGGAACTATTGAAATTGGTGTTGGCAGACTCACAAACACAGCAAGTGGAGATGATGGCATCTATGCAATGAATATGGATTATACTCTTGAAAAGAACCAAGAATATCAATATGAAGTTGCAAGTCTTGAAAGTATGAAATCAATGAAAAATAGATATGTGTTCATGTGTCTTGGTGCAGGTGCAGTGTCTGCGTTGATTTTGACAGGTATGATTCTTTATGTTGTTAAAAAGTATAAGAGTGCAAAAGTTAAAGAAGATCTTGAAAACAAAAAGACTGAAGCGGAAATCGCAGAAGCTCAAGCACAAGCAGAGATTGCTGAAAAGAAAGCAGATCAAATGAACAGAGTCTGCAAATATTGTGGAATAACCGTTCCAGATGGCGATGAAACTTGCCCCGGTTGTGGTTCAAGAGATTTTGAATAAAAAATAAAACCTATTAGAAAAACTAATAGGTTTTTTATTTTGTAAAAAATTTTAAATTTGTTTTTTTGTCATGTAATAATGAGTTTTTGTTTCACTTACAATTTCAAAACCGAGTCGTTTATACAAGTTTTGTGCAGGGTTTTGTTTAAATACTCGAAGGTTTATGTTTTTATCTGCGTGTGTCTTGAAAAGATGTGTTAAATATTCAGTGCCAAGCCCTTTGCCTTGGTGTTTAGGAATAATACAAATGTTGCCTTGTTCGTATAATTTTTCATCAACAACCCTGCCATTTACAAAACCAATTTTTTCATTATTAAGCATAATGATTTCAATTTCGTCAGCACATGAGTTTAAAAACTCTTTATAAAATTCTCGTTGTTGCTCTTCGTTCCATTCGCCATAGTTAAGTTCTACATAATGCTTATAGGCGTTTTTCTTTGTTTCATAAACAAAGTCATAGTCATTGTTTGAATATGGCACGAGTTTAAAACTGGTTGTCATAAGTGCTCCTTTATTTAACAATTGTTAAATCATCAACTGAAATAGTGTGGGTAAATGAAACAGGCGACGAACAATTTCTTAAAACATTAAGCTTAATGGTTGTGCCGTGCTGAAGTGTGATTAAGAATTCTTTAAACTCATGTTCTCTATCAAATTTTATTGTTTCTTCAGCATCTGTGTCAGGTGAGAGTGTAATTGAAACGATTTGATCACCGACTGCCAAAGTGGCGTCACTTGCAACAATGCCATCAACAATATCACTAATGACTATCTTATCAATAACTGAAATGGTTTTATCTGGGTTAAGAATTGAAGCTGTTGTTGAAATTATTTCGATGCCAAGTTTTAAGGTGTTTACTTTTCCAGAATTGGTGTTTTTCAAAATGTCATCAACAACCTTTTCAACAAGATCTGCTGGTATTGCATAGTTGATGTCTGTGCCGGAAATTCCGCCATTGGTTAAACCGATTAAATATCCATTTATATCAAAAAGTCCACCACCACTGCTTCCACCTGTCGTGTATGCATCATGACGAAACACCCTACGAAGATGAGTTTCTTCAGCAACGGTCATGTTTACATATTCGCTGTCGACACCAATTGCTCCTTTTGTGATCGAAATGCCATAGCCTGAAGGGTTTCCAACAGCAATGCAAGTTTCGCCAAGTGAAATCTTATTTGTGTTTAAAGTGACTGCTTGGGCATTGCTGTTTTTTAAGATTTCGCAATTTTCAACCTTTAAAACGGCAATGTCATATGTTGATGAGCCACCAATGAATGTGGTTTTAAAATAACTATTTTGTTGATATAAGTGACATTCGATTTTTTGAAGTGGAACTTTGCCTTGTCCACAAGCAACGTGATAGTTGGTCAAGATGATTGCATTGCCGTCACCATCAATATCATAAATAACACCAGAGCCTTTGGTTTGAGATGTAGTAACATTATATGCTCTAATTCCAACAACGCTCATAACTGATTTGTTTGCAACAGCACTTGTTATATCAGTTGTTACATCAAAATATTCTTTGATAAAATCAAGATATGTTCCTTGATAGTTTTCATTTTCAACAGCATTTAAATAAACTTCATAGGTGTCAACGGGCTCTGCGTCTTTGCCGTCTGTCCCATTTGTTCCAGCTTGTCCGTCTTTGCCATCTTTGCCGTCAGTTCCGTTAGCTTTAACTCCAGTGTCGGTGTCGCCAATAAACCAATTTCCATTATCGCCGATATATGGTGTTTCACCATCTTTGCAGGCGGTGAAAAAAAACGCGCAAGGAACAACAAGACAAAAGATAATGCAAAGTTTAAAAAAATTAAACAATTTTCTTTTTTTCATAAACTTGTCCTTTAATTTTTATAAGTTAATTATAACATGTTTTTGATTTATGCAAAATAAAAAGATACAACAATAATGCAATTTCTTACAATTATTATTTGTATCTTTTGATTGATTTATTTAAGATTATTAATTACATAATCGATTCTAGCATTAAACTCATTCACGCCCAAAAGTTTGATGATTTCACAAAGGTCAGGTGTGGTTGTTCTGCCAGTGAGTGCAATACGCACAATATTGCTTGCGTCGGCAATGTTTCCAATGTATGCGTCTGGGTTTGTTTTGTATGTTTTCATATCAACAAAACCGCATTCACTTGCACAGGTTTTGAGTTTTTCAAACCATGTTTGTTTATCGTCTTCAACCGAGTAAACAATTTTGTAAGACTCTAAAAGTTTAATGATGTCTGCTTTGTTAAACTTTTCGTCAAATAAGAGAGTGGTTTGTTTGTCGTGATATTCATTAAACATATAGCTAAACAAATCTTTAACTTCGCTATAGTGACCAATATCTTTTCTTGGTCTAGGTTGTCCATCACGGTCAATGGCAAGCAATTGTTCAGCCATCTTTTGGTTTGCTAAAAGAACTTTCGCAAAATCAGTGTCATATGTGTTTGCCCAGTCAACAATATTTCTCAAAAGGTCTTTTGAAGGAATTGTTGAAATGATGTTCTTTGAAATATCTTTAATTTTTACAAGGTCAAACATTGGGTTGCTTGAAGATATTTTTTTGATAGAGAAAGGAAATTCTGTGTAATGTTTGTCAAGGTTTGCTTTTCTCCAGTTTTCAAAGTCGCTGTTTATAAGGTTTAAAAGATATTCATTGATTGCAACTGTTGGATATCCTTTTTCTAAGAAATATCTTGAGTCAGCTTCAGGGTCATGACGTTTGCTGAGTTTGCGTTTATTTCCGGTTGCTTCATCAAGTTTGCAAACGACAGGAGTGTGAGCGTATTTTGGTGGTTTGATGCCAAGTGCATCAAAGATTTCAAGGTGAACATTTGTTGATGGCCACCATTCTTCACCACGAACAACAATTGTTGTTTGCATCAATGTGTCGTCAACAACGTGAGCAAAACCGTATGGTGGAATGCCATTGCTTTTCATAAGAACAGCATCTTTTGCGTTTTCATGAAGTTCTCTTTCGCCTTTGATTAAATCTACAAACTTAAATGTTTTTTCAGGGTCGCCTTTAGACAAAAGTTTAAGTGCCCAAGGTTTGCCCATTTTTAAATTAAGTTCAATGTCAGCAATGTCTAAATTTCTGCAAGGGTCATGGTCAACGATTTCACCCATTTCTTCGAGTTGTTGTTCTCTGCGTTTTTGAACATCTTCTTTTCCTTCGGTTTGTTTGCAGAAACAAGGGAAAGCTCTGCCAAGTTCAACCATGCGTTTTGCAAAAGTGTTGTAGATTTCAAGTCTTTGAGATTGAACATAACTGCCATAGTCACCAACTTCAGGTTTGCCTTCGCCAGCAAAACCTTCGTTTGGTTTTGTGTTAAATTCACAAAGTGCACGATATGCAACGTCTGCAGCACCAGCTATTTTTCTCTTTTGGTCTGTATCTTCAATTCGAAGATAGAACACGCCATTTGATTTGTCTGCTAAAAACTTGTCAATCATTGCGCCAAACAATCCGCCAGTGTGATAAAAACCTGTTGGGCTTGGTGCGGTTCTGGTTACTTCAGCTCCTGGTGCGATGTTTCTTTTTGGAAATTGTGCATAATAATATTCAGGAGTGGTGTGAGTGTTTTTATATAATAAATTTGCTAATTTTTGAAAATCCATAAATTTCTCCTTTAAGATGGACGCGTTTCGTCTAAATATGTCGCCATGATGTCGGCAATGTGGGTAAGTGTGCAAAGTGGATATTTGTAGTATGCGTTTGCAATGCTCATGTCTCCACCAATAACTCGTTTGTCATAGCCACCCATATGCCAATTGATTGCAAGGGCTTCTTCTCGAGTGAGTCTAAGATATCCATTAACCATATAAACAGACTTTTCGCCGTGCCCATATGGAAGTTGGTCATCAACTGCATAATAAGGTTTTTGAACCCATTCGCCATTTTCTTTTACATTGCGCATTTCAACCCTGTAAAAGCAACATTTACAAATATCATGAAATAGTGCAACGATAGCAACAGATTCTCTGTTGACATTTTCTTCACCCCATTCATCGATTGCAAGTTTTAAAAGTCTGTTATAAACATTGATTGAGTGTGCGCAAAGCCCACCTGCTTCAGCTCCATGAAATTTAGAACTTGCTGGGCATTCAAAGAAGTCGGTTGTTTGAAGCCATGACAAAAGGTCTTCAAGCCCATCTCTTGAAATATTTTCTCTTGCAAGTTTTAAAAATGTTTCTTTATTTTGATTGATAATTGCTTGTTCCATGCGTTTATTATACAATATGGCCGTGTCAAAATCAAGCAATAAAAAATATTGCAAGTGCAAAGCAAAGACAATTTTGTTGAATGAATATTTTTTGTGTGATATAATTCTTTTAGCAATGCATAAAGGAGAAAATTATGGAAAATTCAACTATGTATTTAAATGAGATTGTGAAAGTTAAAATGGATAGACCGCTTGGTTCAAAACACCCAAAGCATGGTTTTGTTTATGAAGTGAATTATGGCTATATTCCAAATACGGTTTCAGGTGACGGTGAAGAACTTGATGCATATGTTTTGGGTGAATCACAGCCCCTTGATGAGTTTGAAGGAAGAGTAATTGCAATAGTTCGCAGAACAAACGACAATGATGACAAACTTATTGTTGTTAAAGACGGAACAAATTTAACTGATGAAGAAATTGAAAATGCTGTGCATTTTCAAGAACAATGGTTCAAACACGTTTTGATTAGAAAAAAAGACTAGCAGTTAGTTTCAAACTTTTGAAACTAGCGAAATAAAAAGAACTTTATCAATTATGATAAAGTTCTTTTTGTGTTCAATAATTTAAATATTTTTTATCGGATGTAATTCAATATATCCTCTTGTTCCAATAGGTTCTAATTGAATACGAGGATTATCATCATCCCAATTAAATCCATTGATATTAGGATTGTATTTTTTAATTGCATCACATACTTGACCAATTGCCTCACAAAAGTTTTCCTCTTCAAATGGTTCACCCTGGAACATAATATATTTGCATTTAGGTAGTTCAATTACATCAAAACCTTCTGGAATTTGACCCGTATAATCCATTGGAACTTCTACACCTTGCACATATTCAGATGTATTTTCCTTAATATACTTTTTAGGAAGCCATAAACATACTGGTTCGCCACAAATGGATTTGATACTACTTAACAGACCCCAGACATCACACCCAACTTCCTCACAATACTTAAAGTAATCTGTAGCCTCTTTTCCTCGTTTGATAATAACTTTTCTTTCTGGTTTCTCAATTACTTGAACAAAAACATTTTTAACTTCACTCATATTTTTATTTTCCTTTACATTTGTATATTTAACCCCATATGGTGTGAATAAATAGATTGGAATAGGACAAATAGCATACTCATGTGGATTGCATCCAAATTCTTTATAAAATGCTCTCTGATATCCATCTACGCTATCAAATCCAGTATCATATGCAATATCAATAACTTTTATTTTTTCATCTCGTAGTCGAAGTGCTGATTTAGATAACCTCAATCGCCTAATATAAACTGCCGGTGTCATATGAAGCAAATCCACAAATAATCTATAAGAATACCATGGTGAATATTGTGATTCTTTTGCTAAATCTGTCATTGTAATATTATTATCAAGATGTACTGCAATATAATCCTGCATTTTTTGAACTGCTTCGATATGTTCATTCATTTGTGTTTACTCCATACATCCTCATTATATAAAAAATAAAATAATTTGTCTCGACTTAATTTGCTAAATTTTATTCATTTATAATTTATAAATTAAAATAAGAGTTAGGTGTTTATCTAACTCTTTGATTTTAATAGTTTAAAAAATTCTAGCCTTTGCTAGTCTTTTTATTTTATTTGCAAAAATTTAACAATACCCATATAAATGCAATTGATTATTTTTTCTTGATACTCTGGACTGGTTAAAAGTTTTTCATCTTCTTCATTTGACAAGAAACCGCATTCAACCAAAACAGATGGTGCGGTTGTGCATTTGAGCATAAAATAATCTCCAGGGCTTGTGGCTTTTATGCTTTTGTCTAGGTTTGTTTTAAATTCGTCTTGAATATAATCTGCAATTTGTTTGCTTATTTCACTGGTTTTGTCATAAAAAACTTGAGCTCCACGGAGCGAGTGGTTAGTGTAGCTGTTTTGATGCAAACTAATAACCATGTTTGGGCGATGTGCTTTAATTAACTCTTTTCGTTTTTGCATATCATCTTTTTTCCATTTTTTTCCAGCACCTTCAATTAGAGCCTTTTCATCTTTTCGTGTCATAATCACATTAATGCCTGAAGCTTCAAGTTTGTTTTTCAAAAGAAAAGATAATTTTAAATTTAACTCTGCTTCGTGAATTTTTGTTTTATATCCAATTGAGCCGGGGTCGGTTCCGCCATGACCAGGGTCTATAACCACGGTGTAGTTTCGACTAGGCACGGTGTCAGTGGTTGTGATATGGGCGCGAGCAACAAGATTATTTGAAAAAGAAAAAACGCAAAACATAAACACAAAAGCCATTGTGAGTGTGAAATTTATTATTTTTTTCATATTTTTCCTTATTTTTTATTAATTATTTTTATTTTGTGAAATTTGTGGATAGATTATGTATCAAGAATATTTATTTTTCAACATATCAAAAATTTCTTTGTGAAAAAGAAAAAGTGTATTATCTTGCTAAAAGCTGATAAATGTTGTATAATAAAGGGGTATAGGTGAATTATGCAAATTAGTGAAAATGAAAAGTTAACCATAAAAAATATGCAACCATTGGTGCTGGCAATGATTGGCGACAGTGTGCACACTTTGTTTGTTAGAAAACATGTTGCAATGGTTTATGGTGTGAAAGTAAACAAAATGAATAAATATGTTTCTTCAGTGGTGTCGGCTGGTGCGCAATTTAAAACTTTTAAAAAGATAGAAGAAAGTTTGACTGATGACGAGGCTGATGTGGCAAGACGTGCAAGAAACACTCACATTCACACCAAATCAAAAAACTTTTCTTTTACCGAATATATTTATGCGACAGCACTTGAAGCTGTTGTTGGATATTTGCATTTAACTGGTCAAGAAGAAAGACTTAATCAAATTTTAAATCTTTCACTTGAAGAAATGAAGGTTGAATAAAAACCGCAAAAATAACAAAAAAATCAATTTAAATAGGTGAAAAAAATGAAAATTGAAGGAAAAAACCCTGTAAAAGAGTTGTTAAACTCTGATGTAACTATTGAAAAAATTATGATTGCTGACGGAATTAGTGACCAAGAAGTGCGTGCACTTCAAAAACAAGCAAGAGAACGTGGTGTTAAGGTTGAATTTGTAGACAAGCGTGGACTTGACAAAGTTTCAGAGACTGGACATCATCAAGGAATCATTGCAATTTATTCAGAATTTAAATATGCAAACCTTGATGAAGTTGTTTCAAGAGCAAGAAAAGATGGCAAAGATATTATGTTTGTTGTGCTTGATGAAGTTCTTGACCCACACAACCTTGGTTCAGTTATTAGAGTTGCTGAATGTGCTGGTGCAACTGGTGTGATTATTCCAAATCGCAGAAGTGCAACAGTTAATGAAACGGTTGTTAGAACTTCGGCTGGTGCAACAGCCTACATGCCGGTTATTAAAGTTTCAAACTTAAACCAGGCAATTGAAGAAATGAAAAAACAAAACATTTGGGTTTATGCTGCTGACATGGATGGTGAACAAATGCATAAGACAAATTTAAAAGGCGACATTGCTTTGGTTGTTGGTGGTGAAGGAACTGGTGTTAAACCACTCACAAAAAAATTGTGTGATGGAGTTATCTCAATTCCTATGTTTGGAAAAGTTAATTCGCTCAATGCAAGTGTGAGTGCTGGCATTGTGCTTTATGAAGCAGTTAGACAAAGGATTTAGTGAATGAAAAACGTGCTTGCAAGTGATATTGTGAAGATTGTGCAAAAATATAAGTCTTACATAACTTCGGTGTGTAGGAGATTTTATATTGCAGGCGGAACAGCCGAAGACTTGTTTGAAGAGGGTGTGATTGGTTTGCTTGAAGCTTGCAACAGTTACAATGGTGAAGATTTGTTTGAAGAGCGTTTTGATGCATTTGCAAAACTTTGCATTAAAAGGCAAATTATTGATGCTATCAAAAAAGCCAATACGCAGAAAAACAAAGCACTTAATGAAGCGTTGTCACTTGTTAATATTACTGAGTCTGGTGAAGAAGTTTCAAAACTCGATGCGTTTTTAGATAGAACAACATCAAACGACCCATTAGAAATTTTTATTGATAAAGAAAAAATTGACGAAAGATTAAGACTCTGTGAAAAAAATTTGTCAGAGTTTGAAAAGTTGGTTTTAAGTCATTATCTAGCTGGTGAAAAACAAAGCGAGATTGCAAAAAATTTAAACAAAGATGTGAAGTCAATAGACAACACTTTGCAAAGGATTAAATCTAAATTAAAGTAGGAGAAGAGCCATGTATTTAGCACTATATAGAAAATATAGACCACGCACTTTTGAAGAAGTTATTGGTCAAGACCACATTGTGAAAACACTTGTGAACCAAATAGAGTTTGATAAAATTTCACATGCTTATCTATTTACTGGAAGTCGTGGAACTGGAAAAACCAGCACAGCAAAGATTTTTGCAAAAGCAATCAATTGTCCTAATGCAAAAAACGGATCTCCATGTCTTGAGTGTGAAACATGTCAAAGTTTAGACAAAACTAACATTGATGTGCTTGAAATTGACGCGGCTTCAAACAATGGCGTTGATGAAATTAGAGATCTTCGTGAAAAAGTTAAATATCCACCAGTTGTTGGAAAATATAAGGTTTATATTATTGACGAAGTTCATATGCTTTCAACAAGTGCGTTTAACGCACTCTTGAAAACATTAGAAGAGCCACCAGCACACACAGTGTTTGTGCTTGCAACAACTGAAGTTCACAAACTTCCTGCAACGATTCTTTCAAGATGTTTGCGTTTTGACTTCAAACTTGTTTCTCTTGATGAACTGACAGGGTTTTTGAAAAAGATTTTAGATGAAGAAAAAGTTTCTTATGATGAGCAGGCAATAAATGTTATTGCCAGAGCCGGAGAAGGCAGTGTTCGTGACACGCTTTCAATTGCTGACAGATGTGTTTCATTTGCTGGCAGCGAACTTACTTATCAAAAAGTGCTTTCTGTGCTTGGTGTTTCAGAAAGAGAAATTTTGATCAAGATAGCAAACGAAATTTTAAACAAGAATGTTGGTGAGGCGTTAACTGAACTTGACAAGGTTTTGTCTCAAGGCAAAAGCCCATTGGTTTTCTCAAACGACATCATTTCATATTTTAGAGATTTGATTTTGGTTCACACACTTGGTGATAAATCGAGAGAAATTGTGGTTGTCAAAGATGACATCTATGAACAAATGAAGGCTCAAGCAACAAGTGACCATTATGCAGAAATGCTTAAGGCTGTTGAAGTTTTAAGTTCTGTTGAACAAGATTTGAGATATTCAGTTCAACCAAGAATTGTGCTTGAAACCGCTATCATAAAAATCATTAATGAAAGTTCACTTATTAGGCGAGTTGAAAAACTTGAGGAGATTGTCAAGAAATTTCCCAGTTAGGGGCCTAAGTGAAGAAATATTCGAAAAAACACCAGAAAAAAAACTGCAAAATGAACAAAAAATAGAGCTAAAAAATGCAATTAATGCAGAAATTGTTGAAATTAAGCAAGAATTAGAACAGGCAAAGCCGGTTGTTATTTCTGATGACATTCGACTTCTTGGTGAATTGTTAGCGTTTTTAAGAATTCGAAAAGAAATGCCACTATTGATGCTTTGCAGACAAATCAAAAACATAAAAAATGAAGATGGTGTTGCCGTTATTTATGCAGATGATGACAGCATAAATGAGCTTGTGGTGAATGAAAAATATCATGAAGTTATGGCAGGGTTTTTCAAGGAAAAAGGCTTAGGCTTTAAAATTTATGAAAATGTAAAACAAGAATCACCAGTTGATTTATTGAATAAGATATTGGGTGGAAAACTTGTTATAAAGTAGACAGTAAATTGTTTGAAAAATAGAAAAAATAAATTATAATAATTGTGTAAAAGGAGATATGTTTATGGCAAATAGATTTGGTGGATTTGGCGGCGGAAATATGCAAGCTATGATGCGTCAAGCACAAAAAATGCAACAAGATGCAATGAGAGCAAAAGAAGAAATTGACAATGCTGTGTTTGAAGGTTCTGCAAGTGGCGGACTTGTTAAGGTTGAAATTAATGGTGCGTTTGAAATGCAAAGCGTTAAAATTGATCAGTCAGTTGTTGACCCAGATGATGTTGAAATGTTAGAAGATTTGGTTGTTGCTGCATACAACGATGCAAAAGCAAAAGCTGATGAAATGAAAAATAGCAAACTTGGTGGATTTGGGGGTCTTATTTAGTGGACTTGAATCAAATTGAACCTATCGCTAGAATGATTAATGAGTTTTCAAAACTTCCAAGCGTTGGCAGAAAAACCGCTGAAAGATATGCATATCATATAATCAGGTCTAGTGATGAACAGGCAAAGAGTTTTGCTGATGCCGTTTTAAACCTAAAAGCAAAAATAAAATTTTGTGAAGTATGCGGAAATTACACTGAACAAACACCTTGCAAGATTTGCAGAGAGAGATCTAGCAAGGTTATATGTGTGGTTAAAGAACCAAAAGATGCAATGGCTGTTGAAAAAACAGGAAATTTTAAAGGACAATATCATATTTTGCATGGAACAATAAACCCACTTGCTGGCGTTGGTCCAAATGATATTAGAATTCGTGAACTGCTTACTCGAATCAGTGATGAAGGAACTGAAGAAGTTATCATTGCAACAAACCCAGATGTTGAAGGTGAGGCAACAGCAATGTATATTGCAAAACTTTTAAAACCACTTGGTGTAAAAGTTTCGAGAATTGCACAAGGTATTTCAATGGGCAGTGAACTTGAATATGCTGATGAAGTAACCTTGTCAAAAGCGTTGGCTGATAGAAAAGAAATGTAAAAACTGCATTTCTTTTTATTTTTTAATGATTTTTTATTGAATTTATTGAAATTTTTGATTATTAGTCATAAAATAGAAATATAATTAGGTTGGAGAGATTATGAACTATAAACTTGCAATGTCATTAAAAGAATTAAAACACAGAACGTCAAAAAGAACATATAAGGGCATAAAGATGCTTTCAAATGATGACCGTGTTGTTAAAAGGTTGTCAAATGAAGACTTGCTTGTTTTGTGTCATTTGACAAGGGCTGCGAAATTTATGGACCAAGTGCATTTAAAACTTGAGCACCCACAAAACTTGGAGTTTTTGGAGTTTTTAAATAAAGGTGTTGAAAGCGGGGACAAAAAGTGTGAACTTGCACGCAGAATGTTTTTGTCTCAAAAGAGCATGTTTTCACCAGATTCTTTGGGCAATAAAACAGTGCTTGCAAAAAATGTTGTTGAATATGCAGGTCAAGGATATTTTCCAGCGGATTTAACGGAAGAAGAGTTTCATAAAATTCTTAGCGACATGATTGATGCAGGTGAAGTGGGTGAAGTGAAAACAATTTTAAGTCAACGAACAATTGTTGTTAGAGATGAAAACAAATTGAAAGCGATTGATTTTGTTGATGCGTTTGAAGAATTTAAGCAAATGGTAGACGAACTTGAACTTGCAAAACAGCATTCGACTGACAGAAAATTCAATAAATATTTAGAACTTCAAATTGCTGCGCTTAGAAAAGCTGACCCCGTGTTAGATGCAAAAGCAGATATTGCTTGGGCAAAACTTGATGGCGGAAAATTTGAGTTTTCTATAACACGTGAGTGTTATGAAGAGACTTTGACAAAAACCATATATGAAAATGAAGCACTTGCCAAAAAATTGAAAGATAATGGTGTGGTGGTTTATGCAAAAGATTCGCTGGGTGCAAGAGTTGGAATTGTTAATAAGAGTGGAACAAAACTTTTGAAAAAGTTGAAATCATTGGTTGCAGTTGCTGCAAACTATATGCCATTTAAAGATGAATATGAATCATTAATCAATGAAGAAGATTCAAAGCAAGTTGCGGTTGATGTTGATTTGGTGACACTGACTGGTGAAGAAGGGGCTTATAAAGCAGGCATTGTTGTGGCGCAAAATTTGCCAAATGATGATAAGCTTGCACTTGCAATGGGTGGTGGAAGACGAAATGTTTATCACAGACAGATTAGAAAGAGAAGCAATAAAAAGTTGTATAAAGCATTGATTTGTGATGAACAATTTAAGTTTTATAATCCAGAAGCTGACCACTGGGCAGTTATATGTCACGAAAACACACACTCGCTCGGTCCTAAATCTCATAATGTTTTAGGAAAATATAGTGCTATTTTAGAAGAATATAAAGCCGATATGGGAATGTATGCTTTCTTGTATAGATTTGTTGAGTCGGGTTGTTTTTCAGAAACTCAAGCAAAACAAATCATGGTTACCAGCCTTTCAAAAAGTTTTTTAAAAGGAAAACCAAACATGGAGCAACCGCATCGAGTTAGGTCGGTTATGATTTGCAATCGAATGCTTAGTGAAAAAGCCATTGTGATTGTAGATGGAAAATTAAGATTTGATTTTGAAAAAATTGTTGAAGTGGCAAACAAAATGATGAGTGAAGTTGTTAGATTACAGCTTGACCAAAATGTTAAAAATGCAAAAGATTATATTGGCAAATGGTTTGTTTGGTCAAATGAAATTGATGAAGTTGCGGGTATCATTAAAAAGCATAGCAAGATGCTTAATGGATATTTGATAACGCCACTTGCTGACGAATTTTTAGATTTAGAGTTTGAAAGAAAGTTAAAAGAAAGAAAATAGAAAAATAAAAAACCACTGAAATTCAGTGGTTTTTGTTATGATTTTTATTTTTTCACTATTTTTAAGCGATTATTTTGTTATTTTTGCGTTTTTTCTAAATTGTCAATAGCAATGGCTGTTTGTGACATGAGTGATGCAATGGTCATTGGACCAACCCCACCTGGAACTGGTGTGTAATATGATGCTTTTTCATAAGCAAGGTGGTCTACGTCGCCAACGTTTCCATCATTGTATCCAGCATCAACAATGATTTGACCTTCGGTGAACCAGTCAGCTTTTACAAGTTCAGGTTTGCCAATTGCAACAATAACGATTTTGAAGTTCTTAATTATTTCAGCAAGGTTTTTTGTTCTAGAATGTGCAACTGTTACTGTTGCACCAGCCTTCATGAGCATAACTGAAAGTGGCAAGCCAACAATTTGGCTTTTGCCAACAACCAAAACTTCTTCACCAACAAGGTTGATGTTATATTTTTCGAAGAATGTCATGATTCCTAATGCGGTTGCTGGAACAAACATTTGTCTACTTTGTGCCATAAGCCCAAAGCTTTCAGCAGAAAGTCCGTCAACGTCTTTGCTTGCAGGGATTAGGTTGAAACATTTTTGTTCGTCAATATGTTTTGGGAGTGGGTGCTGAATCATTATGCCAGCATAGTCATCACTTTCGGCAAGTTCTTTAACTTTTGTTTCGATTTCGTCTTGGGTGACGTCTTCTTCAAAGTGAAAAACATCACAGCCTATGCCAATATATTCACTTTTTTTCTTTTTCATATTGCAATAAACGGCTGAGCCATAATCATCACCAGCTGAAACAATAGCAAGTTTTTTTGTGGTTGGGTTTTGTTCAAATTTTTGTTTTAATTCTTCAATTATATCTTTTGAAGTGGCTTTTCCATCTAAAATAATGTTTTCCATTTATTTCTCCAAATTATCAAATTTTTCTTTCATTTCAACTTGTTTTCCACAGCAAAGTCTGCCTTCTGGGCACACGCCATATGTGTAACAGCTTGGACCAAAACCTTTAAACATTTCTGGGTCAACAGTTTTGAGTTGTTTAAGCATTGAAGTTGCAAGGTTTCTAATTTCCCATTGAGCACGGGTGCAGGTTCTAAGATTTGAGAAGTGCAAAAGCTCTCTTGCATTTAAAGTTGACACAAAGTCAATTGCAGTTGCATGCGGGGTAATATAAATCAAAAGATATGGATTGATTTTTTGTTCTAAAAGTTTGTTATAGATTTTTCTGTTGTCTTTGATTGCTTTTTCAAAATCAGCCTTAAGCTCTGGATTTGATGAAATTGATTCAGGCATAACAAACTTGTTGATGCCAGCCATTTGCACGATTGGAGCAGTTGAAAGAGCTTGCATTCTGTGACGAGTGTAGTGCTTTAAAATGATTAGTGCAAAGTTTTCTACTTTGAAAGTGTAGTTGAAGTGTTCAAGCATTTTTGAAAGCTTGTTGTCTTTAAGAGCGGTTTTGAAATCAAACTTTGTGTAACCTGTTGTTTTTGCGTAGTCTTCAAGAGCGGCAGCGGCGTTTTGGCTATAGGTCAAAAGTTTTGCAGTGTGAGAAACATATTCTGGTTTTTTGCAAGGAACAGGGTTGATTTCGAGCACTTCATCAAGGTTTGATGTGTAAAGTTTTTCGCTTTGCTCAACAAGGTTTGGATATCTTTCATCAAACTGTGCTTTTAATTGCAAGCCAAGGTTATAAATTTCTTCATAGTGCTTGCCCCTGCCATAAATCATTGTGCAGATTACGTGAATAAGTTCACGAGCATTGCAAGTCATGTAGATGTTTGTTTTTAAACCATATGGCAAGATGAATCTTGCGTCTTCAACAGGCACTCCTGCGGCTACAAATTTGTCATAGATTTTAAACATCTTTTTGTAGTGTGATTTAAGCAATGTTTGTTGTTCTGCGTTAAACTGTGAAGGAAGGTTGAAACCTGCCTTTGAAAAGTTTACGTATCTGCCTGATTTGATTGTGTATGAAGCGAGTCTAAATTCGATTAAATATTGTTCAACAAAAATACTAACATTGTTAAAAGCAATGTTGAAGTTGTGATGTTCAAGCACGGTTTTGTGACCTGATGCAACAACCTTTGAAACAAGGTTTAAGTTCTTTTGTTTATCGGTTGCTTTTTTGTAAAGCTCAACAGCTGTGCCTGGCCTGGTTGAAATTCTTCCACCACAAGAAACAATTCTTTCGCCGTTTTTTGTTTCGCTTAAAATAAATGCGCCTGATTCATTATATTTCATGATTTTCTCCTAAGGTTTTACTATTTATATTGTAATAGAAAATCAGCGTTTACGTCAATTTTTATATATGTCATTTTGTATGAAAAAGTTGATATATAAAATAAATTTTATTTATAGCCATTGACAAAATGAGTGTCTTGATTTATAATAGCATCGTTTACGATTTAGGGGAGAAAATTATGCAGTTTTCAAACATTAACTACAACTTATACAAAAGCTTTTTAGTTGTTTATGAAACACAAAACATCTCAAGAGCAGCTGACTTTTTGTATATTTCACAACCTGCTGTCAGCCACAATATTAAAGAACTTGAAAAACAACTTGGCATTCAACTTTTCTATAAAAAAGCAAACGGAATGAGTGCAACAAATGAAGCAGATATTCTTTATAAATATATTTCAAGTGCATTCAACTCTATTTGGAAAGGCGAAATGACCATTTCGGATATGGCGGGGCTTAAAACTGGTGTTGTTAAGGTGGGTGTTCCATCTTATTTGGCGGTTTTGTTCTTGTCAGATGTTATCACAGAATTTAGACAAAAATCTCCAAATATCAAAATTGAAATTGTGAGCAAGCCAATTCCAGATTTGATTAGCATGCTTCAAACTCAAAACCTTGATATTGTTATCGACAGTCAACCAATTTCTGCAGATAAGAAAACAGAAATTAAATATCTCAAATCTTATCCACATTGTTTCTTTTCAACAGATAAATATTATAACGACAAGCCACTTGGCATTGACGGACTAGCAAACTTGCCACTTATTATTTCTTCACAAAACTCTGAAGAAATTAAACTTTTGAAAAATGCAACACAAGGTGTTAAGATTAATCCAATTATTGAATCTTGGACAACCGAAGCAATGATTAAGCTTGTTAAAGAAGGCAATGGCGTTGGTTATTGTCAAGAAGACTATATCGCAGAAGATGTTAAAAACGGAACACTTAAAAAGTTTAACTTAAACTTCACACTTCCAAAACTTGACATTTATTGCGGATATATGACAGATACATTAGCATACGCTCCAAAAAAATTCATTGAATTTTTGATTTCTAAAAGCTAACAGATATGTTAGCTTTTTTTGTGCTTAAAAAAATTTTTCTTTTTTAAAAATTTATGTTATCATGAATATGGAGATTTATGATGGATAGATATTATTTTTGTATTGATGTTGGTGGAACGACCATAAAAGGTGGTATTGTCGATGAAAACAACAATATCATTTGCAAGAGTAGAGTTCAAACAGAACCAAAAGAAAATCAAAGCTATTTGACTGATAGTATAATGGAACTGATTAACAAACTTGAAGATATGTCAGGGCTTTTGGTTAAAGATTCTTGTGGAGTTGCTGCGGGTGTTCCTGGACTTGTGAATGCACAAACGGGTGTGATTCGCTTTTCTGGAAATTTGAAAGTGAGAGAATTTCCACTTAAAGAAGAACTTGAGAGTCGTTTAACAGTTCCTGTTAAAATTGCAAACGATGCTGATGTGGCAACGCTTGCTGAACTCAAGCTTGGCGCGGGCAAAAAATATAACAACTTCATTATGTTAACACTTGGAACGGGCATCGGTTGCGGAGTTGTGGTTGACGGAAAGATTTTGGGCATAAGTGTTCCTTATTCAACCGAAGTTGGGCATATGAAAGTTACTGACACAGGCGTGGCTTGTTCATGTGGTGACAAAAACTGTTTTGAAGCCGTTGCTAGCACAAGGGCGTTGTCGGTTCAAACACGACTTGCCATGAAACAACATCCAGAGTCAAAAATGTGGAAAAAATATAAACCATCAACTGTTAACGGAAAAACAGTGTTTGACTTTTTAGATGAAGATGCCGTTGCAAAAGATGTGTTTAAAAACTATATTCAAAATTTAGGCAATGGCATTGTTTCGTTATATAACATATTCATGCCAGAAGCTGTTGTTTTGGGTGGTTCTATTTCTAATGAAAAAGAAAGACTCACCACACCACTTATGAAATATACAAACAATCACGTTTACGTTAAGCAAATTGGAGTGAAAACAAATATTGTGATTGCAGAATATACTGGTGATGCAGGCATTGTTGGTGGAAAATTTTTATTTGAATAAAGGGGGAAATTATGAATTTAAATTTAACAAATGCGGTCATTAATGAAAAAGAAATTTATGCACGTGAGTTTGTGAAAAAGGTTCGTGACATTCACGAAAATTTGCACTCGGCAGACAAAAGTGCGGGAACTACTTGGGTTGATTATCCAGTGACCTATGACAAAAAAGAGTTTTTAAAGGTGCAAAAACTTGCCAGAGATATTGAAAAAAATTCTGATGCACTTTTGGTTATTGGTATTGGTGGGTCATATTTAGGCGCGAAAGCCGGCATTGATATGCTTGGAAAAAACAGCAAGGTTGAAGTGATTTTTGCGGGCATCACATTTGATTATGCTGACCTTAATGCAAAACTTGAATATTTAAAAAACAAAGACGTTACTGTGAATGTGGTTTCTAAATCAGGAACAACTGTTGAAATTTTGGCAACTCTTAATATTGTTGAAAGATTTATGAAAAATAAATATAAAAACGATTATAAGAAACGTATGATTTATACCACTGACAAAAACAAAGGTTATTTAATTTCAAGAGCTCCAATTGATGGCGTTGAAACACTTACAGTTCCTGACAATATGGGCGGAAGATATTCAGTGCTTTCATCTGTTGGAATGCTTCCATTTGTTGTTGCAGGGCTTAACATTAAGAAAATTATGGAAGGTGCTTATGATGCCTACATGGCGCTAAACACCAATGAAATTGAAGAAAATCCAGCATATAAATATGCAATTTATAGATATTTGTTAAACAAAAAACTTGGCAAAAAGGTTGAGCTTTATTCAACGTTTAGTTCAAAGATGTCTAGTTTTGGTGCATGGCTTCAACAACTATTTGCAGAAAGCGAAGGAAAAGACAAAAAAGGCATGTATGTGTGTCCAGCAACTTTCTCAACAGACTTGCATTCAGTTGGCCAATTTATTCAACAAGGCACACCAATCTTGGCAGAAACATTTTTGCATGTTGAAACTCCGTTGAAAGATAATGCTCTCACAAACATTGCGCTTGACAGTCCAATCAAGTTTTTAGATGGCAAAAACTTTAGCGATTTAAACAAAGCGGCTTTTGAAGGAACTGTAAAAGCTCACAAAGAAGCAGGAGTGCCAATCGCTGTAATTTCTATTGATGAAATCAATGAATATAACTTTGGATATTTGGTTTATTTCTTTGAACTTGCATGCGGCATGAGTGGATATCTTTTGGGAGTGAATCCATTTAACCAACCAGGTGTTGAACAATATAAAACACACATGAAAGAACTCTTGAAAAAATAAAACAACAAAAAACAGCACAGATTAATCCGTGCTGTTTTTCTTTTATTTATGCACAAAAAAAGAAGCCGTGAAGGCTTCTATTTTTTTATTAGATTTTGTTAACAATACCTACAAAATCACTCCATGCATCAGGAAGACACAAGAATACAACAACAAGTGCAATTGCTACATAGAACACAACTCTAACAATAAGGTTTTTATTTGAAACGAATTCAAGACCTGTGATGCCAACAACAATAAGTGGAGCCCATGTTCTAATAACCATCAAAACATTGTAAATGAATGATGTTCCGTCAATAAATGTCCAAGTTGAGTTGATTGCCAAAATTAAATAAGTAACAATTGTGATTGCAGCTGCAATGCTTCCGATGCAACTTAAAATTTGTTTTCTTACTTCTTTGCTGTTATCTACCATATTTTTTCTCCTTTATATAATTCTACTATACATAAAAAATTTTTCTTTGTCAAAAAAAATGTCAAACTTAAAAATATTTTTCATTTTTTTATAATTCATGCACGAGTTTTGTTGAAATTAGAAAAAATGGTATAAATACCTTTAGTTACTCTCACTCTATATGTATGGAAAAAACAAGAAATGAGAGTTACCAAAGACTATATAATAGTGACGCAAAACATATAGATAAACATCTTGAGAGTTTTATTCAAAAGAAAGAGCAACAAATGAGAGCGAAGTTTTCTGGTGGCAGGGAATTATAGATTTCTAACGACAAAAAAACACTCAGTATTTGAGTGTTTTTGTTTTTTATTTAAGACTTGCAATGATTTTTTTCTCTGCACTTGTAACAACATTTTCTTTAACCGGCAAATGGTTCCATTTAACTGATTTTTTATATTGCCTATCACCATTTATGATATAAACCTCGTTTTCAGCAATTGAAAAATAAGGTATTTGTTTTTGTCTTAATATGTGCATCATTTTTAAGCCGGCTTTGAGAGGATTTTTTCCAGAACTGAATCTATTTATAATTCGATAAGTTGGAGCATTTCCATCAACAAAGTTTTTTGGGAATCTATATTTGCTCATATGAACAATTAAAGATTTATCGACAAAATTGAAACCCTTGAAATTTTTATATTTTTCTTCCATATCAAGCAACAATCCATCACCTGTGTCATAGATTGGTGGGTAGCAAAGGTTGCATGCCAAAATTGATCCAGTGCTTTCACCAATATAAATGGCACCATTTTTAACAAGTTCAATGATTTTTTTATCTTGTTGAAAATCTACAAATTTTTTAATAGTGTTGAAAAGTCCATAACCGCCATTAACAAATATGATATCGATTTTATCTGCAAAGTCATAGTCTTCTGTTAAGTCAATAATTTTTTCAACATTGAAAGCTCTCTTCAACGCGTTTTTTTGTGCGTTGTTATATTCTGTGCCTGTTTCAAAAGGATAATTGCAAAACAAAACAGTCATCTTTTTGTCTTTAGGAACATTAAATTCTGCACAAAGTCTAGAGCCGGTATTGATAAAATCTCCAGCGAGCATTACTTTCATAAAATTTCTCCTTGTTTATGATTTATTGTGGAATTAATTTTAAAATTTTGACAATGATTATAGTTAAATATGTTAACACTTTATTCTTCTTTTGGTTTGTCTAAAATTGAAGTTATGAGTGAGAGTTTGTCAGAAGTGGTCATCCAATCTTCAGCAAACTTGTCAATTTGACTTTGTGTTTTTTCGATTTCGGCTTGAATTTCCATGAGTTTAACAAAGTCACTTGCAATTTCAGGATTGACAAAGTCGTCGTTTAAACTTTTTAGTTTTTGTTCTGCTTCAGCAGATTTTTCTTCGAGTTTTTTGAGCATGTTTTCGGTTTTGTTTTTTTCTTTACCGAGCATATATGGACTCATTTGAAGCAATGGGTCTGTTTCTTTTGGATCGTCATAATCAATTGGATATTCAATCTTTTCAGGCTTTGGTTTAGCTTCAATCTTTTTTGTTATTTCTTCAACTTTTTTTGTGTTTGGGTTCGCATATTCTTTGTAGGTGCCTTCGAAAACTTTGGTTTCACCAGGTTCAAAAACAAGAAGTTTGTTCGCGATTTTGTTGGTGAAATATCTATCATGAGAAACAAAAATCACTGTGCCGGTGTAGTTTTGAATTAAAGCTTCAAGGGTTTCTTTGCTTGTGATATCCATATGGTTTGTTGGTTCGTCTAGAATGAGTGTGTTTGGCTTGCGTTCAAAAATTTTGCAAAGTTCAAACCTAACAAGTTCGCCACCTGAAAGTGATGAGAGTTTTTTGTTTACGTCATTTCCAGAAAATAAAAATGCACCAAGCGCTGAACGAACTTCTTTGTCATTTAGTTTTGGAAAGTTGTCATAAAATTCTTGATATATGGTTTTGTCGCTATCTGATTTTGATGCGAGTTGCTCAAAGTAACCAATTTCAACATTATATCCAAATTTAAAGTGACCAGAAATTGGTGGAATTTTTTCCATTAAAGTTGAAAGCAGTGTTGATTTTCCAAGTCCATTTCCGCCAATAATGGCAAGGCGATCTCCGCGCATAACTTTAAAATCTACAGTTGACAATATGTTTGTTTTGTCATATCCAATCTTGAGATTTACACAGTTTAAAACTTCGCTTCCGCTTTCAATTTCTGGTTTTATTTTTGAGCGAAATGCTTTGTTATCACTTTTTTGTGGCATTGGAATAATTTCAAGTTTTTCAAGATATTTAACTCTTGATTGAACTGCGGCTGCTTTTGTTGCTTTATATCTAAATCGTTCAATAAATGTTTTTATGTCAGCAATTTCGCGTTGTTGAGCTTCATACATTTTGAGCTGTTGATCATAATTTTCTGCTTTGGTTTGCAAAAATTTTGAATAGTTTCCAACATAACGTTTAAGTTTTTTGTGTTCAATTTCATAAACAACATTAATGGTGTTGTCTAAAAACGCACGGTCGTGCGAAACGATAAGCACGGCTTTTTTGTATGTTGAAATGTAGTTTTCGAGCCAGCTGACAGCTTTGATGTCTAGGTGGTTTGTTGGTTCATCTAACAAAAGCAAATCTGGTTTTGAAAGCACAAGTTTTATAAATGCAATCTTAGTTTTTTGCCCTCCAGAAAATTCACAAAGTTTTTTTGATTTATCTTCTTCGCTAAACCCAAAAGATGCCAACACTGATGAAAGTTCGCTTTTGTAAGAATATCCGTCAAGACGTTCAAATTCGTCATGTAGTTTTGAAAATTGACTAATAAGTTTGTCGTTATAATCTGTTTCGAGTTTTTGTTGAATTTCATTTAATTTTGATTCAAGGTCAAGGATTGGTTGATAGCATTTTAAAAGTTCGTCAATGAGAGAAATGTTTTCATTGTCAAAGGTCATTTGCTTTAAAGTTCCAATTTTAGGTGACCCAATTTTAACAAATACTGGTGCGTGGTTGTCTGGTTGATGAAGTTCAAGTTCACCTGTCATGATTTTTAGAAGGGTGGTTTTTCCACTTCCATTTCTGCCAATGATTGCGATTTTTTCTCCAGTGTTTACTTCAAATGAAAAATCCTCAAGAAGATTGTCACCGTTATATCCAAAATTTGCATGATTGATTTTAATTTGCATGGCTATATCCTTATTGTTAATCTATAAACATTTTAAAGCAAAACAAAAATAATCGCAACCCTTTGAAAAAAAATAAAAGAACATGTGAAAAAGTATACAATTTTTTGTGAGTGTGTTATAGTCTAATTATCAATTAAAGGTTGGGGATTAATGGAAATTCAAGTAGAAAGTAACCAAAGAACAACATTTAGGTCTGTTATGATGAAGATTGTTCAATTTTTCAAAACAAACTTTATTTTTTCAATAGTTGTTTTGATGGCTGTTGTTTCAATGATTTTTGTGCCACCAGATAAAGGCTATGGTGAGTATTTTGAGTGGAGCACTATTTCAACTATATTTTTGATACTGCTAGTTGTTGCGGGGCTTATTAACATTAACTTTTTTGAGACGGTTGCGAGATTTATTGTTAAAAAATTTAAAACTACACGAAGCATAATTATGTGTTTAATATTTTTAACATATGTGTCTGCTATTTTTAATGCAAATGACATGTCGCTCTTGACGCTTTTGCCATTATCGTATATCGTGTTGAAATATACCAACAATCTTAGGTATTGTGCGTTTACATTTATTATGCAAAACATTGCGAGCAATTTGGGTGGAATGTTGGTGCCTATTGGAAATCCGCAAAACTTATATATTTTCTCATTTTATGATTTGTCATTGTTGGAGTTTTTGAAAATAATGATTTTGCCAACATTGATCGCCTTTGTTTTAATTGTAGCAGTTTGCATGTTTGTGAAAAAAGATCCTATTGAATTCAAAGATGATTATGCAAAAACGATAAACAAAAAACAATTAACAATTTTATTGGTTTTGTTTGTGCTTGTTTTACTTGCAATTTTTAGGGTTGTTCCTTGGTGGATTTCATTAATTTTGGTTTCACTTGCAATGATTTTTGTTGACAGAAAAGCATTTTTGGGTGTTGACTACACAATTCCGCTCACATTCGTTTTGTTTTTTATTTTTTCAGGTAACATGTCACGAATTCCTACGGTTACAAATTTTTTAACCAAGATTGTTGATAAATACACATTCATCACTGCATATTTAAGTTGTCAGGTTATTTCAAATGTTCCAACAGCAATATTGCTTTCAAAATTTACAAACAACTATGCATCGTTGCTAGTGTCAGTTAATGTCGCGAGTCTTGGAATTATTTTTTCGTCACTTTCAGGAATCATTGCTTTAAAAGAATATATCAAAGTTTCAAACAAAGAAAACTTGCCACGCAAAAGAGGTGCATGGTTTTATATAGGGCTTGACACTTTATTTAATGTTGTGGGGGCGATAATATTGGTTCCACTCAGTTATTTAATTGTTGGTTTATTTTAAAATAAAAACAACTCTCAATTTTGAGAGTTGTTTTTTTGTGATTAATTATTTTGCGTCGTTGATGTAAAGAATGCCAAGAACGTGTTCACCACAGTGTGAAGTGATTGTTCCGCCAGCAGTGCTTTCATAGATTTCTTTAAACCCAGCTTTTTCAAGAGCACTGTGTGCAGCTTCAACCATTTCTGGTGTTGCAGTTGTGTATGTTACAAAAGCACGAGTTTTGTCGGCATTGTTAAACTCTGCAAGAGTGTCTGCACAATAGTTTTCGATAACCTTTTCCATTTTTCCACGATATTTTTTTGCTGGTTTCATTTTGCCGTCAGCAACAACGATTTGTGGACGAATTTTCAAAAGGTTTGCACCAAAGAGTGAAAGGGCACTGCATCTGCCACCCTTGTAAAGATAGTCAAGTCTTTCAACAACAAAGCTTGCTTGAACATAAGGAACTCTTTGTTCAACTTTTTTAACAATAGTTTCTGCATCTTCGCCTTTTTCAGCAAGTTCTGCAGCATATAAAACCAAAAGACCAAGACCAGTTGAAAGCGACTTTGAATCGATAATATAAACATTTTTAAGTTTTTCAGCTGCGGTCTGTGCGTGTGATGTTGAAGAGGTGAGTCCGCTTGAAAGCGAAAGGTGAACAACTGCATCATAATCATTAAGCAAAGATTCAAAATATTCTTTGTATTGCATTTCATTGATTGCACTTGTTTTTGGAAGTTCTTTTGTTTCTTCTACATATTTAAAAATTCTTGCAGGTACATCTGCATTGTCTGTGACCATTTCATCACCCAAGATGATTGTGTATGGCAAAATGCTTATATTGTTTTTATCTAAAAGTTCTTGCGGTAAGTCGCAAGTTGATTCTGTTGAAATTTTTATTTTCATGCTTTCTCTCCTACAATAACATTATATAAAATAAATTTTCAATTTCAAAACAAATTTTGTAACATCATTATATAGTTTGTATAATTTGGCTTAATTTTAAAGTAAAACTTAAAACAATTGAAAAGTTCGTTTTTATTTGATATAATGAGCAAGCAAAACACTTTGCAAAATTATTTAAGGAAGTATTTTATGGAAATTTATCAGGCGCTTGCGAAAGAATTCAATATTAAAGAAGAGTATTCTAGCAACCTTATTTCACTTTTAGACGAAGGTGCAACAATTCCTTTCATTGCAAGATATAGAAAAGAAATGCATGGCAGTCTTGACGATCAAATTATTAGACAATTTGCTGACAGACTGGGTTATTTAAGAAATTTTGAAGACAGAAAAAAATCTATTATTAAAAACATCGATGAACAAGGCAAGTTGACTGATGAAATTTTAAAGAAACTTGACGAGGCAAAAACACTCACTGAACTTGAAGATATTTATCGTCCATTTAAGCCAAAACGTCAAACAAGAGCAACGATTGCGATTGCAAAAGGTCTTGAACCTTTGGCTGATATTATTTTGGCGCAAAAAGCAGATGGCAAAACCCTTGAAGAATTGGCAATGCCTTTTGTTGACGCAGAAAAAGGCGTTGAAACAATCGAAGATGCAATTCAAGGTGCAAAAGATATTGTTGCTGAAAAAATTAGTGATGATAGTGATCTTAGAAAAGAACTTCGTGCATTTATGCAAAAATCAGGATTTATTTCTTCAGTTATAAAAAAAGCAAAAGAAACCAAAAAAGCTAAAAAAGCTGTTATTGACAATTCAAACAAATATGAAGACAAAGAAGGCAGTGAAAAAGCAACATCTGCTGACACTTATGCGACTTACGACGGATTCAAACAAGAGATTGCAAAGATTCCATCACACAGAATTTTGGCAATCAACCGTGGTGAAAATGAAGGTTTCTTAAAGGTTGATGTTGAATATAACAAAGAAAAATGTTTAGAAATTATTGAAAAGAATTATAAGATTAAGCCAGACACTATTTTTGTTGAACTTTTAAAAGAAGTTCAAGAAGACAGCTTTGACAGACTTATTGAACCAAGTCTTGTGAGAGAAATTCGTTCTGATTTAACAGACAGTGCAAACGAACAGGCTATTAAAAACTTTGAGTTAAACTTGAAACCACTTTTAATGGAAGCTCCACTTAAAGGCAAGAGAATTTTGGGCTTTGACCCTGGATACAGAATGGGTTGCAAACTTGCAGTTATTGATGAAAACGGAACTGTTCTTGACACAAACGTGATTTATCCAACAGAACCATTCAAAAAGATTGATGAAGCAAAACGCATTATGACAATGCTTATTTCAAAACACAAAGTTGATGTTGTGTCAATTGGAAATGGAACTGCTTCAAAAGAAAGTGAAATTTTTGTTGCAGATTTAATTAAAACGCTAGAAAGAAAAGTTGGCTATGCAGTGGTTTCAGAAGCTGGCGCTTCAGTTTATTCTGCAAGCAAACTCGGTGCAGAAGAGTTTCCTGATTTCAACGTCAACTTAAGAAGTGCTGTTTCAATAGCAAGAAGATTGCAAGACCCACTTGCAGAACTTATAAAGATTGATGTTAAATCAATTGGTGTTGGACAATATCAACATGACATGCCACAAAAAAGACTTACTGAAGTTTTGGACGGCGTTGTTGAAGATTGTGTAAACGCCGTTGGTGCTGATATAAACACAGCAAGCCCAAGTCTACTCAAGAGAGTTGCAGGTCTTAATGAAGGCATTGCAAAAAATATTGTTGCATATCGTGAAAAGAATGGAGCATTCAGGGTTCGTGAAGATATGTTAAATGTTCCAAAGCTTGGTGCAAAGGCATTTGAACAATGTGCAGGTTTCTTAAGAATTGTTGATGGCGATGAAATTTTAGACAATACTTCAGTTCACCCAGAAAGTTATAAACCAGCAAGACAACTTTTAAAAATCTTCAAAATGACAGAAGATGATGTTAAGAACGGAAAAGTTGCAAAACTCCCTGAACTTGTAGCTGAATATGGTGAGGAAAAAGTTTCAAAAGAAATTGGTGTTGGTGTTCCAACAATGCAAGACATTGTTGCTGAACTTGTTAAGCCAGGCAGGGATATTCGTGAAGAAGCAGAACATCTTGAACTTAGAACAGACGTGCTTGGAATGGAAGACCTTAAAGAAGGTATGACATTAAAAGGCACTGTTAGAAACGTTATTGACTTTGGTGCATTTGTAGACATTGGTGTTCACCAAGACGGACTTGTTCACATTTCAGAAATTTGCGACAGATATATCAAACACCCAAGTGAAGAACTCACAGTTGGACAAATTGTCAAGGTTAAAGTTATTTCAATTGACCTTGCAAAAAAACGTATTGGACTCTCAATCAAAAAGGCTGGAGATGAAGAATAAAATAAAAAAAGAGATTGCTTTTCGCAGTCTCTTTTCTATTTTTAATATTTTTCATGTATTTTTAATATATTTTTCAACATTTTTGCGTTTTTTATTATAAAGAATCACTTTTATGTGGTTGAAGAATAAAATATATAACAATTGTTAATTTTAAAATATTCTTGACAAACAACACCGTTCACTATATAATTTAATAGTGCCCAAGAGAAGGCGAAATATATATGCTACTGTGGCTCAGTGGTAGAGCACCGCATTGGTAATGCGGCGGTCGCGGGTCCGATTCCCGCCAGTAGCTCCAGAGAAAAGACACCATGAAAGTGGTGTTTTTTATATGTCTTAAATTGATATTGACTATGGTTAACTAGAGTGTTATATTTGATATGTGTATAGAGTATTCTAATAAAGGAGTTTTTATGGATAAAAACATTATCAATGTTGACCAATTTTATATAAAAGCAGGTGTTGAAAAAGGAGTATGTCCTTTGAATTGGCTAGCTGAATTTTACAGGGAGTTTCCTGGAAAGTTGGTTATTTTAGATAAATCACTCGTTTCATATTTATTAAACCAGTCACATTGCGACAAAATTGAAGAAACTGAGCATGATGGTTATGTTCAATCGTTTAATTTGGTTTGGAATGCAACAGAAAAATATCCAGAAACAAGAGTGAAACTTGTGTCTTATGGCAGAACAGCAATAGAGAAAGCTGATAAATATAATGTTGCTAGCGAGGCAAATTATTATGTTATTGAAGAATTGCAAGCCGAAGATATTTTGGTTGACGGGCTTCAATATGCAGAGAATATGTTAGAAGACAGACAAATGTTGTTTTTGGTTTTGAAACAACCTGATAAACAATTTGAAAGGCAGATGTAAAAAAAAGAGTGAACACAAGTTCACTCTTTTTTAATATTTACAAAAACAGACTGTTTATTGTCTTTGTTGTTGGTTTTCCTTTTCCTTTATGGCTCTGTAAATAGCCTCTTCTCTTTTTGCAGATGCTGGTTTGTCAGAAGCGTGGATAACATTTTTTGTTAAGTCAAGTGGAAGTCCAAACATCACTGGAATGTCAAATCTAATATCTCCAGGTTGAGGTCCTGCTTTTTTGTCTCTTACAACAAGTTCTCTAATTTTATTGATTGCATCTTCGCCTTCAATAATCATTGCGTAAGATTTATCACTTGAAAGATAATCAACAAGCTCACCAAAAAATGGTTGTTCTCTGTGTTCATCATAGTGTTCTTCAGCAGATTCTTTGTCGTATTGAACATAAGATTCTTCAACGATTTTTAGGTTTGCTGCCAAAAATCTCCTTTTAATTTCTGCAATAGCTTCTGGACTATTTGCAAATTCTGGTTTAATCATAACATAAGATCTTTCTTTCATAAAATTTCTCCTTTTTATTAATTTATCATAAAACTTATGTTTTGGCAATAGGGTTTTGAATGTATTATTTATACTTTATAAAATAGATAAATTTAAAATATTTAAAAATAAATAATTTTAACTTTTCCTTAAAAGATAAATTTTTAATTTCTATTTTAAATTGTTTTTTGATGGTTTTAAATTTTTGTTTAAGAATTTTTTTTGATTGCTTAGTAAACTTATGATAATTTGTATAGAGTCTGTGCAGCAGTTGCTTAATTGCTTTTTCTACAAATATTGGATTGTGTTTTTGATAAAATAAAATTCTATTGATACAAGCATCAAAAGCAGATATGTTTTTTTCTGAAAATTTTTGACTCATTATGCTACCATCTCTGATAACATAGTTATACAAGGGAGTTTCAAAAAAGCAAACTCTTTCTGCAACATTTAAAAGTTCATGAATTACGAATTCGTCTTCATGGATTTTTCCAAGAGGGTATCTTATGTTGTGTTGTTTAAAAATTTCAGCCTTATATAATTTATTCCATGCTACAACAAAAGGTGTTCCAAATCGTGTATATAATGGTGAGAATTTGTCATCATTTTCATAAATAAAATTATCACTATCAGGAAAACGATTTTTTATATCGATAACATCACTCGCAAACACTTTTTGGTAATTGCAAATAGCAATGTCAGATTGAGTTTCGATTAAATGTTTGTAGAGTGTTTCAATGAAATATTTATTTACATAGTCATCGCTGTCAATAAGAGATATGTATTTTCCAGAAGAAGATTCAATTCCGACATTTCGAGCATCTGACAGGCCACCATTTTTTTTGTGAATGACTTTTATGCGAGGGTCTTTTTTCGCATATTCATCACAAATTTGTGGACAAGAATCGGGGCTTCCATCATCAACTAATATTATTTCTAAATTAGTGTATGATTGGTTTAAAATAGAGTCAAGACATTTTCTTAAATAATCTTCTACTTTATAAATGGGAATAATAACAGAGATTAAGTCATTTCGTTTCATATTTGGCTCCATAAAATTAGATTAATACAATATTAACAAAAAAAATATAAAAAGTCT